>NZ_AYXJ01000009.1:0-773252 GCF_000681415.1 Pandoraea sp. E26
ACCGCCCATGCTGTGCCCGATGATGACGGCGTCGTGCGACGCCGCGGACACTCCGTCCGGATCGAAGTGCCTGAGCGTGGTCTCGAAGGCGTTGCGAATCGCCATCGCATTCACGAGAATCGGCGAATTCGTCGGGTAGTACACCTGCCAGATCTGGAAATGTTCCCGCAATGTGGCGTCGCCCTGGATCTCGTTGGCCAGGTTCACCCATGCCTCGGGACTGCTTGCCAGTCCGTGCAGCATGAGAATCACGCGGCGCCCGGGGTCGAAGGGCTGCATCAGGTAGATATGCGGGCGAACAATGCCGCGGTCGCGCCCGAACAGTGTGCGCAGCGACTGTTCCGCGAAGCCCGAGCGGGCCAGCCAGAGACCGTACCCAGCCGTGAAATTGCCCGCCAGAGGCACGGTCTGATGGTTGATCTCGACGGACGATTCGCGATATGGGTCATAGACGACCAGTGTGGCGATGTGCGTGGTGAGTACGTCCTCGAGCGTTGTGCCGTCGAAGCGCAGCAGCAGCGTGAGCGACGGCGACGGCATTTCGCTGTAGACCTGCCCGGCCTTCGGGTCGATGGCGCGCCGGAAGTCGCGCGATGCCTCTCGCTCGCGGGCGTTGCGCGCCCCCCGGGCGCGGTCGTCTTCGCGCGTCGAGTAGACGTTGTCGTTGTCGGGGCCGGTCGAGGCGTCGCCGCGCGGCGCCGGCGTGCGGGTCGTCGACGACCACAGGGCTTCGGCTGCCGATTTGTCGTCGAGTACCGCGACGAGCTCGGCGCCGAAGCCGTCACGGCGATACGGGCTGCGTAGTCCGGCGAACGACAGCGTGGAAGCCGGCAGGACCTCTCTCGGGTCGATGCGCCGGCCGTCGAAGTTCACGCTGCTGGCATCGACCGGCAGGGTCCACCCCGAAATGGTGCCGTTGCCGGTCGTCTTGGCGCGGCGGAACAGCGCCACGGCGAAGGACTGCACGGCGTAGTTGTAGTAGTCCCGAACCTGTGTCTGCCGATCCTCGAAAGCCCGCTCGCTCGACGGCCTGTCGCTGTAGAAGAGATACGCGTAGGCGTAGCGTGCGGAGCGCAGCCAGAGATCGAACTGAGCGTCGTTCCAGGGCTTGTCGCCCGTCGGCGTTTGCGCAATGGCGAGTTGCATCGACATTTCGGCCATCGCCGCCAGGCGCCGGTCGATGTCGATTTCCTTCGCGCGACCCAGCGCGTCGATGCAGTCGAGCGACGATCTGGCACAGACCGTATCGTCCAGACCCGCGACGCGGATCGTTTCATCCGTCGAGGTGCTGAGCTTACCGGTGGAGAGAATGTCGCCTCGCTTCATGGCGATGTACTGCTCCGGTCCCAGCGAGCGGACTTCCACCATTGCGCAGCCGGAAATTCCCGTGAGCCAGACGGCTGCACTCAATAGGGCGATGCGTCGCCAGAGCGCGCCGCCGGGGAAGCGGGCAGGTCCCGCCAGACGGTGCGACGTCATGGCGTCACCTTCGGGTCGTCGCCCGGTACGCCCTCGCGGATCCGAGCCGAAAAGTCGGCCGCGTCACCGGCGGCCAGCGCGCGGGCGACGAAATTGCCGCGTTCGGCCAGTTGTGAATAAGTGAAGCCCGGCGTGAGGCCGCCCTGGTCGTAGGCGTACTCGGCGAAGTAGCCCGAGAGGAGCAGGCGGTAGTCCAGTGGGAGGCCCGGCGCGATGATGCGAGCCAGTTCGAACACGATGGTTGTGCAGTTGCTGGTGAGCGTGTTGTACCACTTCGCGTGTCGGCGAAGATCGCGTGCGCGCTCGAGGTAGCCGAGAAAGACCTCGCGCAATTGTCTGGGTGGAATGTTCAGGCGGTACAGATAGACGGTCTCGCCGCGGACGTTGCTGCGCACGCGCAGGATGTCGCGCTCATCGGCGGCGACCAGCGTCGCTTCGAAGTCCTTGAAAAAGCCTCCGACCGCGGAGAACTTCTGCCCCTGCTTCTTGCGGATCTCGATGGAGAACACCACGCGCTGGCCGTCAGAGAAGCCGAACGACACCAGCGTGTGCGCGATGGCGGGGCCCATCCAGTAGGAGAGTACGAGATCGGCGCTGTCGAGTTTGTCGAGATCGTACGTGCGCGTCTCCCAGCGGGGAGTGAAGTCGGTCTCGGTACGCCAGGCGAAGTTGCGCACATTGTGCAGGGTCACGTGCGAGCCGTCCTGCTGCGGATCGAGCAACTGGGCGACGTCGGCGGCCCAATCGCGATCGTTGGATGGCCGAATCGTCTGCCACCATCCGATAAGCAGGATCGTCGCGACAAGAAACGCGAGGGGCCATCCCTTGAGCGGCACCCCCGCGCGCACGCGCAGCAATGTCACCACGGCGGCCACGCCGAGGGACGCCCACAGGGCGATCACGAGGTAGCGCGCCGGCGCCGGGCCGGGACAACGATAGGCGAGCGCCATGGCGCCCCAGGCGCATGCCCCCAGAACGATCAGCGCGAGAAACGCACGCAGCACATAGACGTACCACGCGATAGGACCGGCGAGGGCATCGCCGGCGTGAGATTGCAGTTGCACCATATTCGCGGAAGTCCGGCGATGCCGGGCAGTCATGCCAAGCGCAGAAGAATACCAGCAGAACGCGTCGGGGATGCGTCAGAGTCCAGTGCGCCCCGGCGTCGACAAGCCGGTGGCGCACTGTGTTTCAGGAGAATTCATGGGGCCGGGGCGCTGACGCCGCGTTGGCGAACGCGCGCGAACGTGCTTCGGATCACGGCGCTCGTCGGGGGCGTGGGACGCGTGGCCCTGTCCGCCTGTTCGACGGGGCCGATTCGCTCCGCCCCGGCCCTGTTCGCGCGTCGGGCGGCAACGCGTCGAGGGTCTGCCGCAACGCGTTACCGAAGTGCCGATGTATCGATGGAATGCCGGTCTCAGACAGCGGGACGACCCGCCGTGCGCCGTGGCGCAAGGCGTTTGGCGATGCGGCCGAAGGCGCGCAGTTGCTGGGCGATCACGCCCGTGCCGTATCGACGCGAGCGGCCCTGCGGCGCGGGCAGCTGGTCGCGAATGCCGGTCGGCTCGACCTTGCGTTCCCAGGATGCCGTGCGAAACAGCATGTCCCACCAGGGGAACAGCACGCCGAAGTTGCAGCCGTAGCGGGTGCCTTCGTGTCCGTAGCCGATAGCGTGATGGCGACGGTGGAACGTCGGGCTCACGATCAGGCGCTCGAGCACCGGGCCGTACGGCAGCCGGGCGTTGACATGCTGCACGCTCTGCAGAAAGTTGCCGACCGCGACGAGCACGACATACTGCCCCGGTTGCACGCCGATGAACAGGGCGATCGCGGCGAAGAAGGCGGCTTGCAGGATGTCGTCGAGGAAATGATTGCGATCGTCGGACCACAACGACATCTGCTGCTGGCTGTGATGCACCGCGTGCAATTCCCACCATACGCCGAATCGATGCTGCCAACGGTGATACCAATAGCCCGCGAAGTCCAGCACCGTCAGGTACATCAGGAACGAGACGAGCGGCTGGTCGGTCACCCCGGGATAGAGGCTGTCGAGGTCGATACTGGCCAGACCGTGCATGACCATCAGGCTTTGGAGCGCGTCGAATGCGGGCCGGAGCACCATGAAGAAGAGCAGATTCAGGATGCCGAGCTTCGCAATCCACGTGTAGATCACGTCGGCGCGCACCTGGCGGCGGTCCTGCCAGCGCTCGACGGGGCGTAGCATCTCGAGCGGGCGCAGCAGCACGTAGGTCAGTCCGATCTGCAACACCCCGATCAGCACCCAATACAGGGCGTCGTAGATATCGTCGTCGTAACCCATCAGGTTGAAGTGGAACAGCAGCGGCTGCACCACGTCCACATAGACGAGCGTCTGGGCGGCGGAAATGCCGTTATCGACGAAATTGATCGCTTCCTGAATCATCTGGCAGTCTCGTCAGTCCGGATTCGGCGAGAGGACGGGCGCGCGCTCGGCGAAAAAGATGCCGTGCGGCGACCGGTTCACGGCAATGCGGTCGACCAGCTGGCGCGTCGTCAGGTCGATCACGCCGACATGGCGTGCGAACCGGAACGTCACCCAAAGATACCGCTTGTCCGCGGACAATTCCATATCGTCGGGGCCCGGCATCAGGCCGGTGATGTCGGCGACCTTGGTGAGCGATTCGTAATCGAGGATGCTGATGGTGCTCTCGACGCGGTTGCTCACGGCGATGTGACGCCCGTCGGACAGCGAGCGGAAGTTGTGCGCGCCGCGCCCGGTCTGGATCCGCTTGATGACCTTTTGGGCACGCCAGTCGACCACGGCCACGTCGTCTTCGCCGGTCATGCCCACGAGCAAGTACTTGTCGCCGGGCGTCATCCACAGACCGGCGGGCGTCTTGCCGACCGGCATGCGCCATTTCACCGTCTGGGTGGCCAGATCGATGGCCGCCAGTTCGCCCGAGTCCTGCAGCGTGACGAACACCGTTTTGCTGTCGGACGTAAAAGTCATGTGGCTGGGTGTCTTGGCCAGCGGAATGCGCTTGACGACGGACACGTTCTCGCCGTCGTAGCGATAGACGTCGACCCGGTCCAGACGCAGCGCGGCCGTCACGAACCACTTCCGATCGGGCGAAAAACCCAGCTGGTAAGGGTCGTCGATGTCCGCGACCTGCCGCTGCAGCTTGCCGGTATTCGGGTCGAGGAACATCAGGCTGTTCGAAACCGAGTTCGCGATGATCAGCGAGCGCTTGTCGGGCGTGATCATCAGGTGATGCGGCTCTTTGCCCGTGGGCATCGTGCCGACGACCCTGTGCGAGGCCTGGTCGATGAGCGACAACTGGGCGGCGCCGGAGTCGAGCACGATGACCGTCCCGGCGTGGGCGGGCAGAAGCGGAAGGGAGCCGGCGGCGAGGGCGCAGAGCGCTCCGAGTTTGCGAGCGCGGCCGGTCAGCCGGGAAAGCGTGAAGCGCTTGGAGGAAAACACCATGAATGCCTAGGGTGGGGCGAAAAACGGAGACGCGCGCCGGTAAGCGACACGCCGATTCTCACGTTAAACGCGCCATGGCGCCGGTTCGTTGACAGGAAAATGGGACGAAATTGCGTCGATCCGCGAGTCGGCGGCAACGGGGCTGGCCTCCGAAAGTGCGCTGTGGCTTGGGCAACGTGCCCGTGCCAGGTCGGCCGGCGGCCGTCAGGGAGCGGACGAGGTGCTTTCGACGGCGGCGCCGTCCCACGCGACCAGCAGCGCCAGCGCTTCCTGCGTCCAGTCGAGCCAACCTTGTTCGTATCGTATGCCCAGGCGGAGGATGTGCCGCTGCAGCGCCGCCTCGCGGGTCGGCGCTCGCCCGGGGGGGAAGTCGCGGGCTTCGATGGCCCGGTAGGCCGCCAGCTTCTGGGCATGAACGGCTGCACGACGTTGCAGTTCGGGTTGCAGGCCGAGCGGTCCGACGACGGCATCCGCGCGCAATAGGACCATGAGGTCGTCGCGCAGATCCGATGGCGCGGTGTCGGTGGCGGCCCAGGCAAGGAGTTCGTCGCGCCCGGCGTCGAGCACCCGGTATACCCGCTTGCGCGTGCGCCCGCCGTCCGGCGCGGCCATCGAATCGATCCATCCTGCCCCCTCCATGCGCGCCAGCTCGCGGTAGATCTGCTGGTGGGTGGCGTGCCAGAAGAATCCGATCGACTTGTCGAATCGGCGAGCGAGGTCATACCCCGAGGAGGACTTCTCCAGCAACGAGGTCATCAGGGCATGGGCGAGCGGCATGTGCGGCAGTGTAGAGACTCGCTACTAACTATGCAACCCGTTGCATAGTTGAAAATGGCCGCATAGAATCGGCATCCAACTATGCAACCGGTTGCATACCATCGAGCCGCGATATCGATGTGCCCCATGCTTGCCGGCATCTGCCCCCGAAACCCACGGCGTTCGCCGGACGACGAGAGAGACAGCGATGAGCGGATATCCCCACCTGATGCAGCCCCTGGACCTGGGTTTCACGACGTTGCGAAACCGGGTATTGATGGGTTCGATGCACGTCGGACTGGAAGAAGCGCGCGACGGCTTCGCCCGGATGGCCGAGTTCTATGCCGAGCGGGCGCGCGGCGGCGTGGCATTGATGGTGACGGGGGGTATTGCACCGAACGACGCCGGGCGCCCATATGCGGGCGGCGCCAAGCTCAGTACGGAGGAGGAGGCTGCCAGGCATCGGGTCGTGACCGACGCGGTACACGCGGCCGGTGGCAAGATCGCCATGCAGATCCTGCATTTCGGGCGCTACGCCTACCATCCCGATCTCGTGGCGCCGAGCGCGCTCCAGGCGCCGATTACGCCGGCCAAACCTCGCGAGCTTTCGGCGCAGGAAATCGAGTCGACCATCGATGACTTCGTGAACTGCGCCGCGCTCGCGCAGCAAGCCGGTTACGACGGCGTGGAGATCATGGGCTCCGAGGGGTATCTCATCAACGAATTCATCGCGGCGCGCACCAACCATCGCACCGACGCCTGGGGCGGCAGTTACGAGAACCGCATGCGTTTCCCGGTGGAGATCGTGCGACGGGTGCGGGAGAAGGTGGGCCGCGAGTTCATCATCATCTACCGGCTGTCGATGCTGGATCTGGTCGAGGGTGGCTCGACTTTCGACGAAGTGGCGCAACTGGCGCGCGCGATCGAAGCCGCCGGTGCAACGCTGATCAATACCGGCATCGGATGGCACGAAGCCCGCATTCCGACAATCGCGACGAGCGTTCCACGCGCGGCGTTTGCCTGGGTCACCGGCAAGCTCAAGGGGCACGTCGGCATTCCGCTCATCACGACCAATCGTATCAACACGCCGGAGGTGGCCGAGCGCCTGCTTTCCGAGGGGCAGGCCGACATGGTGTCGATGGCTCGGCCGCTACTCGCCGATCCCGAGTTCGTGAACAAGGCCGCGGCGGGTCGCGCGCAGACGATCAACACCTGTATCGGCTGCAATCAGGCATGCCTCGATCACACATTCGGCGGCAAAATCACGTCGTGTCTGGTCAATCCGCGCGCCTGCCACGAAACGATGCTGCGCATCGAGCCCGCCCCGCGCGTACGCCGGATCGCCGTGATCGGTGCCGGGCCTGCCGGTCTGGCCGCCGCGACCGTGGCGGCGCGCCGCGGGCACGACGTCACCCTGATCGAGGCAGACTCGGAGATCGGTGGCCAGTTCAACATGGCCAAGCGCATTCCGGGCAAGGAAGAGTTTCACGAAACATTGCGCTACTTCCGCCATGAGCTCGACGCCGCCGGCGTCAAACTCCACCTCAACACGCGCGCCAGCGTCGCATCGCTGCTCGACGGCGGCTACGACGACATCGTGCTGGCCACGGGCGTCGTGCCGCGCACGCCGGCCATCGACGGCATCGACCATTCGAAGGTGCTCAGCTATATCGATGTCCTGCGTGGCGGCGCGGCCGTGGGCAAGACCGTCGCCGTGATCGGCGCCGGGGGCATCGGCTTCGACGTGGCGGAATTCCTCACGCAAGCCGGCGAGAGCGCCACCCTGGTGCCCGAAAAGTTCTACGCGGAGTGGGGAATCGATCCGGCGTATGCCCACGCGGGTGGCCTACGGGCGCCCATGCCGGAGGCGTCGCCACGCAAGGTTTACCTGATGCAGCGCAAGACATCCAAGGTTGGCGACGCGTTGGGCAAGACCACCGGATGGATTCATCGCACGTCGCTCAAGCATCGGGGCGTCGAAATGATTCCAGGCGTGACCTATCGCCGCATCGACGACGAAGGACTGCATGTCACCATCGACGGCACCTCGCACGTGCTGCCCGTTGATAACGTAGTTTTGTGCGCGGGCCAGGAGCCGCTGCGCGAATTGGCGGATGGCCTTCGTTCCGCGGGAGCGCGCGTGCACGTCATTGGTGGCGCGGACGTGGCGGCGGAGCTCGACGCCAAACGTGCGATCAAGCAGGGAACGGAGCTCGCGATCGACCTGTAACTTTAGGGAGCCACGCGGGCGGCGGCAGATCGTTGTGCGACAATTACGCATCGTCGCGTTCGCCTTCCACCGGCGTGTCTGCGACGTCAAAGCGTCATTGCCGTGTGCCGGGCATGGGCGCAGATCGCTGCCGCGCGGGATCGTCCGATGCGGTCCCCGTGGGAATCCGTACCGTGTGGCCGACGGTGTCGTCGTCAATGAAACGCACGTTACTTTCCGCTGCTTCGCTCACCGGCCGCCTGCGACTCCAGAACCTTGCCGTTGTCTCTGTCGTCGCCATCCTCTGTATCGGCCTGTTTGCGATGGCATGGGGTGCGTTTCAGCGAGCCGGCGATGCCCGGGCGGCCCTCGATGCGCTGCAAGCCACATTGCTCGCCATGGAGAAGGCTTCCGCCGAGCGTGGCCCGGCCAACGCGGTACTCGGTGCCGATCTTCCGCTTCCCAACGAATCCGTCGCCGCGCTGCGCGGCGCCCGCGAAGTGACCAACGCACGCTTGCAGGCCTTGCTCTCGGCGCTCTCGGCCAGCCGCTGCGAACAGTGCGGTCCCAGCCTGCGCGCTGTCGAGCGGGCCAGGCTTGACCTCGCCGCCGCCAGCGCCAACGTGGACTTGCTGGCGCAGCGTCCGCGCGAGATGCGCAGCGACGCCGCCGTGCGTGACGCGGTCGATCGCATGGTCCGGGTCATCGCCGACTTCACGCCAGTGGCCTCGTCGCGCATCAACGTGGTCTCGCGCGGGGCGCCCGAGGCGCTTCACTTCCTCGTGCTCGCGCGGCTGGCGGCCGATCTGCGCGAGTACGCCGGGCAGCTCGGTTCTCATTTCACCGCCACACTCACGACGGGGCAGTCTCTCAGCGATACCGATCAACGTGCCATCGAACGGACGCTCGGCAGGATCGAGCAACTGCGCGACATGATCGCGTCGCGCATGACGGACGCGGCAGTGCTTGGCCCCCAGACGCTCGATGCGCTGAACACCCAGTATTTTGGGGCCGGTCTGCGTTACGTCGCCGCCGTGCGAGCGCTGGCCGGCCAGCCGCACCCGAAGGCGCCGACGACGGCCGAATTCGCGCACACTTACGTGCCGATGATGCGTGCCATCACCGATTTTCGCGACAACATGCTGTCGATCGCCCGCGGTAAGGTCGACGCGCAGTATTCATCCGCATTGCGACGGGTGATTTACACGGCGCTTGCCGAAGCCGCGCTGGTACTGGTGATCGCTCTCGTGTTGCGCAATTTCCGCCGCAGCGTGGTCCAGCCTTTCGAGGCCGCGGCGCGATTCGTGGACGCGCTGGCCCAGGGCAATCTCGACGTCGCGGTGCGCGACGAACGCCTGCCGAAGTGTCGTCCTCAGGTGCGTGCGGTGTTCGATGCGCTGAGGGTGCTGCGCCTGAACGCCGTCGAGTTGGCGCAACTGCGCCGCGAGCGGGCCCGTCTGCTGGGCGAACTGGAAATGAGCGCGGACACCGATCCACTGACGCATTTGATGAACTGGCGGGCGTTCGAGCGTCAGGCGCAGGCGCTGTGCGCGACGAACTCGCCGGGGCGCGTGGCACTGATCAAGTTCGACATCGACCACTTCACGAATCTCAACGCGACATACGGCCATGCGCTTGGCGACGACGTCCTGCGCCGTGTCGGTGCCGTGTGCCTGAACACATGTCAGCCCGGAGATGTCGTTGCACGGCTCGGGGCTGACGCTTTCGTCATTCTCGCGCGGGTGCTCGACGAATCCCGGGCACGACAGTTCGCGGAATTGTTGCGCGGGCGTATCGAGGCGACCACGCTCACCTTGCCTGACGGCGATGCGCTGCCATTGTCGGCCAGCTTTGGTATTGCGATGGCCGATCCGGTGGCGTTCGACGCCGAAGGTCGGGCGCTCGGTATGCCGACGAACGTGTCGGCGTTGCTGAGCCAGGCTGAACGTCAATTGCATGCCGCTCGTCAGGCGCGGCGGCATGCACTCGATTGAGCGGCATTTTCGACGTGTGAAGCCATGCCCGGGGCGACGGCCGGGCCCCCGGTCCGGGGCCCCGGCCGCTTACGCCCATCGCGGCGTGGCCGTTCCCAGTGCAAGGGCTGGCAGGGCCCAGTCGACGGCGGTGCCCTCGATCGACATGGGCGTGGCCACGCGACGTACCGGTCCCCACGACGTATCCTCGATCCGCGCCGACAGGTCGTGCGCCGTTTCCGGGGCAAGCGGTGAAGGCGCGGCGGGCGGCGTACGGTGGGCGACGAGCAGTCGTGCCGTTCTGGCGAGCGAGGCGCGCACGGTGGCGCCCTGGCGCTGGGTCTGACGGCGCTTCAACGCGTGGATGGCCGCCGCGGCCATCAGATAACCGGTTGCGTAGTCGATACCCTGGCCGGGCAGCGGCACTGGCCGCCCGGTACCTCCCGCATGCATGCCGGCGTCGGCGATTCCCGCGCTCATCTGTACCAGGCTGTCGAATCCCCGCCGCGCCTGCCAGGGGCCATTCCAGCCATAGGCGTCGAGCGAGACGTCGATGAGTCCGGGATTGAGTTCGCGGCGTCGCGCCTTGCCGAGCCCGAGACGCTCGAGCGCATCCGGCCGATAGCCGTGTACGAGGACATCGGCCTCGCGCAGCAGCGCCTCGAGCACTGTGCGGCCATCGTCGTGTTTCAGATCGAGCCGCGCGCAACGCTTGCCCAGCACGACTTCCGGCACCGTGCCGGGTTCGTCCCATCCGGGGGGATCGATGCGCAGTACCTGCGCGCCGAAGCCTGCCAGAAACCGCGTTGCCGTCGGTCCCGCGAGAATGCGCGTGAGATCGAGCACGCGAATGCCGCTCAGCGGTCGTTCGCGCATCGGCTGCCAGTCGCGGCCGCGCGCCTGAACGCCGGCATCGAACGTTTCCCAGTGGAGCAGGGGTTCGCCGGCAACCGCCATGCCTTGCGGATGCGCGTCCCATTGCGTCATCGAGCGCATCGCCGCTGCGCATCCGCCTTCGACGATGACGGCCGTTTCGAGCGCGTCGGCCTGCCAGCTCGCGACCTTTCGCGTCACGGCCTCTCGCTCGGCCGGCACGCCGAGCACTTTCAGCGCTGCGGCACGATGATGCGGGGCGTTGGTATGCAGGCGAATCCAGCCGTCGGACGTGCGATAGTCGCCCGCGATCGGATCCCAGATCGGGGGAGACGACCAGCCTTGGGCGCGCAACGATGTCTGGAACCAGAACGACGCCAGGCGCCGGTCCACATTGACCGCCGGCAGCGAGGACGCGCCATCGAGTCCGAAATCCGCCGCCGGGCCGGCGGACAGACCGGCGACGGCAAGGGTTGCGTTGGCGATCGCCGCAGTGGCGAAATCGGTATAGGGAAATACGCAGGGAAGTGCACCGTGGCCGCTTAGCATCAGTTCGGGTGGCGTCGCGGTGCTCGAAGCGTCGAGCGCGCATCGCATTTCGTTCAGATAGGGTTTGACGAAGCCGGTGTCGTCGGCAAGGGCAATGGCGCGACCGGAAACGGCGAGAGACATGGGGAATCCTCGATGAATTCGATGGGGGGCATCGCAACGCGTCGCGATACAGGACTGCCGGCGAATGGAAGCTTATGCCGATGGATTTTATTGTCAATATTGATTAGATTAATCAATCTGTTGCTTTCACCTGGACTTCCCGGAACGTCCGCCACGCCACATGAACTACTTCACCGCCGCACAGGCCGCCGAGCGTCTTGGCGTGTCCCTCCAGACGCTTTATGCCTACGTAAGCCGTGGATTGCTTCACGCCGAGCCCGGTAAAACGCACCGCGAGCGCCGCTATCGCGTCGCCGATGTCGAGCGTCTGGCGGCGCAACGCACCCGTGGTCGCAAGCCCAGGGAGGTCGCCAAGGCGGCGTTGGACTGGGGGATGCCGGTGCTCGAGTCCTCGATCACGCTGATCGAGGACGGACGATGCTACTACCGGGGGCGTGATGCCCTGACGATGGCGGAGTCGACCTCGGTCGAAGCCACGGCGGCGTGGTTGTGGCAATGCGACGAGGCAACGGCGTTCGCCGCGCGCGAGGACCGCGAATGCGGCCCGGACGATTGGCCCGCCTTGCTGCTCGATCGATATCGCGGGCAACGTGCCGAAGCAGCGTTGCTGCCGGCATTTACGGCCGCGAGCGACGATACCGCCACAGGCATCTGGCAGCGCGATGCGACGCGTGTCGCGCGGGGAAGCGCCGAACTGCTGAGGTTGATGACGGCCTGCCTGCTGGGCACCACGCCGAGCGACGCCCCCGTTCACGAGCAATGCGCGCACGCGTGGGGCGTTCGCGATGCGTCGGGGGCGGATCTGATTCGCATGGCGCTGGTGCTGTGTGCCGATCACGAGTTGAACGCGTCGAGCTTTACGGCGCGTTGCGTGGCATCGACGGGCGCCAGCCTGCGCGCGGCGGTCGTCGCCGGTCTGTCGGCGCTGACCGGGGGGCGTCACGGCGGCACCACCGCGCGCAACGAGGCGATGTGGGATGAGGTGGGCGAGACGCACGTTGCCGCGCGCCTGCGAGAGCGGCTCGCGCGTGGTGAGAAGCTGCCTGGCTTCGGGCATCACCTTTATCCAGCCGGTGATGTTCGCGCGAGCGCGATGCTTGCGCGGGTGCTGCCGTCGCACCCGACATGGCAGACCATGATCGAAGCGGCCGACACGTTGGTCGGGCAGCGCCCGTCGCTCGATTTCGCGCTGGTGGCGGTGCGGCGTCACCTCGGGCTGCCGGTGGGCTCGGCGTTCGGCCTGTTCGCGCTGGGCCGCACCATTGGCTGGATCGCCCATGCGCTCGAGCAACGAGAAAGCACCCGCTTGATTCGCCCGCGCGCGGCGTACGTGGGCGTAAGACCCGCGCCGATCTCCCGCGTGTGACGCGATAAGGCGTCGGGTATCCCTTCAGGTCGCGACCTGGCGCCGGAACGCGATGCGATCGGCCGCCCAGACGAGTGCCATCGTCGCGCCCATTAGCGGGAAGATGGCGCCGAGCGCGACCATGCCGGCGACCCAGGCGCGCATTGGCGGGCGCGACGCCGCACGAGCGGGCGCGCCCAGCGTCCGGGCCGGGCGGCGCATCCACCACATCGCGAATCCGGTCACGGACATCGCGAGCAACCCCATCGAGATCGCTGCACAGAGCCATTGATTCGCCGCGCCGAAGTACTTGCCCATGTGGAGCGAGGTGCCATAGGAGATCGCTTGTGCGATGGCGCCGTAAGCGTTGTAGTCGATGTCGCGAAGTACCTTGCCGCTGTATTGGTCGATGTGCATGGTGCGCTCGGCGCGCGGGTCGGCCGGGAAGTACGACACGGTGTACACGCCGTCCGCCGTCGATGGCACGACGAGGCTGTAGCCGTTCTGAACGCCGCGCCGCGCAGCGATGGCCATGACCTCGTCGACGGACAGCGCGCCCGTCGCGCGCAAGCGCGCGGGCGTCATGCCTGTCGCGTCGGCCATGCCGTCGTGCCCGGCATGGTTCGTGGGAGCGGCCGCCGCGGGAGGCGTCGCCTGCGTCGGCGCGCCATGTGGCGTACCCACCATGTCCGGCGCGCCGGACCGCGGCACGGGCATATTGCCGACGGCCCACGGAATCTGGGCGAGGGGCAGGTCGTCCATCGTCGTCGGCTTTTCGGGCACCGTTGAGCGCACAGGCGCCTTGCCCCAGGCGCCGGGTGGCGAGCCCATCCCGGCTTGCGTCGCGAGTGCCTTGAACTGGGCGCCCCACAAGCCGGTCCACGGCAGCCCGGTCAGCACGAACGCCAGCCCGCCGGCCGCCAGCCAGAGGCCCATCACGCCGTGCAGATTACGCAGCAGGGCCCGGCCGCGCAGTTGCCAGCGCGGTCGCAACGCATTCGCCCACGTCGCACCGGCGCGCGGCCACCAGAGTGCGAGACCGGTGCCCAGCATCACTAGCGTCCAGCAGCCGGCCAGCTCCATGAGCCACTCGCCGGGTTTGCCCAGCATGAGCGAGCGATGCAGGTTGCGCGCCTGTTGCATCAGCCGGTGTTCGACGCTCAGTGTGCCGAGCACCGTCCCCGTATAGGGATTGACGTAGACGCTTTGGCGCGCGCCGTCGGGCAGGCGAAAGATGAACTCGGCGCTGCGTTCGGGGGCGCGGTTGACTTCGACGCTGCTGATCCGAGCGCCGGTGGGCAACGCGGACGCTGCGTGTTCCATCAGCGTCTGCTCGGCGATTCGCGGCGAATCGGACGCCTCGACGATCATCCTGTCGTGATAGAGCCACGGTTCGATTTGCGGGGCAAAGACATACAGCGTGCCGGTGAGGGCCAGCACCATGAGCCATGGCATGACGAAGAGGCCCGCATAGAAGTGCCAGCGCCAGAGGGTGCGATATTGTCCGGCGGCTGTGCCCGGTTGCGCCCGTTGCGCACGGGCAAAGGGGATATTTGGGGGATGCATGAG
Source organism: Pandoraea sp. E26 (assembly GCF_000681415.1). Lineage (NCBI taxonomy): Bacteria > Pseudomonadati > Pseudomonadota > Betaproteobacteria > Burkholderiales > Burkholderiaceae > Pandoraea > Pandoraea sp. E26. The sequence continues at coordinate 14,343 of NZ_AYXJ01000009.1, forward strand.
GCAACGATTCCCTCTCGTGTCGCCGCGGGCTGCGCGATGCGAGTGCCGCGGCATGCGCATGCCGTCCTCGCGTGACGTCGTGTCCAGACGTCGACGTGCACGGCAGGCGCAAATGAAGAGCGACGCCACCACCGCCGTGGGCGGGGCGTCGGACTGAGCGCGAGATCAGGAAAGGGCGGGCGGCGCGCGTGCTGGCGGCGCGAAGGCGAGGCGGGGGGAGGGCGCGAGCGTGTCGCCGACGGGGCCGGCGCGGGCAACCCAGGCGAAGGCAACGGCGCCCGTGAGCGACGCCATCGTGAGCGGCGGGTGATTCGCGAGCAGCGAGCAATAGCCACAAACGTCCCCGGCGCTGTCGTGCGAGGCGTGGGGCATCGACGCCTCGTGGCTGTCATGCATGGCCGATGCGCGCGATGCCGACTTCGAGCTCAAGGGCCCGTCCACGCGGCACAGCGCGACGTCCAGCCATCGCGCCTGCTCAGCGCGATGCGCCGCCATTACCTGACTCACGACCGGCATGCCGATTGCCAGGCACATGGCGACGAGGCCAAGCCATGCGAACAGGCGTCGTTTGTGGGCGGTCAGGTGCATTGGACAGCGAAGGATGCCGTAGCGAGCGGAAAGCCGGAATGCTATCACGAGGGAATTTTGAATCCGTTTGTGTCGATGCTTCGAACGGATACATTCGGACACAAACGGCGGCGGGCGCGCGGATATAACTCTGACTACGCGCCCGGCAGGCATCGAAACGGCTGGCCCCAGGGCGTGTTGGCTTCGCTTTTCCGGCACGCGCCGGACCATCACTTACTGAGGACAACAACCATCATGTCGGAATCGATCAATCTTCGCCGTCGACGTCTGTTGGGCACCACGCTGGCGGGCGCCACGCTCGCGGAACTCGGCTTTTCATCGCTTGCGCGGGCATCCGTCTCGAGCTCGGCCGGAGGGCATGCCTCGTTCGAGGCGATGCGCCAGGTCGAAGCGGGAGACCTGAGCGTCGGATATGCGCAAGCGGGACCGGAAGACGGCAAGGTCGTGATCCTGCTGCACGGCTGGCCGTATGACATTCACAGCTATGTCGACGTGGCACCGTTGCTGGTCGCGGCAGGTTACCGTGTGATCGTGCCGTACCTGCGCGGCTATGGCTCGACCCGGTTGCTGTCGGCGGCGACGCCGCGCAACGGTCAGCAGGCCGTGGTGGCGGCCGACGTCATTGCCCTCATGGACGCCCTGAAGATCGATCAGGCGATTCTCGGCGGCTACGACTGGGGAGCGCGCACCGCCAATATCGTGGCCGCGATCTGGCCGGAGCGGGTGAAGGCGCTAGTCTCGGTGAGCGGGTATCTCATCGGCAGCCAGGCGGCCAACCGCGCACCGTTGCCGCCGCAGGCCGAATTTCAGTGGTGGTATCAGTTCTACTTCGCCACGGCGCGTGGCGCGCAAGGTTATGCGGCGAACACCGATGCGTTCAACAAGCTCATCTGGCAACTGGCGTCGCCGAAGTGGCAGTTCGACGATGCCACTTACGCACGCTCGGCGGCCGCGTTCCACAATCCCGACCACGTGGCCATCGTGATCCACAACTATCGCTGGCGTCTCGGGCTGGCGCAGGGCGAGCCGCGCTTCGATGCGCTCGAGCAGCGTCTGGCGGCGGCGCCGAAGATTGCCGTGCCGACCATTACGATGGAGGGTGACGCCAACGGGGCGCCGCATCCCGCGCCGGCCGCTTACGCGAAGCAATTCACCGGGAAGTACCAACATCGCAACATTGGCGGCGGCGTGGGCCACAACCTCCCGCAGGAGGCGCCGAAAGCTTTCGCCGACGCGATTCTGGAGGTCGTGGCGCTGTGAGGGGGAAAGCGCCGCGCGCCTGCAAAGGCTCATCAGCCTCGACGGCATGATCGGAGCGGACGGATGCCTTACCCGACACGCCGCACGCGCAGCATCAACCAGACCATCACGGCGGTGATCAGCACGGTCGCGAGCACGGCTTTCCAGAGCGAGTGCGTGAGCACCCAGGTGGCTGCGGCGGAGACGCCGAACAGGAGGATTGCCAGCCACTCGAGCGTCTTGTCCAGCGAGGTCTGGTCGCGGTAGGTGTATTTGCCCCCGGCTTTGGGGGCGTCGGTGGATCCCCTCGCTGTGCCGCGAGGGCGGGGCGCACAGGCAGGGAAGGCTTCCACGAGCCGGGGGCTCGGCCACGGGTTGACCTCGGCGCGCGGATCGCCCACGCCCGTGGTGAGCCAGACCGCGTTGCCATCGGACGCGCGGCGCGCCTCTTCGACGTCTCGCGCGAGACCGGCATCGATCGGCGTGCCATGCTCCAGTGCGCCCATGCGCTCCAGTTGATCCGTCAACCAACCGGTGGCGTCCATGACGTCCGGCAGCCCGCTCGTGCGCACCAGAACGAAAGGCCCATACGCCGTGCGGATGTACTCGACGAAGGCGTCATGAATGAGGCGATAACGTTCGCCCAGCAACGCGACAAGGGCCTCGCGCCGCCGGGCGGTGCGCTCGAGTGCCAGCGCCTTGGTCGTCACCAGATAGGGATATGTCGCATCCCTTTCGTCCGGGGGCACGCTTTCCAGGAACTCCTCCAGTTCGATGGCTTCGTCTTCAGGGTCGAAGTCGTCGATGACATGCGCGAAATGAACGTCTTCAACACTGAACAGCGTACGCCAGAAGAGGGGCAGGCAGGCATTCGCTTCCAGCGACGGACCGCCAGCGGCGAAGTATGGCTTCAGTTCCCCCTTGCGACCCTCAGGCATGCGTGGCCACGGCGGACTCTCGAGAAAGACAGGATGGGACATGTCTTGAGCCTTTAGCTGATTGGGTCGGTGCAACCCGGAGTTGACACGCCGAACTTTCGGGGCGGTCGGCAGCCGGGGAAATTCTGTCTGAAGCGCGCCGATTTGTCACCTTGCGGGCGGGGCGGCGGGAAATGCGCAAGGCAACGCGGAAGCGGAGGGGGAACGAGTGCGTTGCAATTGCAATTGGCGCATGGCATGATCGACGGCGATGAATTGCAAATGCAATCGTATGGTGGGCGTGCACTCGGGCGTGCGCTCGGGTGTCGCCGGTTTCCTTCCCTCCGGACATTGAATAAGGACAGTTCAAATGGCGCTTCAACTCTATGGATTCTGGCGTTCGAACGCGGCGTTTCGCGTTCGCGTGGCGCTGGCACTCAAACGTTTGCCGTACGAAGAAATCGGCGTGGACTTGCTGGCGGGACGGCAGTTCGATGCGGCGTACGCCGAGGTGAATGCCGGGCATATGGTGCCGACGCTGGTTCACGATGGGCATCGAGTGTTCCAGTCGCTGGCGATCATCGAGTATCTGGACGAGTTGTACCCCGAGCCCCGCCTGGTGCCTGGCGATGCGAAGGATCGGGCTCATGTTCGCGCGCTGGCTTCGGTTAGCGCCGCCGACTCGCATCCGCTGGTCGTGCCGCGAGTGCGCAAGCATCTGGCGCAGGCGTTTGGGGCGGACAAGGAGTCAATCGAGGCGTGGTGCCGCCATTGGGGCGAGGAGGGTCTCGCCACGTACGAGCGTATGCTCGGGCAACGACCGGCGTCGCCATTTGTGATGGGCGATACGCCGACGCTTGCAGACATCTGCATTGCCGGGCAGGTCGTCATCGCCGATCTCTACGGTATCGACGTAAGCGCGTTTGGGCGTGTGGCCGCGCTGTCCGAGCGCTGCTTCGCGCTGCCAGCGTTCGCGGATGCCCACCCGAAGCGTCAGCCTGGCTTTCTGGCCTGATTCAAGCTCGATTCGCGCGCGAAGCCGGTGTGAACCAGGGGGAAGCCGGTTTGCGTCAGCCTTGAACCCGACTTGAATCAGGCATCGACAGGCGCCGTCGAGAACCGTTCACGGAGTTCTTCGAGCCCCAGCGATTCGAGCACGTGTTCGAGTCGCTCCGCCGGGCGGCGGCGCGGCAGATCCTTGTACTGCGCGACGATCAGTTCGTTCTTCATCGAGTGTTCCCAGCCCACCAACTCGGTCACGCTCACTTGGTAGCCATGCGCCTCCAGTTGGAGGCAGCGCAGCACATTCGTGACCTGGCTGCCGAATTCGCGCGTATGCAGCGGATGCCGCCAGATTTCGGTCAGCGGATTGCCTGCCAACTGCTTGCCTTTGTGCTTGCGCAATACGCCGGCGACTTCGGCCTGGCAACACGGCACCAGCACGATGTGGCGCGCCTGCTTGGCCAGCGCGAAACGAATGGCGTCGTCGGTCGCGGTGTTGCAGGCGTGCAGCGCGGTGACGACATCGATCGTCGCCGGCAGCTCGGGCGACGTGATCGAATCCGCCACCGACAGGTTCAGGAACGACATCCCTGGAAAGCCGAGGCGCTGCGCCAGTGCCTGCGACGTCCTGACCAGTTCCTCGCGCGTTTCGATGCCGTAGATATGCGAGTCGTCGGCGAGCGCCTTGAAGAAGAGGTCGTAAAGAATGAAGCCCAGATAAGACTTGCCGGCGCCGTGATCGGCGAGCGTGACGCGACCGCGGTCGTTCTTGACTTCCTGAAGCAGCGGCTCGATGAACTGGAACAGATGATAGACCTGCTTGAGCTTGCGACGGCTGTCCTGGTTCATCTTGCCGTCGCGAGTCAGGATGTGCAGTTCCTTGAGCAACTCGACGGACTGTCCAGGGCGGATCTCGTGGGTGTTCGGTGCGGGCGGTGTCAGGGGCGTTTTCGACATGGGGGCTGAATTTGCTGCGGGCGGTGAAGCGGCCCGGAAAGACCGATAGTTTACCGAATTCCGGTGTTGCACGAGCATGGGTCGCCGAGGCAGTCGCCCGCCGGGTCGGCCGCGGCCGCCTGATTGGCGTCGTGGGCAATGCGTTGGCGCGACGCGACAAGGCGGTGGATCGTTTGTGCTATTCTTGAACTATTCACAAACTATTCAATGGTCAATGCGCCGGGAGGGCAGTCATGCCGGATCCTTTGCCGCGAGTCGACGAACTGCGCCGCCTCTTGTCCCATGGAATAAGGACGGCGGCGGAAATCACGTCAGTCCTCGCCATCAGCCAACCAACGCTTTCTCGCCTGGTTCGAAGCGCACCTGAACTATTCACCAACTTTCGGGTGGCAGGTGAGCGTACGCCCAAATACGGACTGCTGCGGCAGTTGCCGGGAGGGCTGGGTCCGCGTCAATCGGTGTACCAGATCAACGAAGCCGGGGCCATCGGGCCGTTCGCGGGGATCGAGTTTCTCGGGGGCGGCGCAACACTGGAGCTGTCGGACCGGGGCAATGTCCTCTATGACGGATTGCCGCCTTACATGCATTTCGCGTCGCCGTCGGGCTTCCTGGGACGTCAGGTGGCCCGCTCAGTGGCCATGGACAAGCAATTTCCGGAGAGTTTGCGCGACTGGAGCGACGAGCACCGTATCGCGTATCTGTTCTCGCGGGGGCTGAACTTGCCCGGCAATCTCGTCTATGGTGACGCGTCGCTGCAGCGGGAAATGGAGTTTCGCGAATTGCCGCCCGTGCCGCGTGACGAGAAGCTTGCCTATTACGAGAGCATGGCGAACCAGTTGAAGGATGCGTCGTATGGGTCCAGCGCCGGTGGTGAGCAGCCGAAGTTCCTGAGCTTCACGCAGGACGTGGGGCACGTGATCGTCAAGTTCGCGAAGCGCGGTGGACGCATGGCCGACCTGCTGCTGCTGGAGCACATCGCGCAGCAATCGTTGTCGCTTGCCGACGTGCCGGCCGCATCCACGACGGTCCTCATGTCGGAGCGCTACGTCTTTCTCGAGGTACAGCGTTTCGATCGCGTGGGCCGTTACGGCCGCATCGGCATGCTGTCCGCGGGCGCCATTGACGACGAGCGCTTCGGACGGCGCGATACCTGGTCGCAATTCGCGACACGTTGCGAACAGGCGGGCGTTTTGTCGGAGCGCGAGGCGGCGAAGATTCACGTCATGGCCGCGTTCAGCGAACTGATCGGTAACGGTGACCGCCATTTCGAGAACATTTCGTTGCTCCTGGACGCAAGCGGGCGCTTTACACGCGTCGCGCCCGCATACGACATGCTGCCGATGCGATACGCTCCGCTGGGCGGCGACGTCGATCCGGATCTGCTGCCGGTCACGCCAGGCGTGGGCACGATCGGCGCGCGCCCGGTCGTGTGGGAGCGCGCGTTTCGGGCTGCGGAGGACTTCTGGGGGCGTGTGCACCGCAGCGAGTCGCCGGTGGCGATTCCCGAAGCTTTCCGGGCGCTCGCCCGCGTCAATCTGGACGTCGCCACCCGGTTCGTGGCGCCGCTTTTGCCCTCGACGCGTCGATGAGCGCCGCCCCGGGACCGGGTGCTGCGGCGTGGGGGATCGCAGGCCCTCCGCCCGTGCACGCAACCATGAGCGACTGCGTCAGCGCGTGCGCTGCGATGTCGCCTCGTACCACCCCTTCGTGCTGTTCACGATGCGCACGACGAGCAGCATGAGCGGCACCTCGACGAGCACACCGACGACCGTCGCGAGGGCCGCGCCGGAGCGCAAGCCGAAGATGCCGATGGCGGTGGCCACTGCCAGCTCGAAGAAGTTGCTCGCCGCGATCAGGCACGACGGCCCCGCCACGCAGTGAGCGACGCCAAGCTTGCGGTTCGCGAGATAGGCCAGTCCGGCGTTGAGCAGGACCTGTACGACGATCGGCACGGCCAGCAGTGCGATGACACGCGGTTCGGCGAGCAGGACTTCTCCCTGAAAGGCAAAAAGCAGGACGAGCGTCGCGAGCAGGGCGCTCATCGAGTACGGCGCGACAGTCGATACCGCTGTGTCGAACGCCCGCTGGCCGCGGCGCAGAAGCCCTCGCCGGAGGGCTTGCGCAATGGCGACCGGAATCAGGATGTACACGATGACCGAAACGATCAGTGTCTCCCATGGCACGGTGATTGCCGACACGCCGAGCAGCAATGCCACGATGGGGGCGAAGGCGACCACCATGATGGCGTCGTTCAGGGCCACCTGCGAGAGGGTGAAGTACGCGTCGCCCTTGCAGAGTTGCGACCAGACGAAAACCATGGCCGTGCAAGGCGCCGCGGCAAGCAGAATGAGCCCGGCGGTGTAGCTGTCCAACTGATCCGCCGGCAGCCAGGTGGCGAAAAGGTGGCGGATGAACAGCCACGCGAGCAGCGCCATCGAGAACGGCTTGACGAGCCAGTTTACGGCCACCGTGACTGCCACGCCGCGCCAATGTTCGGCAACCCGGCCGAGCGAGCCGAAATCGATCTTGAGCAGCATCGGCACGATCATGGCCCAGATCAACACGGCGACCACGATGTTCACGTGCGCGACTTCCAGGTGCGATAGCCGAACCACGAGGGTCGGCGCGACATGACCGATCCCAACGCCCACGACCATGCACAGCGCGACCCATAACGACAGGTATCGCTCGAACGTGCCCATCGCTGCGGGGCGCGCGCCCTCGGGGGCTTGAGAAGGCTGCAATCCTGACATCACTGCCCCTTGGCGCGAAGCGCATCGCCCATTTGCTGCAGTTCGCCATGAGCGGCAGCCGGGTCGAGCTTATCCAGCGGCAAGTCCACCAGGAACTCGATTCGCGTGCGCAGTTGCAGGTATGCCTGCACGAATGCCTTGCGAATGTCGTCGGGCGAACCCGTCGCTTGCGACGGGTCGGGCACGCCCCAATGCGCCTTGGCCGGATGACCCGGCCAGAACGGACAGGCTTCACCCGCGGCGTTGTCGCACACCGTGAAGATGAAATCGATGACCGGGGCGCCGGGTTGCGCGAACACGTCCCAGGACTTGCTTTGCAAGCCCGACGTGTCGATGCCGCGCGAAGCCAGCAGCTCGAGGGCATACGGATTGGGCTTGCCGGACGGCTGGCTGCCCGCACTGAACGCGACGAAGCGTTCGCTGCCGATCTCATTGAGAATGGCCTCGGCCAGGATGGAGCGGGCCGAATTGTGCGTGCACAGGAACAGCACGTTGCGTTTGGTGGTATCCGCTTGACTCATATTTGACTAGAATTCCAGAAATATCGAAATTTAACGAGGCCTTTCACGACCCATGGGCGTGTCGCTGCCTCGCGATTGAAAACACCGTCCCATCCTTGCCAAAAGCCACTTTGAACGATTCCGACGCCGTCAAAGCCCTCGCCGCCCTGGCGCAGGGCCACCGTCTTGCCGTCTTCCGGCTGCTTGTCGTCGCGGGCCCCGACGGCCTCAGCGTCGGTCACATTGCCGAGGCGCTGGGCCTGGCCAACGCCACGCTTTCGTTTCACCTGAAGGAGCTGGCCAACGCCGGTCTCATTGCCTCTCGTCAGGAGGGCCGATTTGTCTTCTATTCGGCGTCCATCGACAGGATGAACGCGCTCATTGCGTTTCTGACCGAGAATTGCTGCCAGGGCGTACCGGGGCTGTGCGAGCCGTCGTCGCCCCGGAAGTGCTGATCCGTTGCATCATTTTCCTTCTTCCGAGGGCGGCGTCGCGCGTGCGCCGATCGCGATCGCCGACAGATCCGTCGACACGTCGAGCGGTGTTTGCGCCTCGACGCGCTCGCTGTAACGGTCGACCAGATAGTCACTCCTGCCGCGCAGCAGGAGGGTGAACTTCACCAGCTCTTCCATCACATCGACGACGCGGTCGTAATACGCGGACGGCTTCATCCGGCCAGCCTCGTCGAATTCCTCGAACGCCTTCGCGACCGACGACTGGTTGGGGATGGTGAACATGCGCATCCATCGTCCGAGCTGGCGGAGCTGATTGACCGAATTGAACGATTGCGAGCCGCCGCTGACTTGCATGACGGCCAGTGTCCGGCCTTGCGTGGGACGAATGCCGCCCATCGATAGCGGCAAATGATCGATCTGGTTCTTGATGACGGCGGAGATCGTGCCGTGCCGCTCGGGGCTGCACCAAACGTGGCCTTCCGACCAGAGGGACAGGTCACGGAGTTCCTTCACCTTGGGATGCGCGTCAGCCTGGACTTCGTCGGGCATGGGCAGGCCGCGCGGGTCGAAGATGCGAACTTCCGCACCCATGCGTTGCAGCAGGCGCGCCGCCTCTTCGATCAGCAATCGCGAATAAGAGCGCTCGCGCAGCGAGCCGTAGAGCATCAGAATGCGCGGTGGTGCGGCGCCCGGCATGCCGAGTTTCGCCGCGATGGCGGTATCGAGAAACGCCGGCTTGATGGCGGGAAGGGGCGAATCCAGGGCAATGCAGGATGTCATGACGGCTTGCGGAAGGTAATTGTTTCTATATTTCCAATTTTATGGAATTGTTTGGCTCGGCGCAAGCGCCTTCCATGCATCGAGGGCAACGCGCTGCGGGGTTGGTCGGTCGGGGGCTCGTGGGGCGCGTCTGACCGCCGGTATCGAAGATCACGCTCCGCCCGACAAGGCGACAAACCCGAAAATCCTCGCCAACGACGGCACGCATGTCACGAGCGTGAGGCTCACGACAGTACCGACCAGCACGATCCAGAGATATCGATTGCGCACCAGGGGTCTGTCTCCGGTCGTGGCAAGGCCGGAAAGGGCGGGGGTCACGAAGATCAGCGCCACGTTGGCGAGAACGAGGAGCACGAAGGCGAGCGTGCGCGCCCGGGCGACCTCGCCGTCGAGTCTCAGGAGCGTCGCATAGGCGGCAAGGACAAGCAGCGCGCTCAACGTGCCCGCCACCGCGCTGCTCGCCAGCGCACGCGCGTCGAGCAGGCGTGCCTGGGCCGGGAGAGGCGGCAAGCGCATCAGGTTCCGAGCCCCCGGCTCGTTTTCGAAGACGATCGAACAGACGGGATCGATGATCAACTGCAGGAAGACGATGTGCACGGGCGCGAGCATCGGCGGCAGACCGGCGACGACCGGCAAGGTCGCGGCCGCGACCATCGGAATATGCACGGCGACCGTGAAATTGATCGCGAGCACGATGTTGGCGTAAATGCGCCGCCCCAGGCGAATCGCCGCGACGATCGGGCTGAAATCGTCGCGCAACAGCACCAATGCCGCGACCTCGCGGGCGACCTCCGCGCCGCGCAATCCCATCGCGATGCCGATATGCGCGGCCTTGAGGGCGGGGGCATCGTTCACGCCGTCGCCCGTCATTGCCACGATTTCGCCGTTTTCGCGCAGCGCGTTCACCAGTTGCAGCTTTTGCCCGGGGCTGATGCGAGCGAAGATCTCCGACGCGTTCACCGCCTCGCGAAGCGCCGCGCCGTTCATGGACGCCAGATCGCGTCCAGTGACGACACGGCGATTGTCGATTCCCACGTCGGTTGCGATGGCCTGCGCCGTGGTGGCGTAATCGCCCGTCATCATGACCACGCGGATGCCGGCGGTCCTGCATTCGGCGATGGCGCCCGCGACCTCTGGACGAACCGGGTCGGACAGACCCACGAGTCCGACGAACGCGAACGCGAAGCCGTGCTGATGCGCGGGCCATTCGCCGGGCAGGTATTCCGATTTCGCGACACCCAGCACGCGCAGACCGCGCGCGGCCATGTTGCGCGCCCGCTCGAGGACTTGCCCGGTCTGTGTCACGCTCATCCGGCACAGGGCGCACACCGCCTCCGGCGCGCCTTTGCAGGCAATGGCGTGATACGCGCTGTCCGACTGCGTGCGCCAGGCATGCGACATGGCGGGCAGCTCAGGCGTCAAGGCGTATTCGTGCACCAGCGACCAGTCCGTGTGCAGGCGCCCCGTGCCGGCAAGCGCCGACCGGCCCACGGCGTGAAACGCGCGCTCCATCGGATCGACGGGGTCGATCTCGCTGGCGAGCACGAGGTATTCGATGAGCTCGTGAAAGGGTTCTTCAATGTGGGCCGTGTCCGGACCGATGTCGAGCATCCGGCCGTCGATCGACAACGCACTGACCGACATCCGGTTTTGCGTGAGTGTCCCGGTCTTGTCCACGCACAGCACGCTTGTCTGTCCCAGCGTCTCGATGGCGTTCATCCGCCGCGTCAACACACCTTCCCCGGCGATGCGTCGCGCACCCAGCGCAAAGAATACGGCGAATATGACGGGAATTTCCTCCGGCAATATGCCCATCGCCAGCGTGATGCCGGCGAGCAACCCGGGCAGCCACTGCTCGAAACGCCACCGATAGATGACGCTCAGCGCCACGACCAGTAACAGCGCAATGAGCGCAAACCCGTTCACCAACGATTTGGCCTGTCGCTGAAGGGGGGATGGCGCCTCCGAGATGTCGCCCAGCGACTTGCCAATGCGACCGAGGGCGGTGTCGGGTCCGGTGGCGATCACGCGCATGCGCCCTTGTCCGCGCACGACCATCGACCCGAGGTATAGCAGGCGGTCAGTTGAAGCATCGGCGCCGGCGGGTGTGTCGCCGCCACGCTTGTCGATCGGCGTGGACTCTCCGGTGAGCAAGGCTTCGTCCACGCTGAGTTCGTGGGCTTCGATGACGATGCCGTCGGCCGGAACGCGGTTGCCCTCGTCCACAAAGGCGATATCGCCGGGGACCAGTTCGGTGGCGGGCACCCATCGCCGCTCACCGTCACGCAGCACCTCGGCGCGCGGCGCGGACAGCTCCCGCAGGGAATCGAGGACTCGCGCGGCCCTGCGGGACTGATAAACCGTCAGGCTCACCACGCCGAGCACAAAGGCACACAGCGTCAACGCTTCAGTACGGTCACCCAAGGCGAAGTAGACGCCGCTGGCCGCGAGCAACAGCAGGAACATGGGCTCGCGAAGGACGTCGGCAAGCACGAAGCGCCAGTCGCCGCGACTTCGGGCGTCCACCACATTGCTGCCATGGCGGGCGCGTTGCTGCGTCACCTGAAGCGTCGAGAGCCCGCGATCGGCGTCGACGCAAGGCAGCTGCGCGCATTCCATGCCAGCCACCGGTTCGGGAAGCGGGGGTGCCAACGATTCGCGCGTTCTGAGCACGGGAGCGCCGGATGTCGGGGGGAGGCCGTTCGCCGATCAGCGTCGCGGCTTCGGGCAACCCTTGCAGAGATACATATTCCCGAAGTAGTCGGGATCGTCCCATGCGAAGTGCAGATCGAGGTTGCCGCGCGTCGGCACTCGCACCTTTCGCACTTCCGAGTTGCGCGCCGTTTGGGCCACGATCCGGTAGCCGCCCGCGGGAATGCGGACGAAAAGGAACGGGCCCTCGGTCCGCACGGCCAGCATCTGGTGTCCCGCCAGCGTCGTGATGGTGACGTCGACGTCGGAAAGATAGCTTCCCGTTTTCGAGGCAAACGTCATGCGAAGGTTGTATTTCGGCGCGACTTCACGGAATTCGCGCACCTCGTCTTCGCCGATGCCGCCGGTGATATAGCTGACCTCGTCGCCGGCCTGAACGGGCTGGCCTGGCGCCGCCCTTGCCGCCAGCGACGTGAGACAGCAGGAGAGGAGCGCGAGCGCGAGCAGGCGCGTCATGTGGCGAACTTCCCGGAACATGGCAATTCTCCAGACGAATCGATACCTCAAGCATGGACATCGCCGGCCGGTCGCATGTTGATGGATATCAACGCCGGACGGATTGCCGCACGCATGGCGAGGGTCGGCGCGTGTTCGGCGTTGTTCTCTTGACGTGCCTCAAGTCGCGCGTGTGTGGCGCGACTAGCGTTGATACACGTGCCCATGATCGGTGCGCGCGGCGGGTGCCCATGCCCCCGCCTTCAACGCAGAGGAGAGGATTGCCATGCAAAGTGAAATGAAACAACGAGGCTTTTCCGTCGCCCTTCGGGTCGCCCTGGGCGCCCTGGCCGTCGCGGCAGCACCTGCCATGGCGCAGCCGGCGGGCGGCGGCTGGGGCTGCGCACAGGGCTATGGCCCCGGCATGATGCGCGATGGGTACGCCGGTCGCATGATGGGGCCCGGCATGATGGACTGGTCGGGCGGATGCGGGCCCTGCGCGGGGCCGGATGGGGCACCCCAGCGAGAGAACCTGAACCTGAGCGTGGACCAGGTTCGGAGCAACATGGAACAGTGGCTCAAACGGTCCGGCAATTCACGCCTGAAGCTTGGCAAGGTCGCGGAGCGCGATGCCGATACGATCACCGCCGATGTGGTCACTGCGGAGAAAGACGTGCTCGTGCAGCGTTACGAGGTGAACCGGCACACGGGATTCATCCGGTCGGGCAAATGACCGGCGGGGCATGTCCTCCTGGCCCGGGGGCAGGGGATATGCCCGTCACATCCTGTAGGGAAGCCCTTCCTCGATCGGGAGCGAGGGGTCGCGGGACCACTCGTTCCAGGAGCCGAAGTACAACCGAACATTCCTGATCCCGGCCTCTTCGAGCGCGACGAACGTGTTGGATGCACGCGCGCCCTTGAAGCAGAACACGATGACCGGCGTGTCGCGCGAAATGCCCACCGTGGCGCATTCGGCGAGAATTTCGCTGGGCGATTTGAACATCTTGCCCGTCGGGGTCGGTTTCATCATTCGATACCATTCGATCCATACCGAACCGGGAATTCGCCCTTTGCGGGGGCAGAAGTCCTTGCCGTACGGCGATGAACTCTCGGCGATCCATTCGTCCACGTCACGCACATCGAGTTTCACGATGCGTTTATCGGCGACGGCGATCTTCATTGCGGCGAGATCGACGAGAATGTCGCGCGCGCCGGCGTTCTCCGGAAACGCCACCGGCGCCGGATGCGGAACCTCGGTCGAGCTGGGCAGCCCGGCCGCGCGCCACGCCGCAAAGCCGCCGTGGAGTACCTTGATCTTGTCGCGCGGGTAGCCGAGAAAGCGTAGCAGGACATAACCCCGACAGGATTGCCCGAACCCCGTTTCCATCGATTGCTCGTAGATCACGGCGGTTTCCTTGCCGGACAGCCCGGCCTTGCCGAAGGCGTTGGCAAACGTGTCGTGAAGCGCATTCAGGCCCTCGGGCGTCGAGGTCGCAAGATAGGTAAAGATCTCGTGAATATTGACGGCCCCCGGGATGTGGGCTTCGGCGTAATTGGCCGCGTCGCGCGTGTCGACGACGACGGCGGCCTCCGTGTTCAGCATGGCGGACAATGCTGCCGGCGAAATCAGAACGTTGGCGTTCACGGGCGACCTCCTGTCCATGCGCAGCGCATGATACGCAAGCGTAGATCACGCCCGGCATCGCGCGTTGATGTGGATCAACCCTCCCGGCACGGCGCGATCGTCGCTTGGTCGAGGCCTGCGCGCAAGGCGAGGGGAGGTTGGCAGTCTGCCCGGGATCTTCGACTATTTCGTCGGCATGTCCATCGAGTGATGGTGGGTCATGCCGACGTCCTGTTTGTCGGTTGCGTCGTGGCCATGGTCTGATAACTGGGCATCGAACCACTGGTGCAGCGCGGCGACCAGACGCCCGTGTTTCGAACGGTACGCAATTTCGCCGCCGTTGGGCAAGTCGCGATAGCGAATGTCAAGTTCCCCCGGCTTCGCTGCGCGCAGTGCGGCCAAACCGGGCATGTCCGCGCCATGGATCTGACCGGGCGCTCCGAAATCGCCGGCGGAGAAACGCCGGGCGATGGCCGACAGGTGTTCGCGAATCAGCGTGACCTGCTTCGGATCGTGTGTCTTGGTCACGACCTGCTGGATGCCGCCGTCGGCAGTTTTCGAGAAGACGTGGGTCGTCGCCGCAAGGGAGAACGGCATGACATCGGCGCCGCGTCGCGACACATCCATCTGGCGCGGCGTATCGTTGGCACGCGCCGACGCTGCAAGCGCGAGGGTGCCCAGCAGAAGAATGGGAGATGCCGCGGCAGCGGCGTACAAATGGCGTTTCATGTAGGGACTCTCCATGGCGGGTTGCCGTGCGCGTCATGTGCGTCGTTTTCGTGAGCGCCCGTGCGGCTGCGGAACGACGAGGCTCGTGCTCCCCGTACGTCACCGAATGCCCAGTGTAGCCGTATTCCGGTCGGTGCCGACAGACGCGCCAGCGCATTATCCCTTGGTATTGGCGACGGAGACTGGCGGGAAAATGACGCTCACGTCCAAGCCGTAGCGGGCGCTTTCGTCGGAAGTGCTTTCGTTGATATAGGAAAGACGAATCCGCGCCCCGGATTTGTCGGCGACGGCCTTCGCAATCGCCAACCCAAGGCCCGAGCCCGTGGTCTGTGTTCCAAGGACGCGATAGAACGGATCGAACACACGCTCACGTTCTTCCGGGGCAATGCCGGGGCCGGTGTCCCTGACCCGAAGCACGACCTGACGGGAATCCGACTCGAGCACGAGGTCGACGCGCCCACCGGACGGCGTGTAGCGAATCGCATTGTCGACAAGATTCTTCATCAGCATCTCCAGGTCCGTCTCGCTCACAGGCAGGGCGGCGTCCTCCTGCGCCTCGATGCCGATGTCGATCTGTTTGGCTTCGGCAAGCGGGTGCAGGGTTTCTAGCGTGCGACGGAATATCTTGAGGGCGGAGTCGGTGCGCGCATTGGCGTCTTGCTGTGTTGCCTGCACACCGGAGAGCGCGAGCAAGTGATCCAGAAGATGTCGATTTCGCTCGATGCCCTGCCGCAATTCCACCAGACGCTCGCTTGCGGACTCGGACATCGGCGCTTCGGCGAGCCGCTCGGCTTGCAGGGAAAGCGCCGTGAGCGGTGTGCGAAGCTCGTGGGCCGCGTCGGCGACGAAGCGGTGCTGGGCATCGACCGACGTGGACACGCGCGCCAACAGGTTGTTGATCGCGTGAAGGAACGGCCGAATTTCGTTGGGCAGGTGTTCCGTCGGAACGGCATGCAGTTCGCTGTACTGACGCTGATCGATCTCGCGCGAGAGGCTGGCCACTGGGCGGAATACTCGCCGAACGAGCCAGCCGACCACGAGCAGCAATACCGGGACGAAGGCGATCAGCGGCATGACGGTGCGAATGGCACTGGTGCGTGCGATTTGGTCCCGGACGTCGGTTTCCTGCGCGACGGCGATGCGCTCGCCGGATTTCAGTGTCTTGGCGAGCACACGGTAAGGTTCTCCGCCGACCTTCACTGTCGCGAGCCCGTCCGGAATCGACAACGTCAACGGCAGCGGCAGCTTGTCGTCGCCATCGGTTGGACCGCTGCCGGGCGGCGGGGAGACCCCGAGGCGCTGGACGACGACGCGTGCGTCGTCGCTGTTTGCCTGCGGCGCCTGGATGTCCTGAAACTCGCTCGCGGGGAGATGGTTATTGTCGACGAGCGCGGCGACCTGCCTCAGGATGTCGTCCTGGAGTTCGTGGGCTTCGTCGAAGGCGGCGCCAAACGAGATCACGCCGGCAATGCCGGCGAACACCAGGATGGCGACCGAGAGCCACAGGCTCAGGCGAAGCCGAAGCGAGTCGCTCAGTCGCGCTTTGTGACCATCCATCCTGCGCCTCTCACATTCCGGATCGTGTCCGTGCCGAGTTTCTTGCGAAGCGAATGGATGAGGAATTCGATCGCGTTGCTCTCGACTTCCTCGCCCCATCCATAAATCCGGTCTTCGAGGTCGCTGCGCGACAGGATCGCGCCGGGGCGAGTGAGCAGCGCCTCGAGCAATGCGAACTCCCGATTGGACAGTTGCACCGCGGCCGATGCGGTTGTCCGCGCCTCGCGCGTTGCCGGATCGAGGGTCACGACCCCGTTCGTCATGACGGGCAATGCCTGTCCGGATTGGCGGCGCATCACCGCACGAATGCGCGCGAGCAATTCCGCCATTTCGAACGGCTTCAGGATGTAGTCGTCAGCGCCGGCGTCAAGGCCTTTGAGTCGTTCTGGCAATGCGTCCCGGGCCGTAACGATGATGACCGGAACGCGCTGCCCTTTGGCTCTGAGGTTTTGCAGAACGGTGTGGCCATCCTCGCGAGGCAGGCCAAGGTCGAGCAACACCAGATCGTAATGTTGGCACTCGGTGGCGGCGAGGGCCGCCTGTCCGTCGTTGACCCAATCGACCGCGAACGTCGCATCTCTGAGCGAGTCGCGCACGACGCGGCCAATCATCGGATCGTCTTCGACGAGCAAAATTCGCATGTCCTGGTCTCTGAGGTGACACGGCGATGCGCTTTCGTCGGTGCGCGTTGCCGGCATTGGGCCCGATCGACACTCCCCGCGGAATGTCGTGCCTCACTCGGACACATTGTGAGGCACGACGCTTAGCAAAGACTTAGCGTGCCCGCGTTGGTGGTCCCGCGTTGCCCAAGGCGAGCGGCGCAGTCCTGCCAGGAGATTACGGATTTTCATAAAGGTGCTGGATCGACGCCTCGCCCGCGACCTGCATCTTTGGCTTCCAGGCCAGGCTTGTCCGAGGGGCGACGTGGAGAACAGGGTACGCGTTCCGGGGCTCGGTCAGCAAGCCTTGCCGTTCGGCGCGGCGCAGGCTTTGTTCTACTGAGGCTCGTGTGAGGTTGGCGTTCGGCCGATGGCTCGTCGCGGTTCTCGGATAGACGGTGTCGCCTTGTTGAAGCGCGCCATGTCGTTCCGCGCTCACAAGCTGTCGATACACCTGCGCCCGGGTCAGCGGCGTCAGCGAATCGACGTTGGCGGGAAGGGACATCGTTGATTGCATCGACGACGGGAGGGACGCTGCCTGGGCGTTTGCCTGAACGGCGCCAAACGATCCCAGCAGGGCGAACAGGACGGCAACATATGACATCTTCATGATTGAGCTCCTAACGTTGACGATCAAAAGGAAGGTGCGAATATCGAAGCCATCGCAGAGCCTTCGATTCGATCGTAGGCGTGAAGCCTTAGCAAAACCTTAGCGGGGCGAACCGCAGGCGCCTTGCCGCGGAGTATGCTTAGGTCAAGGCGGGCGGCGGTCGCCCGAGCCGACATCACGCGCGTTTGTGGCCCTGGAAAACGGATCTCGCCCGACGATGACGATCATGGCTGAACCACCTGCGCAAGCCGCGGCGGCATTGCCGCCGACGGACCGCTTGACGGGGCTCACCTCCGCGCAGGCGCAGTCCCGGCTGCAATCCTATGGCGCGAATGCCGTTCAGGCGGTTGGCACATCTGGGTGGCGCCAACTACTAGGAAAGCTCTGGGGGCCGATACCGTGGATGCTCGAAGGGGTGATCGTCCTGCAGCTATTGCTGCGCCGTGATCAGGAAGCGCTGATCATTCTGCTTCTGCTCGTGTTCAATGCGTTGGCCGCTTTCCTGCAGGAGCGTCGCGCGCAAGACGCGCTGGCTTTGTTGCGCAGGCAGCTTCAGGTCAGCGCTCGCGTGTTGCGCGACGCCCGATGGGGGCGTATTTCCGCGCAACAGTTAGTGCCGGGAGATGTGGTGCATCTGCGAGCCGGCGATATCGTCCCGGCGGACCTCGTGCTTTTCGCCGGCGCGGTGACGCTCGACCAGTCAACGCTGACCGGTGAGTCACTCCCCGTCGACGCGGGCCCGGGGCAGCCCGCCTATGCCGGATCGATCGTGCATCGGGGTGAAGCGAGCGGCGAAGTGACTTCCACCGGATCGCGCACCCGCTTTGGCCGGACCGCAGAGCTTGTGCGCACATCCAACGCGCCCAGCCACATGCAGCGCACCATTCTCGCCATCGTGAAGTGGCTGGTGGCCTTCGACTTCGTGCTCGTGGTGCTGGTCACGCTTCATGCTGTCACGCACGGTCTTGCACCGGGCGACACGGTGGTGTTCGCGTTGCTGTTGCTCGTCGCTTCGGTCCCTGTTGCGTTGCCGGCAACCTATACCTTGGCCACCGCGATGGCAAGCATGCAACTGTCGAAGCAGGGCGTGCTGGTCACGCGGTTGCCCGCGGTGGAAGAGGCTGCGGCAATGGACACGCTCCTTTCGGACAAGACGGGCACGCTCACGAAGAATGCGCTTGGCGTTTCCGAAGTCAGGACGTTGGCGGATGTGGACGAGCAGACGGTGCTTCGCACTGCCGCGATGGCCAGCGACGATGCGTCGCAAGATCCGCTGGATCTGGCAATTCTTGCGGCTTATCGCGGGAGTGCAAAGGCGGACAGCTTGCCTGTGCGTACGGACTTTCGGCCGTTTGATCCGGAGACTCGATTCAGCGAAGGCATCTATGACGTGGAGGGGCGGCCGTGGCATGCGCTAAAAGGCGCGCCCCGCGCGGTATTCGAGCATTGCTCAGCCGATGCGGCGCAGCTTCAGGTGGCGCAGGCGCAGGGGAGGGAGGTGGCCGGCGGCGGCGCACGCGTGCTCGCCGTTGCCGCGGGGCCGGCAGGGGCAATTCGGCCAATCGGCCTGATCGGGCTCTCGGACCCACCCCGGGACGATGCAGCGGAACTCATCGCGGCACTTCGGCGGCTGGGCGTGCGCGTTTGCATGGCCACTGGCGACGCACTCGAAACGGCACGGGCGATGGGAGCCCGACTCGGGCTGGGAGTGCGGATCTGCGTGCCCGGCGGCAACGATCTTGACAAGCCGGAGCAGTGCGACATCTTCGCCCGGGTCCTGCCCGAGGAAAAGCACGCCATTGTCGTCGCGCTGCAGCGGGCAGGGCATGTCACGGGGATGACCGGGGATGGCGTCAATGACGCGCCTGCGCTCAGGCAGGCGGAGCTCGGCATTGCCGTGGCAAGCGCCACCGACGTAGCCAAGGCTGCGGCGGGCGTCGTCTTGACCGATGCGGGCCTGGGCGGCGTGCTGACGGTAGTTCGTACCGGGCGAGAGGTCCACCGGCGCATGCTCACGTATGTGCTGAACAAGATTGTGAAGACGTTGGAGATCGTGGTTTTCCTCACGCTAGGGCTGTGGCTCACCGATGGCTTCGCCATTTCCCCGAAGTTGCTGGTGCTGTTGTTGTTCGCGAACGACTTCGTCACGATGAGTATTGCCGCCGATCGTGCGCGGCCGGCGGCAATGCCGCAACGCTGGCGAGTCGGACAGCTCATGGGGGCTGCTGCCGCGCTCGGCGCGGTTTCGCTCGTTTTCACGTTGTCGCTGTATTTCGGTGCGCGCTCGTTCTTGGGGCTGAGCGAGCCACAGAGACAAACGCTGGTTTTCCTGCTGCTTGTCTTTACGACACAGGCCAACATTTACGTTCTGCGCAGCGACGGTCCCATGTGGGCCGTGGCGCCAGGCAAGCTCATGGCGTGGGTCAGCGTCGTCGATGTGGTTTTGGTGTGCGCGTTGGCAGTGACCGGGACGCTGATGGATGCGGTTCCCGTAGCGCTCGTCGGCGCCTTGATCCTGGCGGTTGCCGTGTTCGCTTTGATTTTGGATCGGGTCAAGCGAACCGTGTTTCGCCGTTTCGCGCTTGTTGCCTGGTCGGATAGGACGGATAGGACGGATAGGAGCGCTGATTGAATTGGGCGTAGACTCGCCATCCTACGAGGGCACGAGGCAGGCATTCCATGAGTTCACCGAGATTCAAGCAGGTCGACGTTTTCAGTTCCGTGCCGCTAAAGGGCAACCCGGTGGCGGTGGTGTTCGATGCCGAAGCGCTGAACGACCAGCAGATGGCGACATTTGCCAACTGGACGAACCTTAGCGAGACCACTTTCATTCTTGCGCCGACCGATCCGCGGGCCGATTACCGTCTGCGGATATTCACCACCCGGGAGGAGCTGCCGTTCGCCGGACTTGCGATCCGCGGCGCGACGACAGCGACGCACAGTTCGAGGTACGGGCCTTCATCGCCGGCGACGGAATGCCGGAGGATCCGGCGACCGGCAGCCTGAACGCGGGCATCGCCCAGTGGCTGCTCGGGGCCGGATTGGCGCCTGCGCGATACCGCGTGAGCCAGGGCCTGACCATGGGGCGTGCCGGCTGCATCGAGGTCACGCAGGTCGGCGACAAAGTTTGGATCGGCGGCGACGCCGTGACCTGCATCGAAGGCCGTCTCATTCTGCAATTCGCATAATGTACATTATGTTAAATGATGAATATGCGAGCACAATCGGACATGAGGGCCGACTTCCGTCTGTTTGCAGAATTTTGTCAAGCCAGCGCCCCCGTTCGCGGCGCCTTACTTCCAACAGCTACCGATGGCGGTTGATCTCGAACGAAGCGTTCTACCGAAACCGTAGCGCATCGACCGCGACGCCCGACCCGCGCTCGGCCCCCGGGGTCATATTCGTGACCCGGCGGTTCCCCGCAGTTTCTACAAAGGTGACCTACTTTCTGTCCGCCAACCCTATACGCCTGAAGCCTTCATCGAGCAAGCGATCAAGCCGAGCGGCGAACGCGCCGCCCTCAACCCTCACTCGTGATCGCCCCGCCCCTTTCCGGTCACCACGATTAGCAATTCGGCGTCGCTTCCCACGCTGCGAATGCGGTGCTTGACCAGCCCGGGGAACTGCGCGAAATCGCCTTCGCGCAGGATCAGCGACTGATCCGCCAGCTCGATCTCGATCGCCCCTGACAGCACGTAGAACACTTCATCTCCCGAGTGGAACGCGGCTTCCTTCACGTTCGCGTCGGCCGACAGGCGCAGCAGCATCGCGGTCGGACCGTCGCCGCCGTTGGCACGGCTGAGCGGCGCGTACTCGTACTCGCCGCCCGTGTCCTTGCGGAAATGGCGATCCCCCGCGCGCACCATGTGCAGGACGCTGCGGTCGACCTGCTCGCCAAGCAGCGACGCGGCGGACGTGTCGAGCGCCTGCGCCACGCGCATCAAGCCTGCCAGCGACACCGTCTTCTCGCCCCGCTCGAAGCGTGAGAGATGGCCTTTGCTCATGCCGGCCAGCGTGGCCAGCTCGTCGAGCGTGAGGCCGCGTCGCTGGCGGATGGCCCGCACCAGTTCGCCCGGATGCTGCGTGGCAGCGTCCGTGGCCCCGCCCTGCGTTTCTGCCGTCGCCCGAGCGCCCTTGCGCGCCGGAGTGTGCCGTCTTTCTGTGGACAAAAGTTGTCTCTCGCTTGGTGCCGTCGCCCTGCCCCAGCAGCGTCCGCAACGGCTTGTACTTACTCGTAAACACCTATTTTGACAGGGGGGCATAACGCATTCTAAACGAATAGACTGGGCGCCATAGGACAACACAGTTGTCTTATGGGCGAAACTGGACAACAATACAGCGCGGCGACGCGTACGACAGGACGAAACTCACATGGACACGACCCAGCACGAGGCGTCGACGATGACGCAAAGCGGTGCCCCATCCGATCGGCGCATGTTCCGCGTGGCGGCGGCGTCGATGGCGGGCACGGCGATCGAGGCCTTCGATTTCCTCGCCTACGGCACGGCCGCGGCGTTGGTATTCAACAAGCTGTTCTTCCCAAGCCTGGATCCGTCGACGGGCACACTGGCCGCGTTCGGCGCGTTTGCCTCGGGCCTGTTCGCGCGCCCGGTCGGCGGCATTCTGTTCGGTCACTTCGGCGACCGCATCGGGCGCAAGTCGATCCTGATCCTGAGTTTGGTGCTGATGGGTGTGTGCACCACGCTGATCGGCCTGCTGCCGACCTATGCCGACATCGGCATCTGGGCTGCGGTGCTGCTGGTGGCGTTGCGTATCGGCCAGGGCATCTCGTTTGGCGGAGAGATGGGCGGTGCGGTGCTGATGGCCGTCGAGCATGCGCCGGCGGGGTCCAAGTCGTTCTACGGCAGCTTGCCGCAGGCGGGGGCGCCGATCGGCATCCTGCTGTCGACGGGCGCTTTCGCGCTGGTCAACCTGCTGCCGAACGACCAGTTCCTGTCATGGGGCTGGCGCGTGCCGTTCCTGGCGAGCGCGGCGCTGATCGTGGTGGGCGTGTTCATTCGCATGAAGGTCGAGGAGTCGCCGGAGTTCGTCGCGGTGAAGACCCGGCGCAAGGTCGCCACGTTGCCGGCGAAGGAAGTACTGATCAAGCACTGGCGTCCGCTGTTGCAGGCCATCGGCGGCAAGCTGGCCGAAGTCACGCTGGTGTACACGATCATCGTGTTCTCGATTTCGTATGCCACGGCACGACTCGGCTTTACGCGCGGCGATGCCTTGAACGCGGTGCTGATCGGCTCGCTGTGCCAGGTCTTCACGATTCCGCTGTTCGGCTGGCTGGGCGACCGTATCGGTGCACGCCGGCTGTACATCTTCGGCACGCTGTTGCTGGCCGTGACGGCGATCCCGCTGTTCCACGCAATGGGTACCGGGTCGCTGCCGTTGTACACGTTCGCGGTCGTGCTCACGCTGGCGTTGAACTACGCGATCATCTTCGGGCCGCAGTCGAGCCTGTATGCGGCGCAGTTCCCGGCCGAGCTGCGGTATTCGGGCATTTCGATCGGCATCCAGGTGGCCGCAGCCCTCGGTGGCGGCCTTGCCCCGCTGATTGCGGCCACGCTGGTGGCACGCATGGGCGGCATCGGGTCGGTGGGCATCTATCTCAGCGTGCTCGGGCTGATCGGCGCGTTCAGTGCGTGGAAGATGAAACCGTCCCCGTCGGACCCCGCACCGCGCAAGTGATGGCGCTTATGTTCCCTGGCGCGCGCTGACGCGCCTTCAATCGGACCTTATTCGTGATCACCCTTTACGACCATCCACTGTCCGGCAATTGCCACAAGGTGCGTCTGCTGATGTCGATGCTTGGCCCGACGTGGCAGAGCGAGTTCGTCGACGTGCCGAACGAGGCGCATCACGCGCCGTGGTACGGCGAGATCAATCCGCTGCGCGAGATTCCTGCGATCGACGACGACGGCCATATCGCGTGCGACAGCCAGGCGATCCTGACGTATCTCGCGTGGAAGCACGACCCGACGTGGCTGGGCGATTCGGCAGAGGAGCGTGGCCGCGTGGTGCAGTGGCTGTCGTTTGCCGCGAACGAGATTGGCAACAGCCTGCAGCCGGCGCGACTGTATTACCTGCTTGGCGAGGAGGTCGACATTGCGGCCGTGATGGTGAAAGGCCTGCGTGTGTTGGGCGTGCTCGATACCAGGCTGGCACAGCAGCCGTGGCTGGCGGCGGCGCGCCCGACGATTGCCGATCTGGCGTGCCTGCCGTACGTGGCGATGGCGCGCGAGGGTAAGTTGCCGCTGGACGAGTTTCCGCATGTGATGGCGTGGATCGACCGGGTTGCGGCGCTGCCGGGCTACGTGTCGATGCCGGGGCTGCCGGCGGCGAAGGCGGCATGAGCGACATGCAATGCCTGACGAGAGTTTGCAGTAATTGCTGACGAAGGAGAGATGGGATGCTGGATGAAGCCAAACAGGCGGTAACCGATCGTGCAGTGACGGAGATGGCGTCGCGTCTGGACGTGGGCGACTGGACCGAGAAGGAAAAGGTCGTGCTGACGTGCCGGATGCTTGCGATGGAGAATCACTCGGAGACGCTGGCGGGACAGATCACGGTGCGGTGTGCCGACGGTACGTTCCTGACGACGCCGCTGGCGGTGGCGTTCGACGAAGTCGAGCCGCGCCACGTAATTCGCATGGACGATTCGCTGCGGGTGCTTGAGGGGGTAGGCATGCCGAATCCGGCGGTGCGTTTTCACCTGTGGGTGTACCGCCGCCGGCCGGATGTGCAGAGCATTGTGCATACGCATCCGCCGTACGTGTCGACGTTGTCGATGACGGGGCAGCCGTTGCGCGTGGCGCATATGGATGCGACGCCGTTCTTCGACGACTGTGCGTTCCTGAAGGAGTGGCCGGGGTTGCCGATTGCGGATGACGAGGGCGAGATCATTTCCTCAGCGTTGGGCAAGTGCCGATCGATCCTGCTGGCACACCACGGGTTCCTGGCCGCGACGTCGTCGGTGGAGGAGACGGCGTATCTGTCGATGCTGATCGAGCGGGCGGCGCGCAACCAGATCATGGCGCAAACGATGGGGCCGGTGACGGAACTCAACCCCGTGCTGGCGAAAGAGTCACACGACTTCCTGTTGCAGCCGAGCATCGTGAAGGCGAGCTTCGCGATGTTCGCCCGCCGCGTGCTGCGTCAGGCACCGCAGGCGTTGAAGGATGAGGCGTGACGAAGCGCCAGCCAAGAGGCCCCCGCCGACACGCGGGGCCTCTGTCTCTTCGGCGGAAGCCATTCTGCTTAATGAATTGCATTTGGTGCCAACCGCTAGCTCAACTGCCCCATGATCGCCCTGGCCCGTTCCACGACAGGCCGGTCGACGAGCTTGCCGTCTACGGCGATCGCGCCTGCGCCCGCTGTGGCAACCGCATCCAGCACCCGCATCGCCCAATCGGTTTCCTGCGGTGTCGGTAGATATCCATCGCGTACAATCGCGATCTGCTTCGGGTGAATGCAAAGCTTTGCCCCGAATCCGAACTTGCGCGAATGGCGCACGTCGGCCCGCAGTACCTCGTCGTCACCGATCGCGACGGTGACCCCGTCGATGGGCGCGGGCAACCGTGCGTAGCGGGACTCGATCACGAACTGCGTGCGAATCGCATCGAGCGCGGCGCCGTCGTCGCCGATACCCGCGTCCGCACAGAAGTCGACCGTACCGAAGGCCAGGCGCGTCACCCCCGGCGCGCCTGCGATCTCGCGCAGACGCACCACCGCATCGACCGTCTCGATCAGCGCATATAACGTCTGTGCCTCGCGCAAGCACGCGCGCAACGCCTGCATCTCGTCGGCACGCTCCGTCTTTGGCAACATGATTCCGGCGACACCCGGCATTTCGACCAGGCGCATATCGTCGGTGTGCCAGGGCGTATGCACGCCGTTGATGCGCACCAGCACACGCGGATCCTCTCCGTGCTGCGCCAGCCATGTGAACAAGGCGTCGCGCGCCGTGGGTTTGTTCTCGGGAGACACCGCGTCCTCGAGGTCGAGGATCACAAAGGCGGCGTCGGTGGCGAGCGCCTTGTCGAAGCGATCCGGACGATCACCCGGAACGAAAAGATACGTCGATGCTGCTTGCATGGGAGCCCCTTTGCGCGGGCGCCCTTCCCCACGCATTGACGGGTTGTCAGGAGGTGGCGCGCCAGTCGCGTTGAAATGTTTCCGAATAACTGAAGCGGTCGGCCGGATGAATGCTGATCGCCGCCTCGACAATTTCCTCACGGCGATTCAGATACCGCCGGCAAATCCACAAGGCCGCCGACTTCGGCTTGACGTTGAGCCAGCGTGCCTGTGCCGCTGTGATCAATGTGGCCCGAATCTCCTGCTGCACGGCCGCGATGTGCTCGCCGAACTGCTCTTCGATCAGCGTGTAAATCGGCACATGCGAACTGCCCTCGATCCCCTCCAGCGCACGAAATGCCGGGTGGATGTAAATGTCGCTGACACAAATCGGCTCCGGCTCGGCGCCACTGCGCCGCAGTGCCGAAATGTGCAGCCACGACTCGCCATTGCCGGCACGTAGCACCGGCGCCAGCGTTTCGTCCACTTCGACCAGATCGCGCGCGAGGATCTCCAGCTCGGTGTCGGCCGTGTATTGCTGCAAGTCGCTCAGCTGCCGCATCACCTGCTGGTAGCCGCTGACCGCCTCGCGCGCCAGTACGCGCGTGCCGACGCCGGGCTGACGATCCACCAATCCCATCTGTACCAGGCGCTTGACCGCCTCGCGAACCGTGAAGCGGCTGGCGCCGAACTGCTCGCACAGATCGAACTCGGTCGGCAGGAAGTCACCGACCGAGTATCGGCCATCGCGGATCTCCTGGATCAGTGTCTGCGCCAGTTGCAGATAGCGTGGCTGCTGGTTAAGCAATGGGGTCATGCGCGTGGTCGGCATTGCCGGTGAGGAGTAATGATGTCATTGCACCACAGCTTGCTCGCGCAGCCAAGCAATCGCGTCGTCACCGAATCCGGCCTCACGCAGCACCTCGTCGGTATGCTCGCCCATGCGCGGCGCTGCACGTGCCGGCAGCGGCGTGTCGATTCTCACCGGCGACGCCACGCCCTTGATCGGGCCATGTTCCGGATGCTCGAAGTCCCTCACGCGCGCCTGTTCGGCAACGAAGGGGTTGTCCAGCGCCTGGGCGACGTCGTGCACCGGTGCCGCCGGCACCTTCCCCGCAAAGCGCTCCATCCACGTCGCCGTGTCCTCGGTCATCAACACTTCGTCGAGCTCGCGACGCACGCGGTCGCGATGCTTCAGGCGCGCCGCATAGTTGCATAGCTCAGGGTCGGTAATCCATTCCGGCTTGCCGATCTCCTGCGCCAGCACCCCCCAGAACTTCTCCTTGTTGCACATCAGGAAGATCCAACCGTCGCGCGTGCGATACAGCTCGCTGGGCGTGAGCGACGGGTGGCTCGAACGCGGTTCGCGCCGCGTCATGTGCCCGCCGTTCAGATACCAGGTGGCGACATAGGCCAGGTTGTGCATCGCCACGTCGAACAGGCTCACATCGAGGTCGCGCCCCTTGCCCGTCTTGCGCGCTTCGAGCACCCCGGCAAGCAATGCCATCGACGCCGTCGTGCCGGTCATCAGGTCGATGATCGACAGGCCGAAGCGTGCCGGAGGACCGTCCGGCTCGCCCGTCAGCGACAGATAGCCGGCCTCGGCCTGCATCAGGTAGTCATAGCCCGGCCACGCCTTGCGCGAACCGGTGCGGCCGTACGCCGACAGGTGAACGCATACCAGCGCAGGGTTCGCGCGCGACAGTGACGCATAATCGAGCCCGAGCTTGACCGGCAGATCGCCGCGCAAATTGTCGAACACGGCGTCCGCCGACTCGACCAGCTTGAGCAGGATCTCCTTGCCTTCCGCGCTCTTGAGATCGAGCGCAATGCTGCGCTTGTTGCGGTTGAACGCCTCGTAGAAGTGGCTGTCGCCCTCGCCGAAGAAGTGGGGGCCGACCGCGCGACCAACGTCGCCGCCGTCCTTCGCGTTCTCGATCTTGATGATATCGGCGCCAAGATCGGCCAGGTGCTGCGTGGCGAACGGGCCGGCACCGTATTGCTCGACCGCGATCACGCGCAGTCCGGAAAGTGGCAGGCTCATACCGGATTCCTCTCGATCAGTTGCTTCGCGATGATGATGCGCTGCAATTCGTTGGTGCCCTCGCCGATCACGAGCAATGGCGCATCGCGATACAGACGCTCGATGTCGAATTCCTTCGAATAGCCGTAGGCGCCGTGGATGCGCATCGCTTCCGCGCTGTTCTCGACGCCGGCCTCCGTGGCGAAGTACTTCGCCATGCCGGCTTCCATGTCGCAACGTTCGCCGCGATCGTACGCCTGCGCCGCCGCATCGACGAGCAATCGCGACGCATGCACGCGTGTGGCCATCTCGCCGAGCTTGAGCTGGATGGCCTGGTGCTCGCAGATCGGCTTGCCGAAGGTCTTGCGTTGCTGGCTGTAGGCCACCGAGGCGTCGAGTGCCGCCACCGCGATGCCCAGGCCGCGTGCCGCGACGTTGATGCGACCCAGCTCGAGCCCGCTCAGAATCTGCTTCAGGCCACGCCCCTCCTCGCCTCCGATCAGACGGTCGACCGGCACGCGGTAGTTGTCGAAGTTCAGTTCGCAGGTGTCGATGCCCTTGTATCCGAGCTTCTCCAGCTTGCGGCTAACTTCGAACCCCGGGCCCTTCTCCGCGATCAGCAAGCTCATGCCGCGATGGCGCGGCTGAGCCGTGAGATCGGTCTTGACGAGCAGCACCAGGCAGTTGCCATACAGGCTATTGGTGATCCAGGTCTTCGCGCCGTTGACCACATAGTGATCGCCATCGCGCGTGGCGCTCGTGCGGATCGCCTGCAGGTCCGTGCCGCAATCCGGCTCGGTCAGACCAATGCCGCCACGCAGTTCGCCCGTCGCGAAGCGCGGAAGGAATTCCGCCTTCTGGTCCGGCGTGCCGTTGCGCTGCACCGTCATCGCCATGATCAGATGCGAGTTGACGATGCCGCTCAGCGACATCCACACCGCCGACATGCGCTCGATGATGCGCGCATAGGTGCGCGTCGAAAGCCCCAATCCGCCGTACTCGGGCGCGATCAGGCAGCCGAACAGCCCCATCTCCTTCATCTGCTCGACGATCTCGGCGGGATACTCGTCAGCCTTCTCCAGGGCATGCACGTAGGGC
Organism: Pandoraea sp. E26; assembly: GCF_000681415.1. Classification (NCBI taxonomy): domain Bacteria; kingdom Pseudomonadati; phylum Pseudomonadota; class Betaproteobacteria; order Burkholderiales; family Burkholderiaceae; genus Pandoraea; species Pandoraea sp. E26. Next base: position 43,063 of record NZ_AYXJ01000009.1, read on the forward strand.
TTGACCTCGACCTTGAGGAATCGCTCGAGCATATCGAGGATCAGGGTGTCGTCCCCGCCTTGCTCCGCGATGTTGTTTTCTACTTGCGTCATCACACTATCTCCAGACATTCATGCGCGGCTCAGACCGACTCGCCGAGCACGGCGTGCAGGGCGCCGGCCGGCAACCGGTCGAGCGAGAGCACGGTCTCTCGCACCTTGTCGACGCGCGCCTGCGGCAACACACGCGCGGCGTTGGCAACGTATTTCTCCACGATTTCCTCGTTGCTGAGCGGACGATCCGCACTGCCACGATTGATGGCCTCGCGATGCGCGAGCGTGGTGCCATCACGCAATTCCAGCACGACCTCCCCCGTGTAGTGGCGCGGGAAGGTGCTCGCCGGGTCGATCTCGTACTCGACCTTCGCGGCCAGCGCGAGCACCGCGTCGTTGCGCAGTGCCCCCGGCTCCAGTTCGTCGAGTGTGAAGCGGCCCTTGATCAGCGCGCTGGACACCACATAAGGCACGCTGAACTGGGCATCGTAGCTGTTGGCCGGACGGCGCTTGTTCGTCACCGGCTCGCATACCGTCTTGACGACTGCCTCGGGCACCTTCACGCGAATGCGGGCTATCCGCTCGGCCAGTTCGCTTATCTTCGCGCCGCGTTGTTGCCATAGCTTGTGCAACTCAGTGCCCGCATCGGCGAAGGCGTGCGTGAAATGACAGGCCGGCACGGGCTTGATCGCCACTTCCTCGATCTGCCACTGCTCGCCAAGGCCGTCGGTAGCGAGCGACAGATCGGCATTGCCGCGCTGCTCGCCGAGGTAGCTCGAGAACAGACCGAAGCGCCCTTCATAAGGTGCGGATGCGCCGATATAGCCATGCGCGGCCAGGGTTGCGGCGGTGAACGCCGACTGTGCGGCCCAGCCCGGATGCATGCGCTTGGTCCAGGCGCCGTCCTGCAGGAACTCGAGGCTGCCGCTGGCCATCGACAGCGCGATGCCCTGCGCCATGGCGGTCTGGTGCGCGTTCAGGCCAAGCAGGCGCGAGGCGGCGAGCGTGCAGCCGAAGATCCCCACCACACCGGTTGGATGGAACCCGACCTGGTGGAAGCCGCCCTTCGCCACCGAGCCGATGCGCGTGGCCGCTTCCATGCCGGCGATGTAAGCCGCCAGTGTCTGGGCACCATCGGCGCCGCGCGCCTCCGAGACGCCGAACACGCACGGCAATACGCTCGCCGTGGCATGGATCACGCCACGCGAGTGCGTATCGTCGAAGTCGAGGCCATGCACCAGCACGCCATTCATCACCATCGCGTCGCGGGTGTTGAGGCGATGGCCACGGCCGATCACCGTCGCGACCGGCTTGTCGCCGGCGCTCAGCGCGGTGAGGCCGTCGAGCGTAACCCGCGTGAAGTCGGCCGGCTGAGACGCGTAGGCCAGGCCAATCGCGTCGAGCAGCAGATGCTTGGCGCGCTCGCGCACGACCGCCGGCACGGCGTCCAGCGACAGGCCCAAGGCGAACGAGGCCAGCGTTGCCGAGATCCCCTGGGGCGTGTGGTTCACTTCTGAAGTCATGCTGTCTCCCTCCTGAACGGATGTAAGGTGTTGGGGCTAGTGCTCGGCATGCATGGCAGCGGTTGTGGCGGTGCCACCGAGACTGGCGTCGCTGGGCACGCTGATATCTTCGAGCGACTGTTGATTGGTTTCCACGCGCAGTACCAGCAGCGCGACGATCAACAGGCCAAGCACGCCGCTCACCATCGCCAGCACACCGGAAATGCCGAAGTGCTGGAACAGGGCGACTGCCAGATACGGCGTGCTCATCGATGCCGCACGGCCGCATACGCCGGCAAAGCCCGTACCGCGCAGACGGAACGCCGTGGGGAACAACTCGGGGATATAACCGTACAGACCGAGCGTGACGATCGTGTAGATCGACGTCACGAGGCAGAAGCCGACGATCGAGATCGACATCGCATCACGCATCTGGGGGTACAGGAAGCCGAGCACGATCGTGGCCGCCGAGAACAACACGAGGCCGCGCTGCCGCCCGAGGCGATCGCCGAGCAGATAGCCGACCAACGCACCGCCCGGGGCACCGAAGGCCATCAGCGTCGTGAATCCGAGCGACTGCACCACCGTCAAGCCTTGCTTGACGAAGAACGTCGGCAGCCAGGCCACGAAGCCATACACGGCCACATTGATCGCGACACAGGTGAGCGCGGCGGTGAGCGTTCGGCCGATCACGGGCTTCGAGAACAGCACCGACAGGGGCACGTTGCGTGCCATCACCGGCTGTGCGGGCGGCACCGGCGGGAGCGCGCCGAACTGACGCTTCACCTGACCCTCGATGTCGGCGAGCGTGGCTTCTGCTTCCTGGGTGCGACCCACCGATTCGAGCCAACGCGGCGATTCCGGCATGCGCTTGCGCATGATCCAGATGGCGAGCGCGCCCGCGCCTGCGATAGCGAACATCCAGCGCCAGCCGAGGTTCGGGATCACGATGTACCCGACACTCGTGGCGATCAGCAGGCCCGAATTGATGATGAGCCCCATCAACGAAATCCAGCGCCCCCGATAGGCCGGCGGCACGAATTCGCAGAGCGTACCGGCGGCCACGACAAGCTCCGCGCCAAGGCCCAGGCCCATGATGAAACGCAGCACGATCAGCGTGGGCATGTTCGGCGCGAAGCACGCGAGCAGCGAGGCGATGCCGAACACGGCGAGATTGATCTGGTAGGAATAGCGTCGACCGAAACGGTCACCCACGTAACCGGCCAGCGCCGAGCCGATCAGCATGCCGAAGAACGTGGCCGAGATGAAGGCCGCGTTGAGCTGTAGTGTCGAGAAGCCGCTCTTGACCAGCGCCGCGAGCACCCCGGCGGCGAGATAGACATCGAAGGCGTCGAGTAGCGCGCCACCACTGATGAGTCCGAGAATCTTCCAGTGAAACCTCGCCAGGGGAAGCCGGTCGAGCCGGGCCCCTGCGTTGACGGAGGTTGCGTTCATACGGTTGTCTCCTGAACGTTGGCGGCATCCGTTCGTCTGAAGCGAACGTAATGCGAGCAAAAAATGACGTGCGGCGAACGACGGCGTCCTCGTTCCCGGCTTGCGTTACTCCATCCTTTCCATCGATGACTGCGACACTGGCGATCCCGCCGTATCAAGACCCGCCGGCATCGCTGCGCGGTCGAGCGGTCCAACTCGGTTCACCGACGGCAGATGCCAGCCGGTGTGTTGTTGCAACTGGTGTGCGAGACGCAGCAGCGCGGCTTCGCGCCATGCGCGACCGATCAACTGAACTCCGGTCGGCAATCCGTTCTGTGTGCGTCCCGCCGGCAAGGCAACCGCTGGCAGACCGAGGTAGTTGATGCCGCGTGTCCAGTACGAGAAGTCGCCGAAGCGTCGCTCAATCGCGTCCGCGTCGCCGTCGAGCGTCTCGGCAATCGTCGGCACCGCATACGGCAAGGTCGGCAGCAGCAACGCTTGTGCCCCTGCCAGATAGCGTTCGACGAACGATTGCGAGTAGCCGGCACGCAGGCGCAGCGCGTCGACGTAACGGGTGGCCGGATACAGCAGGCCGCGCTCCAGCCGGCGCAACACCTGCTCGCCGTAGGCGTCTCGACGCTCACGCAGCCACGGACCGTGGATCGACGCGGCCTCGGCGCCGAGCATCAGCGTGGCCAGCGCTCCGGCCTCGCGCAGATCGGGCAGCGGGACTTGGCGAATCGTCACGCCACAGGCTTCGAGCGCCTGCTTCACCCCGGCAACGGCCGCACGAATTTCGTCGGAGATCAGCGCCGAGGCGTCGAACTCGGGCACTGCAACGACATCGCGATCGCTCAAGGGTTGCGCCAACGCGCGCGTGAAGTCGCGCGCCTGACTGACGAGGCAATGAGGATCGTTGGCGTCCGGCCCCCAGATGGTTTCAAGCACCGCCGCCGCGTCTGCCGCGGTACGTGCCAGCACGCCAACACAATCGAGGCTCGGCGACAGCGGCATCACGCCGTGCGTGGAGACCGCGTGCTGGGTCGGCTTGATGCCGGTGACGCCATTGACTGCTGCGGGAATTCGAACCGAGCCCCCGGTATCGGAGCCGAGGGCGGCGAACGCCAGGCCACGCGCGACGGCCACGCCGCTGCCGCTGGACGACCCGCCACTGACGTGATCCGGCGACCAGGCGTTGCGGCCGTGCCCGAGATGCGCGTTGAAGCCTGTCGGGCTCATGGCAAACTCCGCCATGTGCAAGGCACCGAGGTCCACGGCGCCCGCGGCATCGAGACGCGAGAGCACCGTGGCCGTCTGCGACGGCCGATGCCCGGCGAGGATGCGACTGCCGCATTCGCTCAGTTCGCCGGCGCGGAAAAACATGTCCTTGTGCGCGAGGATTGCCCCAAGCAAGCGGCGGTTGGGCTGCGCGACCTCGTCGCGGATCGCATGGTCGACGGCTCGTGCCTGATCGAGAGCGGAATCGTTGCGCAGGCGCACGAAGCCGCCCGCCAGGCCGGCCGCCCTCGCCTCATCGAGCGCGACGGTCGTGCGTTCGACGCAAGCGGCGCCGGACAAGTCGCGCACCACCGCGGCGTCCGTCGCCGGGCCGTTATCCTTGGCGTGCAGCGTTCGCATCGTTTGTCTCCTGCTGGCGCAGCGTGGCATGGAAGGCATCGGGCGTCAGCCAGTCGAGCGCGCGCGCGGCCCCTGCCGCGGCGTCGGTAATGCCATGCGCGGCATTGACGAGTGCGAGCGCATGCACCGGACTCAGGGGCGCCGAGCCGAACTGATCGACCCAGCGCGCGGCGCTGGTGGCGTCGGGTTCGCCGGATCCTTCGGCAGAGGGCGCGGAACGGTACGCGGTCCGACCGGCGTCTCGGGATTGCCCGAGCGAGTCGGATTTCGGCGCTGTACCCCCTTGCGGGATATTGCCTTGCATCCTTACCTCCATCGCCACGCCATCACGGCGAGCCGTAACGCGGGTGTGAAGCGGCGGGTGCCAAGCGTCTCAGGGCACCCCGCGTGATGTCGATTGGAACTACCGTGTGAGCCGCACTGCCCTGCTCAGTCGCCGACACCGTGGCCGCGTTTCGGAATCAGTGCGCTGCGCACGAACTCCATGACCTGCACGCCGTGCTGGTTGAAGGCGCGGGTATGCACGGTGACGATACCCTGCGTGGGACGCGAGCGCGATTCGCGCTTTTCAAGCACCTGCGATTCGGCGTAGAGCGTGTCGTTGCAGAACACCGGGGCGGTGAGCTTGATCTCTTTCCAGCCCAGGTTGGCAATGGCTTTTCCGCTCACGTCGTTGACGGTCATGCCGAGCACGATGGCGACGGTCAGGCCGCTGTTGACGAGCAATTGGCCGAATTCGCTCTTGGCTGCATGCGCGGCATCGCAATGCATCGGATGGAAATTCATCGTCAGCAGCGAGAAGTGGATATTGTCGGCTTCCGTGATGGTGCGCCCGGGGCGATGCTCATAGATGTCGCCAATCTCGAAGTCCTCGAGATAGCGCCCGTAGCTCGCGCGAATGCGTCGGGTGGTCTCCGTCTGGGGTTGTAGTCCGTCCATGTCTCCCTCCTCCTGAATACGATGCTTGGCCAGGTCTACCGACTTTGTTCGGTGTTTATTGCTTTGTACGGACAAAGTATTGGCGAAAGAAAATCGGAAGTCAAGATGATGGGAAACCCTTAGCGGAGGGTTCGACGACCCGGCCGGGTGGGCTTGGCGTCGGCGAACGGTGCGTCGCCGTCGCGCGGCGGGCACCGTCAGGTGCCGCGGCCGTGATCAGCGTCGGATTTCATTGCCGTTCTGCCGCCGCCTTTTGGCCGTTGTCGCCGCGCTTTCTGAATTCCTCGCCAACGACGCGCATGCTTTCCTCAACGGCAGGATATCCACGGTAAGGCAGGACGTTTAGCAGCGTCTCGACGATTTCCGCCGGCGTCGCGCCCGCAGTCAGGGCCGCATTCACATGGACCCGCAGCGGCGTCTGCGTCGCCTTGCTTCCCACCGCGGCGAGCGCTGAGCATGCGGCAAGTTCGCGCGTTATCGCGTTGAGCCCCGCACGGCTGAAGATGTCGCCGTAGGAGTGCTCGATGATCGCGCGGCCGATATCCGGAGCCAGGTCGTTGAAGCTGTTGACCACGGTCGCGCCCGCTTGGGCGGAAGTCTTGGCGAGTGTCGCCAGTCCGCGTTCATGGCGAGCCGCGCGAGTTTCAGAGACGATGGCATTCCCGCCTACCCTGCCGCGTGCCCCTTCCCGCTCTTGTGGGTCTGTCTTCGTGAAGACGGCGTTCGCAATGCCAAAGGCATTGAGCGCGCTGGGGAATCCGGCATAGATCGCCAGTTGCATCAGCGCTTCGGTGATTTCCGTGGGGGACAGGCCCGCCTTGACGCCGGCTTCGATATGAAGGCGCAACAGATCATCGCGATTGCCCGCGGCGCCGAGCATCGAGACGATCGCGATCTGTCTTGTCTTTGGATCGAGTCCCTTGCGGCCGAATATCTCACCGAACGCAAACTCGACCGACCAGCGGGCGAGCTCAGGTGAAGTGCCTTGCAGCGCTTCCATGTACGCCTCGGGATTGGCCATCAGTTCGTCGAGCACCTCGAGGCCCCGCTGGTATCGTGCTGCGCCATCGTCGGACGCCGGGTCCGGCGGATCGAAAACAAGACCGCGCTCTCGAAAAATCTCGCGAACGATGCCCACCGCATTGATCGCGACCGGAAAACCCAGAATTGCGATCGCCAGGAAAAGCATTTCGACCAGTTCCGCCGGCTCGCCGCCAACATTGAGGAAGCCGGTCATGTGATATTTCAGCTGTGGCTGCACGCTGCCATTGGTCATCAATGCGGCAACGGTGGCGACCTGGCGAAGGCTCAGATCCAGCCCGGGCCGCGAGAGGATGTCTCCATAGGCAAATTCAACCGTGAATCGTGCCAAATCCGGGGCGACCTGCGCCAGACGGTGGATCGGGATATCGTAGCCCGCGCCACCGATCCGCTTGAGTACCTCGGTACCTCGGGAATAACGTTCTGCACGGGTTTCGCCAGCGCATGCACTAAAGAGAGTCGCCAAGTCTGGCTGGGCCTCGGATTCGCTCATCCGTGGCATGCCTTCGGCGTCCAGCATCTTTCCGGCTGCGGGAGTGCTCTGCAAAGTATCTCTGCGATTGCGCGTTTCCATGTCTGATCAGCTCCTTGTTGAATTCAGTAGCCCCGAGCATATGGGCACAAGGGGCCATTGGCTAAGACCAAATTCGTGATACCTTTTCTGCATGAGGATACGAATCGATCTGCGCCAGTTGGAGTGCTTCGTTGCCGTGGCCGAGGAAGGCACGTTCCGCGCCGCGGCTGAGCGACTGCACATGTCGCAACCGCCGCTAAGCCGTCAGGTGAAGCAGCTCGAGAGCGAACTCGGAGTGACATTGCTCAATCGCGACTCGGCGGGCGCGCAACTTACGCCGGCGGGCCGCGCCTTCCTGAAGGGAGCCAGGAAGACGTTGCGTCAAGCCGCGGAGGCGGTCGAAACCGCACGGCAGTATTCCACGAGCACGTCCCGGCAGCTCAAGATTGGTTACACGAAGGTGTTTGATCCGGAGGTCTTCCCTTCTCTCGAGCCCGCCTTCAAGAAGGCGGTTCCTGACGGGGCTCTGGTTGTCGTTGCGGGCGTTTCCGTCGAACTTATCCGGCGCCTGCAGCGCGGCGCGCTTGACGTGGCCTTGATCGGACTGCCCAGCGCAACAGGGGAACTGGTGGTTGAACAGTTGCATAAAGAGCCGCTGGTCGCGGTCATCCCTGCACGGCATCCGCTCGCGCGGCACAAAGTCCTGTCGATCGCGCAGTTGAAGGACCAAACACTGTTCTGGCCGCAGCGCCGGACAAATCCCGGATTCTTCGATCATTACGAGGAAGTTTTTGCAAAGCTAGGGCATGCGCCGAGCCGCAGACTCGTGGAACCCGTGGATCATCACTTGCTGCTGGCCGAGGTGGCGAACGGACGGGGCATTGGTTTCATCCCGAAATCGATGACCAAAGTGCGGCGCGCCGGGGCGACTTTCAGGCCGCTCAAGGAAAAGGAATTCTGGATCGGATTTGGCCTCGCCTACAGGAATGCGCAACACGGATCGGACCTCGAAGCATTGTTGCGCATCGTGCGGCGCCAAACGGCTAAGCGCTCCCCGGACATGGATTAGCCGCAGCCGTGCTGTTCGTCCCGCGGCGCTTCCGGCGCTGTTACAGCGCCCAGTGAAAATCGCGTTGACTCGGGAGAATGATCGTTCTACACTCTGGGGAACGATCATTCTCCCTGTTGCGTGATGACTTCCTCCAGCCAAGCCGCCGATCTCTCTCCGGCTCAACTCGCGCTCCTCGACACGACGGAGCGCCTGGTCTACGCGGGCGGCATCCACGCGACGGGCGTCGATGCCATCGTCAAGGAGTCGGGCGTGGTACGCAAGACGCTATACCGGCACTATCCGAACAAGGAGGCATTGGTTGAGGCTGCGCTCCTGCGGCGTGACGAGCGCTGGATGCAATGGTTCATTGCGGCGACATCGACAAGAGACGATCCCGTCGAGCGCCTGCAGTCGTGTTTCGACGCGCTTCGCGCATGGTTCGCCTCCGAGGGCTTCCACGGCTGCGCGTTCCTGAACGCGGCCGGCGAGATCGGCGACCCGGCCAACAGCATCCGGCGGGTGTCGCAATGGCACAAACTGCGTTTGCGCGACTACCTGCGCGAACTTACCGCCGCGAGCGGCTTGCCCGAGCCCGATTCGCTTGCGGACGAGTTGCTTGTCCTGATTGACGGCGCGATTTCGGTTGCGCTCGTTTTCGGCGGCACTGAAGCCGCCGACACTGCCGCACGCGTAGCGTGCCGGCTTCTTGCCGTGCCCCAACCCAAACCCAAACTTTGAGGTCACCCATCGTGTCATCCACAAACGAAACCCGCCCGCCGCTTCCGCCGTTCACGCTTGAAACCGCAATTCAGAAAGTTCGCCTCGCCGAGGACGGATGGAACAGCCGCGACGCCGCCAAGGTCGCGCTCGCGTACAGCGTCGATACGAAATGGCGCAACCGGGCCGAGTTCGTGAACAACCGTGCCGACGCCCAGGCATTCCTCGAACGCAAATGGGCCAAGGAGCTCGAGTATCGCCTGATCAAGGAGTTGTGGGCCTTCACCGATAACCGGATTGCGGTGCGCTACGCGTACGAATGGCGGGACGATTCCGGCAACTGGTTCCGCTCGTACGGCAACGAGAATTGGGAGTTCGGCCCGGACGGTCTGATGTCGAATCGCTATTCCAGCATCAACGATCTGCCAATCAAGGCGTCCGAGCGCAAGTTCCACTGGCCGCTCGGGCGCCGGCCCGACGATCATCCGGGACTGTCCGATCTCGGCCTCTGAGGTTCACGTCGGGCCAGCCCCCGCCGCATGAGGGGTTCGGCGGATGCTGAGTCAGGGCAGTCCCGCGATGCCGAATCTCGGCCTCACCTTGTCGGATTGTCGTCGGGGCGGCGGGACGCGACGGCCACCGTGCTGGGTGAATCCGCAAGCGAGACGAACTTGCGTGTGGTGCCGTCAAGCGCAACGATGCCGCCGCTTTCAATGTCGTAGACCCAACCGTGCAGGGTCATGCGCCCCTGCTCCAGCGCGAGCGCCACCGACGGATGGGTGCGAAGGTTTGCCAGTTGCGCAATCACGTTCTCGCGCACCAGACCGTCGAGCTTGGCGCGCGGATCGTCGAACGTGTGCGCGGCATTGATCGCTTTCGCGGCGTCTGCGTGACGCAACCAGTTGGCGACGGCCGGCATGTGGTCCAGACAGGTGCAGCGAGAGATGGCGCCCATGGCGCCGCAGTCCGAGTGACCGCAAATCACAATGTCCTGCACGCCCAACACCGCGACCGCATATTCGACGGTAGCGGAAACCCCACCGGGCTCAGGACCGTACGACGGCACAATGTTGCCTGCGTTGCGTATGACGAACAGCTCACCCGGCTCACGCTGCGTCAACAGTTCGGGAACGACGCGGCTGTCCGAGCAGGTGACAAAGAGTGCCTTGGGGTTTTGACTCGTGGCGAGCTGCTTGAAAAGCTCGGCACGTTGAGGAAACGCCTCGCGCTGAAAGCGCAGGAAGCCGTCGATGATGTCACGCATTACGAATCTCTGGAAAAAAGACGTCGCGCGACGGCGATCGCTTCGGCGAAACGATGATCCACCCGCGACCGGTCCCCATTATCCCTGATCCGCACGCGCACGCCGATATGCCTGTATCGCGCGGTGTCGATTCCGGGCGTCGTTCACCTGCCGCAGCGCACGGTAACCTCGTGACACGCGCATTTCGAACACTGCTGACCGCGACGCCGAGTCTAATTTCAAACTCACGCCGTGAGGCGACACATTGAATGAGTCAATTTATTGACTCGATCGGGCCCGCGAGTTAAGGTTTGAGAGAAGGTGCATTTTTTGAAATGACAACAAGCTCGGGATGGAAGACACGGTGAATTCAGTTCGGCGTTATCGAAGTGGCGAGGCCGCAAAGCTCGTCGACATGCCGGCCGCCACGTTGCGGATCTGGGAACAGCGATATGGCGTGATTTCGCCGCCCACGAGTGCCTCGGGGCAGCGTCTTTATTCCGACGTCGATGTGAGCCGTCTGAGAACGATCAAGTCGCTGGTCGACAAGGGCCACGCGATCAGCGCCATCGCGCATCTCGACAACGCGCAGTTGGGCCGATTGGCGAGTGGCGCCGCCGTGGCCGCCGCTTCGGTGGACGCGTCGCACGGCGCCAATCTCTTCATCGTGGGCTTTGGCGAAGGCGTCTCGATCGAGTTGCCCGAGGGCGTCACGCATCAGGCATTTCATCAAGCCGAAGAGATTCCTGTCGCCGAAGATTCGAGCGGCACGCCTCGCGGCATGGTCGTGCGGGTCGAGGCGCTGCACGAAGACACGGTGATGTCCGTCGTCGCGGCGGCGCGTCGGGCGCATTGCGATCACGTGCTTGTCGTCTACGCATTCGGCACGCGGCGTGCCGTCGATCTTGCGCGCCTTGAAGGCATGCAGCTCGCGCGCACGTCCGATGCCCTGCTCCATGCCCACGACGTACTTTTCGATTTCGTGCAGTCGATGGCGCACAAGGATGGCGTCGGCTCGAGTCGGGAACGGCTCTGGTCAAGGTCGCCGCGCCGGTTCGATGAAGCCACCCTGACCCGACTGGCGCAACAGTCGACGACGATCGCTTGCGAATGTCCGAAGCACCTGGTCGAGTTGGTGATGCAGATCGCCGCCTTCGAGCGCTACAGCGACGAATGCGTGTCGCGCTCCGCCGCCGACGCCCTGCTCCACCAGCATCTGGGCGATGCCGCCAACCGTGCCGTGGCGCTGTTCGAAGACGCGCTGGCCGCGGTTGTCGAGCAAGAGGGCTGGTCGGTGCCGGCGGCCGCTCCACGCCACATGTCCGAGGACTGAGCCCTCCCTGCGCATGTAGGTCGCAAGGGATGGATCATGCCGATACCATGGGCTGTGCATCCTGCCGATTCCGGACCGATTCCGAACGTTTTCTTTTCATCAACGCTTTGAGGTACGCCATGAGAGACAACATTCGCACCAAGGCATCATTGCGCTTGCCGCTGTTGGGTCTGATCTCGTTTGCGCTGATTTTCCTGTCCGCCTGCGCGAGCACAAAGCCGCCGCCGGGTGTCGTTCCCGTATCGCCTTTCGATATCGGGCGCTACGAGGGCCGCTGGTATGAATTGGCACGACTGGACCATTCGTTCGAGCGTGGCATGACCGACGTCTCAGCAACGTACACGCGTGAGCCGGACGGCACGGTCAAGGTGCAGAATCGCGGATTCGATCCGGCAAGCGGACGCTGGAAGGAGGCGATCGGCAAGGCCCGCTTCACTGGCGCGCCTGATGTCGCCTCGTTGAAGGTATCGTTCTTCGGGCCGTTTTACGGTGGTTATCATGTCGCCGCCCTCGATCCCGACTATCGATGGGCGCTGGTGCTCGGACCCGACACCGGTTACTGCTGGATCCTGGCCCGGGAGAAGCATCTCGACGACGCACAGCTGAAGCAGATCGTGGCGCGCGCGCGGGCGCTGGGCGTCGATACGGCGTCGCTGATCTGGGTGAGCCACAATCGCACCGACCCTGCGCAGTGATATGCATCGCAAGCCTTTTCTGCCAAGCAAGGTCTGCCAGACGTGCGGCCGTCCGTTCGTGTGGCGAAAACGATGGGCAAGGACATGGGACGACGTGAAGTACTGCTCCGAGCGTTGTCGTCGACATCGGGCCCCGGCATGACACCGGGCAGCAAGGGTCGCGCAGGCGGCAACGCTTCACCGGGGCGACATCTGGCCAGCGGCGACCCGGTCCGTCTGCGTGCAGGCCACACGGGTTGCGCGCTGTGAATTTCCGTTCACGAACGCGGCGATGTCGCTCAGCACCGGGAAGAATCGGCGCAGCGGCGCGCTGATCGCACCCAGCATCAACGCGTGACCAAGGTCGTAGTGCCGAATCTCGACCTTGGCCCGCATCTCTCGCAACCGCTGCCCGAATCGAGTGGTGTTTCCCGGCTCGACAATGCGGTCAGCGTCCCCCACCCCCAGAAACATCGGCGGCTCCCGTCCCGTGACGAACCGGATCGGCTGGCTCGCGTCACGCACGGGCGCCGGGAAGACCCGGCGAAGCGCCGCGCTTTGCAGCGGCAGGAAATCGTAAGGGCCGGCCAGCCCAACTACACCCGAGACCGCGCATGTCGTGAGGCCGGCGCCGAGCAGGTATCGTTCGTCGGTTGCCAGCAAGGTCGCGATTTGCGCCCCTGCTGAATGCCCCATCAGAAACAGTCGCCCCGGATCGCCGCCGAAATCCCTGGCGTGATCGGCGGCCCATCGCACCGCGCTTGCCGCATCGTCCATGAACGCCGGAAACGTGACCTCGGGATACGTCCGGTAGTCGGGCAGAATCGCCAGAAAGCCCTGCGACGCTAAGGCCTCACCGACGAAGCGGTACTCCGCACGGTCGCCGTTTTGCCAACTGCCGCCATAGAAGAACACGACGACCGGCATACCCCCGACGTCTGCCTCGGCTCGCGTGGGCACATAGACATCGAGCCGTTGCCGCTCCGAATCGCCATAGGCCACATCGGTGACGGCATGGTAGGTCTTGCTTGGCGTGAGCGCGTTGACCATGTTGATCGGCGCGCAGGCGCAAAGTGTCGCGCACGCGGACAGGGCTGAAAGAATGCTGGAGAAATGAAGTTTTGCCATGCGCATGGTGAAGTATTCAGCAGGGAACGCCGGTCCATTTCCCCGCCGGTCGGATGCGCGCGATGAAGCACCTCATCGCGCGGCGGCTGGAAGCGGCGCACTCAACGTGCGCCACTTCGTCACATGTCGTTACGGCAGCAATACCTTGTCGACGACGTGGATCACGCCGTTCGATTGCATGACGTCGCCAATTGTCACGCGTGCGGTATCGCCCTTGTCGTCGGTCACGGTCAGATGGTCGCCCTGTTGCATCACCGTGAGCGAATCGCCTTCGACCGTCTTCAGCATCGCCTTGCCGCCGCCATCGCTTACCGCTTTCATCAGATCCTGGGCCGAGAGGCGGCCCGGCACGACGTGGTAGGTCAGCACCTTGACGAGAGTTGGCTTGCTTTCCGGCTTGAGCAGTCCGTCGACCGTCCCTGCCGGAAGTGCCGCGAAGGCCTCGTTTGTCGGCGCAAAGACCGTAAAAGGACCTGGACCCGAGAGGGTGTCCACGAGTCCCGCCGCCTTCACGGCCGCAACCAGCGTCGTGTGATCCTTCGAGTTGACGGCGTTCTGGACGATGTTCTTCGACGGGTACATGGCCGCACCGCCCACCATGACCGTTGGCTCCTTCGCATCCATGGCGGCTGTGGCCGTGACCGCCTGGAGGCCGGCAGCGGCCCCGACAGACAGGAGTACTGCGAGAAATCCGGCTGACTTGATTGTCTTCATTCGTTCACCCGATTGATGGCGCTTCTCCGATGTGGAAGCCATCACAGATACGGATGACACCGACTTTCGGATGCACCCACCGAGCACATTCTTCGCCGATCGCCCTCAAAAAATTTCTTTATCGAGCGTGCATCCGAAAGCTGCCGATCTACGTATACGTCGCAACGACACTCAATTGCCGGACACATCTCCCATGCTATCGACTGCGGTAGTGACCTTCTGCGGAATGATCTTCGCCTTCGCGTTGGCGTGGCTCCTCCAAAAACGCACGAAAAACGCCGGCCTGGTCGACCCCGTCTGGGCTGCCGCACTCGCTTTGGCGGCGATGTTCGTGGCGGCGCAAGGCACCGGACACGCGCTCAACCGAACGTTCGTCGGCGTGGCCGGCGGGCTGTGGGGCGCACGTCTGGCCCTGCATCTTTGGCGCCGCAACTGGGGCAAGCCGGAAGATGCGCGCTACCGGGTCTTTCGCGAGCGATGGGGGGCGGCGGCCGATCGCAACATGTTCTGGTTCTTCCAGTTCCAGGGTGTGGTGGCGATGCTGCTCGCCGTCGCGTTCTTCGTTCCGGCGTTCAGCGTGCAGGCGGCGTCGCCGCTGAACCTGATCGTCGCCGTCGTCGTCTGGGTGGGGGCGATCATCGGAGAAGCGAGCGCCGATCGCCAGTTGCGCGACTTCGTGAGCGATCCCGCGCATCGCGCACAGGTCTGTCGCAAGGGGTGGTGGCGTTATTCGCGCCACCCCAACTATTTCTTCGAGTGCCTGCATTGGTGCAGCTATGCCGCGCTCTCGATCTCGATGCCGTGGGGCTGGACAACGCTCATTCCCCCGCTGCTCATGGCATGGCTGCTGCTGAAAGTGTCGGGAATCCCGCTGCTGGAGGCGCACCTCATGGCCACGCGCCCGGCATACCGGGAGTACATGCAAACCACCAGCTCGCTGGTTCCCTGGCCCCCGAAATCCTCTCGTCAGACGCGATCGTCATGACGGACGTCGCGCACACATGGAGTTCGACACTATGACTGTCTCCCTTACACGGCCGCCCTCGGCCAGCGCCGACCCGACCGAAGAATCGGGACTCATTCGGCTTTGCGAGCTGGGTGTGGTGCCCGACGCGCTGTTGCGCGCCGGCATGCGTCAGCTGATGCGCCAACGGCTGAAGCAGGAGCACGCGCACGACGTCGAGCGTGGCATGTCGGCGCTGGCCGACCTCGTGAAGGAACTGCGCTCTAGCCCCATCGCGATCGCGTCCCAGGAAGCCAATGCCCAGCATTACGAGGTGCCGAGCGAGTTCTTCCTCGCTCACCTGGGACCTGCGATGAAGTATTCGTGCTGCTACTACGAGTGTGAGGCGACGACACTGGAGCAGGCCGAGCAGGCGATGTTGGCCCGCTATGCCGAGCGCGCTCAGCTTGCCGACGGCCAGCGCATTCTCGACCTCGGCTGCGGATGGGGTTCGCTCGCGCTCTGGCTGGCCGAGCGCTACCCGGGGTCGCAGATCGTCGGGCTGTCCAACTCCCATGGTCAACGCCGTTTCATCGAGGCAACTGCCGCCAAGCGGGGCTTGCGCAACCTTCGGATCGTGACCGGCAATGTGGCCGACTTCGACTTTTCGGACGACGTCCCCGCGCAGTTCGACCGGGTCCTGTCGATCGAGATGTTCGAGCACATGAAGAACTACGGTGCGTTGATGAAGAAGATCGCCCACTGGCTGAACGATCGGGGAATGCTTTTCGTGCACATCTTCGCTCATCGCCATCTGGCCTATCACTTCCAGGACCGTGACGGCTCCGACTGGATGTCGCGCCACTTCTTCACTGGCGGCACCATGCCAAGCGCCGATCTGCTGCTGCACTTCCAGGACGACCTGCGCATCGCCGAGCGCTGGTGGGTGGACGGGAGGCACTACGCGCGCACGGCCAACGATTGGCTGGAAGCGCTCGATGCGTCCAGAGAAACGACGCTGCCGATCCTCGAGGCGAACTATGGGACGCAGGCGCGGCTTCAGTTTCAGCGCTGGCGCATGTTCTACATGGCCGTTGCGGAGTTGTTCGGCTACGCGGGGGGCCAACAGTGGGGTGTGGGGCATTACCTGTTCGAAAAGCGCGGCGCGAACGCAGGAGACGTGGCATGACCGGACATTACACGACCCTTCGCCGGCTTGCGGGCAGGCTCGTCGCTCTGGCACCGCGCATGCAGCGTGCCGCGTCGCAATCGATGTGCGGAGTCTGGGTGGCCGGCGCCGTGCTGGCGTGTGCCACGCTGACCAGTTGCTCCGGCGCACCTCCCAACCCGAATCCGCTCGCCGATGTTCCTCTCAAGGTGGCATCGGTCGATCTGCCCCGTTACATGGGGCGCTGGTACGTCATTGCCAACATTCCCTACTTCGCCGAGCGCGGCTTCGTCGCGAGCCGCGCCGAATGGGTGCTTCGGGAAGACGGGCGCATCGACGATCACTTCTACGGCCGCAAAGGCGGGTTCGACCAACCCGAGAGCCATTACCAGTTTCTCGATAGTGTCGTGCCGGGCAGCGGTGGCGGCCATTGGCGTGTACGACTTTTCTGGCCGATCTACGTCTCCCAACTCACGCTGTACGTAGATCCGGATTATCGCTACACGCTGCTCGGCTACCCGGACAAATCACTCGGCTGGGTATTTTCGCGCGAGCCGACGATGGACGATGCGACGTATCGCTCGTTGCTGACCCGACTCGAGGCCATGGGCTACGACACATCGCGCTTCCGGCGCGTGCCGCAACTGCCGGAACAGCTCGGTCAGCCCGGATTCGCCACGCCGGGGCGCGACGACTGAGCGTCGCAACCCGACGCAGCACACCCGGTTCCGAAATTTTTCTGCATCCGACATGGCCTCGCACACGTATATGACTTCAAGCCCCCACTGCCTCGTTACGGCCGACTTCGCCGTTCGAGCGGCCCACACTGACGGAGAGATCGCGCGATGAGCTCAATGACGGCCGTTCTGCCTCCCGGAAAGCGGATCGCGGTGATCGGCGCCGGCATCGCGGGCATGGCAAGCGCGTATTTCCTCGCACGAAAGTACCGGGTAACGGTATTCGAGGCCGGGCAATACGCGGGCGGACACACGAACACCGTCGACGTCGAACTCGACGGAATGCGCGCGCCCGTCGACACGGGTTTCCTCGTGTTCAACGAGCGCACTTACCCGAACCTCATCGCCCTGTTCGACGAATTGGGCGTGCGCTCCATCGCCAGCGACATGTCGTTCTCGGTGTCCGTCGGCGGCGGCGCGCTCGAATGGGCGGGGACCAACCTGAACACCGTTTTCGCGCAACGCAGGAATCTGTGCTCGCCCAGCTTTCTCGGCATGCTGCGCGACATCCTGCGGTTCAACGCGTCGGCCGAACGGCATCTGGAGAGCGCCTCGCGCGAGCGGCAGTCGGTCGGGGAGCTGTTGCTCGCGCACGGTTATGGCCAGCCGTTCCAGCAGCATTACCTGCTGCCGATGGCGGCGGCGATCTGGTCGAGCCGAGCCGCCGACATTCTGCGGTTTCCTGCCGTGACATTCCTGCGGTTCTGCCTGAACCATGCCCTTTTGCAGATCCGGGATCGGCCGCAGTGGCGTACGGTCGCGGGTGGCGGGCGCGAGTATGTCAGGCGCATCTGCGCCACGCTCGACGACGTTCGACTCGGAAGCCCGGTGAGGCAGGTCGAGCGCGACGCCGACGGGGTGATGGTTCGGTTCGGCAACGCTCAGGCGGAGCGCTTCGACGCGGTGGTGATGGCCAGCCATGCCCCAACCAGCTTGCAGTTGCTTGGAGACGCATGCCCAACGGAGCGCCGGGTGCTCGGCGCCGTGCGCTATCAACCGAACATTGCGGTCCTCCACACCGATCCGACACTGCTCCCCCGGCGCAAGCGCGTGTGGTCGGCCTGGAATTACGTGAGCCACGCGACCCGGACGACCGCTTCCGATCATCCGGTCTGCGTGAGTTACCTGATCAACCAGCTACAGGCCCTGCCCTTCAGCACACCCGTCGTCGTGACGCTCAACCCGGTGCGCGAGCCTGCGCCTTGCACGGTGCTCGGCCGCTACGCTTACGAGCATCCGCTGCTCGATCTCGCGGCAGTCGACGCCCAGTCGCACCTTCCGGCGTTGCAGGGTCGTCGACGGACCTGGTTCGCGGGCGCCTGGACCGGCTACGGATTTCACGAGGACGGCCTCAAATCCGCACTGCGTGTGGCACGGGATTTCGATGTACTCCCGTCATGGGCCTCGCTATGAATCAGAACGATCCGATCGATGCCCCGGCCGCCTGGCTGCTCCGAGGCCGCGTAATGCACGAGCGTCTGTCCCCCGTGCGGCACAGGTTCACGTACCCGTTGTTCCAGGTCTCATGCGACGTTGCGCGCATGGATGCCTTGTCGAGTTGGTGGTTCGCGGTGGATCGACGCCGCATTTTGAGCCTGCGGTCGTCCGACTATGGCCCGAGGGACGGCCGCCCGCTCGATGCCTGGATGCGTGAGCGACTTGCCGAAGCCGCAATACCCGCCGACGGTGCCATCTGGCTGCAAACCATTCCCCGTATCGCGGGTTATGCCTTCAACCCGGTCAGTTTCTGGTATTGCCACGACAAAGATGGCGAGCTGCGCGCGATCTATGCCGACGTGAACAACACATTCGGCCAGCATCACGGCTACCTTTTGTGCGCGCCCGGCGCGGCCGCCATCCGCGGCGACGTCGCGCTGGAATGCCGCAAGGTATTTCACGTCTCGCCGTTCTGCAAGGTCGAAGGCGAGTATGTCTTTCGCGTCAATCGGCATGGCCGGTCATGGTCGGTAGGCATCGATTACCGCGTGGACGACAAGTGGCTCCTGCGAACCGCCATCGGCATGCGTGCCGAGCCGTTCACGGGCGCCGGAATGCTCAACGCCGTGGTGCGCGCGCCGTTCAATGCACTGAACGTCATGTTTCGAATTCATTGGCAGGCGCTGCGGTTATCGCTCAAGCGAGTGCCGTTCCATGGGAAGTCGCCGTCGGGCCCGCTTGTCGACACGCCAACACACGGGGCGGGACGCGTGCGCGAATTGTCACCGTCTGCCACGCCATCCGATCAGGAGATCAGACCATGACGCTGCTTCGACTTCTCTCGCCGCACACTGACATTCCCCTTGGCGCCCGCGTTTTCTGCGCCCTGTTGCAGCGGATTCGCGTCGGGCATCTGACGCTCGTCGCCCCCGACGGATCGATACAGGTTTTCGGAAAATCCAGCGAGGCGCCCGGCGCCACGCTTCAGATCCACGACTGGCGAGCCTGCCGGCAAATCATGCGCGCAGGCGACATTGGTTTTGCAGAGGCCTATATTGCCGGGTGGATCGATACGCCCGACATTGCCGCATTGCTTCGTCTGGCGCTACGCAATCATTCGTCGATCGACAGGTCCATCGTCGGGTCGCGTCTGAGCCGGATCTGGTTCCGCCTGCGGCACGCCCTGCGCCGGAATTCACGCGCCGGCAGCCGGCGCAACATTCATGCCCACTACGACCTCGGCAACCGGTTCTACGGCTTGTGGCTCGATTCGACCTGGACCTATTCGAGCGCATTGTTCGAAGGGGATGCGCAGCGCTCGCTTGCCGACGCGCAGCGCGCCAAGTACCAGCGCATCGTCGACACGCTCGGCCTGCGCCCCGGCGACCGGGTGCTCGAGATTGGTTGCGGCTGGGGCGGCTTTGCCCTGCATGCGGCACGCCAGGGCATTTCGGTCCACGGCATCACCCTGTCGCACGAGCAGCTGGCCCTCGCGCGATCGCGTATCGCCGACGCCGGCCTGGCGAACATGGCAACGGTCTCGCTCACGGACTACCGCGACGTTCAGGGACAGTTCGATGCCGTGGTGTCGATCGAAATGTTCGAGGCGGTCGGGCAAGCCTACTGGACGCGGTACTTCAACGCTCTCGCGGAGCGCCTTCGTCCAGCAGGACGGGCGTTGATTCAGACGATCACGATTGCCGACGCGGCGTTCGATGCCTACCGCGGTTCCAGCGACTTCATTCGAGAGTTCATCTTTCCGGGCGGCATGTTGCCGAGCGTGTCGCGTTTTGTCGCGGCGGCGCGCGGTTGCGGGTTGCAGGCCAGCGAGACGTTGAAATTCGGAATGGACTATGCGCGTACGCTCAATCACTGGCACGCGGCCTTTTCGTCGCGAATCGAGGATGTCCGTGCGCAAGGATTCGACGAGGCGTTCATCCGCACCTGGCGCCTTTACCTGAAGTATTGCGAGGCCGCGTTCGACGAGGGGCGCATCGACGTCAATCAGTTCCTGCTCACGCGAGGGGCGTGACATGGCCGCCCGCGCACTCCACGCCAGCCTGATCGCGCTGCTGCTCGCCGGCGCCCATGTCCCGGTGGCCTCGGCCATCGGTTGTCGTGGCGACATCGCTGCGACGACACGCGTGGGCACGGGGGAGTTTTGCGTCCTGGGGTTCTGCCTCTACAAGGCGGAACTCTGGTCGGCGCGGCCCCGGTTCTCTCCCGACGCGCCTTTCGCGCTGGTGCTCAACTATGAGCGCAGCGTGAGCGCCGAAAAGATGGTCGCGACAGGCATCTCGGAGATCGAGCGGCTGGCAACGCAGCCGCTGCCGAGCGCGACGGTGCAAGCCTGGCGCAACGACATGAAGCGGGCCTTCGGCGACGTATCGCGAGGCGACGAACTGTGCGGCGTTTACCTGCCCGGGCGGGGTGCGCGATTTTATGCCAACGGCGTGGCCACGGCTCAAGTCGACGACGAGGCGTTCGCCCGCGCGTTCTTCGGTATCTGGCTCGACCCCCGCACCCGTGCTCCATCGCTGCGCGAGCGGTTGCTTGGTGGAGGGTCGTGAATGATGGCGTCGACGCATTTGTCCACAACGCGCGTGGTGTCCTCACGCAAGAGGTGGTGCTATTTCATTCTCGGGCAACTGGGGTGGCTGGTCTGCGTGTCGAGTGCGGCGCGTGGCGTTGGCTGGGTGGGGTGTTGCGCGGTGGCGCTCCTCGCGGCGGGCCATTTGCGTCTCGCGCCATTTCCCACCCGCGAGGCGCGGTTCGTGCTTGTCGTGACCGTGCTTGGCTGGACGTGGGAATCCTTCGTGCAGGCGACGGGCGTTCTCGTGTATCCGAACGGCTGGATTCTGGCGTGGGGCGCTCCGTATTGGATGGCCGGGCTATGGGCGCTATTCGCGCTGCAGGTCGGTACGTTGCTCGGGTGGCTGCGCCCATATCCCCTGCTCTCGATGCTGCTTGGCGCGGTGGGAGGTGCCCTGTCATTCAGGGCGGGGGCGATGCTGGGGGCGGTTCGATTCGTGAAGGAAGCGCAGGCCTATGCATTGCTGGCGTGCGGATGGGCGGTCTTCCTCCCCGCCCTCGTATGGCTCGGACAGACCCTGGGAGCGTCGCGTGTGGACTCCCGCGGATCGCCCGACACGAGGTGCCTTTGAAGATCGACATCAAGGAACAACGTCGCAACGTCGCCAACGACCGGCTCAGCGCCAGCAGGCGGCACCGATGCCACGGATCCACACCATGACGCAAGCATGCCCTGGCTCCCCGATGCCTGCGCGCCGCCGCGCAGCCGAGGTGATATATTGCGCGGAGCGTCCCAGCCCCGAACCGAGACACCACCGCGTCCGCATGAACGATATTTCAAAGGATTCCGGCCACACCATCGCCTCGGGCTCCGTACCGGCCGGCGACAGCGTTGCCATGACCGCGCGCCGCGAATTCCTCAACCAGCTGTTGCTGGCGGTGGCCCAGGAAGATCGCACGGCATTTGCCGAGCTTTACCGACTGACCGCCTCGCGGCTATTCGGCGTCATCGTGAGAATGGTGCGGGATCGGGCCGAGGCGGAAGATCTGCTTCAGGATGTTTTCGTGAGCGTGTGGCGTCGGGCGCACGCCTTCGATGACGGGCGAGGCAACGCCATGACCTGGCTCACCGCGCTCGCCCGTAACCGAACGATCGATCGGCTGCGGGAGACGCGGGAGACACACCTCGATGACGCCGAGGATCCCGACCCGCCATCCGAGGACCCGACGCCGGCAGCGCTGGCCGAGGCCAGCGAGCAACGGCGACTTCTCGAGGAATGCCTGCAACGACTCGACCGGCAACCGCGCGCCGCCGTGCGCGAGGCCTTCTTCGGCGGATCGAGCTACAGCGAGCTGGCCGCCCGTCTCGACGTTCCGGAAGGGACGATGAAGAGCTGGATACGTCGCAGCCTGTTGCAACTGAAGCGGTGTCTTGAACAATGAATAGCCCCATCAACCACGACGATGATCTGCGCTGCGCCGAATATGCGCTCGGCGTGCTCGACGCGTCCGAACGGCGAGCGCTCGAACAAGCCGCCAATGCGGATCCGCGTCTGCAACGTGCATTGGCGCAATGGCAGGATCGCCTCGCGTGCCTGGCCGAGGACGTGGCGCCGGTCGAGCCGACGGCGCGCGTCTGGCAGCGCATTCAGCGCGATTTGAATTTCGATGTGGCCGCGCCCGACGCCCCGGAGAGGCGCGTTTCGTTGTGGGACAGCGTCAGGCTGTGGCGCTGGGTCGGATTGGCCGCCAGTGCCGCCGTCCTGGCGCTGGTCGCCGTCAACATGAGTTCGCTGATCTTTCCGCCCACGCAGCACGTCGCGACGACCGGCACCTACATGGTGGCGGCCATGGCGCGACAGGATGGTGTGACGCAGTGGACGGCGACGGTCGATCTCCGCCGCAGCAACATGGTCGTCGTGCCGATCGAGACGCCAGTCGTCGCTGCGGGACACACGACCGAGCTCTGGCTGATTCCGCACAACGGCAAGCCGATCGCACTGGGTGTCTTCCCCTCGAATCAACCGGCGTCGATGCCGATACCGGCGGAGATTCTTGCGCAAATGGACGACAAGGCCGTACTCGCTGTCTCCCAGGAGCCGCCGGGCGGCTCTCCGACGGGCCTTCCGACGGGGCCGGTACTCGCGTCTGGCGCGATTCGCGGAGCCTGACGTTCTGGCGCCTGACTTTCCGACGCTATTCCGTCGCGCGCACCGGGGCGCATTGCCAACGTGACGGCAGGCGCTATTGTCCGCAATCACAGATCGGGCGTTCGTGCGACGGTGTCAGCGTGTGCATCACGGCGTCGGCGGTTTCCAGACGGAAGACCGTCACGCCCTTCAGCCCTGCCCGCCATGCGTGCCGGAACAGCGCCGCGACCTGCTCCGCCGACGCATTGGGCGCCAACGGCACCGTCTTGGAAATGCCGCCGTCCACGAACGGTTGCAGGGCGGCGAGCATCCGCAGATGGTCGAGGCCGTCAATCTGCGCGGCCGTCGCGAAGCTTTCAGGCAAGGCGACGCGATCGCCCCGCAATTCACGGAAAATGCGATAGGCGCGATTCTCGAGAAGGTAATCGCGCGGCAGAACTTGGGGGTCGTTCGAGAGGCGCAACCGGCGCCGGTACGCCCAGTCGAAAGCCGGTTCGATCCCGCTGGAACAGTTGCCGCAGAATGCCAGGCTGACACTGCCGGTCGGTGCGAACGACAGCAGATGGCTGTTGCGCAATCCGTGCCGGGCGATGAGATCGCGCACCGCTTCGGGCAGCGCCGACGCGAAATGACCGGGCGACAGGCTGCGCTCGACGCGAAACAACGGATAGGCCCCCCGCTCCGCCGCCAATGCCGCCGACGCGGCATAGGCATTGTCGCGCAAGCACCGCCCAATTGCGCTCGCCAGTTCCCGTGCGGCCTGCGAGTCGTACCGCAGCCCCATCATCGTGAGGGTATCGCCCAGCGCCGTCACTCCGACGCCGATCCGGCGCTTGCTCCTGGCTTCGACCTCGTGGGCTTGCAGCGGCCATTTCGTGATGTCGATCGCGTTGTCCAGCATCCTGACCTGCGTATGGACGAGGCGGCCCAGCTCGACGAAATCGAACGCCGGCGAGCCGCCGATCGCGAAAGGACGACGGACCCGGCGCGCGAGGTCGATTGGCCCGAGCACACAGCTTCCCCAGGACGGAAGCGGCTGTTCGCCGCACGGATTTGTCGCGTCGATGGATTCGATATCGGCAAGGTCGTTGGCGCGACGAATCGTGTCGATGAATAGCAGCCCCGGCTCAGCGCTGTCGCGCGCCGCCTCGACGATCCGTTGCCAGAGCCGTCTCGCGGGCACGCTCGTGTAGCACCAGTCCCCGTCGGCCAGAAGCCGGGCGCCGTTTGCGAGCCGTTGCGCGTCGGGTGGCGCAGCATGGCGCAACGGCCACGCGGTGTCGCATTCGACGGCCGTCATGAAATCGTCGGTGACGGCCACGGAGACATTGAACGTTGCCCAACGCCGACGACCGCGCTTTGCGCTCACGAAGTCCTCGAGGTCCGGGTGATCGCAACGCAACACCGCCATCTGGGCGCCGCCTCGCGTGTCCGGCAATGGCAGCGACCGGCAGGCGACGTCGAAGCGCTCGATGACGGCACACACGCCGCCGATCCCGGTGCCCGCTGCGTGTGTCCGGGCACCCACCGGCGCAATCGCCGAGAAATCGTACCCCACGCCGCCGCCCATGCGTAGCGTACGACATGCCTGCGTCAGCGCAAGCGACACGCTTTCAGGCGACGCGACGCGTACTCCGGGCGCCACGATCGGATGCACGAAGCAGTTCACCATCGTGGCGTCTTTCCGGGTGCCGGCGTTGGCCATGATTCGCCCGGCGCCGATGGCGCCCCGAATCAGGTTCGCGTAGATCCGACGTGTGCAGCGAGCGCGCTGATCGACGCGTTCCGGCGCCGCAAGCGCGTGCGCGACTCGACGAAAGACGTCGTCATGAGTCGTCTCGCCCGGCGCCAGGTAGCGCTGATTCAGTAGGACGCGGCATATCTCCGGCGCCGGGATGCTTTTCATGTCGGGCCGACCCGGGTCGCGACCACGCCGGTGGGCGCGTCAAAGCCGCACGTCCTCCGACGCCGCCTTGTGTTGGCGTCGCGCGATCATGGGAATCGTCATCGCACCGGCCACACCTGCGAGCGCCGCGATGGAAGCTGCCGCGGCCACGCTCTTCCACGGATGTTCGTGAACGTAACCGTCGGTCGTCCTGGCAAGCCGGGCGGCGGTTTCGCGGCTCGTGTGACGCAGCGAGTCAAGGTGCGAATTGAGCTCGCGCAGACGTGCGCCGAATGCGGGACGTTCGGCGACCCCGGCCTCGTCGTGCTCGGCAAGGTCCTTGAGGAACGCCTTCACGTCCGCCAGAAGGGCGTCGGCATCGTTGATGAGCGTCTGGCGATCGTGTGGATCATTTTGACGAATGTCGTTCATGTCTGACTCCGCAAGCGAGGGTTGGCGCACCCTGGAGCGGGTGCGCCGGCTCAGTCCAATATAGGCAGTCGGTGCCGACGTACCATGACATGGGACAAATTCGCGCAATGTCGGGGCGACACGATCGGGCGACCCGGCATGCCATCGTGGGCCATCCCGCGCCGCACCCGCTTACATCGTCCTTCGCAACAGCGTTCGCAACTGCGCGACGGAGCGGGTGTTGAGGACGTCCGCCGCCTCGAGCCAGCCCCGCCGGGCCTGCGAGAGCGCCCACGCCACATTGTCGAAATCGGCGACGCGATGCGCGTCCGAGGCCACACTGACCTTCACGCCGTGCAACTTCGCCAGCCGGCAACCTGTGTCGGAGAAGTCCAGCCGGCGGGGTTGTCCGTTGGCCTCCACGAAGCAGCCTCGCTCCGCCATGGCCTTCAGGACACGTCCCACGTCGAACTGGCAGCCAGGGCGCTCGTCGATCAGGCGCGCGAACGGGTGCGCGAGGATACTGAAGTGGGGGTGCTCGATGGCCCGCAACAGGCGCGTGGTCTGCTTTTGCGCGGGCAGGTCGAAGTGATCGTGAATCGCGCCGACCACGAGGTCGAGTTTCCCGAGCACGCCGTCAGGAAGATCCAGCGAACCGTCTTCCAGAATGTCGACCTCAATGCCCTTGAGAATTGTCGGGAGCCCGCCCCGGGCGTTGAGCGCGTCGATGGCATCCGACTGGGCAGCCAGGCGGCTGGCGTCCATGCCGTGCGCAATCCGAAGGTGAGCCGAATGATCCGTGATCGCCAGATACCGAAAGCCGCGTCGACCCGCGGCCGTCGCCATGGCCTCGAGTGTGTCGATGCCGTCGCTGTACGACGTGTGGACATGCAGGTCGCCTTTGACGTCCCCGGCGCACACGAGGTGCGGCAGCGTTTCGTCACGCGCCGCGTCCAGCTCACCGGCGTCTTCTCTCAATTCGGGAGGAATCCAGGGCAGCGACAGCGCAGCGTACACCGACGCCTCATCCCTGCCCGCCAGCTTTCTTCCCTGCCGGAACACGCCGTACTCGTTGATTTTCAGGCCTAGCGCCTGCGCCATTTTCCGAAGCGCGACGTTGTGCGGCTTCGATCCTGTGAGATAGACGAGCGCCGCGCCGTAACTCGCGGCAGAGACCACGCGCAGGTCGACCTGCATGTCGTTCGCGAGCACGATGCTGGCACGCGTGCGCCCCGCCGAGATCACGGAGCGACGCTCGCCGTAGGCGAGAAACGCCTCGATTAGCGCCTGCGGCGCGGACGATGCGGCAACGATATCCAGATCCCCCACGGTTTCCCGTCCTCGCCGGAAACTTCCAGCGACGGCCACCTCTGGCGCGGGGCGGCAGCGCTTCAGGTAATCGACGAGGGGGGCGACCGCCCTCGAGGCGACATCCAGCGTGAATCGCCGGTGACGGTTCAGCCTCGCCTGCACGGCTTCGAGCAGCCTGAGTTCCGTGCGGGGACCGAATCCGGGCAGCGGACTGATACGATGCTCGCGTGCAGCCGTCGCCAGATCGTCCATCGTCAGCACATTCAGGTCGTGGCCGAGCCGCTGTACCCTGCGCGGCCCGAGCCCCGGCAGGCTGAGCAGCGCCTGGACCTCGCCCGGCGTCTGCCTGCGCAATTGTTCGAGAAGCTCGCTCGATCCCGTGCGCGCGACTTCCTCGATCTTGCCCGCGAGGTCGGCGCCGATGCCCGGCAACGTGTCCAGATCGACGCCGTTGGCCAGCATCACGCTCACGTCCTGCGTGAGTCCACCCATCGTGCGCGCGGCATTGCGATACGCCCGAACCCGGAACGGATTCGCATGCTCGACGTCCAGCAGATCCGCGATTTCGTTGAAGATGGCGACGACCCTCGCATTGGTCGTGCCGCCAGTCCCCGCCGCCATCGTGACCGGGGGTGTCACGGTTGCAACGGTGTCATCTGCCGCTGTCTTGCGCCCGGCCGACTTGTTCGCCGGACGCTTCACCGCGATGCTCGCGGATGGTCCGCGGGCGTGCCGCCGCGAAGCACACTGGGCGCTATGCGTCGCGCAGCCATGCCAGCACCTCGTCGTCGCCGACCTGCGAAAACGTGCGATAGAAGCTGCCTACGGCGTCAAAGTGCAATGGCACTTGCAGGCAGATCACCTCGTCGGCGTCGTGAGCGAGTTCGCGCACGGCCTCGCGCGGCGCCACCGGAATGGCGCATATCAGCCTCTCCGGTGCCTGCCGACGCACCGCTTGCAAGGCCGCATGCATGGACGCTCCGGTTGCGACGCCGTCGTCCACCACTATCACCACCCTGCCCTGCGCTCGGGTGCTCCGACGGCCAGGCGTGAGATGCGCACGTCGCCGACGCAATGTCTCGAGTTGCACGGCCCTTTCGCGCTCGATATACGCGCTCTCGATGTCGGCAAGCCGCGCGTCGGGCAACAGATAGGTGTTCCCGCTCTCGTCCACGGCGCCAATGGCCAGTTCCTCATCGTAGGGTGACCGGAGTTTGCGCACGAGCACGACGTCCAGATCGCCGCCGAGGGCTTGCGCCACGATCGCCGCGATCGGCACGCCCCCACGTGGTACGCCGAGCACCAGCGGGTGCTGGTCCGCGTAGGGACTCAGCGCCTTGGCCAGTTGACGTGCGGCGTCCGCTCTGTCGAGAAATTGCATGGCGCGCTCAGACCCGGAGCGTCGATTGCACGTTACCTGCGCGCTCGCGATCCTGTTCATTGCGAATGAGCGCCGCGAGCATATTCCAGTCCGCGGCCAGCGCACCCATGATGTCGTCGAGCGAGACCACGCCGACCACCGCCTCGCCGTCGAGCACGGCCAGACGCCGCACGCCGTGGGAGAGCATGGCTTGCAACGCGTCGCTCACGTTGTCCTTCCCGGCAATGGAAACGAGCCCCGGCGTCATGACGTCGGCGACCGCCGTCTCGCTCGGATCGTGGCCGCTGGCGGTCGCGTTCAGGGCGATATCGCGGTCCGTCAGCATGCCGATGGCACGCTCCCCGGCCGGGGTGGCCTCGGTCACGATCAACGCGCCGACATGCTTGTCGCGCATCTGCATCGCCGCGTCCTGCAACGTGCGCGAGCTCGGAATATGCACGGGCTGACGCGAACAGATTTCCTCGATCTTCATTCGGTTTTCTCCTGAGTCCCCGGTGGATTTGCGCCGCGCCGGGTCGGCCCGCCGAGCGGCGGCTCGCGTTGGCACACAGCGGCTGAACGACGATTGAAGCTTGGCACCGATTCGCCGTTGCGGTTTGTCGCAAGTCAACGCGGCGTCGATCCGTCGTTCCCGGGGCGGCGGTGACGGGCCTTGACCTGCGTCATGGCGCGCATCGCAAAGCGCGCTATAAATGGCAGATATCGAGGGCGCTGGCCACCGCTCGGATGGCGCGCCCGATGCCCCTCATTTTCAAAGGAGCGTCCATGTCTTCGCTGCGACAGCATTACAAGGAATTTGTGATCGAAGCCCACGCGAGGCTCGTCGGTAACGGCGGGTACACCGTACCGAGCGCACAGCGGCGCTATATGCCGGTGGCCGTCGTGCGCGGTGTGGCGCCGCGCGATGGCGACGACCTGTCCGAGGACGGAGTGGCCGATGGCGTCGTCATCGAAATCACGCTGAACGATCGGCTGGATTCAGACCCGTACCGCGCGATACGCTGCGCGATCGGCTATGCGCGTCGCGTGATCGACGGCATACAGCTTCCCGAGTTCGACGGTACCGTCCTGGCCCCGAGCTGCATCCCGTTTCCGCGCACGCTCCATTAGGCAAGCGGGGGCGCACTGCCATGACGCTCGTCATCGTTCTGGTCAACGTCGTCGCCTTCCTGCTTCAGCTCGCGGCCGCCGATGCGGCAGTCAACGCGCTCGCCCTCTGGCCCATGGGCTCGACGGGTGTCGCGCCGTTTCATCTTTGGCAACTGTTGACCTACAGCCTGCTGCACGTCGGCTGGGTCCACCTCGCGTTCAATATGTGGGGTCTCTATCTCTTCGGCAGAGACATCGAGAATGAAATCGGATCGGCGCATCTGTTGGCGTTGTATGTCGCGAGCGTATTGAGTGCGGGGCTCACGCAACTGCTTGTCACTTCCTTCGTATTTCCATCGCCCTACCCGACGGTGGGCGCGTCAGGCGGGGTGTTCGGCATGTTGTTCGCGTTCGCCGTGCTGTTCCCGAGACGCACGGTCGTCATCCTCATGCCGCCGATCCCCATGCCCGCCTGGCTGTTCGCCCTGATCTACGGTATTGCCGAACTGGCCCTTGGCGTCACGGGAACGCTCAACGGCGTGGCGCACTTCGCGCATTTGGGGGGAATGCTCGGCAGTGCCGCGCTCATGCTGTATTGGGGGTATCGCAAGCCCCGGCGGCGCGCCGGATAGCGGGTATCGCCTCATGGGGCCGGAGCGCCGGAGCAGTGCGGCGGCGAGGCCGCGAGGCGACGAAGGGGTTCGAAAATCTCAGCGGAGGTACGGCCATGTTGCACAGGATACTGATCGCCGTCGACGGCAGTCACGCATCGCGTCTGGCCACGCTGCAGGCGATCGAGCTGGCCAAACTGAGCCATGCCACCATCCGCGCGATCTACGTCGCCGATGACAGCGACACTGCGTTGGGAAGCGCCGCGATCGATCAGGCCGGTCTGGTGCGCAGCATGACGGCTTATGCCCACGACGTGCTCGAGACCTGCGAGCGGCTATGCGAAGCCGCCGGCGTGAACTGCTCGACCGAACTCGTGGCCCGTCCGGTTGCCAAGGGGCGCATTGCCCAGACCATCCTCGCGCATGCGGCGACCTGGCACGCGGATCTGATTGCGCTCGGCACGCACGGCCGGCGCGGACTCGCGCGACTCGTGGTGGGCAGCGTGGCTCAGGGCGTGGTCAGCGCCAGTACCAAGCCGGTGCTGCTCGTGCGCAGCGACGAGGAGGATCAGGTGTGATCCGCCTCGCGCCCACGACACGGATCAGGCAACCCTTCAGCCCGGAACGACAGCGTGCCCGATCGTTTGTGCCAGCACCGGAACTTCGTCTTCGTTGAGCGACATCGCGTTGGCCAGCAAGCGGTGATTCAGCCAGCCGCGAACGACACAGGCCAGTCCGGAGGCTGCGCAATAGAGCGATACGTTCTGTGAAATGGCGCCGATGGCCACGCCGGCGAACGTGTCGCGCTCGGTCTGCGGGAATTGATCGGCCCTGGCGTGGTTGACCACGTACACGAGGTCCAGTGGCGCCCTGGCCACGAAGTCCTGATAGCCGGTGAGATTGCGGGCGTCGACGGCATGCTTCAGGCGCAGCTTGTGGGCCGCCGGGTCGTAGCGATACACGCCCTCGGGCAACGCGGCGTAAACATCGATCTCGTTCACGCCGTGCGCCGACGGCGCGGTACGACCGCCCGAATCTGCGCGATTGATGCCGTCCGCGGCCCACAACAGTTCGCTCATCTGCTGGATACTCAGCGACGCCTGCGAGAACTCCCGCACGCTTTTGCGCCGCGCGAGCGCGACCATCAACGGCGTGCCACCCCCCAGGATCGGGGGCGGCAGATCGATGAGCGCGGGTGAGCCCGACGCGGCTTTCGCCTTGGGGACATGCGTCAAGGCATCGTAGGGTGGGAATCTGAGCTCGTTCATGGTCGGAATCCTTTCAAGGCCCCGCCGACGCGGGCGCCGAGTGCGTAAGGTCAGGGCCGCTGCCAGCGCACATGCAGCTGCGCTTTCGCGTGTTGATAGTCGAAGTGGAGTTTTCCGCCGTAGGCATGATGGATGGCGGTGGCGATGTCGCGCGCGATGTGTACACCGGTGGTCGTGATAGTGGTTCCGGATTCATTGGACGTGATGGCCATCACCCGCTCCACGGGGTGCTCCCGATGCAGCCGCTGGGCGCGGTGCCTTATGAGCCCCAGAATTTCGTCGCGATGCGCCGCTTCGAACGCCCCTTCCAGGGCGATGCTCGCGGCTGCCACGCCGTCGGCGATGCGATGGCATGCGGAACAAGTGAGCGAGGCCGCGCCGGGCGGAATCACGCCCCATTGCCAGCGCCCGCGCAGATAAATCGCGTGACACACCGGACACGCGGCCAGGGCGGGAGCGGCCTCGGGTTGCTTGTAACTGTCCGGGACCGTCTCTTCCGGAAAGTGGTCCCATCTCACGGGGCGAACCGTGGCCGACCGGGCTCTGAATTTCATGATGCGACTCCTGGAGTGTCTGGCGAGGGCTCCGCACCGGTTCCGGCGGGCCGCGCCCGTGTTACCTAGGCTGAAATGCCGGCGTGCCTGCCGCTCACGCGCCGGATATTCCAACACTAGGCGACGACAGTCCGAGCGATTTGGCCTGGATCAAATCCTCTCGCATTGCGCCGCCCGGCATGGCACGGGGCGCGTCGCCGCCCGCGGTCACTGCCGCGGTCACTGCCGCGGTAACGTGGCCGGGTCGTACTGATTGCGCGGGTTCCACAGCATCCAGCCGTCGGTTTGCGCGGCTTCCGACGCGTCGATCTGCGCGCGAATTTCCGTGGCACCGAACGGCCTGCGATCGAACGCGTAATCGCGAAAGGCTTGCAACCACGGTCGGAAACGAATGCCGGGCAACCCGGTGCGGTCGACGGCTTGCGCCAAAGTGCGCGACACGATCTCGCCGGGATGTTCGATCGGGGCCCGGCATCCCGGGAGTCCCCAGGTGAAACCGGACGGATAGAGCATCGGCGAAATGTAGTCGACGAGCGGCGGCAGTGTCTCGAGTTGTTGCCCGAGCATCGTGTCGTTCAGATTCCAGCAGACATAGCCGAAGATGTCGGCCGACGTGTAGACGTTGTACGGCGCGAGGCGCGCGTTGGCTGCCGACAGGAAGCCGGTAATGGCGGCCACCCGCTGCGGTTCGGTGTTGGGACTGGCGAATCTCAGGCCGGGGGCGTCGGGAAAGCGCAGATAGTCGAACTGAATCTCGTCGAATCCCAGTCGGGCGGCCTCCTCCGCCACGTCGAGGTTATGCGCCCAGACCGCGGGCAGCATGGGGTCGAGCCAGCGCAGATGTTCGCGGTCCTGCCACACATCGCCCTGCGCGTCGCGCACGGCCCACTCCGGATGCGCCTGCGCCAA
This sequence comes from Pandoraea sp. E26, assembly GCF_000681415.1. Lineage (NCBI taxonomy): Bacteria > Pseudomonadati > Pseudomonadota > Betaproteobacteria > Burkholderiales > Burkholderiaceae > Pandoraea > Pandoraea sp. E26. The sequence continues at coordinate 75,409 of NZ_AYXJ01000009.1, forward strand.
CGGGTCGTCCTTGAACACCACGATGCGTGCAATGAGATAGATGCCGTGCGCATGCAGCGACTTGAGCCACGCCGCGAAATTCTCGATGCGAGGCGTCCTGGGCGGCGCATACGCCTGCGCGCCGATGCGCTCGCGCGCAAGACTTCGGTAGGACGTCATGCCACGATCGCCCTTCACATCAATGACCAATGCGTTGATCGCGGTGCGCCCCGGCAGGCCGAGCGCTGCGTCGCGCAATGTCCGATTTGCCACGCCATATACCGACAGGTAGACGGCTTTCGGGCGCAGCCGTGACATTGCGACGACGTTGTTCGCGTCGCCGGCACGAAGCGAGGTTTCCACCCGGGCGAATCCGACCGCCTTGAGGGACAACGGGACGCTGGCGCCGCCCCCGGTCGGCGCCAGCGGGAGGGCGAACGAACCGTCCGGCGCGCTGTGCACGATAGCCCCCGCACCGACCACCGTTGCCCCTGCAATCGGTTGACGGGAGGTGGCATCGACGACCCTCGCCGTCAGGGTTTGCTGTGCCGATGACGTCTGTGCAAGCAGGCACAGCCATGCCATGCTCAATTGCAGGAGCCGGCTAATCATGGCCGGCCCACGCATCGCGGATGCATGTTCGGATGAGCGTCGCGTGCGCACCGTGCTGAAGTTCGGATGCCAATCGGCATGAGACGGGATGTCGACTTCGCCCGAGGCCGTTACCCCGCGAAGCGGGTTCCACGTCATGGCGTACGGTGCGTTCGAGGTCGCCGACGGGAGGGCGTGGCGGGCACCTCTTGCCGCCACGACCTCGCCGGATGAGACTCGGCCCTCGCTTCATACGGAAGGCGTCCTCGGCGGCGCCCCCCCGTTTATGCCGGACGCTGTTAGCGGTTCGCGGCGATTACTGAATCGTCAGTTCACGCTGGCCAGCGTCGGCGCGCTTGGGCAGCACCAGTTCGAGCACGCCGTCGCGGTAGTTCGCCTGTGCCTTGTCCTTGTCGACGGCTTGCGACAGCGAGAAGCTGCGATACATGTCGCCTTCGTAGCGTTCGCGATGCACGAAGTTGCCGTTGTCCTTCTTTTCCGTCGAATTGCTGATATGGGCACTGATGGAAACCTGGTTGCCGTCGAGCGCCACCTTGATGTTCTCCTTGCTCACCCCGGGCATATCGGCGCGAACCGTGAACTGCTTGTCGTCTTCCTCGACATCGAGCTTGATCTGCATGCGCTTGCTGCTCTCCATTGCGAGCGGACGCCAGAATGCATTGCGGAAAAAGTTTTCGAAGGGTTCGTCGAAGCTCAGGGGGTCGAATCGGGTGATGTTTGCCATGGCTGACTCCGTAAGTTGAAAGGCCGCTGTGCGCATCCGGTCCGAACCGGTGCGCAACATATCCAATCTAGAGGCCATGGCGTGCGGTCGATTGACCGAAATCAAGAGACGCGACGGCGCCGCATTCACCCCGGCATCAGGGAGAGCGCGTACCCCGCCCACATGGCGGCGATGACCAGGGCAATGCCGGGGACCACGATCCGGGAGAATCTCGCGCCTCCGGAGAACGCTGCGACGATGCCTTTCACGAGCGCGTTGGAGGATACGCCGGCGAGGATCGGCAAGCTGGCGCCTGCAAGGCTCATATGGCCCTGCTCGGCGAGTGCCGTGGCGCTGGCGGCAACGGAATGTGCGTCGGCGAGTCCCCCCACCAGTGCCACGACGAGCAGACCGGCGTTGCCGAACCAGTGCGTGAGTGCCCCCGACGCGAACATCACGACCGAAATGCTCAGCGTCAGTGCCAGCGCAGACTTGAGATCGATGCCAGTGCCGACCGGGAGCGCTTGTGGCGCGACGACGCGGCTCGCGCGCCACAGCACCCACAGTCCGTAGACGAGCGCCACGAGCGCCCCGGCGCCGAGCGGCAGCGCCAGATGCACCAGCATCGGTGGAAAGATCGCGCTGATCACCACGGCCAGTTGCAGCATGGTGGCAATGCTCGACAGGACCGCGCCCGCCGCTGCGGGCATCACCAACTCGGGATTGCGTTTCGCGTTCGAGCCCATCGCGCTGATGGTGGCGATACTCGACGCAAATCCGGACGCGAATCCGGTGACCGACAACCCCGCATTGGGCCCCATGGCCCGTTGCACGAAATGTCCCGCCACGGCGATCAGCAGCATGACGACGGTAAATCGCCAGATCGTGTACGGATTGAACGACTGGAAGGTATCGATCGGGTGGTCCGGCAGCACGGGCAGTATGACCAGGGCCGCCACGGCAAGCAACAGGATGTCCTGCAGCTCGGCCTCCGTGACCACACGCGTGACCAGGCGATGCAGATGAAAGCGTACCTGCATCACACCGGCCACGGCGACGCCGATGGCAATCGTCAGGCCGGGCGAACGATGGGCCAGCACGCCGAGGAGCAACGTCAGGATCAGGGAGGTTTCGGTGGTGATGCCCGGATCGTCGTGCGAGCGCATATACGCAATGCTCAGCAATCCGCCAACCGCCAGCACGACCGATGCGACGATCCAGACGCCCCCCGCCCGCATGGCCACCGCGCCGAGCACTGCCGTGAGCGCGAACGTCCGGATGCCGGCCGCATTGCGTTCACGCGTGGCGCCCTTGCGCCGCTCGCGCTCGGTGCCGATCAACAATCCGACCGCCAGCGCCGTGGCGAATGGCAACAGGTCTTGCATGGCTCCGGTCATCGCGTCCCCTGAAAATCACCGAAAGTTGCCCGAACCGCGTTCGGAAACGCATCCAGCATACGCCGCGCAAGGCATGCGCCGCTGGCTGGTGTCCGGATATTGACGGAGCGCAATGCTTTGGCCAGCCAGACATCTATGCTCTAATCGTTCACATCCTCACACGGATCGCCCTGCCCGGCGAAATCGACCATGCACCCCGAATCGAAACCCGCGTCGCCGCAGGGCGCGCCCCGGCCGTTCAAACGCGTGATCGTGGCCGTCGACGCCGGCGGCGCCTCAATGAAGGCGGTCGACTACGCAAGCCGCTTGTGTTCGCCGCAATCGCACGTGCTCGTCCTCGGTTTCTTCGAAGACCCGGCCGCTTATCTGAAGCCGCATTCGCGCACGCAAGCGGATGTCAGCGCGGCCTTCGAGGAACTCAGACGGGACGAACTCGAGGCGCTGGAGCACGCACGCACGACATTGCAGCGAAGCGGGGCCTCCGTGCAACTGCGGTTGCTGGGGCCCGCGCTTGGGAAAGGCGAAATCTCGGCCGGTCTCGCACGCGTGGCCGAGGAGTGGAATGCCGACCTGGTCATCGTTGGCGCGGAGCCGTCTGCCGGCATCCTCTCGCTACTGGCCTCGAAGGTTTCCGTCTCATTGGCGGAACATACGCACCGGGCAATTCTGGTCGTGCCCAGCGTTGCCGAGGCATCCACGCTGCGCATGCCGCAGCGTATCCTCTTTGCCGTCGACGGCAGCGAAGCGTCGTTGCACGCCGTGCGCGTGGGCATGCAACTCGCACCGGCGCGTGCTCATTTGATGGCGATGTTCATCGAAGACCGGGGTGTCGATCTGGCGGAACTCAGGAAATTCGTGCTCTCCCCGGCACAGGACGTGAAGTCGGCGGAAAACGTGCTGGATCGTGCGGTCGCCATCATGACCGAATACGGCGCCGGCATGGCTGTCGAGCGGCTCGTATCCCACACTCGCATGACCGAAGACGTGGCAGCCGCCATCAAACGGGAAGCGGCGCAATGGGGGGCCGACATCGTGGTCATCGGCGCTCAGGACCGTGGCGGTATGTTCTCGTGGTTCAGGGGGCATGAAAACGAACGCGTGGCGCGCGAGATCGATCGCCCGCTCCTGGTGGTCAATGTCGCCGGATGAAGCGTTCGGCCCCGCCGGGCGACCTTGACATTCGGGTCAGGCGGCGTGCGACTTCACGATGAGCACGGGCAACGAGGCGTGCTGTAGCAGGCGATTCGCTTCGCTGCCCAGCGTGAGGCGCGCCAGACCCTTGCGGCCGTGGGACCCGGAGATGACCAGATCCGCCTTCATCCGGGTCGCTTCCGAGAGCAACCGGTCGGCAATATGGGTGTGGCTGTCGATCAGCGGCAGGGTGGCGAATTCCGCTGCAACCCCTTCTCGCGCAAGCAAGTCCAGCGCCGCTTCCCTTACTGCCAGCGTCTCCGCGCCGACCGAGTCGCGGACATCGGCGATCGAGGGCAACGCGGCAGCCATCAATGGGAAATACAGGGCCGGGTCAACCTCTACATACGCGACTCTGAGGCTGGCGCCCAGCGCCTTGGCCAGCCGCGCCGCGTGCGTGAGCGCGATCTGCGAGGGTTCGCTGGCATCGAACGCCGCCAGAATGTTGCGATACATGATGACTCCTCCCCTGCGCCTGAACAGTTCGTGCGGCCAGTCGCGCCGCGCCTAATCGAAGCGGCGTTTCGACGCCACCGGGACCATATCCGTGTGACCGAAGCCGCGGCTGTAGTCGAGCACCTTGAGCGCCCATGATTCCAGCTTGACGATGGTCGTGCGACTTGACCCGTGCTCGGGAATGCGCGTCCACGCGTTCGGGAAGCGAGTGTCGAGCAGACGTATCGCAAGCGAGCGCTCGGGTGACTCGTCCGGCAGTATCTCCGCGAACGCATGGCTCGAGATCGCCTTGATGTCGGGCCATCCTGTGTACGGTTTGTAGATGCAGAACGAGACCTGTGCGGCGTGTTCGATATTGGCGATCTTGCGGCTGTCGCGCGCGGTGGCGAAATAGATGTCGAGCCCCTGGTGCACGAAGCACACGACGTCCGATTGCGTGTTGCCGTCGCGCATGAGCGTGGCGAGCGACAATTCCCGACAACTGTCGAGAATGTCCAGGACAACGGCTTCCAGGTCTGTGTTCATCGCTGCTCTCCGATACCGACGCGCATTGCGCGCGGTTTGCGCCAGGCGCGCCAGGCCCGTCAGGCGACCGTCAGTCGATCGACCACGGCGCTGACCCCATGCGTGGACATGGCCGCGCCCCGAATCGCTTCCTTCTCGGCGAGCGAATGCACCGTGCCCGTGAGCAGCACCTCACCGTTGCCGAGCAGGGAGATGTCGAGATGCTGGGCTTCGCGCTGTGCCTGACGGGTGAGCGCGGCGGTGATGTGCCCGACGATCTCCCGGCGATGCGGGCTGCCTTGCACCTTGATGTCGTTGATGACGCCTTTCACCCCCCGGAGCGCGCGCACCGCGCTCTCGGCCTGTACGCGTTGCGTGTAGAGCTCGACATTGCCGTCGAGGGTGACCCAGCCGTTCTCCACCTTCACTTGCATGCCGTCCGGCGGCAGTCCGGCGTGCCACTTCAGGATGGCCAGCGCCGCGCGCGCAATGTCGGCATCCGTATGGCGATCGTGCGATGCCGGCTGGACTTCCAGCGAAACGACGATGGCGCGTGCGCCAGCCACGCGGCTCGCCACGCGTTCGGCCTCGCACTTCTCCAGAAAGCTCCCCACGTCGCCGGATAGCGTGACGATGCCGTCGCGAACCTCTACACCGATGTCGGTGGCATGAATATTGGTGTCGCGCGCGAGTTCGTCCATGACGTCGCGCTGGAGCTGGGTATCCGTTTTCATGAGGTGTCTCCGTGTCGGGGCAGTTACTTCGGTCTCTTCACCTTAGCGCGACGCCTTTGGCCGCGCGCTCCTGTCTTGCCGGCGCTTGATTCACGTCAACCGTTCGGCCCGCGCGAGCGCACCGAAGTGGTGTGCGGCGCTATAAATGTAGCCATGGCTTCGGTGCGCCGCGAGGTCGCGGTCGAGTTCGCGAAGTCCCATGTCGGGAGATCGAAATGAGCCTACGGAGAATTTGTGTTCATATGGACGACACGGCGACGGGCGCGGCGCGAGTTCGCTTCAGCGCCCGGCTCGCGCGCCAGCACGACGCCAGTCTCTGCGGCATCTACCTGCCACACCGTCCGGGAGCTGTTCACTCGGGCCAACGCGAAGCGTCGGGCGATCACTTCCAGACCGAGGCGCACTCGCGCACGGCATTGCACGCTGCCGAACACCTGTTTTCTCAAGTGTGCGCCGAAAGCGATATCGAGGGCGACTGGCACAGTCCCTATGGGGCGGCCGTCGCCATTCTCTCGAGCGTGGCCAAGGCCACCGACCTGTGTATCGTTGGTCAGCCGGATGCTCCGGGAGGCGTTGGCGCCCTGGGTGTCGACGGCCTTGGCGACGTGATCGTCTCATGCGGCGTGCCGGTGATGGGGCTGCCGCACAACGTGACGTTGCCACAGGAGATTCGTCGCATCGTGGTGGCATGGAATGGCTCGCGCGAAGCGCGCCGCGCCATCGGGGATGCCTGGCAAATGCTGGGCCGGGCCCAGGATATCTTCGTGGTGGGTATCAATCGCTCGCCGGGGGGAGACGACCCCTCGCTGGCCGACATCGTGAGGCTCATGGAATCGCACGGCCTGCGCGCGAAGCCCGTATCCATCCGCGAGGACACGGACGCCAGCGACGGTGTGCAACTCCTGTCCGTCTCCGAAGCCTACGAGGCCGACCTGCTTGTCATGGGCGCATACGGACACGGACCAACCCGCGAGCTCGTCTTCGGCGGCGCCACCCGCACGGTACTCAAGCACATGTCCACGCCCGTGTTGCTGTCCCACTGAGACTTGGCACCCGGGTCTTCTCGTCCTTGCGCCGCCGCCGCGCTTTGCGGCGGCGGCGCAACCTTCAACTTGCGACCAACATCACGACGGCGGCCGCGCCCATCACCGCGGTAGCGATCCAGCCCAGCGCAAGGATCGGCCAGCGGGCCGTGAACGGTCCCATCACCGAACGCCGAGCTGCCAGCAGCAGTACGACCGCCATCACGGGCACGGCCACCACGCCGTTGATCACGGCGCTCCAGAAGAGCGCTTTCATGGGGCTGATGGGGGAGTACTGAATGGCGGTGGCGGCCATGATGCTCAGGGCAATGATGGCGTAGAAACCCTGCGCACTCGTGAGCTTGCGCTCGAGCCCTTCTTCCCAGTGCAGGGTCTCGGCCAGCGCATAGGCGCCCGAGCCCGCGAGCACCGGCACGCCGATCAGCCCCACACTCACGATGCCGAGACTGAAAAGCGCGTACGCCAGGTCGCCGGCCAGCGGGCGCAGCGCGCTGGCCGCCTGTGCCGCCGTCTCGATGTTCGTGACCCCACCCGCATGCAATGTCACCGCCGTTGCCAGAATGACGAAGAACGCCGTGATATTCGAGTAGAACATGCCGGTCCAGGTGTCCCATCCGATGCGGCGCAGCTCGTCGGGCGCGGCAGCGACATCGTCTCGCAAGGGGCGAGCGTCCGGATGCCTCGCCATTTCCTCCACCTCCTCCGACGTCTGCCAAAAGAAGAGATAGGGACTGATCGTGGTACCGAAGACCCCGACGATCACGGCCGCGCTGGCGGAATCGAGGCGAAACGCCGGCCATACCGTTCGCAGTGCCACGGTGTGCCATGGCACGTGCACGGTAAGCAGGACAGCCGCGTACGCGAGCAGCGACATGGTCATCCACTTGAGGAAGATCACATACCGGTGATACGGCACGAATACCTGGAGCAGCAGCGTGCCGAGGGCGAAGCCGATCGTCATCCAGTGCCGGTCGATGCCGCTGGTGAGCTCCGCCACCTCGCCCATGGCGGCCAGATCCGCAGCAATGTTGAGGGTGTTCGCCACGAGAAGCAGTACCACGACGATGCGCAGCACGGCGGGTGGAAACGCGGTGCCGATGTTGGCGGCAAGGCCCTTGCCGGTGACCCTGCCGATGCGGGCGCAGATCAGCTGGATGGCCGCCATGAGCGGGAGCGCCAGCGGCATCGTCCACAGCATGTTGAAGCCATACTGCGCGCCCGCCTGCGAATAGGTTACGACGCCGCTGGGGTCATCGTCGGCCACGCCGGTAATCAGTCCCGGCCCAACCCGGGCGAGAGGATGCTCCCGGAGTCTTTTGCGCAGGCCCTCGCGCAAGGTCGGCGACCGTCGATCGCCCAGGTCGATTCCCATGTCCGCGTGTGTCGTTTGGTGTGAGTGTTGAACGTCGGGCGGCATCGTGCGACGGCTCGTCGGGCGCCGCGATCAGGAAACGACCGAGGCGAGTGTTCGGCGAGGCGTATGTGCCACATCGGGGCCGCGCCCAGCGCGCAGCAGTAGCTGAGGATAATCCATCGTGCCCATCGCTTGGGCAATCGTGCGACGCAAATCGTCCACTTCGATCGGCTGGTTGAGAAACGAGGCGCAAAGGCCGCTGGCGGTCAGTGTCAGCAGGACGCGCTGCATCGCCTGCCCCGCACTCAACCAGCTTTCCTGGTGATCCGCGGCGGTCGACAGGCACAGGAGCAACGGCGAGCCTTCGGCAAGTCGGTGATGGCTGGCTGCGATACCCCCACCGATGTCGAACGTGCGAATGACGGAAGTCACGATTGGCGCCGCGAAGTCGAGCAAGTGGCCGGCATTGGCCGAGTAGCCGGCCATGCCGTCGTCCCGACGCGACGCGCTGATCCAGGACGCCAGTTCGCGGCGAAAGCGAGGATCGCCAAGTTGAATCCGGTCCGCCTGATCGATGAGTTCGGCCAGATGCAGGCGTTCGGCGTGCGCGGTGACAAGGGCGAGCCGGGCGCCCTCGGCTTGCGCCGCGGCATGTAACCGATCGAATACGACCGGCGATATCGGCGCGTCGTCGAACACCTGACGATTCGTGACGCGCTCGGGAATCGCGCCGAACAGCGGTGCAATGTCCTTGTCGACGAACCCGTCTTCGGACAGTTGAACGCTGGCAAGTACGTCGGGCTCGGCGGATGTCGGCAATACCCGAATCACATACGGGCAGCCGAAATGGCTGAGCGCGACTCGCAGATTGAACAGGGCCGCGCCGCAACTGATAATCAGTTCGCGATCGTAGGTGTCGCTCACCGGCAATCCGCGTGCGCGATCGGCGCATACCAGCACGGTGTCGTCGCCCAATACGAAACGCCAGGGCTGGGTATTGTGCGTGGAGGGCGCAAGGATCGCATATTGGAGGCAGAACCGCAGTTTGTCCCGCGCCGCCGCCCGTTCGGGAAACCCGTGTTCGTCGACCGACCATACCCGCAGCAAATCGTTTTGGACGTGGCTCACGAAAACCTCCTTATGCCGACCGCCGTGGCCGACGCTCGCGGCGGGCTCGAACGCATGATTGACATCATCCTTCGCTATTCGCCGCGCGCCCGGCCCTGGCCGGCTTCACCTTCGCCCGGCCGGCTGCCGCGGAACCCTGAAGCCAGGCCAACTGCTGCGCTACGGCCCGATTGGCCTCGCTCGACATGGCGCTCAGGGCGTCCATCGCCGATCGGGTGACATCGCCCCAGGCCTGCCAACCGCTCTCGGCCGAGGCGGAGGACGTGGTGGCCGCCGAGTCGGAGAACACATGTTGCCACGCCATTTGCGCACCTTGGTACTGTTCGGCCCACACCGCGGGGCCACGTGCGCCGATCTGCATCCACCCCTGCCAAATGCGATGCTGCATCGCCAGTTGTCGGTTGATGAAGGCGAGCTGGCTGTTCAGAACCGCGTTGAAATCCGGGGCGCTCGCCAATTCCGCGCCGAAAGTCCTGTCGGCTTCGAGCAAGCCTTCGTCGGTGCGCAACTGCACCTGTCGCAGGCACAGCAGATCTTCAACCCAGTGCCGATGGGCTTCGAGCAGCGCAAGCATCTGTGCCTTGCACAGGCCTAGCATTGGATTCGGTTCCGTAGCCATCTTCACGACTCCCATGACAAGTGCCGGTCACACGGGACGAAGGCGAGGCGCCTTCTGCCTTCTGGCGGGCGAAGCGCAATCGTGGTGCGGCAGGTTTCAGCATAATGGCTCCCCGTGCGTGCCGTTTGCGCCATGTCAACGTCGCGTCTCGCGCGCCTGTCCGCAGTAAAAAAGATGCCCGCCGTAGCGGGCACAGACCCAACTTGCTTGCGCCCTGAACGGGGCCGTATCCGGGCGCAAGTGCCAACCACACGGCAATATCGGGCAATCGACGCATCGGCCAACCCGCACCGACGATGACTCCACCTTAGCGCCGCCGCGCATAGCCGTGTTTGACATATCTCAACGTCCGCGAGGTTGTCCCGGATTGCCGTGCACTGTCTCCCTGAATGTTTCGCCGCGCGCTGCGGGGCTTGATACGCATCAAGCCCGGAACGAACAACGCGGGCCCCACGCGGAATCGGAACTAGTCTTGCAGACAGGCACGTGTCGGGCATCGTATCGAAGGATGCCTGCCGGGCGCCCTCCTCCGTCACTTGCAAGGACCACTCACCGTGCCAGACGACTTTGAACGAACGCCCGACGTCGCGGTCCATGCGCATCGCGCTGCCGCCGAGGATCGTGATGCGGCATCGAAAGACGGCGCGCCGCTGACCGGACGCCGCCTGCGTGCGAGACGCATGCAGGTCGATACGCTGCGCGAAGCGGTGGCGTACCTTCGTCGCGACAGCCTGATCTGTCGCTCCGAAGGATTTGCGGCCCAGACCCGCCTGCAACTGGATTTCCGCGACGTGACCGTCGTTGCCACGCTTCAGACGGTCATCGGCGACTGGCTGGAGCTCGACGAAATCGGTTTGAGCGAGGCGGCCCTGCTGGCATTGGAAGTGGACGAAGGCGAATGGGTTCGGGTGCGGCATATGCCACCGGTCGAATCGTTTCGGCACGTCCGGGGCCGGATGTTCGGCGAGGCGTTCACCCCCGCCGCACTTGACGAAGTGATCGGCGATATTGCGGCGGGCCGTTACTCGTCGATTCACATTTCCGCGTTTTTGACCGCCTGCACCGGCAACCGGCTCGACGACGACGAGATCATCGCGCTCACGCGCGCGATGGTGGCCACCGGAAAAACGCTGCAATGGCAAGCCGATACGGTCATAGACAAACACAGCATCGGCGGACTGCCTGGCAACCGGACGACCCCGATCGTCGTGGCGATCGTGACCTCGCAGGGACTGGTCATGCCCAAGACATCGTCTCGCGCCATCACTTCGCCCGCCGGCACGGCCGATACGATGGAGACGCTCGCGCCAGTCGACCTCAGCGCGCAGGAGATGCGCCAGGTCGTCGACAAGGTGGGGGGCTGCATCGTGTTCGGGGGCGCCGCGGGCCTGAGTCCCGCCGACGACATTCTGATTCAGGTGGAGCGCCCGCTCGATCTCGACAGCGAGGCCCAGATGATGGCGTCGATCCTGTCGAAGAAGCTGGCTGTCGGCGCGACCCATGCCCTGATCGACATTCCGGTCGGCGAGACCGCGAAAATCCGCACGCGTTACGCGAGCGCGCTCTTTTCCGAGCGCCTGCGCGCGATCGGCCGCGCCCTGGGGCTCGAGATCGACACCTACGTCTGTCAGGGCGAACAACCGGTCGGCCGGGGCATCGGGCCGAGCCTCGAGGCACGCGATGTGCTCGCGGTGCTTCAGAACCTCAGCCGTGCGCCGTCCGACTTGATGAACAAGAGCCTCGAGATTTCCGGCCGATTGCTCGAAATCGGCGGCAAGGCCCTACCCGGCGACGGACTGGCCAGCGCCCGTCGCACGCTGACCAGCGGGCTCGCCTGGCAGCAGTTCCAGCGGATCTGCGAAGCGCAGGGCGGCATGCGTGAGCCGGTCGTCGGACGCCACAGCCGGCCGGTGACCGCTCGACACAACGGTACCGTCACCGCCGTCGACAACCGGCATCTGTCGCGCGTGGCAAAGCTCGCCGGCGCGCCGACAGCCGCGCGCGCCGGGGTCGTCTACGAGGCGCCGATCGGCGCCATGGTCGCAACCGGCCAGCCGCTCTTCACCATTTACGCCGAAAGCCGTGGCGAGCTCGAATACGCATTCGAATACGCCTGCCGCTTCCCCGGCATTGTCGCAGTGAGGGAATCATGAAAGACGTCGCGCTCTACGCGTTGCCCGGCAACGAGACGCTGGCCCGCTCGCTTGCCGCGCAGATCGAGTCTCCCATGCAGCGGCTCGAGGTCCATCGCTTCCCCGACGGGGAACAGATGGTGTCGATGGAGGGACCGCTGAGCGGAAAAGCCATCGTCATCGTGTGCTCGCTGAACCGGCCGGACGCGAAGCTGCTGCCCTTGATCTTCGCGGCGGACACGGCGCGAGACCTCGGCGCGCGGCACGTCGTTCTCGTCGCGCCGTACCTGTGCTATCTGCGACAGGACGCCCGTTTTCATGCGGGCGAATCGATCTCCGCCTACAGTTTCGGCCGATTGCTCGGCGCGCAGTTCGACGGATTGGTGACGATCGAGCCTCACCTGCACAGGCTCCCCTCGCTGTCGGTCGTCTACCCGATCCCGGTGCGTGCGCCGCACAGTGTTGCCGCCACGGCCAGCTGGATCGTGCAAAACGTAGCCGATCCGCTGATCGTGGGCCCCGACGAGGAAAGCGAGGCCTGGATCGCCCAGATTGCCAGCCGCATCGGTGCCCCGTCGGTCGTGGCCCGCAAGACACGCGAGGCGGACAGGAAAGTGGACGTGAGCCTGCACGTGCCGGCGAAGTTCGCGCACCGGAACCCGGTGATCGTCGATGACATTCTCGCCAGCGGCCAAACCATGCTGGCTACCGTCGGCGCGCTAGTGAAAGCGGGGTTCGGAAGTCCCGTATGCGTTGCGGTGCACGGTCTGTTCGACGGCGTGAGCGTCGACGAACTCATTGCCGCGGGCGCCGGTCGTGTCGTGACCTGCAATTCGGTCGCGCACGCCACGAACGCGATCGATGTGACCCCGCTGTTGGCCGACGCCGTTCGCGACCTGCTCGACAGCCTGCCTGAGACGCCATGAGGTGCAATGAGCCCCGACCGCCGGCGGCGCGTCGGGGAACGTCCCTGCGCTCCTGCGCGCCTCCGACCAACCCTGCACGGCACTATGGCGCGATGATGACCTTCAACGCATGTGTATTGGCCGCATCGCCGAACGTCCGGTAGGCATTCAGGATATCGGCAAGCGAGAAGTGGTGAGTGATCAGTGCACCCGGCGTCAGACGCCCCGAGGCCACGGTCTTGAGCAGCATCGGCGTTGCCGCGGTATCGACCAGACGGGTCGTGATGCTGATGTTCCTGTCCCACAGCGATTCGAGATGCAGGTCGACCTTGCGGCCGTGCACGCCCACGTTGGCGATGATGCCCCCGGCGGCGACGATCGCCTCGCAAAGTTCGAATGTCGCGGGTACGCCCACCGCCTCGATGGCCGTGTCGACGCCCTGCCCGCCGGTCAGGCGCCTGACGGCCTCGGCCGCATCTTCCCTTGTGGGCGAGATCACGGAGGTGGCGCCGAATCGGGTGGCCACCTCCAGCCGCGCGAGGTCGGGATCGACGACGATGATCTGGGCCGGGCTGAAGAACTGCGCCGTGAGCAACGCGGCGAGCCCGATCGGTCCCGCCCCGACGATGGCCACGCTGCTGCCCGGTTGCACCTTGCCGTTGAGCACGCCACATTCGAAGCCCGTGGGCAGAATGTCGCTCAGCATGACCAGCGCGTCGTCGTCCACGCCGTCCGGCGCGTGGTAAAGGCTGGTGTCGGCGTGCGGGGTTCTGACGTATTCGGCCTGGGTGCCGTCGATGCGATTGCCGAGAATCCATCCTCCGGCGGCGCAATGCGAATACATGCCGCGCCGGCAGGCCGCGCACTTGCCGCACGACGAGATGCATGAGATCAACACCCGGTCGCCGGGCTTGAAGGCTGTGACGGCGTTGCCCGTTTGCACGACCTCCCCGACCCCTTCGTGGCCCAGGATCCGGCCCGGCTCGACCGTCGGCACGTCGCCCTTCAGGATGTGCAGGTCGGTGCCGCATATCGTCGTTTTCAGAACGCGCACGATGGCGTCGGTCGGGTCCTGGATTTCCGGCATGGGCCGATCTTCGAGCGATATCTGTTGGGGACCGTGAAATACGAGCGCTTTCATGGCATGGCTCCTTGCAAGACGGATTCAATGCGACATCAGAACGGGCACGGTCATGCTCTCGAGCATGGTGCGGGTCACGCCGCCCAGCACCCATTCCTGCATGCGCGAGTGACCGTATCCCCCCATCACGATCAAGTCGGTGTTCATGTCCGCGGCGCGCGAGAGCAGTGCCTCGGCCACGGCGACGTCGTTGGCGCCGCGCTCCGGTGTGACATTGACCTGAACGCCATGACGGGCGAAGAACATGCCGATGTCCAGTCCGGGAATCGGACCGAGTCCGTCGGCGCGATCGCCGCGGCTCACATGCATGACATCGACACGCTTGGCCGCGCGCAGAAACGGCATGGCGTCGACGGCCGCGCGAGCTGCTTCACGTCCGCCATCCCAGGCGAGCAGCACGTTGTTGAACGCCTTGGGGAGCTTGCCGGCGTAAGGCACGATCAGGACAGGCCTGCCGCCACCGAGCACGACCGAAGCGACGAAGCCCACAGTCGGCGAGGATTCCGGATCGGTGACGTCCTCCTGCCCCATGATCACGAGGTCCGCGTAGCGCGCGTGCGTGCGCATCTCGCGGATCTCATCGTATTTCGGGGTGAGCCACTCGGGACTCAGCGCCTGACGACGACAGAGGTCCATGAACATCCGTTCGGCGTTCGCAAGGCGTTCGGGATCGCTCAGGGGAACGGGCGGCGGCGGCAGGCCTGCCCCGGCCAGACCCGTGACATCGGGAAATCCGGGTGGATGGAACGGCAGGTAGATCCCCGTGAGGTGCGCGGGCAACCGAAAGGCAAAGTCCGCAGCCAATTCGACACGTGCGCGGCAGCGCGCGCTGTTGTCGACGTGTACCAGCAAGGTCCGATAGGTCATGGCGTCACTCCAGGGCGAGAGGATCTGTTTCCAGCCTAGTACGGCGTTGGCGCATGTCGATTGACGCGGATCAAGGCCGCCCCCCGAGGCGCCGCGTCGAAGCGGCGCCCACTGCCCGGCGGATGGACCACGGATTGCCCGCTGTTGCACCGGCGGGACGATTTACGGAATGACGCGTATGGGAAATTCGGACAAACGGTGATACAACGGCACCATCCGATGCCGTTGCATCGAATTCGGGCGACATGATGGCCAAAACGCTGCTTGGCATGCTTCGATCCATTCGACAATCCGACGGACTGCTATTCGCTGCGGTGTGCCTGCTTTGCGTAGGCGTTGCGACGGCTAACTGGCTGACGGTGCGCTCCGTATTGCACAGCAATGTCGACGCACGCTTCTCGCAACGGACCAGCACCGCCACCGACAAGCTCGCGAGCGCGTTGAGCGCCTACCGCGACGCGGTCCATGGGGCATCGGATTATCTGGCGGACTTGCCCGCGCCCACCGACACGATATTGGCGACGTACGCACAGCGTATGCGGCTCGCGGAGCGCCTGCCCGGCCTGGTCAGCGTGGGCGAGTGCGAGCGCAGCGGCGACCGCATCCGTCGGGTGGCCGCGTATTCCCCCATGGGAGGCGCGATACCGGCATTGGATCTATCGGGTGGGGCCGGCGCGGGGGAGCGCATGTTCTCGCGCCAGTCGCCGTCGACCGGGCGCACCTATCTCGTTTTCCTCGCCAACGCCAGCGCGCCGCCGTCATGCGCCTACGCCATCGCCGACATCGACATGCTGGTGCACGCGTCGATCGGCCCGCTCCTGCACGACCTGACGCTGACCATTGCCGCGGCCGGGGCGACGGATCAGCCCCAGCCGGTATTCGACAGTCTGGCCCCTCGCCCGCCGACTGAGCCGCGGCCGTCCGCCACCTATCGCGCGACGACGCACCTGCCTTACGCCAACAGGGCGGGTCTGGACCTCACCTACACGGCATCCGGCGAATTTGCCGCATTGCGAGGCGCGGGCATGGCCAGTTGGGCGCTCGTTTTCGGCATCATCATGAGTGCCGCCACGCTGTTCGCCTGGGCGGTCGCGCTGATGTCACGACGGCATGCCCGGGCGGTGGCCGAGCGTGAGGGACTCGACAAGCGGCGCTCCGACGGCCGGCTGTTCAGCGTCATCCAGTCGGTGCGCGAGGCGATCATTACCATCGACGAATGGCAGCGCATCCAAATCTTCAACCCGACGGCCGAGAGCGTTTTCCGGTGCAGCGCCATGGAAGCCATTGGCGAGCCGCTGGGGCGTTTCATCCCGGAGCGGTTCCGCGATGCTCACTTCAGGCACATCGAGCGATTCGGGGCGACCGGCGTATCGGAGCGCCTCATGGGGCGCGGCAGGCCGCTGTGGGGGCTGCGCTCCGACGGCGAGGAGTTTCCGATGGAGGCGTCCATTTCCCAGAGCGCCGACGCGGCCGGGAAGTTCTACACGGTGGTGCTGCGCGACGTGACCGAACAGCGCCAGATGGCGAACGCCCTGCAGAACTCCCGGATCGAACTGGAAAAGCTCAACGCCCGCTTGCTTGAAGTGCGTGAGGACGAAAAGCTGCGCATCGCGCGAGAACTCCACGACGATCTTGGCCAGCGGCTCACCGCGCTGAAAATGGACGCCGCAATGCTCAAGCGCACGCTCGACGGCCATGCCCCGGCAAGCGCCGATGTGAAACGCATCGAGCTGGCGATCGACGGGATGATCAGCGCCGTGCGACAGATGGCCGCCGAGCTGCGCCCGCCGATGCTCGACGATCTCGGGCTCGGTCCGGCGATCGAGTGGTACGCACAGGATTTCGCGCGGCGTTACGGCGTCGCCGTCGATGTCACGGGCGCGCGGGGCCTGCCGCCCGTTCCGCCTGCCGTGGCGACGGCGTTGTTCCGAATCGTTCAGGAAGCGATGAACAACGTGGCAAAACACGCGCGAGCGACGTCCATCACGATCGAACTGTCCTGCGATCGGGAATGCCGGCTGCGCATCTCCGACAATGGCCGGGGCCTGCCTCCCACCCGGCCCAAGCCCGACGCGCTGGGACTGATCAGCATGCGCGAGCGAGCTCGCCTGCTCGGCGGATCGCTCGAAGTCCGCAGTCCTTCCGAGGGCGGCACCGTCGTTACCTCCGTGATTCCGCTGGAGAAGCCGCCCTCACCCGGCGCCCCGCCGGTTTGAGGGCCTCCCCCGCTTTGCCAGGCCCGAAGAGACAAACGAACGTGCCTGTCCCGGTCTCACGACGCCCCGACCCGCAACACCGCCGCGCCGGAGAATGCGCCTCGGCGTAGATCGTCGAGCGCCTCGCCGGCCCGCTCCAGCGGGTATTCGCGCGTTGTCACCTTCAGCCTGATCGTGTCGGCAAGTTTGAGAAATTCGAGCCCGTCGTCTCGGGTCAGATTCGCCACCGAGCGAACCTGACGTTCCCCCCAGATCAGACGGTACGGAAACGACGGAATATCGCTCATGTGAATGCCGGCGCAGACGACGACGCCCGCCTTGTCCATCGAAGCGAGCGCCTGGGGAACCAGTTCGCCGACAGGGGCGAAGAGGATGGCGGCATCGAGCAACCGCGGCGCCGGCGCATCGCTCGGCCCGGCCCAGTCGGCGCCGTGGGCCAGTGCAAACGCCTGCCCCTGTACGTCGCCGGGGCGTGTGAAGGCGTAGACCTCGCGGGACTGCGCGCTGGCAATCTGCGCGATCAGGTGCGCCGCCGCGCCGAATCCATAAATGCCGAGTCGGCGGGCGTTGCCGGTCATCGAAAGCGAGCGATAGCCGATCAGGCCGGCGCATAACAGCGGCGCCGCGGTGGCGTCATCGTAGCGATCAGGCAGACGGAACGTGAACCGGGACTCGGCTACCGCGTACTCCGCATAGCCGCCGTTGAGGGTGTAGCCGGTGAAGCGTGCGTCGTCGCACAGATTCTCGCGCCCGCTCAGGCAGAACCGGCAGGACCCGCACGTCGCCCCGAGCCACGGGACACCGACACGGTCGCCAATCCGAAAATCCTGCACGCGATCCCCCAGCGCCGTGACCGTGCCGACGATCTCATGCCCCGGGATGATCTTGTCGGGAACGTCGGGAAGGTCGCCGTCGACGACGTGCAGATCGGTACGGCACACGCCACACACGCTCACCCGGATGAGGACCTGGGTGGGACTTGGCGTGGGGACCGGGATGTCCACCAGCCGCAACGTGTGGTCTGTCCTGGAGAGTTGCATCGCTCGCATACCGGTTCGCGCGGCCGCGCCTCGCCAAGTCTCGTACGTACCGTACGTGTGGTTATGTCTCGTGCCGCATACGCGGCCCGTCCCGTTCCGCCGTCAGGACTGCGTTGCGTTCGCCATGAGGGTCAACTGCCGGATATCGAGCAGCGTGATCTCGCGCTGGCGAACGCGAAGCGCGTTCTGTGCCTGCATTCGGGAGAGCATCCGGCTGACGGTCTCCAGTTGCAGCCCGAGGAAACTGCCGATCTCTTCACGCGTCATGCGCAGCAGGAAGGCGTTCGGCGAGTAGCCCCGCGCGGCCAGCCGGGCGGACACATCCAGCAAAAAGCTCGCCAGTCGGGCCTCGCCGCGGGCGGTGCCCAGGCGCAGCAACTGCTGCTGTTCCCGTACGATGCCGGCGGCGATAAGGCGGTGAAGCTGGTGCTGTACAGCAGGCGCCTGCGTGCCGATCGATTCCAGCTCGGCGAACTGGATGGCGCATACCTGGCTGTCTTCGAGGGCAACGGCCTCGGAGACATACCGGCCGCCGGCAATCCCGGCCAGACCGAGCAGCTCGCCGCCCATCAGGTAGCCCGTGACCTGTTCGCGCCCGTCGGGGTGCGTCAGCACGGTCTTGAACGAACCTGCGCGCACCGCGTATATGTACTCCAGCGTGTCGCCCGGTCGAAACAGCACCTCGCCGCGCCGGACTGTGCGGCGCACCCGCGTCACGCAGTCAAGCCGGCGGGCCGACTCGTCGGAGAGGCCTTCGGCCAGGCAGAACTGCCGAAGCAGGCAAGTGCTGCAACGGGGGGCGCTGGCATCGACGTCATCGAAGGCGCGATGGATCCGGATGGTTCGCGCAGCGATTTCGGCGGGTTCGGCCGGCTCGCGGGGACCGGGTGCGAACGGCGAAATCGGGGAGATGGGCGAAAGGTTCGAAAGGGAAGATGGGGCGTACATGGCAACTCCGTCGCAACGGCCTCAAGTCAAGTCATCACGCTTGAAGTATTGGAGAGAGCAGGCAGAAAAAAAATAAGCGCGTGGCGCGACGTCGTGTCAGCCGCGATGACAGCTTGTAGGCATTGGACTACAAACGGTGCGTTCAGGGATTGTCGCGAAGCAGATCGTGCCGGATCGCGTAATGCACCAGTTCCGTCTGACTTCTGAGCTGGAGCTTCTGGAGGACGCGGGCCTTGTAGGTGCTCACGGTCTTGGCGCTCACGCACAGGCTGTCCGCGATGTCTGAAAGCGACAGGCCGCGTGCGAGCATCAGGAAGACATCGAATTCCCGGTCGGACAGGCGCCGGAAGCTCGGGCCTTCGTCGATCGTGCTCGCCAGATCCCTGGCGATTCGTTCGGCCATCGATGGGCTCAGGTACACCCCGCCGTCATGCACCTTGCGCACGGCGCTCACCAGTTCCGCCGGTGCGCTCTCCTTGGTCAGGTAGCCCGCGGCGCCGGCCTTGAGCGCCCTCACCGCATACTGCTCTTCGCCGTGCATGGTCAACACGAGCACGGCGAGCCGGGGGAACGTGGCCTTGATGTGGGCGATCAGGTCGACGCCGCTGCGCCCGGGCATCGAAAGATCGAGCAGCAGCACATCGCATGGCGTGGTCTGAAGCAGCGACATCGCCTCGGCGCCGTTCGATGCTTCGCCCACAATTTCCAGGGCCTCATTGCCGGCCAGGATGCGCTGCAATCCTGCCCGTACCAGCGTGTGATCGTCCGCAACGATGATGCGAGTCATTTGCCCGCCTTTCTGTCGTGTACCCCGTTCGATGTATTGCATGTGCAATACCCACGTACGCCCGTGCCCGGGCGTCCATGAAAACGATTCTACACGCGGCGTGGCGCCTCTGGCCGACGCGTTCGACAGGTGGCGTCTATAGCGCATTTCCGGGGACTTCGGGAGACTCGACACCTGTGGGTGGGATCAGAAGCACCGGACGGTGCGCCTGCCGTGCGCAGTTTTCCGCAACGCTGCCCAGCGCCAATCGTCGGAAGCCCCGTCGACCGTGCGTGCCGATCACGATCAGGTCGGCTTGCCACTCGTCGGCGGCGGCGTTGATCTGCACCGCCACGTCTCCGCCCAGCGGCAGCAGGTCGCGAATCTCCACGTCCCCGCTCACGCCTTCCTCGTTGAGCCGCTTCGTGGCCAGTTCACGCATGCTCTCCCCTTGCATCCGGAGCGCTTCGATAAAGGGAAACGGATCGGCGTCAGTGACATAGGCAACGGGAATGTCCACCACGAACAGCACGTGCAGCCGCGCCCGGCGTGCCTTTGCCATGGTCAATGCGTAATCGAACGCGGCGTCAGCGGTCGGACTGCCGTCAATAGCGACCAAGATTCGTTCATACATGATGTCCGCCCTCCTCGGTGACCGTCGGCAGGCCCGCCGCGCGTGGCGTCGCGCCATCCGCTCCCGTGACCAGCATGACGGGGCGATGCGCGCGGCGCAGCACCTGCTCGGCGACACTGCCGATCATCAGACGCCGAAAGCCCCTGCGCCCGTGCGTGCCCAGGATCAGCAGATCGGCTTGCCATCGCTGGGCTTCACGCAAAATGGCATCGGCGACCGTGCCGCCCCAGGTGCGCAGATCGATCGAACGCGTGTCGGCCTGCAGGCCTTCGTCGTGCAGTTTCCTGTAACTGTCGGCCAGGGTGAGTTGGCCCTCGGCGATCAGACCCTCCCGAATCGCTTCAAGGTCGATGTAGGCGGCAAACGCCGCCTGGTAATGGGTGAACGGATCGTCGATGACGTTGACCACTCGCACAACATCGTCTGGCATGGCAAACCGGATCGCTTCGTGCAGGGCGTGCCATGAGGTCTCGCTGCCGTCCGTGGCAAGCAGGATTCGATGAGACATTGCGTCGTCCTCACAGGAAGAGTTCAGTGAATACGCGTGACGCTCGCCGGTGACGTGATTCACCCGGCGTTGTGCTGACGTTACGCTGGCGATTAGACAGTAGCGCCACGCGCACCCGCCGTGTGTCGGCACGCGACGCGGCATTGACTCACATCAACGTCGCGCCGCGCGTGACCGGGCGATTCGCTCCAGGACGGCTATGCTCTCAGTGCCGGAGACGATATTCGCTCCGGTCCCTGTCGGAGGTGTTCCCATGCAGATGAGTTTTCTGGGCGCGGCCGGAACGGTCACGGGATCGAAAACGCTGCTTTCGGCGGCGGGCAAGCAGTTGCTGGTCGATTGCGGCGCGTTTCAGGGCATCAAGAACCTTCGAGCGCGCAATTGGGCGCCGCCGGCATTCGATCTGCATCGTCTCGATGCCGTCGTGCTCACTCACGCCCACATCGATCACAGCGGATACCTGCCGGTGCTGGCTCGCTATGGATTCCAGGGCCCGGTGTACTGCACGGCGGCCACGCGCGATCTGTGCGAGATCATGTTGCTCGACAGTGCCCATCTGGAAGAGGAGCAGGCCGACTTTCTGAATCGGCACGGCAAATCGAAGCATCACCCCGCCCTTCCGCTCTTCACGACTGCCGATGCCAGGCGGGCCATCGGGCTGCTCAAGCCGAGGGCGTTCGACACGCCTTTCGCCGTTTCTCCCGACATCGAGGTCACCTTCCGCCACGCGGGTCATATTCTTGGCGCGGCCATGGCGCAGTTCGACGTCGGCGCGACAAAGATCCTTTTCTCCGGCGACCTTGGCCGGGCCGACGACCCGATCATGCCGGCGCCGGCGAATCCGGAGACGCCCGACTATCTGGTGCTGGAGTCCACTTACGGCGATCGTCTGCACGACCGCACCGATCCTGGTGGACAACTCGCCGAGATTCTGCACCGGACGTTCGCACGCGGTGGCACCGTGATCGTGCCGGCGTTCGCCGTGGGCCGGGTGCAAAGCCTCATGTACTGGATCGCCCGACTGAAGGCGGCCGGCGAGATCCCGGACATACCGGTGTTTCTCGACAGCCCGATGGCGATCGACGTGACCCGCGTCTATTCGGCGCATCTGGCTGACCAGCGACTGGACCAGGCGCAATGCGCGCAAATGTGTGGCGCGGCCACCTTTGTCACGAGCGTCGACCAATCGAAGTGGCTCGATACGCGGGCCATGCCGTCGGTCATCATCGCGGGAAGCGGCATGGCCACGGGCGGCCGGGTGTTGCACCATCTCAAGGCGATGGCGGGCAACTGGCGCAACACCATCCTGTTTACCGGATTCCAGGCGCCCGGCACACGCGGATCGACGTTGGTCGACGGCGCAAGCGAGGTGAAGATCTTTGGTGAGTATGTTCATGTGACGGCCGAAGTCGTACAGCTCGATACGCTGTCGGCGCATGCCGACTATGCCGAGACGCTCAACTGGCTCGCGAAGTTCGACCGGCCTGTGCGTCACATTTTTGTCAATCACGGGGAGCCGGCGGCGTCCGACAGTTTGCGCAGACGCATTGCCGAGCGCTTCGATTGGCCGTGCCATGTCGTGGAGTTCATGGAGCAGGTGAGCCTGTCCGACGCGGGCCTCGCGTCGGCGCATCGTCCCCCGCCACAGGAGCCTGGCCGTGAAGATTGAGTTCCCCCGCGTCGCCGCCGTCTACAACGCCGACGACATGACCATCGAGTTTGCCGTCGACTGCGACGGCAAGCGAATCGTGTGTGCCATTTCGGCCGAGGCGCTCGAAGACCACTGCGACGCCAAGTCCATCAATGCCGAAGACCTGATGGTTGCCTTCCGCGCCCACCGCCCGTCGATCGAGAAAATGACGGCGCGTTATCTCAAGCTCTGTCAGGGCGCGCCGATCCTGCTGCGAAGCGGCCACTTCCGCTGGGGCATGGAGTGCCCGCCTTGCCGGGACGGATGATGAGCTCTGGTGGGCGGGCGGCCGGCGCGACGCGCATCGCAGGCGAGATCAGATAACAGCGCGCGACGCGTGCGGCATCACTGCGACACCGCCTCTAACTGAACGCCCCGCGTTTCCACGCCAAAGCACCAGACGCACACGGCGGCGACGCCGAAACACGCGGCGCCGAAGGCAAACACCATGCCGCTTGTCGACCAGGTCACGATCGCGCCCACGAGCGTAGGCCCGAGCAGCGCCCCGATGCGTCCGCAGAACGACGCATACCCGCAACCGGTGGCGCGAGCTCGCGAGGGAAACAGCTCCGGCGTGTAGGCGTAAAGGACCGCCCACATGCCGAACGCGAAGAACTGCATGCTCGCGCCTGCCGCATAGACCGACCAGGGCGCCGCACCGGTCACCAGGACCTGACCGAACGCATACGTCGCACACGCGCCGCCCACGAGCGTCCCGACACAGGTCGCTTTTCGTCCGAGACGCTCCACGGCCCAGGCGGCGGCGAGAAATCCGGGAATGCCGCCCAGCGAGATGTACACCGTGAAGAGCACGGATTGCGTCACCACGGCGCCCGCCGCCTGCTGAAGTGCGCCGAGCCACGTATTCAGTCCGTAAAATCCCAGCAACGCGAAGAACCAGAGCGTGCCCACAACCACCGTGCGCCGCCGGTAGCTCGGCGACCAGATGACCCGCATGCCCCGCGCCTGCGTCTGGGCGTCGGGGCTGGCAGGAGAGATCGGCGGCAGCACATCGAGCTTGAGACGGCGCATCACCGAAGTCTCGACCGCGCCCACGACGGCGTCGGCCTGCGCATGGCGTCCCTGCGACTCCAGCCATCGCGGCGATTCCGGCACGTACCGCCGAATCACGAACAGGAACAAGGCGGGAATGGCTTCCAGCGCGAACAGAACACGCCAGTTGTGGTGTGCCAGTACCGCATACGAGAGCAACCCGGCCGTGATGAACGCGAGTGGCCAATTGCCGTCCATCAGCGCCAGGTACTTGCCGCGACGCGCAGTCGGAATGAACTCCGACAGCAGCGTCTGGGCAAGCGGCAATTCCATGCCCATGCCAACGCCAAGCAGCAGCCGGAACACGCCCAGTTCGACCGGGCCGGAAGCGCTCGCGCACAGCAGGCTGCCCGCCCCCCATACCACCATGCTGATCTGGAACACCGGCTTGCGCCCGAAACGATCGGCGGCCATGCCCGAGCACACCGCGCCGATCGCCATGCCGACGAAACTCGCGCTGCCGATCATCCCCGCATGCACGTTCGACAACCCGAATTCCGTCTTGATCGAGCCCAGCACGAATGTCATCGTTGCCAGATCGATGTTGTCGAAGAAGAACGCCAGCGCAATCACGAGAAACAACCATCGGTGGTACCCGCATACCGGCAGTCGCTCCAGGCGCTGCGCTGCCGTGATGCGGCCTACTTCAATCGAATTCATTTTCATACGCCCTCCTCCGTTTCGGTCCGAGCCGTTTTGTTCGTCGGTCGGTCCCGGGATCGGCACCGCCTACATCAATATCGGACGCCAAAAGCGGAGGGGCGCGCTGGAAAATGTCGTGCGCAATCGAAGTTACGCCAAGATGCTATTTTTGGGTGCCCCCAAAAGTGAACACGGATTAATACGAGCGCCGTCTCCCAATGCGACTCACCACAGGAAGCCCACGCCCACCGACGCGCCAACGTCCCCGCGCGATGACGTGTTCGCCACGCCCTTCAGCACCCACCGGCCATCCGCGGAAACCGACGACAATGCCATCGCCAGACCGCCTTCTCCCCGCCAGGTGGCGCCGCTGAAACTGAACATGTGTTTGCCTGGTTCGGTTGCCTGAGGCAGTCCTGCCATGGCCATCGCGGCCGCAATGCCGGCGCTGAGTTCTCCCTCCAGATGCTGCATGTCCCCTCGCACGCCGGCGAGTTGCTGACTGAAGTCGCGGTGAATGGCGCGAAGCTGGTTGACGTTGACGGCATCCGTTCCGGCGGTTCCCGGCCGAACGTTGGCGATTTGCCGCTCCCCGCCTGCGATGCCTATCGAAACCGTGTTGTCGCGGGTCGCCACCGAGCCCGAGCCGAGCGCAACGGATTGCGTCGCCGACGCGCGACTTCCATTGCCCAGCGCCGTCGAATGGTTGCCGCTCGCCTTTGCGCCATTGCCGACAGCGACGCTGTTCTCGCCGGACGCCTCGGCGCCGGCGCCGACGGCCATCGAGTTTTCGCCGGACGCCCTGGTTGGCGGCTGGATCGTCTTGCCCGGATTGATCTTGAACATCTCGCCGTTGCCATCCATGCGATGCGCGATATCGTGCCGCATCTCGTTCAGGCTGCCGTCGCGCCGCGTGATGGGGGGGGCCGGGCTGACGGGCGAGTTGCTGCTCTTGACCAGCGTCTGATTGGTAAGGCCGATGGCCAGCGCGACGGCTCGACTGACGGCGCCGTCCAGTTGCCGCTTGTTCACCGCGTCGGTATCGAAGCGGCCGTCGGCGGTATGACTGATGGTCCGCTCCGCGCCCGCGGCGCCCACCGCGACCGAGCCCACGGTGTCGTTCATCGCGCCGGAATAGTCACCGACATAGCGTTGTCTGCCCTGGGCCGCGAGGGCACCCGCGCCCAGCGCAACGTCGCCATCCTCGCCGGCAATTGCACCGTTGCCGACGGCGGTGGAATCGACGCCTTTGGCGAGCGCCATCGGTCCGGCGGCCACGCTGCCGGGACCCGCGGCAAGTGAATCGGGAAGCGGCGGAGCCACGCCGCCATTCGCATTGAAGTACTTGGCGCGATTGCCGCCTTCGCCGATATTTTTCACAGCCTCGTCAAGCGCCCGCACCAGTTGATTGGTCACGTACAGCTGCGACCCATTGACCGCGTCGATGCTGTCCTGCGTCAGGCGGCCAGCCGCGACGTTCTGGATCTGGCGCGGCGCGGTGACACTGCCGATGCTCAGCACATCGCCGGGCGCCGGGTGGCCGCCCGCAAACGAATGGACCATCCCGTCGACGACGAGCCCCTGAATCGGCACCGCAGCGGTCGCGGTCGATCCGTTGCCCAGGACGACCGCGCCGGCAAGAGTCGCGTCGCGTACCGCGATGCCGTTACCCAGTGCGAGGACGTTCGCCGGTACCAGGACATTCCGACTCCCGATCGCGATTGCGCCATCGCCGCTGACGATGTTCGATCCCCCCAGGCTCACCGCCTGCGCACCGCTTACGACACTGCCATTGCCCAGGCTAATCGCTTGCGCACCGGTCGCCTGAGCCTCCCTTCCGACGGCGAGGGCGCTCGCCGCACCCGCCAGGGCGTTGTACCCGACTGCGGTGCTGCCCTGCCCCCGTGCCGACGCGTCCTTGCGATCGAGCCCCGTGTCGTTTGTGCGCACATAGCGAATACCGACACCGTTGGCGTCTGTGCCGGCTTGTCCTGCATCGCCGGCAATGTTTCGCAGATTCTGGTTAGTCTCGTAGAGCTGCGCCCCGTTAACGGCATCGGTACTCGAGGGACTCAGTTTGCCGGGCGCGACATTGGTAACGGTCGTGGGGGATCCGGCCGGATTCATCGTCACGCGACTGAAGTTGATGGTGCCCTCAGGCGTCTTGTCGTACTCGACGGCGCCTGCGGCGGGTGACGCGGACAGCAGCGCCTGATATGTCGCGAACAATTGCGAGCCGTTGATCGCATCGGTGCTGGTGCCGTCGACCCGACCGGCTGCGACGTTGGTGATGGTCCGCTCCTTGCCGGTATCGCCGACACTGACCGTGCCCGACGGTGTTGCGCCCGCGAACGTGTATGCCTTGCCACCGAGCGTCGTGCCGCTCGTGCCGACGGCCACGGCGGTCCTGGTGCCAGCACCGAGGGCCACGTCACCCGCATTGGTGGCGATGGCATTTCTGCCCAGCGCGATGGCGCTGGCACCGGTCCCACGAGACTCCCCGCCGATCGCAATCGCATTCGTGCCCGGGGCCTGTGCGCCCGCCGCCGCCGTGTTGGAGGCGTCGCTTCCACCGATCGCGATGCTTCCGGTGCCGGTCGCGCTCGCCCATTGCCCGAGTGCCGTCGACCCCATGCCAGTGGCGCGCGCCGCCATCCCCACGGCCGTAGCCCGTTGCGCGCCGGTCGTGCTGAACCCGATCACAACGGCACCGTTACCCGTGGCAGTCGAAAATGGGCCCATCACCTGAACGCCCAGTTTGCCGCTGGCACTGGCCGAGCATCCGATCACGTTCGACCAAATGCCCGTGCCGTCGACTGGTTTGGCGGAATCGCCTCGAACGATGCCGTCCGGGCCTGCACCGGGCGTAACTGACGGGCAGTAAGTGGTATAAGTGGTGGCCTGGACGCAGGACGACGCTGCGAGACAGCCGAACGCAGCGGTGCCCAGGACAGCGTGCAGCAAACGATGACGAGTGCTGCGCGCGGGCACTTCCCGGTAAGTGATTTGCTTGGCGGCCGTCCCATGCGCTCCGAACCGCTCGCTTCTCACAATCCTGATTGGTTTTCCCATCGTTCTCGATCCCCATCGTTGATGTGAAATTGCCCCCCTGCACCCTTGTTCGGATGGGCACCAGACGGAAGGCGTTGGCCAACATGAGGCTAGTGTCGAAGCGGAAGGCGTGGCTGGCCGACGCGACCGATGACACGTATTGGAAAAACCAAGAGATCGTTGAAAGCGCCGATCGGCGCTGGTGCGGCGCGAGCGTTGCGCCCGGCTCAGATGGGCTGGCCCGGCCCTGTTAACGGGCTGGTTCCCAGCGCGGCAGCCCCCGGCAAGTGCGCCTTGAGGATCGCCACGACCGCTTGCGTTTTCAATGGCACGGGCCGCGCGGCGGGGACGAGAGCATTGAGTTCAACGGCGGGCACGGCGTGCGATGGAAGCAGACGAACGAGACGGCCGACGGCAAGGGCGTCCGCGCAAGCAGGTTCCTGAACCACTCCCACCCCGGCGCCGGCCAGCAGCATTTCGTACATCGGCCGCCAGTGACTGACGACGATGCACGGGCGAATGGGGACGAGCATTTCGCTTTGTCGTGCACCGATCAGCGGCAGGTGCTCGTTATTGAACTGCCCTTTGACGTGAATGAACGGATGGTTTGCCAGATCCCTGGGGGACGCGATGTCGCCATGGCGGGCGAGGTAGTCCGGCGCGCATACCAGCATTCGACGCACGTGGCCGAGGGGGTGCGCTATGAAGTTTCCCTCGCCCGTAGCCCCCAGCCGTAGCGACATGTCCACGCCCTCGGTCACCGGGTCGACGACGAGATCGTTCAGGACGAGCTCGATGCACAATCGCGGGTGCAGCTCCCGGATGCGCAGGAGCGCCCGGGGAAGCACGACGCCCCCGAAGCATTGCGGCGCCGCAATGCGCACCGTGCCGAAGATCCCGTCCGCACCTTTGGCGACGGCCGCGCAAGCCTCCTCGGCAGCGTCCAGCACATGCTGGCACCTCGTATGAAACAACAGCCCTTCATCCGTGCAGGCGAGCGCGCGCGAGTTGCGACGAAGCAACTGTACCCCGAGGTACTGTTCCAGTCGTTCAATGCGTTCGCTGACGGCGGGCTGTCCGATGCCGAGATCGCGTGCCGCACCGGACATGCTGCCCCGCTCGACAACCCGAACAAAGATGCGCATGGCGGCCAGTAAATCCATGCGGGCGATCTTATCAGCAATCCTGCGGCCCGCTGCACGATGGCAAGGGGTATGCCGCCCCGACCATGTGCATGCCGAGCCCCTGCGGACCGATTCATCGGAGCGCTCGCATGCGGCTACTTCGCAGGACGAAATCGGTCAGGATCAAACGCGTCGTCTGCGAGGCCGGACAGTGACGCGCCGCGCTCGAAGGGAAAGCGCATGTACGGCGCCTGAGGCTGTCCCGGCGGCGAATACTGGCCGTCGGCGAGGATGCGCTTCTTGGCGCTCAGCCGTTCGATTTCGCAGCGGATGGCCACGATCTGATTCGCCGCACCGGACTCGATCGGCGTGTAATCCTTCTCCGGCCGGAATTTTTCGAGCGCGGCATTCTGATGCGAAATGACGTCTTGCGTTTGCTCGCGCATGACCGCCTTGCATCGCGCAATGACGCTGTAATACTCCAGGCTCGTGTTCTGCCCTTTTGGCGCTTTGAGCAACGCGACCGGACGGTCGACCACCAGGGTAACGCGGGGATTCTCGGCGAGCAATTTTGCGAATTTTCCGAAGCGCGAACAGTGAATCAGGAAGGCATCGCCGGCAAACGTGAAGCTCTGCGGGACGACATACGGATACGGTGAGTCGTTGACTGCCACCCGGCAGATCAGTTCGTCGCGCAGGAACGCTTCGATGGCGGGCCAGTCGGTCCACGCCAGATCGGTGCGGCGCATTTCGGGATCGAGATAGTCAGGCGTCATGAGCGCCGTCTCCTTCTGAAAGGGTGAGCAATTGGTCGCGGCCCGGGCCCAGGCCGATCCCGGCAATGCGGCATGACGTGGCTTGTTCCACGGCTTGCAGCAGTGCTTGGAGTGCGCCCGGCAGATCTTCCGGGCGGCGGACATTTCGCGGCAATGCTTCGAACGCCGTGAAACGGCGAATCGCGGGGACACTTCGGCCGCCCTCGGATAGGGCGATGCCCAGGACCGGCACCTCTCCCGCATGCGTCTTCGCAAACCACGAAAGACAATCGCATTTGTTCAGATAGAGCTCGTCCACCGCATGGCGCTCAACCGCGTTCGCGAGCGCCGCAAGGTCGAGGTACCCCAGGCGCCGTGGCCGCCCGCTGCCCGTGCCGTATTCGCCGGTCAGCATGCGCAGCCCGATTCCCATGTCGAAGTCGTCTTCCGACGCGAGCATCGACGCCGCGTCGAAGCGGTCGCGCTCCTCGCGCCAGCCCGTGCCGCGTAGCGCCGCGTCCGCGCAGTACCGGGCGGAGCGCTCGCCGCCGAATTCGGTGGGAAACGGCCCCTCGCCCACACGCGAGACGATCGCTTTTGCCACGCCGATCGTTTTGCGGTGATAACGGTTGGACAGGTCGCCCCCCACGAATGCGAACGCCGGCGCCGTATGGCTCGATGTGACGTAGGGCTGTTCACCTCCCGCGACATCGAGCATGACCGACTGCGCCCCTTCGAATAACACGCGCGCCCCGGCTTTGACCCGGTGCGTCAGCCAGAGCGTGTCGGTCACGACAATCGTCTCCCGCAATGTTCGCCAGGCGGCGCGCATGCGCGCGAGCCTGTCTGCCGTGGCGGCGCGTGCGGCCGGTGCGTCGTCGAACTGCGCCGCGTATCGAAGCATCTGCTCGAAGGCGCCGGCGTCATCGGCCACGAGATCGCGAACCTGCACGACCGAGCGCACCCCGCGGTGCCATCGCAGTGCCAGGTCGGCATAGCACGGGCCAATGCCGTTGCCCGTCGTTCCGATGCCCGCACCGTGCCTGGCGTCGAAGTCGAGGTGCATCGGCTGGATGACCGCACAGCGTTCATTGAGGTAAAGCCGCCCGTCGATGCGTGTCCCCGCGTCCCGGAGCGATGCGATTTCATCGGCCAGTTTTATCAGGTTCACGACGCATCCGGAGCCGATGTAGAGCGAGAGGCCCGGATGAAACACGCCGGAGGGGATCTGCGCAAGCCGTGCCTGTCCTTGCGGCGTTTGCACCGTATGCCCGGCGTTCGCGCCACCGTTGAAGCGCGCCACGATGTCATAGTCGCCGGCGATCCGGTCGACGATCTTGGCCTTTCCTTCGTCGCCGTACTGCATGCCGACCAGCACGTCGGCAAACCCCGTGCGTGTCTTCATGACGCCAGCGCGAAGGTCGCTTCGACTTCGACGGGGGCATTCAGCGGCAGGCTGGCCACCCCGATGGCAATGCGCGCGTGCTCGCCCGCGTGCCCAAAAATGTGCGTCAGCAGATCCGACGCGGCATTGATGACCGACGGCGCGTCGGCAAAGCCTTCCGAGGTCGCGACGAAGCCCCCCACCCGCAACACGCCTGCGACGCGCTCGAGCCGGCCGTCTGTTGCCACGTGGGCCCAGCCCAGCACGTTCATGACGCACAGGCGCGCGGCGAGTCGCGCGTCGTCGACGCTGACGTCCGACGGCACCTTGCCAACGCAGACCGGCGCACCGTCGCGCACCGGCAGCTGTCCCGAGACGATCAGCGTATCGCCATGCAGCTTGAAGGGTTTGAAAGGGGCCGGTGCGAGCGTGAGTTTCGGCAGCTCGAGCCCGGCGGCGGTGATGCGTTCGTAGACGTTCATGGGATCTCCTGAATGGCGCCGCAACGGCGGCCATTCATTCTGGGCGATCCGGTCTACGGAAAATGTCGCGCCAACGCCGACGTTTGTCGCGCCGACGCCGATTGGCGTCAGGCGGCGTCGATGCGGAAGAATTCCGTCGGCGTGCAGCCGAGCGCCTTTCGGAACATGGCGCTGAAAGCGCTGGTGCTGTCATAGCCCAGCGACGAGGCAATGTCGGTGACCGGGCGATTGGCGCTGAGCATCTGCACCGCCTCGAGCAGCCGGGCCTGTTGCCGCCAGCGTGTGAAGGTCATGCCCGTCTGCTCGGGAAACAGGCGGATGATGGTCCGCTCGCTAGCTCCGACGACTTTGCTCCAGGCCGCCACGGAAGTCTCTTCCGCCGGATTGGCGAGGATCCACCGGCAGATGCGCGCAATGCGCTCGTCCGACGGCATGGGCAGATGCAACGGCTCGACGCCCACGGGGCGAATCTCGTGAAACAACAGATCCACGACGGCGGCATCCCGGCCTGTGAGCGCGTAATCGAGCGGCATGCGCGTGACCGCCGCGATGAGCTCGCGCAGCAGCGCCGAGACCGACACGACACAGCAGTCGCCCGTTGCAAGCGGCGAGTGCGCCGGGTCGAAGTACAGCGTCCGCATTTCGATGGCGCCGACGGCCTGCATGCAATGGCGAACGCCGGGCGGCACCCAGACGGCACGAAGCGGCGGCACGACCCACGTCCCCTTGGACGTGGTGACAACGATGGAGCCTGAGCTTGCGTAGATCAGTTGCCCACGCACGTGCTCGTGATCGTCGATGAAGAACCGATCGGGCAAGTCGCGCGCCATGCCACCCACCGGACGCGGAATTCGCTGATAGTCGTCCCGGTTCTCACTTTTTCCAAACATGGCGTAACCTCGGCATCGATTGACACTTGTTCGCGCGCGGCTGGGGCGCACCTCTCTTAGATTCGGACATTGCGTCGCCACCACGCGGCGCGAATTCGACTTCCATTTCGATGAGTGAGGCTAGCATGCCGGTTTACCGTTCGTTTGATCAAGAGGCGCTCGACCTTCAGTACAACGTACGCGCAGGAATTCCTGATCATCTCGAGATATTCTCGCGTTGGGCTCGCACGGGGGAAGCCTTCCGTCGCGCCACGACGTTCAGGGAAGATGTCGCCTATGGCGACGACGCGAAGCAGACCTACGACCTGTTCCCCGCGCAGCGCACCGGGCGGCCAACGCTGGTGTTCATTCACGGCGGGTACTGGCAGTCGCTCGACAAGTCCGATTTCAGCGCGCTCGCAGGCCTGTATCAGGCCAACGACATCAACTTCGCCGTGGTGAACTATCGCCTTGCACCGAACGTGCGCATGGGCGACATCGTCGAGGACAATCGCCGGGCGTTACTGCACCTGTATCGCAACGCGACCGCGCTCGGCATCGACCGCGATGCGCTGTACGTATGCGGCAGTTCGGCGGGCGGGCATCTCACCGCGGTGCTGACCGGCACCGACTGGACGGTCTACGATGCCCCCGCGAACCTGATCAAGGGGGCGTGTGCCATCAGCGGGCTCTACGACCTCGAGCCGATCCGTCTGTGCTATCTGAACCAGGCGGTTCGGCTCGATCCGTCCGAAGTGGCCGACTTCAGTCCCATCCATCATCTTCCCCCCGTGCCGCTGCCTTATATTCTCAGTGTGGGTGGCGACGAATCCGACGAATTTCACCGGCTTCAGGCGCAATTCCAGACGCGGCTCGACGATCATGGGCTCGACGTCAAGGTCGTGCGCCAGCGTGACGGCCACCATTTCGACGCCGTCGACCGTGTCGGAGAATCCGGCAGCGATCTTTCGACGGCGATTCTCGCGATGATCCGGGGGCGCTGACCCGCCTCGCCCGCACGCCGGCGTGCGCCCCGCGCCGTTCAACGGGGCCGCGTGGAGAAAGCGTCGATAGTCTGGCAAGTCCCTACTTGCGTGCGGGTTCAGGTGAGAGTAAAAGGAGCCATCGTCAACTACGCCGAGTCGAACACCCATGGATCAGCCCGTCAAGCTCAACGCCAATTCGCTGGGCCTCGTGGAGTCAGTGATCATGGGCATTGCCGGCACGGCGCCGGCCTACAGCATCGAGATCACGACGTCGACCATCATCGGCACGTCCGGCACGCTCTCTGCCGCAAGTATTCTGGTGTGCGGGCTCATCATGTTCGGTATCGCCTTCGCGTTCATCAATATGAACCGCGCCGTCGCGAGTGCCGGCACCTCCTACTCATGGGTCAGCATGGTGTTCGGCCGCACGCTCGGCTTCTTTGCCGGGTGGGCATTGCTGGTGCTTTGCTGCGTGTTCATGGTGTCCGCGATGATTCCGGCGGCCAACGCCACGCTGCTCATCTTCGATCGGCCGATGATGAACAACGTCCATTACGTGACGCTGATCGCCGCCGCGTGGCTCACCGTCGTGAGTGCCGTGGTCGTCAAGGGAATCAAGCTCACCAGTTATGTGCAGGTGCTCATGACGATCGTCGAAGGCGTGATCCTGCTGGCGATTATCGTGGCGAGCTTCCTGGTCTTCCCGCACGCCCCCCAACATCCGTTCGAACTGCACTGGTTCTCGCCGTTGGCGTTCACGCCCGCGCAGTTCGCCAACGGCGCGCTGGTGGCGATTTTCTTCTTCTACGGCTGGGACGTGACGATGAACCTCAGCGAGGAGACGCGAGACTCGAACCGCACCCCCGGGCGCGCGGCCTTCTGGTCGATGGTTTTCCTCATGGTGTTTTTCCTCGTCTTCATCGTCATCACGCTGCTTGGCCTGTCCGACGCCGAGATCCAGCACTACAACACGAATATCATCTTCGCCATTTCGGAAAAGCTCTTTGGTCAAACGTGGGGCTACGTGGCCATTGTCGCGGTGCTGCTGAGCACCGTGGGCACGGTCGAGACGCAGGTCCTGCAGTTCACGCGCACGCTGTTCGCCAAGAGCCGCGACGGCGCGCTCCACCACCGCTATGCGCGCCTGCACGCGCGCTGGCAAACGCCCCACATCGCCATCTTCTTCATCTGGGTCGCGGGCATGGCGCTGTTGCTGATGTCCTCGTACCTGCCGACGATCAACGTGATCCTGCAGGATTCGATCACCGCCATTGGTTTCCAGATCTGCTTCTACCTGGGGCTGACCGGGCTTGCCTGCGGGTGGTACTACCGCAAGTCGATCACGAAGGGGCCGTGGACAGCCGTGACCCACGTGATCTGGCCGGTGGCCAGCGGCCTGTTCCTTTTCTTTATTGCGCTCTACAGTATTCCAACATTCGACTGGGTGACCAATGTCGTGGGCATGGGCGGCATCGCCATCGGGGTCATTCCGCTGCTGGCCAACCGCAAACAGATCTGGCGCGCGTCGCCGGGCTGAGCAGAGCCGGAGGCATGCGAAAAGGGCTGCATATGGCGACATATGGCAGCCCTTTTTGCATCATGCTCCCGGATGACGCCGAGAGCGCTAGCCGATGTTCGGCTCAGGCGAACTTCTCCTTGAGGAACGACACGATATAGGGGGTGGCCGCCGCGGCGACAGTGGATGCCGTCGCCGGGTCGATCCCCATGCGGGCGGCAAGCGACTCGGCAACGCGGCCCGTCAACACGCCTTCGCCGCCTTCCCCCAGCGACTTGAGGAAGCCGTCACCACGCACGAGACCGGCGGCGAACGCGGCGAAGAAACTCTTTCCGGCATGCTCGCCCATCAGGCCCGCTCCCTGCTCTTCCGCATTGGCGTGAGCGGCTTGCGTCGCCTCGCTCAACATCTGCTGGGCGTCATCGCCGCTAATGCCCTGGGCCGCAAGCGCCTGGGTCGCCTGATCGCCATGCTCCGAGGCCAGAAATTCGGAAACAAGTTGCTGAACATCCATGGAACACCTTCCTGCAAGTGGGGAATCGTATGCCCCTTCGGGGCCGCACGGCAGCACCGGAAAACGCTGGCTGCCACTGTCGAGACTATAGGAAATCGGCTTGCGCGAAGCCAGGGAAATCGGGTAACGATCCGTAACGGGCGGGGGCAGGTAGATTTCAGATGATTACTTCTGCGATGATTCGTGCGACGGCTCTTACAATGTCGCATACGGTCTCGGATTCTCCCGCTCTCTCCGCCCAAGGAAACCCACCCCATGACGCACGGCACTGCCCACATCGGATCGACACCATATCGCACCGACATCGTCGTCGGTGGTCATTCCCTGACGGCCGACGAGCCACCGGCACTCGGTGGCCAGGGCGTCGGTCCTGCACCGTACGACCTGCTGCTTGCCAGCCTCGGCGCCTGCACCGCGATCACGCTCAAGATGTATGCGCAGCGTAAAGGCTGGCCGTTGACGTCGCTTGACGTGTCGTTACGCATCGTCGGCGGCGACGAGCGTCGAATCGAGCGCACACTGGCGATCGAAGGGCTGGACGACGCCGGCAAGGCACGCCTGGCCGAGATTGCAGAGCGCAC
Source organism: Pandoraea sp. E26 (assembly GCF_000681415.1). Taxonomy (NCBI): domain Bacteria; kingdom Pseudomonadati; phylum Pseudomonadota; class Betaproteobacteria; order Burkholderiales; family Burkholderiaceae; genus Pandoraea; species Pandoraea sp. E26. Next base: position 110,933 of record NZ_AYXJ01000009.1, read on the forward strand.
GCCCGTGACGCTCACGTTGAAGTCCGGTATTCCGATCGACACGCATTTGGCTTGAACACGGCACATTGCGCCCCGCGCGGATCTCGATGCCAGGCGTGCTCCTCCCCCCATTCACTCAATCGCAGACACGCTCGCGTGGAATTTTCGATCCCCTTCATCGCCATTCCAACCGGCCTGGTGGCCGGTCTGAGCGCCGACGCGCTCATTCGTCACGTTCCCTGGGCCGTCGAGCGACGCCTTCACGCGGACGTTGAGGACTACCTCGGCACTTTCGGGCACACGTCGGTGCAGACACCGGTGCTCGCTCCGGCGCCGCCGATCACGCTGCGCGCCTCGCTGGGCACTGCGAGGCTCTGGTGGGTGATCGTGATGTGCATCGCTCTGATTGGCGCGTCGTTGGCAGTATTCGGTATCAACTTCAAGGGGGCGGCGGCGGCGGGATTATGTGTCCTGCTCGTGGCACTGGCCATGATCGATCTGGAGCACCAGTTGCTCCCAGACGTGTTGACATTGCCATTGCTCTGGGCAGGCCTGCTCGTCAACGTGCAAGGCACGTTCGCTCCGCTCGCATCGGCCGTGCTCGGCGCGGCAGCGGGTTACGGCGTGCTCTGGGTCCTGTACTGGGCGTTTCGCCTGCTGGCACGAAAGGAAGGCATGGGATTCGGCGACTTCAAGCTGCTCGCGGCGCTGGGCGCCTGGCTTGGTACCGGCCATCTGCTGGAGATGATCCTGGTTTCGTCGGTCGTCGCGGCAGTCACGACCCTCGCCCTGATCGCGCTCAAAAAAATGGACCGGGAGAATCCCTTCCCCTTCGGTCCATTTCTTGCCATCGCCGGCGTGGTCTCGCTGCTTGTCGGGCCGCTGGCGCTGCCCGTCGTCTGACGCGCGCTCGCGATGCGCGACCGTGCCGACCTCCGTCTCAGGACTTGGGTGCCATCGCGTCGCGACAGATGTCCTCACGCGTACTGGCATACTCCGACGGGTTCTTGGCCTTGACTTCGTTGGCTCCCGTGATCGTACGCTGAGCCGCTTGCCAGCCGCGAGCCCAGTCGGCTTCGAAATTCGGGTCGTCGGCGAATTCGCGCTTGGCATTCGCCTTCATTTCCTCAACGCGTTTGGCATCGGCGCCGCAAAGCGCCATCGATACGTGCGCGTCGCTCGCCGCGAATTGCACGCCCGTCGCGACCAGCTTTTTCGTCTGTTCCGCGGTTTGCGCGTGCGCCATCTGTGCCGCCATTGCCAGGGCAGAGGCCGCCGCTGCGAGCCATGCGCGCGCGGTCGTCTTTTGCATCATCGTCATGAGACTCCGTCGTGGGTTAGTGAATATCGGTGACGACCAGCGACGAGCGTTCGCCGCCCTGTTCGATGTCCTGGCGCATCACCAGTCCCGTCGCGGGACAGAAATGGTCGACGATACGTGTCGTGGTGTTGCCCCGACGCGTCATGCCGGGCATTTGAACGTTGCCGGTGTCAGTCGACCGCTCATAGCTGATCGGCCAGCACGACAGGCGCCCGCCCGCCGTCTGAAGCGTTTCGGAGGCGCCAACCGAGCGTTCCGACGTCTGCGTGGTCATTTGCGGGATGCGCACCTGGCCCATGTTGGCGCCCATGGCGGCCATCTGCGCGTTGATGTTGTGCGTCATCTTCATGGCAGGCAGGCGCTGGCCGGGCGCGGAGACCTGGCCGATGTAGTTCATCAGCCCGCTGCCTTCGACGGACGTCGATCCGGCCAGCGAGTCCACCCCCTTGCCGTGCTTATCGCCCGGGAGCTTGCTGCCCGTCGTGCCGCGCGCCTGGACCTTGCCGTGGTCGATGCTCAGATCGACTGCGCTTTCGCTGTCGAAGTTGCGCCCGCCCACGGTCATCGAAGTGCGCGCCGTGAGCTTGCCGCTGCATCGGTCGCCGTTGTCCTTCTTGAATTGGGTGAGCGTGAAGCGCGTGGTGCGCGTGGTGCGCGTGGCGCGCGCGCCGGGTTGCGCGCTGAGCGTGAAGCCGCCACCCTCATGCATCCATGGGGCGTCGCATGCGCCTGCCCAGGCGGCCGATGCGAGCGTGCCGAGACAGAGGCCCAGTAGTGCCTTGCGTCGAAGACGGGTTGTCGAACTCATGTCGAACGTTCTCCAAAATGGTGGGCATGCACGGCAAATTTCGTTACGCCGCCGGCGCGTTGCGTCAGCGGCGGTAATCGATCAATTGCGCGTGCGCTCGTTCACCCCGGAAAGCCGATCCGTCATCTGGTTGGAATTTACGGAGCGCACTTGTCGGCGCTCTCATTGCGTTCTGCGCACGGGGCATCTCCGTGCTACCTTCCGCGTTCAAACGGGTGTAATGCTGGTAGCGCGCCAGCACCTTCGGGACGTACGCCCGAGTTTCGGCGTAAGGCGGAATGCCGCCGTGGCGGATCACCGCCCCCTGCCCGGCGTTGTACGCCGCCAACGCATAAGGTACGTTGCCACCGAACCGGTCGAGCAACTGGGCAAGATACCGCGTGCCGCCCACCACGTTCTGCATCGGGTCCGTGACATCCGCCACCCCGAGGCTCGTTGCGGTGCCCGGCATGAGTTGCATCAACCCGCCGGCACCGGCATGCGAGCGCGCGGAACGATCGAAACCCGATTCCACGTCGATCACCGCCGCGACCAGCGCGGGATCGATGCGCGTTGCGTTGGCGGCCGCGCCGATCAATGCGGAAAACGCACGGTAATCGCAACCCTCGCAGGCATTGCGCGCGGAAGACGGCGCAACGAAGATGCCGTTCGACGCCGAAGATCCGGTTTGCAATGCCGCACCGCTCAAGAGTACCCCGCGTGCCCTTCCCGCAGGCGTGCCAGTTCCGGCCATGCCGCTCGGCGTTACGGCTTTCGTCACGTTCCGGGCCGGCGCCCCCGCGCCTGCGCCCGAACCGCCGACAATATAAACGACCCCTCCCGCGGTTGCCAATGCCGGGAGCGAGAGCAGCCAGGCCACGCCCGCCATCCGCAGAGCATCGTGCCAACGTCGAGGGGTATCTCGCCTCATTGCCGAACCAGTTCCACGCGACGGTTCTGGGACCGGCCGAGCTCACTGCTGTTCGGTGCCATCGGGCGCGTGTCGCCGTACCCCTTCGCACTCAATCCATCGGCCTTCACGCCCGCCGCCGTCAGGTATTGCTGCACGGCCTCGGCGCGTTGCGTCGAGAGCGTCTGATTGTGTCCCGATGAACCGGTCGAGTCGGTATGGCCGCCGATCTCGATCTTCCAGTCCGGGTGTGCCTTGAGAATGCCGGCCACATTGTCGAGCACCGGCTTCGCATCGGCACGCAAGGTCGCCTTGTCGAGATCGAAGTTCACGCCGTAGAGCGCCAGCTTGCCCGTCTTCTCGAGCTGCGCTTCGGCGGGCGACGCATTGCCGACCTTGCACTCCAGCGCGCTGTCGCCGATGCGATTGCCACCGACTTCCTTGACGTGATCGAAGTCCCGCGTGTCGCCCAGCATGAGCGCCGTATAGACGTGCTTGCCATTGGGCTCGAACGTCATGATGCCCGGCGTGACCGTGTTGCTGTCGGCTTCGGTCCGGGTAAAGCGCAGCACGCCGCCGTGCTCGATGCCGCCGGAGATCGTACCCAGCAGCTTGCCGATGCGCACGCCGTTGCCGCCGCCGCGCACGGCTTCGAAATAGCAGCCGTCGATACCGGCGCCTTGTTGCTTGAGCAGCACGTAACCGTCAGAGCCGAAATTCAGCGGAAAGTGATACAGCCCGGCGACATTGCGCACCGAGGCTTCGGCATTGTCGAACTTTCCGAGTGCGGCGAACTGCGTGAGGCCGATGCCATAGGGCGCGGCCCCCGGCGGCGACGACAGCGTCAAACGCAGCCAGCGGGCCGTGACGGGCGCCGCCATCTCCGCCTCGATGACCTTGCCCGGCGCGATATCGGCAGCGCCCGGCACATCCTGATCATATGCTACGGTCCAAGGGCCGTCGGCCGAGGCCCCCGACGTCTCGACCTTCAGGTGGTTCGGCGTGACCTTGACCTGATTGCTCGCCACGAAGCGAAAGGCGTGAATGGTGGCGTTGCCGGGCAGCGCGATCGAGATCGTGTACGGATTCCGGCTGTCCTGAATGCCGGTCGAATCGGGGACGTCATTGAGCAGACGGAACCAGGCGTCGTCGTCGCTTTTCTGGTTCAGCGCGAAGGCGCCCTGAGGCAGCGATGCGACATTGACATCGCCGGCATCACGCGTGGCCGGCGCCGCCGCGGCAGGCGTGGCACCCAGCGCACTCGATGCGCTGGACTGCGGCGAGGCCGGCGCGGAGGCGGCGTTCGAATCGAGTGACGGCTCCGAGGTTTTTTCGGGCGCTTTCTTGTGGCAACCGGCGAGCGCCAGCGCGCATCCCAGCGCGAGGATCGTGCATGCGAGCGCTTTGCGCGCCGGGCGGGAATTCGAATGCATCACTGCAGACTGGCTCCTAGTTTTGTTCCGCGCGGGACAACGTGGACACGAGATCCAGATCCGCGCGAATACGTTCCTGTAACTTGTTCAACTTCTCACGGCTGGCGCCGTTGCGCTTGCCTTCGTCATATGCCATGAGCGTCGCCTTGAGGTCGGCCTCGACCTTCGCGCGATGCTCCCGCACCAGCCGGTGCGCTTCGTTGTCCGCCTCCTCGTTGGGCGTGCCGTTGCGCGTGAGCAGATTGGCACGCAACCGGTGGTCGCCACGAATCGCGGTCTCGTCGATGCGGGTCTTCGGCCCTGAGGGCTTCGTTGCCTTCAGGCCCTTCATCGCCTCGCGCCCCTCGGGTATCGCCGCGTCGGGCTCGACCGTCACCACCGTGCCCGGCGAACCGGCCGGCGTCGCGGAAGGCGCCATCTGCGCAGGTGCGGGCTGCCCCACGTTCGGTGATGCGGACGCCGCGGCGGACGACGCGGGCACGCCGGGCGCGACCGGCATCGGCGCAATCGTCGGCACGCTCCGGGAGGAAATGATCTCGACGCCGCCTTCCTTGCGCGTCGACACGACCGACGCCGCGTCGGCGCTCGTCGCCGCCCCGGTGCCGTATGCGGCGACCAGCATGACGACGACATGTGTCACGAATCCTTCACGCAGCCGCATCCCTCACCCTCCACGAAACGGCGACTGCATGCGCACCACCGCTTCGGCCTGAATTGGTATGCGATATCCGCCCGAGATCGCCGAATACGCGCGACAGCTATTGCCGTCGGTACCGAAATCGAGCGAACCATCGACCGAGCCGGTCGAAAAAATATCGCTTGTGCCGTTGACCAGCGAATAGATCACCCGGTTGATGAACGGCACGTACAACTCATAGCAGTACTGCACACTGATCTTCAGCAGATTGGCATCCTGGATCGAGATACGCGATCCGTTGCCGGGCGTGTTGTCCCGATACATCAACGTGTCGTTCGGAATCTCGCGAACCGTCTTGCCGGCGTAATAGTTCGTGCGGGCAAAGTCGGAGAAAGCGGCCGCCGTCGGGCTGACCACGGTCAGTTTCGTAATGCCCGGGTTGCGCGCCTCGGTCTGCGCGCTCAGGATCGCGATCTGTTGAGCGCTGAGCCCCGTCTGATGGGTAAACAACGGCGCCAGTCCGCGCGCGAGCCCGGAGAGCATCGCGCTCTTGGTGCCGTGGTTGACGGCGCCGGCGCGTGCTGCCATGAGTGCCGCGTAGTTTAGCGTACTCTTTGCCTGATATAGCAGACCAAATTGTATCAATCCAAGACAAAGCAACAGGACGATGGGCGCCACGATAATGAACTCCGTGGCGGCCTGTCCCCGCTGGGCGCGGGTTGCGCCTGACATGGGCGCATTGCCGTTGCGCGCGTTGGGCCGACGCCTGGCTCGCATTCCGTTCTCCTTAAGATCCGATGGGGCGCACGCTGAGCGCCTTGCCGCGCTCGATGCCGAGCGCACGACTGCGCCCTGGCGCGAGCTCCAGCGCCATGCGCGCGCGCCAGTGCATGCGATAGCGCCAGGCGCCCACGTTGGCGTGCACGGCCAGCACCCGCCCTTGCCTGTCGATGAACACCACGTCGATGGGCGTTCGCATGAAGCATGTGTGCACGGCGTTGCATGGCGAGATCAACAGCGCATCGCCCGGGCCCACGTGACGCTTGCCCAGCCAGCCGCGCATGCGCTCGTGCGCCCGTGTCGTCAGTTGCGCCGCCAGCGCCAGCGGTTGCGCGCCGAGATACAGGCTGACAGCTTTCACAACAGGCCCTCCTGCATGAACTTCATGACGATCGGGAAGCCCAGCACGATGAACGTCACGGGAAAGATGAAGATCACCAGCGGGAAGATCAATTTCACCGGCGCCTCCATCGCCTGCTTCTCGGCGCGCTGGAAGCGCTCGGTACGACGCTGCTCCGACTGGAATCGCAGCGTGGTTGCGAGCCCGCCTCCCATGCGCTCGGCCTGTACCACGGCACCCACGAAGTTTGTCACTTCCTTGACCTGCAACCGGTTATCCATTCGCCGCAGGGCGTCGGCGCGCGTCAAACCGGATTTCAGGTCGCGCAGCACGTGCTCGAACTCGCGCTTGAGCGCGCCGGCCGGCCCCTTGCTCACCGCCTGCGTCATGGCACCGTTGATGTTCAGGCCCGCCTCGATCGAGAGCGTCAGGAAGTCGAGGTAGACCGGCAACTGACGCGTCACTTGCTTGACGGTCCGGGCGCGAATGTCGCGCAACCACATCCGAGGCAGCAAGAAACCCAGCACGGCCGCGGCCAGCGGCAACAGGATCGTGTTGAGCTCCAGCCAGTGGTTGACGAGCGAGCCCAGCACAAGCGCGATCAGCATCACGACGATCGACAGCGACAGAAACTGCGTGGCCGACATCAGGAAGCTTCGCCCCGTCAATTGCAACTGATTCTGCGTGCGCTCGACGAGCTTCGCGGGGTAGTACTTGCCGAAGTGGTGCTCGGCGAATCGCACCAGCGGCCAGAGCATGCGAAGTGGGCGCGACAGTGGATCGAGAAATTCACGGTCCTCGCTCGGAACGCTGCCGCTGAGGGTGGTGAGCGAGCGCACGATCACGCCCACGACGATGATCAGCCCGAGCGAGAGAATGAAGGCGATGGCGATGAACATGGCTTAGACGTCGATATTGGTGATCTTGCTGATGGAGCGGTAGCCGAGCAATTCCATGATGAAGATCACGGTGAGCGTGGCCCAGCCGATGGGTTTGTCGAACAACGGCGCCATGGCGACCGGCTCCATCTGCGCGAGCACCACGATCAGGAATACCGGCAGCAGCGTCATCACCAGGCCTTGCGCCTTGCCCTGGGCCGTGAGCGAGCGAATCTTGCCTTCCATCTGCTGCTTGTCGCGCAGGGTGCGCGCCACCGTCTCGAGCGTCTCGGCGAGATTGCCGCCGACTTCGCGCGCGATCGAGATCGCGGCCGTCGCCATCAGGAAGTCCTGCATTGGCAGGCGTTTCTCCATGTGCTGGAGGGCATCGGCCATGTCCACCCCGAGCCGCACCTCGCGAATGAGGAGCGCGAGCTCCTGCGAGATCGGCGGCGGCACCTCCTGAGCGGCACTCTCGAGCGCGACCGGGAAGCTCGCGCCGGCGCGCAGCGCGCCGGACACCATCAGCAATGCGTCAGGCAACTGCTTCTCGATGGCGAGCAGGCGCTTTCGCTGCATCCGGCGCACCAGAAAGCGCGGGGCCAGCAGGCTCAACGGAATGGTTACGACAGTGAGCACGACGTTGCCCGAAATCGCGAACACCACCAGCGGGATGGCCACCACCGCCACCGCGCTGAGCATGGCTACCTGGCTGGTGTTGATGAAAATGAAGAGGTCGGCGAGCCCCGTGCCGACTTCGTCCGCCACGCGCGCGGAGCGACGCACGAACCACGTCTTGCCCTGAAAGATGAGCGCCCACCCCACTAGCGTGAGCACGATGAATGACGAAGCCAGTACCACTGCGGTCATCATGACGATATTCCTTGATGCAAGTCCCGGGGCGGGTGCCGGCGCACCCCGCCCGCCTCAATCGGCGAAGATCGACGTATCGACCGGAATGCCGCGCCGAATCAGATCCTGATAGAAGTCCGGCACGTAGCCGGTCGAATGGAACGTCCCCTGGACCCGGCCGTCCTCGCCGTAGCCGGATTGCTTGAACACGAACACATCCTGCAACTGCACGGTGCCAGACTCGATGCCGCTCACTTCCGTGACGTGCGTCACGCGCCGCGTGCCGCACGAGAAACGCGTTTGCTGAACGATCAGGTCCACAGCCGACACAATCTGCTCGCGAATCGCGTTCACCGGAAGATCCAGCCCCGCCATGAGCGTCATCACTTCGAGTCGCGACAGGCAGTCGCGCGGCGAGTTGGCGTGTGCCGTGGTGAGCGAGCCGTCGTGCCCGGTATTCATGGCCTGCAACATGTCGAGTGCCTCGCCGCCGCGGCATTCGCCCACGACGATCCGGTCCGGTCGCATACGCAGCGTGTTCTTGACGAGATCGCGAATGTGGATCGCACCCTTGCCTTCCATGTTCGCCGGGCGCGCCTCGAGCGACACCAGATTGCTCTGCACCAGCTTGAGTTCGGCCGCGTCCTCGACCGTCACGATGCGCTCATTGTCGGGAATGAAGTTCGACAGCACGTTGAGCAGGGTTGTCTTGCCCGAGCCCGTCCCCCCGGAAATCACGATGTTCGCGCGCTGCTCCACGGCCACGCGCAGGAATGCGATCATCGCAGGCGAGATGGAGCCGAAACGTACCAGATCGTCGCCCTGCAGCTTCTGCTTGGCGAACTTTCGGATCGTGATGTTCGGCCCTTTGAGCGCGAGCGGCGGAATCACCGCATTCACACGCGAACCGTCTTTCAGGCGCGCATCGACCATCGGTGAACTCTCGTCGATACGGCGCCCGAGCGGCGCGACGATACGCTCGATAGCGCCGAGCACGGCCTGATCGTCGGTAAACGTCGTCTCGGTGCGACTCAGGCGACCGCCGCGCTCGATGAAGATTTCGTTGTAGCGATTGACCATGATTTCCGTGATCGAATCGTCGGCCAGCAACGACTCGAGCGGCCCAAGGCCGATCACTTCGTCGAAGATGCTCTTGAAGAGCGCATCGTGCGAAATCCTGGTCGTCTTGAAGATCGGGTCGGCGGCGAGCACCGAGCGCAGCAGCGAGCCGACCGTCTCGGAGAGCTCGGCTTCGCTCATGCGGGCCACGTTGACACGACGCAGATCCATCGCCGCGATCAGGCGGTCGTGCGCGGTCTTGCGCAGTTCGATGCCCTCCGGCGAGTTCAGTCCGGCCGCGTCGGGATGTGCGGCCGGCGGCTGGGCCTGAACGACCGCGGGTGCGGCTGGCGGCGGCGACGCGGGGCGCGACGGCGTGAGCGCGATTGGCGCGGCGCGCACGGGCTCCGGGCGGACTGTCGCGTCATGGTGTCGCGACGCGGCGTCGGATGGCGCGGCCGGTGCGCTCACCTGTCCCGCGCGAACCGGGACCGCAGCGCCACCGCCACTCGACGCTTGCCGCCCCTGCGACGATTTCGGTGCGCCGTCGGTGGCGTCGGCACGCACGGGGTTCAGCCCGTTGACGACCTTCGGCGCCTCTTCGCGCAACGCAACCGCGGGGGCCACCTGGACCCTGCCCTGCCCGGCCTGGAGAGCATCGTTGCTGGCATCGGCGCGCACCGTTGGCTGCACCGTGGCCGGTTGCCGGTGGACGGTATCGCTGTGCACGCTGATCCGGAACGCGCCGATCTCGATGCGGTCGCCACTCGTGAGCGGGCCATACGACGTGATCTGCTCGCCGTTGACGAGCGTCGAGGCCAGTCCGCCCTGATCCTCGATGTACCAATGACCGTTGCGCGGTTCGAGCGTGGCCTGCGTCTTGCCGATGAGCAGTCCCTTGAGGACGACATCGCAGCCGGGGTCCTTGCCGAGCGACGCGCGCCCGGCGAAGGTGTACTCGGCCTCCTTGCCCGCGCGGTCATGCACACGGATTTTCAAAGGAAGCACTTCGTTCTCGGTGCTCATGGCCATCTCCAGACGTTGGCGGGTCGCCGTGATTTCGACAAGCTTCAAGGACGGTCCTGAGGATCGGCCTTCGGCAGTTGCGGCGTCGGAGCGTTCTGCTCGCGGACCTCTTCCTCGCGCCGCGCGTTTGCTTCGGGCAGCGGGCTCGGATCGCCGAACGAGTGGCGGTAGTTCGCGTCCACGTCCGCGCCGCGATTGATCAGGCTCGTGTTCGTCGGGCTGCTCGCATCGACCACGTACGGCGTGACGAGGAAGACGAGATCGCTCTTGTTGTTGCGGAAGTCGGTCGACTTGAACAGGTGGCCGAGAATCGGAATGTCGCCGAGCGCCGGCACCTTGTCGACTGCCTTCGACGCGTCGGCATTGACCAGACCCGCGATAGCGAACGTCTCGCCCGGGCGCACCGAGACCTGTGTCGTCGATCGGCGTGTCAGGAATGCCGGGTAGCCGTTGACGTTCATCGACGGATCGATCTGGCTGATTTCGGTCATGAGATCGGCGCTGATCGTGTTCGTCGCATCGACCGTCGGCGCGATCTCCAGGCGGATGCCGTATTCCTTGTAGATGACGTCCTGCGCGCCGAAGCCCGCCGACACCGGAATCGGCACTTCGCCGCCGGACAGGAACGTCGCCTTGCCGCCGCTGCGCGAGTTCAGTTCGGGCTGGGCGAGCACGAACGCGTCGCCGTTCGCCGCAAGAATGTTGATCTTCGACGTGATGCTCGTGGCAATGCCGAGGAAGGCGCCGCCCACGGAGCCGCCGGCGGAGCTCGGTGCATTGTCGAAGACTGCGGTGCCGGTATCGGGGAACGGACGATAGCGGCCGGTGCGCACGGCGTTGCCGGCGAGCGATCCCTGCGGGCCGTTGATCTGCGAGTCCCATTTGATGCCGAGATTACGCTCGGCGGTCTTCGATATCTCGAGGATGTCGACCTTGAAGTGCACCGTCTTCTTGAGCGACGAGCCCTCGTCGGTCTCGATCAGGTTGATCACGTCCGGCAGGCCGTCGAGCGCATTCGAGAGCATCTTGGCCTGCTCCGCGTGAACCTTGCCGTGGACAATGAAATGACCGCCATTTGCGTCGATGCTAAGTCCTTCGACGAAGCCGAGCGAGCGTTGCAGCCGCGCGAGCGTGGCGTTGCGATCGAGCGTGGAGACGGAGACCTTCGTATTGATCGCCATGCCCTGGTCGGTCCATACGACCAGCGACGTCTCTCCCGGGGCCTGCGCCAGCAGCAGCAACTGATGGTCGACGACGGAAGCATTGATGAGGTCGCCGTTCCCGACGGCCACACGCTTGACCTTGCCCTCGATCGGGATCACGCGCACTTCGCCCTTGTACATGAACATGGGCGCGCTCGCGGCCGAGCGGGCGTTACGGTTTTCGTAGATCACGGCCGCAGCGTCGTTGACCGACGCGCTGCGAGCGGCGAGTTGCTGTGCGGGAGCTTTCGGCGCCGTGGCCGGCGTCTGCTGGCCCGGTGCCTTTTGTGCGGCGGCGGGCGCCTGCTGCGCGAGGACCGGGGTCGTCATGTTCAGCCATGCGAAGCTCACCGCGGTGAACAAGCAAACCCCTCGCTTCGCTCGCGAAGGCACTCCCTGAAGTTCGGTTTTCATTGTCGTGCGTGTCGTATTCTTACGTTTGAGTGGGCGCGCGGTCGTGTCGTCTCATGCGCGCCGCGCCTTGGGCGAATGCGTGTGCCCCCGTGTGCCTGACTGGCGCGTTACTGCCCCCGTCGCCCTGCCAGTGCGGACTGAACCTGCTCCATGACCCGACGCTGCGCATCGCTCGGCGTGAGCGCCGGGCGGGACGCCGCCGCCGCGTCGGCGATCGGTGTGCGCATCCCGGGCATCGCCAGTTCGGGACGCACCGACACGGAACTGTCGTGCGATCCGCCGATGATGTACTGGATGCCGTCGGCGCCCGCGTCGCCGAACAGCGCCGACTGATGCACCACCACATCGGGCGTGGCGGCCTTGTCGGAGCGGTTGCGCAGCACCGCGCGCAGGCTGCCGATCTTCTGCGCCAGCGCGATCTTGCCGGCCTGCTCCGGCGTGACCTGCAAGGTCAGGCTGCCGTATTCGTCGCTGGGCGCGTCTTCGCTGCGATCACGCGACATCTGCTCGCCGTAGTCGCGCGGGCGCACGTCGCGACCGGTAGCCAGCACCGTGAGATCGGAGAGCAGCAGCTGGGCGGATTGCGCATTGCCGCCCGATCCGCCGTTGCTCGTGCCCGGCGCGCTCGACGGCGGATTGGCGATCAGGAACAGGTCGATGTGGTTGCCCGGCTTGAGCATGTTGTCTGCCGAGTTCGTCGCGTCGATGTCGATGGTCAGGGCGCGCGTGCCTGCCTTGAGCATGTCGGAGAAGTCCCGCGCCTGCATGGCGGAAATGTCCGCCCGGCGAATCGGCGAGCCTCGATGCACCGCGCGCACGAGCGTCTGGTTCTCGACGGCGTCGAATTCGTCGGCACGCACGGTGTCGTCGTAGACAAAGTCGACAGGCACCTGACGCGCGGCGAAATTGCCCGTGGTCACGGTCGCGCCGGCTTTCAGGTCCGACGTCGGCACGAGCACCGAAACGCGGGTGTTCGCGTTCATCGATTCCATGAGCGACTGACGCATCGCGGCTTCGCGGCCGGACATGTACTTGTATATCCACAAGGTCAGCAGCGCCGCCGCGAATACCGCCACCCCGAGCATGACCCACGGATTGTGAATCAACGCCTGTGTCTTGATTCTCTTGAACATCATTTCTGTTTATCCATCAGTCGGTTGATCGCCCTGCCCGTGTGTCAGGGCAGCGAAAGGGCGTACGAGAACGCCGAATAGAACGACTTGAACGCCGCGAGCAGTTGCGTCATGACGGAGCCATTGCCCGCGAGCAAGACGACCACCACCAGCAACACGACCACGACGTACTCCACATAGGCCTGTCCGCGTTGCGACTTGAGGCCCGCGCGCCGTGCCCGGCGCGACTTATCCGTTGGTAAAGGCAACATTGACGATCACCATGGTTTTGCCCGTGGCGTCGGTAAACGACGCGTCGAGGCGGTAGCCATCCTTCTGCATGGCAAGCGCGTATCCCTGCGGGTTCGCTCGCCGATAGCTCGATGCGCCCGCGGCCAGGGTTCGCCAACCACGCTGACGCAGCGTCTGCGCGTAACGTCCCATCGCCTGGCGCGCCGAGACCGCCGTCAACGCCAGCTGGACGGTGCGCGCAACGTTGCCGCCGTCCTGCGACTGCATGTCGAATACGACCCGCCCTTCGGGCAACGGGTAATTCGATGGCTGGAGTACGCGGGGCGTCCTGGCCGCTTCCGGATCCAGATGCGCCACGCTGAAGATGCCCGCGTAGTCCGCCTGGGCGTTCGAGAGCACCTGCAGCGTGTAGCTGCACTGTCCGTCGATGGCCGAGAGCGTGAGGGTCTTGCCGTCGTCCGCGGCGCGCATCGACGCATTGCGTGCGCGCCAGTACGCGAGAAAGGCCTCGCGCACGGCACTCACGGGCTCGGAAAAAGTCATGACCGCGGCCCGCATCTTCAGGCCATTCACGACCATGTCCTCGCCGGCCCACGACACCTGTTTCGCCTTGACCGGCACGTCGTCGCAAGCACTGTCCGCCCACGCCGGTGTGCCGATGCAGGCCAGACCGAGCGCAATCACTGCAAAGACACGTTTCATTTGTTCCCCAGGCGGTCGGCAGGTACGACGTCGGGCTGGATGCGTCCGAGGTCGAGGGTGGTGATATCGATCGCCGCCGGGGCGAGCACGTCCAGGGCGTAATCGAGCACGGCCCCCTTGGCGGTCGGCACTGCGCCCGCGATGACCGATTTGGCGTTGTTGCTGCCGTCGGGGGTCCAGGTGTTAGTCAGGAGGACGTGCTTGTCGCTGAACGTCACGCCGGCCCAGTTTGGCCAGAGCGCCACCAGGCTTGGGCTGTCTCCGGCCACGCGCAGCGAGACGCTGGCGCTTTGCTGGTTCTTCGTCGGCAGGTCGAACCCGGCGCCAATGCCACTGAGCGAGCCGAGCGCATTGAGGGCCTTGTCGGCAACCGTGCCGGTGCCGCCCACGGTGTGCGAGACCTGCAGGTCGCCATACTTCTGCAGGATCGTGTTGCCCGCGATGTCTCGCCACATGGGCTCTTCCGACGACGGCAGCTGATTGCGAGTGCCGTCGGCCCGGTCGATCTTCGTGCCACGGCCCAGCACGCGTTGCGCAATCTCGCTTCGAATCGCGGCGTCGGACTTGGTGGCGGCGTTGCCGTACTTCGGCGCCCAGCCGTTGTCGTCGTAGTAGACGGTTCGCTCCCACGCGGCATAGCGCGCCGCCGCTTCGGTGCGGTCGCGCACATCCGACAGATGGCCGATCATGTTGATCGCCCAGAATGCGAAGAGCAGCGCGCTGCCGACGATGACGACCGTCTCGGCCATCGCCTGGCCACGTTGCGCGCGGGGCATGGCGCGCCGCACGCGCCTGGGACTGAGCTGGCGGTGCGTCATGGCGCCCCCGAAGCCTGGGCCGCATCGCCAGCCGTGAGCGCGAGCGTGCTCGTCTCCACGAGCGACGACTGCCAATAGGGATTGAACACGCTGGGGTACTCCCATTTGTTGTCGCCACGCCGCCAGTTCGCGGCATTGCGCAGCGCGCCGGCCACGCCACCACTGTCGCCCGGGCGAATGAAGTAGGCGCTGGCGCTGGACATGGCTCGCATCTGTTGGGACGCGGTGCCGTCGGACACGGCCAGCGAGCCTTGCGCGATCTGGAGCCGGTCCGTTGTATTGATCGACGGCGACGCGCGCTGCGCCTCGATGACGAGCGTCGGGGCTCGATTGAAGTCGGCGCCGTTCGCCGGCGTCGATTGCGTCTTGAGTTCCAGATACGGCTGGAGGCCGCCGCTGCGCGAGAGCGACTTGCCCGGCCCCGACTTGTACTGGGAATTGGCGGCGAGCGTCGTCAGCATATTGGTCAGCGAGCCGCCGTAATCCTTGTAGCCGCCATAACCGGTGCGCCCGGAATAGCGTCCTCCCGGACCGTTGGCCGCGCCGCCCGAACCGGCCGTCCACTTGAGCGGAATGATGATCGGAAAGACCTCGACCACACAGATCCACACCCCATTCACGTCGGTGGCGTCAAGCCCTTCCCATCCCTTCTTGTCCTGACGGAGTTGCGTTCCCCCGGCGTGCCAGTTGGTGGCGGTCACGAAGCTCTCGGGACAACCCTGCACCATGCCGACAGGCACCATGGGCGTGCGGATGTTGACGCCGCGCTGCTTGACGAACTCGTCGAGCGTGGCCTTGTCCGTCAGCACGTCGGCGAAGCGGTCCTTGCCGGTCTTGCCTTGCGGTGTGTTCTTGGACAGGAAACCTAGCGCCGACGAGAGCGACAACGCGCCACGTGTTGCGAAATAGGTCTTGCTGACGTGCGTGTTCGGCTCGTTGGCCTGCGCGATCTCTTCGGCCACGAGCGGAATCTGTAGCGCAATGGCGCCGTGATATGCGGACTGCTCGAGACTCAGCACGGACTCGAGCTGGTCCAGTCCCAGCGTGGCGATCGTGGTCGCCCGGTCAAGCACGCGCTTGGCGAGGCTGACTTCTCTGCCGAGCGTCTTCTTGGGAATGGTCCAAAGCTGGTTCGGCGTGACCGTGCTCTGGATCAGCGTGTCGAACCAGTGATCGTTCTTATAGGTGCCGTCGACCTCATCGATCCACGACTTGATACTGATCATCTGGGCAGTGGCCACCTGATTGGCGATCATTGCCCGATTGGTATAGGCGGCGAAATTGAGATCGCGCGCCTGGAGCACGCCGACGCTGTACGCTGCAGCGTCGGCCGTGTCCTGGAGTTTCGTCTTTGCATGCACCAGCTGCGATGCATTGAACGCCAGATACATGGCGGCAGCCCCGGCCGCCATCAGTACCGCTGCGAGTGGCAGTGCCTGACCGCGCTCGCGAGCGCGGCGACCCTGCCGTCGGAATCGAACGTCCATGATGCATCCTCCGCCGTGCCGGCCCAGTGGTCGTTACTGGTTACCGTCGGCGTAGTTGCTCAGGTTCTTCTGCTGATTCGCCTTGCTGCTGGAATCCTGGGCAGCGTCACCCGCATTCTTGATGGCTTTCTTGGAGTTCGAGTCGCCCGCCATTTCCAGCGCCAGACCGGCTGTCTGGTTGCGGATGGTCTTGCCGAAAGCGGCGTAGACGCCAATGGCGGCCACGGCAATCAGCGCGACGATAATGATGTATTCGGTCATCCCTTGACCACGCTGGTGACGGGGACGAAATTTGCGAACAGTCTTGGGTTGCAGCATGATACGCTCCTCGTTGGTAAGAAGTACGGCAGGGTGCTACGGGCAAAAGAAGGCCCCACGCGACCGGGCGCAGAGCCTCGCGTTACGACATATTTCGGTTTCTGGAAAAAGACGGCCGGGATTGCCCCGGTCAACGGATTCGCGTATCACGGCACCGGCGTCCACCGGCAGCGACACGCTACACCTTGGCATCAAATGAGAGAGAGAAGTCCTAAATTTTCTCGTTTAATGCAAACTGAATTGCGTTTTGCGAGATTATACGAAGCGAATTTTGTCTTTCAATCGCTTTTCGCTTTCATTTTTGTAACACATTGAAACAACCCCATCATTTCTGATAGCTCGAACTTGCGCTAGCGTTAGGCGCCGGTTCCACGAAGTACACAAGACCCGGAGACGACCGTTGTGAGGTGCGTGGCCGCACGCGGAACGCCTCCCCTTCATTCAGGACGACATAACGCACATGCAAAGTTCGGACGACAACCTGTTGATGGCCCAGCGGGTGGGCCAATTGATGGAACGTCACGCCATCCCTAAATCGAAGCAGACGGGCGCGCTCGCGAAGACGCTCGGCCTGAGTCCCGCGCAGGCGCATCGGAAAATGCGCGGACAGAGCAACTGGACTTACGGCGAGCTGCGCGACGTGGCGGCCGCATTCAACGCTTCCATTACCGCGCTGCTCGATCCCGAGACATCGGAACACGCACAGGGCGTGCCTGCGCTGCTCGACTTCGGCAACCACCTGGTGCCGTGCCAGGCGTGGATAGGGCCGGAGATCCTGACCGGTCAGGGGTCCGAGTATGTCGCGATGTCGACGGCGGGGAGCTGGCGCCTCTATCCGTCGGACATGGCGCCGCGTGGCAAGAAGTTCGTGGTGGAGCTGATCGAGATCCGACCGAAGTCGCTCGTGCCGACGCGCCTCACCGTGGCGGTGGTGGACGACGATGGCGGCAGCGACGCGCAAGGCGGATTACGCACGGCCGACACGGTGTGCATGTATCTCAACAGCAAAGGATATGACGCCCGCGCGTTTTACAGCGCCGCGGCATTTCGCGAAGCACTGAAGCAGACGGTGTTCGACGCCTACGTCGTCGACTGGATGCTCGATCACGAGACGGCGGAGACCGCGCTCTCGGAGATTCGCACCTCCGACAACCCCGACGCCCCGGTTTTCATCCTGACCGGACAGATGCAGGCGGGCAACGTCAACGAGTCCGATATCGCCCGTGCGATTACCGCGTTCGACGTCGACGTGCTGGAGAAGCCCGCGCGATTGCCACTGCTTGTCGCCGAGCTCAACAAGCGCCTGGCGCAGCGCTGAGCGCGCCCTACCTCTCGCCCTTCTACGCGCCCTTGTGCGGCGCCACGGGCGCTACAGCCCGACGCCGCGGGTCGCCCAGATGCTCTCGAGCACCACGCGCAGAATATCGCCGCGCACGGGCTTCATGAGGTAATGCTCGAACAGACTGAGGTGATGCGCGGGAATGACCTCCGGTGCCTGGGCGCTGAAGGCAATGAGCGGCACATCCGCGTTGATGCCGCCCATGCGACGAATTTCCATGGCGGCCGACACGCCGTCGATCTCGGGCATGTTCAGGTCGAGCATGATGGCATCGTACGGGGTACGTTCGACGAGGCGATACGCCTCGCGAGCGTTGGATACGCTCTCGCACTCGATGCCGTTCACGCGAAGCAGCATCTCGATGGTATGTCGCACGTCGGCCTGATCGTCGATCACCAGCACGCGGCGTGGTGTCTGGCCCGCAGGCACCACCACCGCACTGACGTCCGGCTCGGCCTCCACCGCGGCCGGCGCCCCCGAAGCGCGCGCCGTTGCCATGGCCGGCGAGCCGGCCATGGCGGCCACCTCCAAAGGCGCGGCGACGGCCGTCGCGCCCGGCTCTGTGCCAGGCGTCTCCATCTCGCTGGTGACATGCTCCAGATCGAACACAACGGTAAACTTCGACCCCTTGCCGACTTCGCTCTCCAGCGAGAGCTTCGCGCCAAGCAGTTCGACGAGGCCGCGAACGATCGTGAGTCCCATGCCGATGCCGTCGACGCGCTTGCTCTCCGGTGTGTCGATCTGCGTGAAGGGTTGGAAGATCTGCTCCTGGCTCACGCGGTCGATGCCGCGCCCGGTATCGATCACGTCGACGCTGAGACGGTCGATCCCGGGGAGCCGCTCGAGATTCGCCCGTAGGGTAACGCTGCCGCGGTCGGCATACTTGATGGCATTGTCGAGCAGGTTTGTGACGATCTGCTGAATCCGGAACGGGTCCGAAAGCACCTTGACCTGCCAGTCGTCGAACTCCAGACGAAGCGCCAGCGATTTGCGACGCGCCCGCTCGGAAACCGACTCCACCGCGGCATTCAGAACCCCATAGGGATTGAAGATGCGTTTGCGCAGCGCGAGTTGTCCCGCCTCCATCCGCGAGAAATCCGTCAGATCCTTCATCTGCGCCTCAAGCACGTTGGCCGCGCGTGCCAACTGGTCGATAAGCAGCTTGTCCGTGCCGGTGAAGTTGCGTTCAACGAGTACATCCGTGGCCGCCATGATGCTCTGCAATGGTGTGCGCAGCTCGTGCCCGATCATGCCCAGGAAGGCGTTGCGCGCATTCACGGCGTTCGCGGCGGACAATGCGGCGGCCGTCTCCCGTTGCAGCGCTTCTTTCTGCTTCGCGCTGACATCGCGCAACTTGCGCGCGTTCGACGCAAACAGGTAGGCGAGCGTGAGCAGCACAATCGTCGCGCCGATGCTCGACCCCATGAGCATGCTGCGGCGATGCTCGTAGTCTTCGCGGACCTCGTCGCGCCGACGGGCGTTGATTTCACCGACGACCATCTCGAGTTCCGAGAGTGGCGTGCGCATCTCGTCGAATTTCGTAATCCCCGGCGTGATCCAGGTATCGGCGTTGCCCGCCTGGTTGCGCATGGCCTCGATTTCGGCATATATGGTCTTGACCTTGTCGACACTCGCGACATACTGCGGATATTCCATGAAGCGCGACATGGCGCCGCGCCCCGAAATCTGCGCGATTCGAGACTCGAGTATCTGTAGCGAGGCGTCGATGTCGTCGGCGCTCGCGAGCCCGTTGGCGACCTTGAGCATGTCGATCTGCGTGCGGTCGACGGCCTGCTCCGTACCGATGACCGAGGCGAAACTGGCCTCCGCGCCTACGGGCCCGGCAGACTCAGACTGGGTGCGGGACGCAATGAAAAGGTAGCCGGAGAACGCCCACAAGCCGACGAGCTGCACGAAGAGCAGCGTGTATATGAAGATCCGAATGCGTCGTGACACGCCGTCCGAAGCCATCATCGAACCTCGATATGCTTGATCTGATAGACGAAACGGCGCGAGCCGACTTCGGAGGCGAGTACATCGGGATGCTGGTCGCGCGGGAAGATCAGAAACAGCGGACCGAAGTTGCGAAGGGACAGCTCTACGCCATTCTCACGGTACGCGAGAATCGGCTCATAGCGATGAACAAAGGCAATGGGGATGTCCTGCACCGAACCATCGTAGCTGTAGACGCGAAGCGTTCGGCCCTTGAAACCGGCCCGGGCGAGGACATCCGCCAGACGAGGCCCCTCCCAGCGGGCCGAAGTGGTCCAGAGCGTTGACGTGTCGATCGTATGCATGGGCAGCGAGAGCAACGCCGTGCGCGAGAAGTGGACGATGCGGCGCACGTCGGCGTTGGCGCCCTTGCGGCCCACCTGCTTGCAGCCGTCGCACGACACGTCGAGCTCGAGACGGTCACGCACGGCCTGCACAGCCGTGACGGGGCCGCAGAGCACCAGCCCCAGGCAAATGGCCCAAACCCTTATCTTCAACATTTCGCCCGCACACTTTTCACGAACATCCCCGGGGAGTCAGAATTATTGGTTGTTTTTCGGGACGGCCGGGCACCCCCACGCAATGCGACCATTGTGCGCTGGCATCGGGCGAGTTCGCCGGTAGCCAATGGCTCGCGCCCCTCTTTCGACGGGAACGTACGTCGGTAACAGTCCTAACGAATCGACTGCCCACATCGATCGCGATGATACCCGTCGAAAATGAAGACTCCGCGCGAGCGCCATCCGGCAGTGCGCTGAACCATTTATGTAGGGAAAACAGGTAGCACCAGCAAGCGGAATCGATGCTATCGCCGTTGACACGCATTGGTCAAGGACGAGCCGACTGGACTTTTTACCGCATTCGGTGGTAAGCGGAGCGCGTCCTGGCCCGCCGCTTGACCGACGCTTCGGAGCCCGGCGCCAATCGCCAGTCCCGTTGACACGATTGTCGCCGTGGCGGCGCGAATGTGCCGCCGGCCGTGGAAATTCTCTCGATGATGTAGGGATTCCGAACGCACGCGTGTGAGCGTGTCAGCGTGCGATATTGTCGAGATAGTACTGTGCGGCGCGGGTGACGTGGCGCTCGGCGAGCAACGCGGCAAACGCCGCATCGCCGGATTGAACGGCTCTCAAGATCGCGGCGTGCTCTTCCCACGTAATGCGCACTTCCTCGTCGCTGGCATTGACGAACAACATGCGGGAGCGGTCCCGCATCGAGCGCATGAGCTCGGCGAGCATCGCATTGGCGCCGGCCGAATAAAGCAAGTCGTGAAAGCGGGCGTTCAGCTCGAGCAGGCCGGAGGTCTCGCCCGCGGCGACCTTGGCGTTGCCTTCCTGCAGCACTTTTTCGATGCGCCGGACCAACTCCGGCGTGCAATGTTCGGCAGCCAGACGCGCATTGAGCCCTTCGAGCGTGGCGCGAATCTGCACCAGTTCGCGCGCCGTTGCCGGATCGAACGACGCGACGACGGCACCGTGGCGGGGCCGCACTTCCACCAGCCCCTCGACGGCAAGCGCGCGCAGCGCCTCGCGCACCGGCACGCGCGATACATCGAGCTCCTGGGCAATTCGCCCCTCCACGAGACGGTCGCCGGGCTTGTATACGCCCGACGTGATCGACTCGCGCAGTCGGGCAATCACCAGATCCGACAGCTGTTGGTGCATGATCGGCTCGCGACCGTTTGCGCCTGTGGCTCCCCGCACCATAATTCCAATCTCCAAAAACCGACAGTTCCGCGCCGACGGACGGTCATTCGAAGGCCCGTGGCGCCACGACAAACGCCGCATTTTATAGCAGCGACGGCTTTTTGTAGACTGTACACGATTTGGCGGCCACTTTCGCCGCCCGGAATCAACGCGGCACCGATGCCATGAAGGCGAGCATCTCCTGTCCGAGCCAATCCTCTCCGGAGTTGAAATGCGCGACGATCGACGTGTGATTGTGCCCGCGCATCTGCACGAAGCGTGGCGCCACGCCACGCGCGCGCGACAACGTCAGGAAGAGCGCCGCACCATACTCGTCTAGGAAGCGGTTTTCATACTCGGCAATGGCGATCATCGTCGGCACCGGGTCGCGCGCCGCGTGGGTCAGCGGTGAGCGCTCGACATACCGGGTCTCATCGGCGCCGAAATACGCACGCACGGGCGCCGCATTCGGATTGCGTGGGTCGACATCGGCAAACAGGCGAGCGCTCACGAGAATCAGTCCTGCAACACCATGCCCGTTGCCACCGCACGCCCCGCTCAGCGCAGGATCGAACAGACAACTGGCCGCGTGGGTACCGCCTGCCGAATGGCCGATGAGAAAAATCCGCGACGTGTCGATTTGCAGGTCGTCGGCGTGTTCGCGCACCCACGCAATCGCCTGCGCCACGTCCCGCGCCCCGCCCGGCCACGGTGCTTCGTCGGCCAGACGGTATTCGACGTTGATGGCAAGCTTTCCCTGCCGTGCGAACCAGTGGCACACGTTATCGTAAATCTCGCCATTGACGCTCTTGTTGCCTCGCACGAACGCGCCGCCGTGCACGAACACGACCGCTTCGCGCAAGGCCGGCGCAGGCGTGCCCGGGGACGCGGCGACCGGCGCGAAAATGTCGAGCACCTGACGGGCATGCCCGCCGTATGCCACGTTGCGCTCCACGTGCGGACTCTTGGGCGCGACCGCCAATATCGGCGTGTAACAATCGATGACCGCCTTGCGGTGGGCGATGATGTCGTCGTTCCAGCGTGGGCCGAGCGCCAGCATCCGACGTTGCCAGTCCGGCGACAATGCGCCGAACGGCGCGCCCATGACGCAGGATTCGCTCACCATGACACGCTCACATCGCCATTGACGAACGTCTGACAGGCCATTCGGTAACCGTTCGCGAGGTCCTCCGGACTGAGATGACGGCGCTCTTTGGGCTTCACGTCGTCGGTATGCTCGCGTCCGGCTTCCACGCGACAACGGCAAGTGCCGCACAGCCCGCCGCCGCACTTGAAGGGAATGCCGCCCTTCTCCCGAAGCGAAACGCGAAGCAGATTACTGTTGGGTGCCGCCTCCACCGTCTTGCCGCCGTTAGTGATGAACGTGATCTGAACCATGGTGCTATGGGAGGTCTCCTTGTCTCGGCGGCTGAGCCGCGCTTGTGCGTGATCGCGCCCGACCAGCGCTTCGAGCGATGCGACGGCCTCGGACACGCTGTCGAAGGATTCGAAAAACTTCGTTGGCACGAGATTCGCGCGGTCCGGGTCGGCCTCATCGACAATGCGCACGCGCGACGTACCGTCGAGTTTGGCCACGACAAACGCCGCCACGTGGCGCGCGCCGTAGAAGTAGTCATGTGTCTCGACCGGGGTGATGCCCGGAGTCGGTTCGCTGCGGTACTGCCCCGGGCGGCTGGTAAGTACGATATACATGCGTTTTCCTCGCTGCCCGGATGTCAGAGCGTCGCCGGCGCTTCGTCCTGCGCAAGCTCGATGTCGTGTTCGATCCACAGCTGGCACGCCAGCCGATACCCGGCGTCAAGCCGCTCTCCCAGTTGCTTCTTCTCTTTCCAGTTCGGGGCCGGCAGATGCTCGCCGCCGGCGAGCACCCGACAAGCGCACCGTGCGCACTTGCCCATGCCGCACTCGTAGCGCAAATGCGGAAACGGAAACTGCTTGATACCTGCGCGGACGACGAGATTGGTATTGACCTTCACCTCTTCCCGATACGTCTGCCCGTTACTGCGAAATACGACAACTGGCATGCATCCTCCTTTCACCAGGACGACCGCTGCACGCTGCGAAGCGCGGTCTTTGCAAGAGTGTAGCGCGTTCGTGAATACTGTATACCAAAATAAATAAATTCAGAAAATTTTGTCGTGGGCCACGCGAAAACCCCCGAATTCACGTGCCTCGTCCGACACGGGATTTGAGAAAATCGAATCAATCGTATACCGTATACTCGTTATTCACTCTTGACTCTCCCGACTCCGATGATCCATCTGACCGACGCACAGATCGACAACCTGATTGACTTCCCGCAAGCCATTGCCGCGCTGGAGAGCGCGTTTCGCGAACTCGCACGCGGCGCGGCGGCGGTCCAGCGCCGCGTTCGCACCGAAGCCCAGGGCACGAAGCTCTCTACGCTCGGTGCCGTACTGCCCGGCGCGGACGTTGCCGGTGCCAAGGTCTACACCACCCTTCGCGGCCAGTTCAATTTCGTGATCGTGCTGTTCCGCGCGTCGGACGGCGCCTGCCTTGCCACGCTGGACGCGAATGCGATCACGCGCTTGCGCACGGCCGCGACGACCATACTCGCGGTGCGCGCGCTGGCGCGGCCCGGTGCGCGCACGGCCGCGATTTTCGGCACGGGTGTCCAAGGCGCGGCGCACGCGCATGCACTGGCCCGGTTCGCCGGCGTGCAAGCGTTGCGCATCGTCGGCATCGAAGGCGACGTCGCACTGGCTGCCTCAGTCGACGAGGCATACCGCGCGATGGGCGTCACGGCAAGCGCCGTATCGACCGACGAGGCACTCGATGGCGCCGACATCATTGTCACCGCGACACGGGCGAGCACTCCGCTGTTCGACGGTCGCGCGCTGTCGCCGGGCGCATTTGTCGCCGCCATCGGCTCGAGCCTGCCGCACACACGCGAGACAGACGATGCAACGTTGGCCCGCGCCGCACGAATCGTGGTGGAGTTGCGCGATCAGGCGCGCGAGGAGGCAGGCGACTTACTGATGGCCGCGCCGGGGCTGGTGAACTGGCACGACGTTGCCGAGTTGGGCGACGTGATGGAGGGCCTGACGACGGGCCGCCGGCATCGCGACGACATCATCGTCTACAAGGCCGTGGGCTTCGGTTTGCAGGACGTGGCGCTGGCCGCCCTCGCCTACCGCACTCACATCGAGCGCGCGCGCTGAGCGGCCATACACGGCAGAAGGAAGCGGGGGCGAACCCCGCCCCCTCAACCGATCCGGCCCGTTAAATCGCCCCACGTCCCACGTCCCGTCGCGAGGCGATCCCGCGTCAGGCCGCCGCGACCACCGGCATGTGATGCTGGAACGTAAAACTGTCGGCATAAAGGTAACGCACGCTGGCGCCATTCGCGAGAAACGCACGACGCGCATCCGCAATCATGACCGGCGAGCCGCAGAGGTAAAGCGCATGTTCGGACAGGTCGGGATGGTCGGCGAGCACGGCATCCTGTACATAGCCGCGCACGCCGTTCCACACGCCTTCGGGCCGGGAGAGGACCGGAACATAGCGAAAATCGTCATGCCGGCTCGCGAGCGCCGTCAGTTCGTCATGCAAGTAGAGCGACGCGTGGGTGCGCCCGCCCCAGTACAACTCGACGGGCGGCGCGTCTGCGCTCGCCAGCATCTGCCCGAGCATGCTACGCAGCGGGGCGATGCCCGTGCCGGTCGCCACCATCACAACCGGGCGGTAATCCTCCTCGTGATAGCCGAAGCCGCCCATTGGCGCCTCCACTTCGAGCCGGTCGCCGGGATGCAGGCGGCTCAAACGCATGTGAGTGAAATGCCCACCGTCGATCCGCCGGATGTGCAGTTCGACCTCGCCAGCGCGTTGATCCGGCAGACAGGCCATCGAGAAACTGCGCGGGCCGGCATCGCCGGTCAACACGTTGAGGTATTGCCCGGGGCGAAATACCCAGGGCTCGCCGTCATCGAACGCGAGCACCAGGCGCGTGACGTCCGGGCTCAACGCTTGCTTACGCACCACGCGCACTTGGCGACGGCGCACCGGCGCCGGGGCGTCAAGCACGCGTTCCGTGCTGAGCAGCAGGTCCGAGCATGCCCGTGCCTGGCACAGCAACGCGTAGCCTGCGTCCGCCTCCTCCTGTGACAACGCGTCCGGCATGGCCTCGTAGCGCACCCGCCCCTGCGAGAGCTTCACGCGGCACGTCCCGCAGCCGCCGAACTCACACGCCGAGGGCAACACGACGCCTGCGCGTCGTGCGGCATCGAGCACGGATTCGTCGGGCGTTGCCTCGAAGCTGCACTGGGCCTCGATCCATGTGATTCGATAGCTCACGGGCCGCCCTCCGTCAGAGCTTGATGTCGGGCTGCACCAGGACTTCGCGTCCGCTCTCGCGCAGCAGCGTCTGCAACGCCGCGAGCCCGGCAAGACCGGCCTTGGTGTCCTGCTCGCCATTGCCCCCCGACAGACCGATGCCGCCGACGACCTGGCCATCGACCACGATCGGGAACCCCCCGACAAACGCGGCAAAGCGTCCCTCGAAGCTCCATTGAATGCCGAAGGCTTCGTTGCCCGGCAGCGCAGGACCATTGGGCGGCGTGGTGAACAGGTGCGTGGAGCGCTTGTGCCCCGCGGCGGTGAACGCCTTGTTCCAGGCAATCTGCGGTCCGGTGATACGCCCGCCATCCATGCGTTCGAGGGCGAGCGGAAATCCGCCTTCATCGACCACGCAGATCGATTCGAGGACACCGATTTCCTGAGAGCGGGCGACGGCCGCGGCGATCATGTGACGGGCCTCGGCGAGTTCGAGCTTGAAAAAGGGTTTCATGGCGTATGAGATGAGTTGTTGGCGGACCGGGCGTCAAACGCCGCGATACACCGTCTTGATCTGGAGGTAAAACTCGAGGCCGTCACGACCGGACTCCCGGAACGTGGCCGTACTCGATTGCTTGAGACCGCCGAACGGTGCGTTCACGAGATTGCCCGTCGTCGTGCGATTGATCTTGACCGTACCGGCCTCGATGTCGCTGGCGAACCGGTGCATCAGGCTTGCGTCCTGCGTGACAAGCGAAGCCGCGAGGCCGTAGTCGCTGTCGTTCGCCACGGAAATCGCGTCCGCGTAGTCGTCGACGTCGATCACGGCGATCACGGGGCCGAAGATTTCTTCCCTTGCGATGCGGGCATTGCGCGGCACATCGCAGAAAATCGCCGGCGTGACGAAAAAGCCGTTGGCGAAGGGTCCGTGCGAGAGCCGCTCGCCGCCGCACACGAGCGTGGCCTCCCGCTTTCCGATCTCGATGTATTCGAGCACCGTTTGCAGTTGTCCCGCGGTGGCCAGCGGGCCGATGTCGGTGCCCGTGTCCATGCCATTGCCGACCTTGAGCGTCGCGGTCTTCGCCGCCAGTCGCTCGACGAAGACGGCGCGGATGTCGCGGGCGACCAACACGCGGCTGGTCCCCGTGCATGCCTGGCCCGTCAGCGAGAATCCGCCCTTGACGGTCAGGTCGACCGCGCGATCGATATCTCGCGCATCGAGCACGATCAACGGATTCTTGCCGCCGAGTTCCATCTGCGTGCGCGTCGACATCGACGCCGCCCGGTGAATCTGCTCGCCGGCGGTCGTCGAACCGGTAAAGGAAATGGCCCGAACTTCGCGCGCGCCGACGAGCGTCGGGCCCACTGCGGAGGCGCTGCCGGTGACGAAATTCAGCACGCCTTTCGGAATGCCGACTTCGACAAACGCTTCAGTCAGGCGCAAGCCGCTCAGCGGCGCATCCGAGGCAGGCTTGAATACCACCGTGTTGCCACACACCAGGGCCGGCGCGATCTTGCGCGCCGGTATCGAGACAGGGAAGTTCCAGGGCGAGATCACCGTGACGACACCCAGCGGCTCGCGCTGCGTATATACGGTCATTCCGGCATCGTCGTTCGGAAATGTCTCGCCGCCATACGACTGCGCTTCGACGGCGTAGTACCGCAGCGTCTGCGCCGCGCGCAGGAATTCGTCCTGCGCAAGTGCCTTTTGCTTGCCCTCCTCGCGCGTGAGCTCCTCGCCGAATGGCTGGGCGTGACGCTCGAGATAAGCGGCGGCATCGATCAGGATTTTCGCGCGTGCGCTCATGGAGAGGCGTTTCCAGGCGTCAAACGCCTTGGCGGCCGCGAGCACCGCGGCTTTCGCATCGGCGGCGTCCGACGCCTGGAAGTGGCCAACGACGTCGCGCGTGTCGGCGGGATTCAGATTCGCGAAGGTCGCGCCCGATCGGCTCGCGCACCACTCGCCGTCGATGTAGTTCAGGAATGTGGGAACAGTCGTCATGAAGGCAGTGTCCTGCAGGAAGTCATGCGGTCTTCGGCACCCGCGCCGCCGGCGAGCGACGGCGCGGCAGGACACCGCTCAGGCGGCGAGCCCAAGCTCGGGCAACGACACTTCGTTCGCCACGTAGTCGTAGTAGAGCGCGGTCGTGTACAGCAACCGCATTTGCGCGCCGATCTCGCAGATCTTGAGGCAGCGCTGTTGCAACTCCGGCGTGTTCGCGTTCTCCAGCACGATCTGATAGCCACGCTCGCCGTGGATCTCATCCGAGACGATGTGCAGATCGAAGAACTCGACTTCCTCGTCGGTGAACTGATACTTGTCGCGAAGCGTCGGCGTCTGCTTGCGATAGATCGACGGCACTTGCGACTCCAGGCCGACCACGAGTCCGGCGACTGCCACGACCGGATCTTCACGCATGGCCACCGCGTAGCACCAGCTTTGCAGCCCGCGCGTGGTCGGCGACATGTTGTCCGGGTCGACGACGCGCTCGCGGGTCGTGCCGCACGCCTCGGCAAAGCGGATCAACAGGTCGGTATGGCGATCGCCGCCGATCTCCTCTTCGTACATGTTCGCCAGCAGGAAGTCCTTGGCCTCGGTCATGTGGTCCGGCGTGCGGGCATACAGGTAGCCGAGGTAGTCGGCGAAAGGCCCCACGTAGTGATAGTGGTTTTCCGCCCAGCGTGCGAGATGCGCGCGCGTGAGCTTGCCGCTCGCCCACGCGACGCTGAACGGCGCCTTGTTCGCGCTCTTGCCCTTGATTGCGTCCTCGAGTGCCGCGCGGAAGGTTTCGCGGTCCATCAGTTCAGCCATGACTTGCTCCTTGATTTTGAGTGGATGACCCGCTGCGAGCCCCAAGCGGCGCCCGAAGCGGATAGATAGGTTATTTCGGTACACTGTATACAGTTTTTCCGAAAATGCCAATACAACAAAATTGCCCGTGCGGGACGGCCCGCGCCTCGGATCTCAGATAACGGAAGAAACGCTGCGAAGCATACGATGCGACAGACGGTGATTTCAGTCCGCCGCCCGGCCGATCGCGCCAGGGACCGACGCGTGGGCACCCTGCGAAGCACCTTCGCCGACGTTCACGGGATCAATGGCGTCGAGCGGGATGCCGTTCGTCTCGGGCAACATCAGGGCGGCGACAATGACCAGTCCATAGCCCACGGCCGCAACGATCGGGATGGCGAGCGTGAGCGTGGTATGACCGCTCGCCAGCCAGCCGGCCATGAAAGGAAACACCGAGCCGATGACCCGGCCTGTGTTGTAGGCCACCCCATAGCCCGTGGCGCGCACTTCGTGTGGATACGTCTCTGAGATCGTGGCGGCCACGCCGGCGAACGTGCCCTGCATCAGTACGCCCATCAGGAAGCCGAGCACCATCATCACCGGCATGGGCGCCGGCACCAGCATATATGCGATGCTCATCGCGAATGCGCCGATGGCAAACAGAATGTAAGTGGGCCGCCGGCCGAGCCTGTCGGTCGCCCAGGAGCCCACGGCGTAGCCGACGAGCGAGCCGCCGATGGTAATCGCCAGCCACAGGCCCGTGCCCGTCACCGACAATCCGCGTTCCGTCTTGAGCCAGGTCGGCATCCAGGTGGCGATCGCGTAGTAGGAGCCGAGCATGCCGCCCGAGAGCAGGCTGCACCACAGCGTGCGGGCCGCGAGGTGTCCGCTGAATACGCCGCGCATCGTCTTGAGCGGGCTCGTCTGACGCCGTTCCGACATCGTGCGCGTGAACGCTTCGGGCTCTTCCAGATTGCGACGCAGCCAGACGACCATCAGCGCCGGCGCCACGCCGACGAACAGGCAGACGCGCCATGCCGTTTCGGGGGGCAGCCAACTGAAGATCGCGCTGTATGCGAGCGCGGCCAGCGCCCATCCGAACGAATAACTGCTTGCGGTGAAGCCCGAGAACTTGCCGCGGTGGGCTGGATTGCGGATCGTCTCCATGACCAGCACCATGCACAGCGATGATTCACCGCCGAACCCCAGGCCCTGGATGATGCGCATCACGGCCAGTTGCGTGGGCGAATTGGTCAGGCCGCAACCGAAGCAGGCCAGTGCGAAGATGGCGATGGTCCATCTCAGGATACGCACGCGCCCGTAGCGGTCGGCCAGCAGGCCCGCGCCGATGGCGCCCACCAGCGAGGCGATCAGCGTGTAAGTCACGATGCTGCCCGCGGTGGCCTTGCTCATGTTCCAGCTCGTGAGCAGCACCGGTATGAGGAAGGAATAGATCATGAAGTCGTACACATCGACCGTATGGCCGATGAACGTGCCGGCGAAGGCGCGCTTCTCGTTTCTCGATAGCGAATTGAGCCAGGACATGAAGGTGTCCTCCTTGGTGGGTCGTGGGTGTTGTGAAAAAAGGTCAGGCGGGTGGAACGAAGGCGTAGCCGGCGGCTTCGAGCAATCTGGCTACGTGGATCGAGCGCAGATCGTGATACAGCGGCGCCACGATCTGAACGCCCACGGGGAGCCCTTGCGCCGTGCGCCCTGCGGGGGCGACGCTGGAGGGCAAGCCGCACAAGCCGGAGTGGCCGGCCCAGAAAAGCTGCGTCGTCAGCGGCTGCGCCCGCCCGTTGACGTCCAGCGTGCGCTGCCACGGCGCTCCCGCCTCGTTGAGCACGAACGCGGGCGTTGCCGCCACGGGACACAGCAGCACATCGACGCGCTCGAACAACTCGCGCCAGGCCGCCGCGAAGCGCTCGCGCAACGGTTGCAGACGCAGCCAATCGCGGTGTCGCATGACCGCGCCCACGTATTGGAGCGACGCGTAACGCGTGTCGTCGGCCGGCGTCTGCTGCGCTGCTGCGATCGCCGACGCGAAGGCGTCGTCACCAAGGTAGCCGCAGGTCGACGCCCGCAACATCAGCGTGTAGACGCGCATCAACTCCGCGGCGTCGAGCGATGGCCGTGCGTTCCACAGCACCCGCGCACCCCGCCGTTCCAGGTCCTGCCCGAGGCTCACCAGGCATTGCTCCACCTCGGCGTCGACCTCGGCAATCGGATGATTCGGCAGGATGCCGAAACGGATCTCGCGCAGATCGGTGGCGTGACAGCGCGGCAATTCGAAACGTACCGCGCAGGCTGCCTCGGCCGACGGTCCGGCAATGGCCGACAGCACCGCCTCGAGATCCGCCGCGCTCCGCGCGAGCGGACCCGCCACATTGATGTCGGGGAACGTCACACCGCCCGGCAGCCCGTGGCCGTCGAGCGGCACGAGCCCGTGCGTGCTCTTGTGAGAGAAGATGCCGCAGTAATGCGCGGGATTACGGATCGAGGATCCGATGTCGGATCCCACATCGAAGAACGCCATCCCGCTCGAGACCGCCGCGGCGCTGCCTCCCGACGATCCGCCAGGCGTACGCAGCAGGTCGTGCGGATTGCGCGTGGTGCCATAGACCTCGTTGTAGCTCTGCCAGTCGCGCAGCCACAACGGCACATTGGTCTTGCCCAACAGCACCGCGCCGGCGTCGGTCAGTCGCTGTACCACGCTGGCGTGCCGGCCCGCGATATTGTTCGCGAACGCCGGATCGCCTACCGTGGTCGGCCAGTCCTTCACGTCGAACGACTCCTTGATCGTGAACGGCACACCATGCAGCGGGCCGCGAACGAGTCCCGCGCGCAATTCGGCATCGCGTCGACTCGCCGTCTCGCGAGCTCGCGCGAAGTCGCTCACCACAATGGCGTTGAGCGCCGGATTGGACCTGCGCCAGGCCGCTTCACACGCCGCCACCAGCGACTCCGATGTGACTTCCCGGCGGCGCAGCGCCGCCTGTGCGGCGCTCACCGTAGCGTATTGCCACGGTGTCGTATCTGACGACTTCGGCGACCCGATGCTGTCGCCGAGCATCTCGACTGTGGGGTTTGTCATGATGGAACACTCTTTTTCAGTATTCTGTATACCATCGATGGACAAATTATCGCTGTCAAGTCGATTGCGACTCAGGGTTTCTGCTTAGGCGGGCCACAACTGCGATTGCGCAAGCGCTAGGCCCCTCATTTCCCATCGGAAGCAGAAAGACTTGCGGCGCCGACGCCCCGCAAGCGCGCGTCGACCTAGGACGCTGGCCTGAGGACCGTGCGTCGCGGGATGTCAGAATCGCGCGGCGCTGAACGGCCCGGGATCGACGCACGGCGGCGCGCCGGTGATCATCTCCGCGATCAGGCGCCCCGTGATCGGGCCCAGCGTCAGTCCATGATGCGCGTGGCCGAAAGCGAACCACAAATCGCGATGGTGGGGCGCCGGGCCGATCACCGGCATCATGTCGGGCGTGCACGGGCGAGCCCCCATCCACGGGGTGTCGTCGACACGCTGTGCGAGGGGATAAAGCGCGCGCGCCATCGGCTCGACGGCGTCGAGTTGCACGGGCGTGCGAGGGCTGTCGCGCAGGGCCAGCTCGACGCCCGTGGTCAACCGAATGCCGCGCGTCATCGGGGTGATGAGAAAGCCGTTTTCGGCGTCGAGCACCGGCTGGTTCAGCTTCGCGCCGGGCTGCGAGGCGTAATGCATGTGGTAGCCCCGTTTCACGGCCAGCGGCAACCGATAGCCGAGCGGCCGCGTCACCGTATCCGACCAGGGCCCCATCGCGACCACGGCATGACGCCCTTCAATTTCGCCTTCGCCGGTTTTCACCGTCCACTGTGGCGCGAGCGTGGTCGCATCGCCAATCAGCACGTGCCCACCGAGCGACTGAAAATATGCCGCGTACGCCTGAACCAGCGCCCCCGGGTCGCTCACCGAATCCGACGCCGTGTAGCGCAAGGCGCCCACGAGCGACGCACTGAGCGACGGCTCGTCGCGCTGCAGTTGCCGGGCATCGAGCGACACGAACGGCACGCCATACTCCCGCTGCCAGCGCTCGGCTTCTCGTTGCGCCGCTTCCCACGCCCCCTGGCGATGAAAAATCTTCAGCCAACCGCCCTCCCGGAGCCCCCCCCCCGCCCCTGCGCGTTCGATCAATGCACGATGCTCGGAAACACAATGCTCGATCAGGGTGCTGTAATGCCGGGCAATGGCGGCGTGCCGGACCGGCGCGGAATGAAACCAGTATCGGGCGAGGAATGGCGCAATCGTGGGCAGCGCCGAAGGGTGATACCGAACATCCGGTGAACGATTGCGGGCGTATCGCAGCAAGGTCGGAACGTCGCGGGGAAAAGCATACGGATAGACGCCTTCGCGCTGAATCAGCCCTGCATTGCCATACGACGTTTCGCGCCCCGGCGCCTGACGGTCGACGAGCGCCACGCTCAGCCCACGTTGTCGCAGATGGACGGCCGTCGACACCCCCACGATGCCGCCGCCCAGCACCAGAACATCGAATTTCATGGAAACCCCTTCACGAATGGGTGACGCGTCAGGTATGCTCGCGCAACGCAATTATCATATATGAGAACCAAGTTTCTCGTATACGAGAATTTTTGACATCTTTCCTGGCACGACACCCCATGGCCGATTCGTCTCCCCGAAAGCGCTCGCTCGCGAAATCGCCGCGAAAAGCCGGCGGCCCACCAGTCGGCCACGGCGAGGTGGGACGGCGTTTGCGCGATGCTCGCAAGGCGCGGGGATGGACGTTGCGAGACCTGAGCGAGCAGTCGGGCATCGCGGTGTCGACCATCTCCAAGGCGGAGCGGGGCGACATCGCCCTCACCTACGACAAGTTCGGTGCGCTGGGACGTGCATTGGAACTCGACTATGCGTCGATCTTCGGCGCAGGCCACGAGAAGCCGAACTGGGCAACGACGCCGTCGTTCACCGCCGCCGGCACGCAACCCAACTACGAGACACCGAATTATCGCTACGGCATGATCGCCAGCGATCTGCCGCACAAGCGCATGGTGCCCATGCGGGCGCATATCATGGCGCGCCGCCTCGAGGACTTTCCCGATTACATTCGCCACGGCGGCGAGGAGTTCGTGTTCGTGCTGTCGGGCCGGTTGCGTCTGCAATTCGAGACCGGCGAGCGGTTCGATCTCTCGCCCGGTGACAGCCTGTATTTCGACAGCGGCGTGGGACACGTCTATCTGAGTCGCGATGACGATGGCGTCGATGCCATCGTGTGCTGCGTCGATGCGGCGTCGCCCCGTGGGTCCGGTCCAGGCGATCTGTGACTCGCTGACGTCGAGTGTGTCGCGGGCAGCGCTCGCCGACCGCTCAGGCCAGTTGCCGAGAATGCCAGTCGGGGTCGTCGGCGTCCTGATGATCCGTCAGGATGTGCGCCGGCGCGACCACCACACAATTCCTGCCGTTGGCCTTCGCGGCGTACAGTGCCGCATCGGCACGCCCCATGACGGTCGCAAGCGTGTCGCCCTCGACAAATGCGTCGACGCCGGCGCTGAGGGTCGCCACCGCCTCGCGGCCGGGCACACAGGTGCCTGAGGCGGCGACTATCGCACGTAGCCGGTCGACCACCCGACCGGCCTCCTCCTTCGTTTCCGACGGCAGCAGCAGCGCAAACTCCTCGCCGCCGATGCGGCCAACGATGTCGGTATCGCGCACGGCCCTGGCGATCACCGACGCCACGTGAGCCAGCGCGCAATCGCCCGAGGCATGTCCGTATCGGTCATTGATGCTCTTGAAATTGTCGATATCCAGAATGGCAAGGGAAAACGTCGGGCCGCCGGCCGCTGCCGCCGCCGCGACCGCCTCGGCGCGCGCAATGAACGCGCGGCGTGCCAGCACACCGGTCAGGTCGTCGAACGTTGCCAGACGCTCCATGCGGTCGGCCAGCCTGTCGTGCGCGAGCAACACCATGCCCACGGACAGACAGGGCAAGGTCAACGTGGCCATGCCGAGAAATACGATGTTCAGGGGGGTCGGCTGAAGAAACTCGGTTTCGTTTGCCAGACCGAACGCATAGGCGAGCGCCCGAATTGCGTGGATCACCGCGCCCGAGATGGCCGCGATCGAGACGAAATAGTAGGCATATTTGGGGCGTCCCGCCGGTCGGAACTTCAGGACCTCCCAACCGATCTGGAAGCGGACGTACGCAATGAAGGCCGACACCATCGCGCTGCGGGCGTTGACGTGCGGTGAGACGAACGTCCAGTAAACCAGCATGCCGAGGATGACGCCGAACGCGACATATTCGGCGGGCACGGCCACACGCGCCCTCAGGAACTGACGAAAGCCGCGCAAGCCCAGCATCGAGGCGACCATCAGCAGACCGGTCGCCACCACCACCACGGCATTGCTCTTGCTGGTCAGCAGCAGCGCCGCAACCAGCGCAAGCAGCCCGCTCGCGACACACCACAGGCGGATGCCCGGCACCTCCGCCTTGAACAATGAACCCAGCACCGCCACGCCCATGACACAGGACAAAATGGCGATGCTGAGAAAAACGGCCGGAATCGACATGAACGCCCAACGAGTAATTGATTTGGTAAACGGCCGTTCAAAGCAAACCTTTAAACCGCTCCCGGCCGTAGCCCCCGCCAACCGGCCTCCAGCGCCACGATAGCCTGCGCCGAGGGCTTGCGCAAAGATTTTCTTTGCCCCCCGGGTAACCGGCCCGCCCCGCGCGACGCTTCACATCACCCGGGCACGCCGCACTTCCGACAGATAGATCACGATCAGCGAGACCCAGACAATGCCGTACATCAGCATGAAGCAGCTCGACCGGATCTTGAGAATGTCGAGCAGCGCACCGAACAGAATCGGCAACAGGAACCCGCCCAGCCCGCCCGCCAGGCCGACGATGCCGGTTACCACGCCAAGGTTCTCGGGAAACTCGTCGGCGACGTACTTGAACGTGGAGGCCATGCCGAATGCGAACACGGCGCCGAGAACGAACGCGAGCAGCACGAATGCCACGACCGTCACACTGATGTGGAAAGTCTGCGGTCCATCGATCGTATAAATAACGAAGTCGGTCTTCGGGTAGGACAGCAGGAACAGGCAGATCCACGCGACCCACAAACACCACCAGGTCACGGCGTGCGCCCCGAACTTGTCCGCAAGCACGCCGCCCACCGCGCGCAACACCGATCCGGGCAGCGAGAAGCCCGCCGCCACGGCGGCGGCCATCACCACGGTCATGCCGTATTCGGCCTTCAGGTACTGCGGAATCCACAGCGAAAGCGCGGTGAAGCCGCCGAAGGTGATCGAGTAGTACTGACACAGCCGCCAGACACGCACGTTCCCCAACACCTTGAACGATGCCAGAATCGAGCCCCCCTTCTTCCCTGCGCCAGGGTCGGGGGCGGACGCCAGCCAGAAGATCACCGCGGTCACGATCAGCGCGAGTGCGTAGATGCGCGGCACCATGCGCCAGCCGTAAGCCGCCTGCAGACTCGGCGTGATGAACAGATTGACGGCGGCGCCCACGGTACCGGCACCGAAGAAGCCCATCGCGAAGCCGCGCCGGGCCGGCGGGAAGAACCGGGCGACATAGGGCGTGCCCACCGCGAACGACGCCCCGACACACCCCAGGAACAGCCCGATGACGAGGAACTGCCACAATTGCGTGGCGTAGCTCACGATGAATACCGGAATCGCACATGCGACGAGCAATACGGTCATCACGATGCGGCCGCCGAAGCGATCGGTCCAGATGCCGAGCGGCAGACGCATCACGGCGCCCGTGAGCACGGGGGTCGCCGTGAGCAGGCCAAACTCCGTGCTGTTGAGCCCGAGGTCCTCGCGCAGTTGGATGCCCAACACCCCGAACATCATCCAGACCACGAAGCACACGAGAAACGCCAGCGTGCTGGCGAACAGTACCGAATAGGCGCGCGCCCCCGGCGCAGGCGAGCCCTCGGTGAGCGTGGGTGCAGCGGCAACGCGTGCGGTGTCCATGCCGTCTCCTTTATTGGACCAGCGGCCCATCGGCCGGCGCGAACGTCACACCTTCGAGCGCCGCCTGCGAGGCCAGCAGCAGCACGTACTGTCGCGTCGCGCGCAGGCGCACCTGCTCCGTGAGCATCGTGGCGATGTCGTCCTGCACCGCCTCGAACGGAATCCGTGTGCCGGGCACCCGGTGATCGATGCGCACCAGATGAAATCCGAAGCGCGTTTTGATGAGGCGCGGCAGTACGCCCGTCTCGTCCGTGCCGAAGATGCCTTGCGCGAACTCGGGCACGACGCTGTCGCGTTCGAGCTGTCCGAGGCTGCCGCCAACCTGTCCCGATGGACAGTTCGACCGTTCGCGCGCCATGGCCTCGAACCGATCGGGTGCCTTCAGTATGTCGTTCAGGGTCTCTTCCGCCTTGGCACGTATCAGCGCGAGCGGCGCACGTCCCGTCACGCCGAACAGGATGTGGCTGGCGTGGACGAGTTCGCCGCTCGTGAAGCGCTCTGGGTGTTGTTCGTAATAGCGGCGCGATTCCTCGACGCTCGCCACTGGCGTCACGACGTCCCTGGCGAACACCGCATCGGCCATGGCCTCGGGCCGCCCGGGGTCGAACGTCAGGTCCAGCTCGAGTGCGCGTTGGCGAAGCAGTTCGCGAATGGCCAGCGCGTAGCGAGCGGTCTGCTCGACACCGGATGGCGAATCTTCGCCCACGGCCGGAGACGCATCGGCCAGCTCGGCGATGGCCTCGTCGATGGCCTGCGGAAGTATCTCGACGCCGTTCACGCGCAGCGGCGCGCGGGCATCTGTCGTCACAGTTTGCATGGTCAGCGTTCCTGGTGTGATGACCTGTCGCGCACGGCGCGCTCAGCGCTTGCGCACCAATTGATACGGGCGAATGAGATACATGACCGACGCCAGGCCGCTCCAGATATGGACCATGCGCGTGAACGGCGACACGAGGAAGATCGTGAAGCCCAGCGCGATGTGCACCCGATACGTCAGCGGCACGCCTTCGAGCAGCGCGGCAACGCCTGGCTGGAACGTGACGATGCCCTTCACGTAGTCGGTCAGTTGCTCGAACATGGCGCCGTCCATGTGCCGCATCGAGAGCAGTACCGTGCCCAGCCCGAGGGCGAGCTGGAACCAGAGCATGAATACGATCACGATGTCCCAGGCGCGGCTGGTGGCGCGCACGCGCGGGGTGCCGATGCGCCGGACGATGAGAATCGTCAGACCGATGATCGCCACAACGCCCGCCGCCCCGCCGCCGACCATTGCCAGCAACTGGTGCTGCGAAGCGGAAAGGAACGGCGAAACCAGCCAGTGCGGCGCGAGGAAACCGACGAAGTGTCCGGCCACGACCACCAGAATGCCCCAGTGGAACATGTTGCTGCCCAGACGCAGCATGCCGTGCTTGAGCAACTGCGACGAGTCGCTCTTCCACGAGTACTGCTCGCGGTCGAAGCGAATCAGGCTGCCCACGAGCAACACCGTCAGACAGATGTACGGATAGATGCCGAACACGAATTGATGAAAGAAAGCTTGCATGGTCACACTCCTTGCTTTCCGGACTCAGCGCCCGGGACGGCGCGCGTGGAACTGGATCGGTTCGCCCACCGTG
The DNA here is from genome assembly GCF_000681415.1 of Pandoraea sp. E26. Classification (NCBI taxonomy): domain Bacteria; kingdom Pseudomonadati; phylum Pseudomonadota; class Betaproteobacteria; order Burkholderiales; family Burkholderiaceae; genus Pandoraea; species Pandoraea sp. E26. Next base: position 148,994 of record NZ_AYXJ01000009.1, read on the forward strand.
CTGCCCTGGGCGCCGGGATGCCCCGCGCCCATGAAGCGCACCGGGGCGTCCTGATAGGTGGCGTCGATGGCCTCGTAGTCCTTCGCCTCGGGAATCAGTGCGGCATCGTCCACGTGGGCGGAAGTCGCCTGCGTCCGGCGCTGTGCCGCCGCCCCCGCAAGGCACAGCAGCGCCCGCGTGAGCCCCGCGTATGGCGAGCCCCGCTTCGCAAGCCCGGCGTCGATCGCCTGCAACAAATGCTCGATGTCCTTCAGGCGCGCCACGCCTTCGGATGCCGGCAACACCGAGACGTACTCGAGAAACGCCGGCAGATAGTCGGGCAGCTCACCGGGCGCAAGATAGATGCCGCTGCGCTCGTACGTCTGCATGAGGTCCACCATCGCCTGCCCACGGTCGCGCGACTCGCCGTAGACGTGCTCGAACAGGTAGAGCGATGTCACACGGCCCCGGTCGAACTGCGCAACGTAGTTCTCCTGGAGCGTGAGCAGGTCGCGCTCGCGCCAATAGGCGAAAAAGACCGCCAGCTCCCGGCGTGCGGGGCCATCGATGCGCGCTGTGTCGAACAGCGTGCTTTCGATCTCCGCAAGCGCCTCGCTCACCTCTTCGCCCGGGTAATGCAGCAGCGCGCCCAGCAACCGGCACGGCACGCCGGGTGTGATGTCGGATGCGGCCATGTCAAATCTCCTGGATCGGGATGGTCCGCTGGTGCTTCTTGACCGGGTTGAAAAGATTGCCCGTGTCGTGTCCCGGCGAGCACCCGTTGCCGAACGAGAAACCGCACTCCGAGTGCAGCTCGAATGCGTTTTCCGCGTACTCGCGATGTGCCGTCGGAATGACGAACCGATCCTCGTAGTTGGCAATCGCAAGATACCGATACATCGACTCCACCTGCGCCACGCTCAGTCCCGTCTGGCGCAGCACGTCGTCGGCCTGAACGCCATCGACGTGGCGTGCGCGCATGAACGCCCGCATGGCCAGCAGGCGCTCGAGCGCAAGCTTGACCGGCGCTTCATCGCCGGCCGTCAGCAGGTTGGCGAGGTATCGCAGCGGAATGCGCAGCGACCCGACGTCGGGCAGCGAGCCGTTCATGCCCAGATCGCCGCTGTTGGCGGCCGCGTTGATCGGCGAGAGCGGCGGGACGTACCAGACCATGGGCAGCGTGCGATATTCCGGATGCAGCGGGAATGCGATGCGCCAGTCGACCGCCATCTTGTACACCGGCGAGGCCTTCGCGCCTTCGATCCACGCTTCCGGCACGCCGTCGAGGCGCGCCTGTGCAATGACGGCCGGATCGTTCGGGTCGAGGAACACCGACAACTGCGCCTCGTAGAGATCCTTCTCGTCGGCCACGCCCGCGGCCTCGCTGATCCGGTCCGCGTCGTAAAGCAGCACGCCGAGATAGCGAATCCGGCCGACGCAGGTCTCCGAACACACGGTCGGTTGCCCGGCCTCGATGCGCGGATAGCAGAAGATGCACTTCTCCGCCTTGCCGCTGTGCCAGTTGTAATAAATCTTCTTGTACGGACAGCCCGAGACGCACATGCGCCAACCACGGCACTTGTCCTGGTCGACGAGCACGATGCCGTCTTCCTCTCGCTTGTAGATCGAGCCCGATGGGCACGACGCGACGCACGCCGGGTTCAGGCAGTGCTCGCACAGGCGTGGCAAGTACATCATGAAGGTGTTCTCGAACTGCCCGTAGATGTCCTTCTGCACGGCCTCGAAGTTGTAGTCCTGAGAGCGCTTGGCGAACTCGCCGCCGAGAATTTCTTCCCAGTTCGGCCCCCACTCGATCTTCTCCATGCGCTCGCCGGTCACCAGCGAACGCGGGCGGGCAACCGGCATGGCCTTCGCGTCGGAGGCGGTCTGCAGGTGCGCGTAGTCATACGTGAACGGCTCGTAGTAATCGTCGATTTCCGGCAGGTGCGGGTTGGCGAAAATGCTGGCCAGCAACTTGAGCTTGCCCCCCTGCAGCGGTTCGAGCTTGCCGTTGGCCTTGCGCGTCCAGCCACCGCGCCAGCGCTTCTGGTTCTCCCAGTCCTTGGGATAGCCGATGCCCGGTTTGGTCTCCACGTTGTTGAACCACGCGTACTCCATGCCTTCGCGGCTCGTCCACACGTTCTTGCATGTGATCGAACAGGTATGACAACCGATGCACTTGTCCAGATTCAGCACCATCGCAATCTGTGCGCGCACTTTCATTGGCGTTCTCCGGTCGGGGGCACAAGCACCTGGTCGGCGGTATCGTCGAGCCAGTCGATACGACTCATCTTGCGCACTACCAGGAACTCGTCGCGGTTCGAGCCGACGGTGCCGTAGTAGTTGAATCCATACGAAAGCTGGGCGTAGCCGCCGATCATGTGCGTCGGCTTCACGCTGATGCGGGTCACCGAGTTGTGAATCCCGCCACGCGTGCCGGTGATTTCCGAGCCGGGGGTGTTCACGATCTTCTCCTGAGCGTGGTACATCATCACCGCCCCGCTCGGGATACGCTGGCTGACCACCGCGCGGGCACACAGCGCGCCGTTCGCGTTGAAACATTCGATCCAGTCGTTGTCGACGATGTCGAGCTCGCGCGCGTCGTCCTCGGACATCCACACGATCGGACCTCCGCGCGACATGGTCAGCATCAACAGATTGTCGGTGTAGGTGCTGTGGATGCCCCACTTCTGGTGCGGCGTGAGGAAGTTGAGCACCTTCTCCCGATTGCCGTTGCTGCGCTGGTTGAGCATGTGCGCGTAGCTGCCGGTATCGATGGGCGGCTTGTAGACACACAGCGACTCGCCGAACGCCCGCATCCACGGATGATCCTGATACAGCTGCTGGCGTCCGCTGAGCGTGCGCCAGGGCACCAGCTCGTGCACGTTGACGTAGCCTGCGTTGTACGAGACGTGTTCCGACTCGATCCCGCTCCACGTCGGCGACGAGATGATCTTGCGCGGCTGTGCCTGAATGTCGCGGAACCGGATCTTCTCGTCGGCGCGTGCCTGTGCCAGATGATCGTGCGGCAGGCCGGTCGCCTTGGACAGCGCCTGCCACGCACGTACGGCGACCTCGCCGTTGGTTTCGGGCGCGAGCGTAAGGATGACCTCAGCCGCATCGAGCGCCGAATCGATACGCGGACGCCCCTGCGACACCCCCGGCGCTTCCACCTTGTAGTTGAGTTGTCCCAGCAGGTCGACCTCTTCGTGGGTCTGCCAGTTGATCCCCTTGCCGCCGTTGCCGATCTTGTCCATCAGCGGCCCGAGCGAGGTGAACTTCTTGTACGTGTTCGGATAGTCGCGCTTGACGACCACCACGCCCTGGGCGGTCTTGCCCGGCACCGGTTCGCATTGCCCCGCGCCCCAGTCCTTCACGTCATACGGTTGGGCCAACTCGCCCGGCGCGTCGTGGGCGATCGGCGCGAGCACGACGTCGGTCTCCTCGCCCAGGTGACCTTCGCAAAGTTCCGAGAAGCGCCTGGCGATGCCCTTGAAGATGTCCCAGTCGCTACGCGCCTGCCACGCAGGATCGACGGCGGCCGACAACGGGTGAATGAACGGATGCATATCGGACGTATTCAGATCGTCCTTCTCGTACCACGTGGCGGTCGGCAGCACGATGTCGGAGTACATGCAGGTCGTCGACATCCGGAAGTCCAGTGTCACGAGCAGGTCGAGCTTGCCCTTGGGCGCCTCGTCGCGCCATTTCACTTCCTCGGGGCGCGCACCGTGCTGCTTGCCGATGTCCTCGCCCTGCACGCCGTGTGTGGTGCCCAGCAAATGCTTCAGGAAGTACTCATGCCCCTTGCCCGATGAGCCCAGCAGGTTCGAGCGCCATACGAACAGGTTGCGAGGAAAGTTGTCGGGATGATCGGGATCGGTACACGACATGCGAAGCGAACCGTCCTTCAGCGCGTTGGCCACATGCTGAGCGGCGTTCGCCGGATCGGGGAGCGAGCGGCCCACGTCGAGCGGATTGGTCTGCAACTGCGGCGCCGTGGGCAGCCACCCCATGCGCTCGGCGCGCACGTTGTAGTCGATGGGCCGGCCGTGGAACGGCGTCTTGTCGGCCAGCGGCGAGAGCAGCCCGGACGGGTCGCTGTTGTCATAGCGCCACTGATCCGTATGGGCGTAAAAGTACGACGTCGCGTTCATCTGGCGCGGCGGGCGGTGCCAGTCCAGACCGAATGCGAGCGGCGTCCAGCCGGTTTGCGGACGCAGCTTCTCCTGCCCCACGTAATGCGACCAGCCCCCGCCCGACTTGCCGATGCATCCGCACATCACCAGCATGTTGATGATGGCGCGGTACGACATGTCCATGTGGAACCAATGGTTGATCCCGGCGCCGATGATGACCATCGACTTGCCCTGCGTCTTGTGCGCGTTCTCGGCGAACTGGCGGGCGACCGAAATCACGTCCTCGCGCTTCACACCGGTAATCGCTTCCTGCCACGCCGGCGTATACGGCACATCGTCGTCGTAGGTGTGCGCAATGTGCTCGCCGCCCAGCCCCTGGTCGAGCCCATAGTTGGCGATGAACAAATCGTAGACGGTGGCGACGAGCACCTCCCCGTCATTCGTCTTCACGCGACGCACGCCCACATTGCGACGCTGTGTCGATGCATGCGACGTGCAGGTAAAGTGCGCGTGCGGTTGATTGCCGAAGTACGGAAACAGCACGGGCACGACCTCATCGTGGCCCTCGACCAGTGACAGCCGGGGCTTGATGGCCTGGCCGTCCGGGCCCTCCTCGCGCAGGTTCCACTTGCCCTGATTCGGCGCGTCGCCCTGCGACCAGCGATAGCCGATCGACCCGACCGGCGCCACGAAATCGCCGCTCAGGTCGTCGATCACGACTGTCTTCCAGTCGGCGTTGTGTGGCTGGCCCAGCGCGCCGTCGAAGTCAGCCGCGCGCAACTGGCGCTCGGGCACGTAGCCGTCGCCATGCGGCACCATGCGCACCAGGCACGGCATGTCGGTGAAGCGGCGGCAGTAGTCGATGAAGTAATCGCTCTTGCCGGCCAGGTGGAACTCGTTGAGGATCACGTGTCCCATCGCAAGCGCCAGCGCGGCGTCGGTGCCCTGCTTCGGATGCAGCCACAGGTCGCCGAACTTCGCCCCTTCCGCATAGTCCGGGAATATCGACACGATCTTCGTGCCCTTGTAGCGCACCTCCGTCATGAAGTGCGCGTCAGGCGTGCGCGTTTGCGGCACGTTCGAGCCCCACATCACGATGAATGTCGAGTTGTACCAGTCGGCCGACTCGGGCACGTCCGTCTGCTCGCCCCAGGTTTGCGGCGAGGCCGGCGGCAAATCGCAATACCAGTCGTAAAAGCTCAGGCACACGCCACCGATGAGCGAGAGATAGCGTGCCCCGGCGGCGTAGGACACCATCGACATGGCGGGAATCGGCGAAAAGCCGGTGACGCGGTCGGGGCCGTAACGCTTGACCGTGTAGACGTTCGCCGCCGCCACGATCTCGTTGACCTCGTCCCAGGAAGCGCGCACGAATCCGCCCAGGCCGCGACGCGCCTGATACGCGCGGCGTGCGGTGTCGTCCTGGACGATCGATGCCCACGCGTCGACCGGCGCGAGCGACTTGCGCGCTTCGCGCCAGCGCGACACGAGCGCACTGCGCACGAGCGGGTATTTGAGCCGGTTGGCACTGTAGAGGTACCACGAGTACGACGCGCCGCGCGAGCAGCCACGCGGCTCGTGGTTCGGCATGTCGGGACGGGTGCGGGGATAGTCGGTCTGCTGAGTTTCCCAGGTGACGATGCCCCCTTTGACATACACCTTCCAGGAGCAGGACCCGGTGCAATTCACGCCGTGCGTGGAGCGCACGATCTTGTCGAATTGCCAACGTTGACGATAAGCGTCTTCCCAGCGTCGGTCTTCGTCTGTCGTGGCACCGTGCCCCTCGGAGAACTGCGGCCGCGACGAAGTGAAAAAACGAAGGCGGTCAACGAAGTGACTCATGGCGTTTCCCTGGCTTTAGGCCGGTACACGCGGGCACCGGCGGGCGAGCGAAAGCAGGAACGCCAACGTTTCCAATGTTTCCAATGTTTCGGGGGGCGGTTCCCGCTGACTTTTTTGGTAACGACTGCGCAGTCGGGTCTTCGAGTACGGAGCGATTATTGCCTTTCGCCAATGTCATGTAAAGCGCGTCCAACCGAAGGTTTGCGCTTGCTCAACAAGTGTCGATATTTCACGTACTGCTACGTATGCAAAGCCCCGCCCCGCCTGGCTTTCGGAGGTATTGCGACATGGCGTGCGAGCCTCGTCACGCCCATGGGCACCTGCCGCACCGTCTTCAATTTCGCACCGCTATATCCGCACAGTCACAACGCGTTCGTGTGCAACTCACGACGATGCCTATTGCGCACGATGCATTGGATCGATACGAGCGTTGAATTGAAGGCGTCGGTATTTTTCTGACGTGAAATTTCGCGTTTGCGGACATCGCCACACGCGGCAACGGGTTACGGTGCTATGTGCGGCGCGACAACACATCGTCGCGGGGACCGGCGTCCACGACGCGCCCGCTCTCCATCACCACGATGATGTCGAAGCGCGACAGAAGGCTCGGCCGGTGTACCGAGGCCACGATACATGCGCTCGGAAACGCCTCATACATGCGCTCGAACACACGGGCCTCGGCCGCGGGATCGAGGGCACTGGTCGGCTCGTCGAGCAACAGCAGCGAACTGCCTTGCGCCGCCAGCGCGCCGCGCGCGAGCGCGAGCCGCTGCCGCTGTCCGCCGGAGAGGTTGCCGCCGCGCTCGTTGAGTGCGCTCGCGAGGCCGTCCGGCAAGCCGGCGAGCACCTCGTCGAAAGCACCGGCGTGCACGGCGTCGTGCAGTGACTTCGCATCGGCCGCCTCGCCGAACGTGAGGTTTTCTTCAACGCTCGCCTCGAACACTTCCGCCTCCTGCGGAATCAGGGTGGCCAGCGTGCGCAACGCCGCGAAGTCGATCGCCTTGCCGTCGCGCATCAGCGTGCCGTGCTGGGGGAGATACAGGCCCGCCAGCGTGCGCAGCAAGGTGCTCTTTCCACCGCCGCTGGGGCCGATAAGGGCGACGCGTGTACCGCGCCGCAACGTCAGGTCGACGCCATGCAGTCCGCCACGCGCGTCGTCGGTGTATCGCCACGTCACGCCGCGCAGCGACAGCGTGTCCCATGGCGAGTCCGGCGTGATGGCGGACACCGCGGCGTCCGGATCGCCCGGCGCATCCCAGATCGGTTCGGCGCTGCCGTAGTCGGTATGCATGCGCGCGAAACTCTGGAAGTTCGACGCCATTGCCCCGACGACCGTGGCGGCCTGTTGCGCGTACTGATAGATCATGAACACGGTGCCGAGCATGACGGCCTGCCCCGGCTCACGCGATTGCAGCACGTAGACGATCACGAGAATCCAGGTCAGCCCCATGCCGAGGATGTCGACGGCGAACCACTTGCCCTCGTTGACCGTGACGGCACGCCGCAGCGGCGCCATGACCGCCTCCATGCGGCGCCCAAGCACCCTGCGCGATGCCGCCTGCAGACGCAGGCCAATCACGGTACCCGCATTTCCGACGAAGTCGAGGAGCGCGGCGGCATATCGCCGCTCGGCATCGTTCTCCGCACGGGCGAGTTGCATCAGCACGCGGTCGAATCGAAGAATGATGACGGCGATGACCACATAGCCGGTTACTGCAATCGCACCGCTCGTGCGCGAGAGCAAAGCCAGCGCGACCAGCGGCCCGACGAAGTTGAATGCGCTTTGCAGATAGCCGAACTGGTTCTGCGCGAAGTCGGACAACGCGCGGCTTGCCTGCACCACACGATGCTGAAGCTCCCCGGAGTGGCGGCCGTCACGCCACGCCAGCGGTGCGGCGGCGATGCGCGCATACAGTTGATCCGCGAGCCGCACACGCACACGTACGCCCACGTTGCGCTCGAGAATCCGCCCGGGGCCATGCAACAGCCACGACAGCAGATAGATGCCGACGAGATAGCCGATCCAACGACCCGCCGTCGACATGTTGCCCTGCTGAAGCGCATTGATGGCCTGCGCCGCGAGCCACGGCATCGTAAGCCGCAACACCTGGGCGAGCGACAGCAGGCCGGCGGCGCCCAGCAAGTGAATTCGTACGCCCCGCGCATGGCGCCACAACGCGCGGTAAAGATCGCGCGCGGCACTGCCGAGCCCGATGGCTCGCCCGCGCGCGGCGGATTCGGACACCGTCATGCGCTCATCGCTCCTGAGAATGTCTTGCGGTTCTGTTGCCCCACATGCGCACCGGCGCGCGGCAACCGGGCGCTCGGGCTTCGCGCGCACGATCCTTCAAGGGGATCGGCGCGGGAGGGACCAATATAGGGGAAAACGGATCAGGTGTCCTGCCCGGGAACCGCGGCAAACGCGTGTGAGCCGGCATGCCGGCAAGGCTTCACGCCCACGTCACTGCACAAGGGCTATGCTTACGGAATTTCGTCTTCCGCCGAATACGCGTTGGTCACCTTGAAATCGAATATCGAAACCGTTGCCGGCGACCCGGCTGCCAGGACGCGCCACGTCTGGGAGGTCTTGCGCGTCTTCATCACGCTCGGCCTGACGAGCTTTGGCGGGCCGGTCGCGCACATCGGCTACTTCCGCCGTGAATTCGTGGAACGACGCCGCTGGCTGGACGATGCCGCCTTTGGCGACCTGGTCGGTTTGTGCCAGTTCCTGCCGGGGCCGGCGAGCAGCCAGGTCGGCTTCTCCATCGGGTTGCTGCGCGCGGGCTGGCTGGGTGGCCTCGCGGCGTGGTGTGGATTCACGCTGCCGTCGGTATTGCTGCTGCTCGCGTTCGCGATCGTGGCGCCGCATCTCGGCGGGCCCATCGGCAACGGCGTGTTGCATGGACTCAAACTCGTCGCCGTGGCCGTCGTGGCACAAGCGGTCTGGGATATGGCGCGACGCCTCTGCCCCGACACGCGCCGGGCGGGCATCGCCCTGGCCGCCCTCGTCGTGCTCGCCCTGACGACAACGGTCTACGCGCAACTAATGGTCATCGGCCTCGGGGCGTTGCTGGGGCTCTGGTTGCTACGCTCGCGCGAGCTGACCGCGCCACTGCCATTGCCCGCCACGATCGAATTTCGCATCTCGCGAGCAAGCGGCGCTGGCGCGCTCCTGCTTTTCTGCGCCCTGCTGGCCGGGCTGCCGGCCCTGCAACAGTTCGTGGGCGGGCGCATGCTCGCGATCTTCGACGGGTTTTACCGTTCCGGGGCGCTGGTGTTCGGGGGCGGGCATGTCGTGTTGCCGCTGCTCCAGGCGCAGACGGTGACCACGGGATGGGTGTCGCCGAACGACTTTCTCGCGGGTTACGGTGCGGCGCAGGCCGTTCCCGGGCCACTATTCACGTTTGCCGCCTATCTCGGCTGGCTCTCGGGCGGCCCCGCGCATTCCGTGCTGGGTGCCACGCTCGCGACGATGGCGATCTTCCTGCCCGGGCTGTTGCTCGTCGTTGCCGCGCTGCCGCATTGGCAGGCATTGCGGCAGCGCGCGTCGACGGCCGCGATGCTCGCGGGCGTGAATGCCGCCGTGGTCGGGATTCTGGCTTCGGCGTTGTACTCGCCCGTATGGACGAGCGCCGTGCATGGCGCCGCCGATTTCGCCGTGGCGGCGGTCGCGTTCGCGCTGCTGGTCCGGTGGAAAGCCCCGCCGCTCGCCGTGGTGGCGATGTGCGCGCTGGCGGGCGCGACGGGGCTTGCCTGACGGGCCAGCTTGCCCGTCGTGGACTGCCGAACGCTTGCCGGATCGCGGCGGCGCCCTTGCCGCCGCCGCGCCCGGTCATTGCGCGTAAGCCCCTCGCTCGATGTGCAGGCGCTCGACGGACGTGGCCGCCCGGTTCACGTCATCGGCGTCGTGCCACAGGGGCTTGCGCCCGAACGTCGTGTACATCTCCACCTGATCGGCGTAGTGGGGGGAGCGTGTGCCGTCCGGCGCGACGAAGCCACTTTGTCCCGGCGCCACCACGTCGTACGCTAGCACGTCGCTCCGGGTCACGGCGCCCTTCCCGGGCTTGCCCTGGCTCCCTGGCTTCCCCCCGGTCGGACCGAACACGATCAAATCATTCTCGGTGCCGCGATTCATGTAGACGGGCGTGCGCACGGCTTCGTCGGCATTGGCCTGCGGCACACCGAAGAAGTTGTTGGCGCGGAACGTGAGCGGCACGGTCGGCGCGCGCCAGGCCGACATGTCGGGCCCGAGCTTCGCCCTGAGCGCGGCGACCGTGTCGTCGAGCGCCGCCAGCACCACGTCGTCACGACGTTGGCCGCCGAAGATGTCGAACGTCTGCGGCACGCCGGCGTGCTCGCCGAGCAGCGCTTCGTAAAGCACCTTGCTACCGTTGCCGATGTTGAGCGATCCGGTCGGCCCGTCTTGCGGCGCGGCGTAACCGCTCGCGAGGAACCACTTGTCATAAGGCGCGGGCACCACCTGTCCGAGCGTGCGCCTGAGCATGGCGCTCAGCCAGGCATCCATGATGGCCGGGCCAGCCGTATCGTAGTGGCCCGTGTGTTTCGGATCGAGGCTCAGGCCATTCCATTCGGACAGTTGCAAGGCGAGCTGGCGTCGCGCATCGCTCGCCGGCAGCCCTGCGGTGGCGCGTTCGATGAACGGCAGGAAGTGGCGCCGATTGACATCGACCGAGCTCGTATCTTTCAGGATCTGCCACATGTCGTCGACGCCGAGCTTGTCGTGCGCCTCGATGCGCGAGTCGATCTCGACCACGCGATCGGCCCCGCCCCAGAGGAAGGCGAACAGATCGCTCGCCGGGTAGCCCTTCTGCGGCGAATTGTTCCAGTTGGCGATCCAGCCCTGTTTGGGGTTGTAGACCTTGGGATTCGTCGAGAACGGCAACAATCCCTTCCAGTCCCACTCGCCCGTGCCCGGCACTGGCAAACGCGGATCGTGCCCCGGCCGGCGAGCCGGATAGGCGCCAGTGTGAACGTAACCGATGTTGCCCGCCACGTCGGCGTAGTACCAGTTGATCGTCAGGGCATGACGCGCCGCCTGCGCCGTCCAGGACTTCCAGTCGTGCGCCTGCGCCTGATGCGTCCAGGCAAGCAGCGACTGAACCTCCAGGCCGTCCCAGGCGCGCGCCTTGGCGTAGGCCACCGGGCGCCTGGCGTCGCGCTGCATGACGATGCCGTGTACCGTGCGAAAGACCTCCTGCACCACGGGTGCCCCACCCTTCACGCGAATGATCTCCACGCGCTTTTCCATGTCGTGCCATCGACCGTTGTGGAAATAGCGGTTGGGATTGGCCGGATCGAGTTTTTCCGCATAGATGTCGATGTCGTCGCCGAAGCCCGCCGTCGAGCCCCACGAGATCTTGCCGTTATGGCCGAACAGGATGCAGGGGTATCCGAACGGCGTGTTGCCGACAAGATCGAAGCCCGCGCCGTGCAGGCCGATGCCATAGGTGTACGCGGGGGCGAACCATCCGAACTGCGGGCCGTTGAGCATGATGGCGCGCGCGTCGCGCGCCTTCGCCTTGCCGACGATCCACATGTTGCTCGTGGTCGGAAAGCCTGCCAGACCTGGCTGCCCTGCGTCGGCAAATTGCGCCAGCATGGTCGCGGCATTGGTCTGCGCGTCCTGATGCAGCAAGGCGCCGTCGCTGCCGCGCGCCAGACGCGCGAACATCGGCGCCGGACCATCATAGCGGGCAAGCGGCTGCATGGGCGCGCCGCTTTCCGGGCCGACCTTCACCGGATACACGCCCTCGGATGCCGGCACCGTAGAGGGGGCATCGGGATTGCTGATCCACTTCAGCTCGTTGAACAGGGCCATGCCCTTCTCGGCGCCGTACTCGTCCTCGAGCGCGGTGACCAGCGCGAGATTGTCGATCTCGCTCGTCGCGTCCGAAAAACGATTGGCCATGGTGCCGACGAAAACCATCGCCACGTCGAACGCGTCCCAGTTCGGCGGCTGGAACCCGTAATCGTTGAATTGTTTGGGCATGCGCTTGTCGGGTTGCGCGCGAATCTGCGCGATCCACGCGTTCATCCCCGCGGCATAGCCATCGAGAATGTCGCGCTCCCGTTGCGGCAGGTCGGCCAGTTGGCGGCGAATGGATGCCGGCCAGTAATTTCCGCGAATCGACTTGTCGAAGTCGACGAACTTCTCGCCGAGCACTTCGGCCACGGTGCCCTGCGTGCTGCGTCGCGCCATTTCCATCTGGAACAGGCGGTCCTGCGCGATCGCGTAACCGTAACCGTAAAACAGCGCGTAGGTCGTCGATGCGTAGATGTGGGGTACGCCAAACTCGTCGCGCTTGATCGTCACCTCCACGCGACCGGGCGTCTTTTGCGTCGCTGGCGACGACGCCGTCGTGCCGGCGGCACCTCCCCCGGTTGCTGCCATGCCCGTCACCGGCATGACCAGCGTCACGCTCACCAGCGAGGCAGCCACGCCCGCCAGAACCCGCTTGTTCATGGTAGGCATGCCGGTCGAATTCACCGCGTCGGGCCAACGAGAAATCAAAGTCATCAACGTCTCCGTAATTGTTATCGAGGGAAGCGCTGACAGCCTAACATGACAAAACCGACCGGTCGGTTAATTAATTCGACAGACGTTGATATGTTCGCTAAGGTGGTTCGCGGTTGACCCGTCCCCCAGGGCCGGCCTGACGATGGCGTCAACCTGGCTCACACCATGAGGTCATCGATGAAGACACCCTCTCGGCCATTGACAGCGTCCGAAGCCGCACGGAGGTTGGGCGTCTCCACCAAGGCGCTCCGACTATACGAGCAGCATCGTCTCGTCACGCCCGGACGGACACCGGCCGGCTATCGCATCTACGGGGTCGACGCGATGGCACGTGCGTCCGAGGTTGTCGCCTTGCGCGCGCTTGGACTGAGTCTCGCCGACGCGGCGCGTGTGCTTGGCGGCGATCCGCAGACACTCGCATGCGCGCTCTCGGCACATGAAAACGCGCTGGATCGGGACATTCGGGAGCGACTCCAGCGGCTCGAACGCGTGCGCACCCTGCGCGCCGGACTTGCGGTGGGCAAGATGCCGGCCGCCGGCGAATTGGGGCATCTCATCGAGCGAGCCGCGCCGAGCGTGGCATTTGCGCTACCGTGGCCGTGGGGCGGCGAATGGTTCGAAATGCAGGACATTCGAGCGCTGAACTACCTGATCGGATCGCTTGGCAGTGGCAAGACCCGGCTCGCGATACACCTTGCACAGGCATTGCCGAACGGCATCTTTCTCGGGCTCGACCGCCTGAGCGAATGCCGCGCCACCCTCCTTGGCGCACTGTCGCAGGACACCGCCTGGCAGGACAGGGTCGATCGCGCGATGGCGTGGCTCCGCGACGAAGGCGCCCACGCGTCAGACGCATTGACCGTGCTTCTCGCCTCGCTCACGGCCGAGCGCAACGGAGCGCTGGTCATCGACATGATCGAGCAGAACCTGACGCAAGCGACTCAGGAAGCGTTGATCCGCTACTTGCGCCAACAAGCCCGCGCGACGCGCGCCCATCCCCTGTTCATCATGACGCGCTCGTCCGCCATTCTGGATCTGACGGCCGTCGGGCCGCACGAAGCCATCTTGCTGTGTCCGGCCAATCACAGCGTGCCGGTGCGTGTCGCGCCGTATCCGGGGGCGCCGGGATTCGAAGCGGTGGCAACGTGTCTGGCATCGCCCGACGTGCGCGAGCGGGTGGCCGTTGCGCCACCGTCGTCCCTCACGCCACGACGCGGCGACTCGAGCGAGCCCCTGCGGGCTGACACGGCATAGTGCGCATCAGGCGGCGTCGTTGTCGCACCCGGACACCGGCGGCGAACCGGCTTCGGTGCGCGATCGCGCCTGCGTGATGTTGCTGTACGGCGGCACGTCCTGCGTCAGCCAGACGTTACCGCCAATGACCGACCCCTGACCGATGGTGACGCGCCCGAGAATCGTCGCGCCTGCGTAAATGACGACGTTGTCCTCGACGATCGGGTGGCGCGGCAGCCCCTTGCGCGGGTTGCCCTCGTCGTCGGCCGGAAAGCGCTTGGCGCCCAGCGTGACGGCCTGATACACCCGAACCCGCTGTCCGAGGATGGCCGTCTCGCCAATCACGACACCCGTGCCGTGATCGATGAAGAAGCCCGCACCGATCCGGGCGCCGGGATGAATGTCGATGCCGGTGTCGGAGTGCGCCTGCTCGGCGATGATGCGGGCGAGCAGCGGCAGTTCGAGCCGGTAAAGCTCGTGCGCGATCCGGTGGTGAATCATCGCGTGAATGCCGGGGTAGCAGATCAGCACTTCGTCCACGCTGCCGGCGGCCGGGTCGCCTTGATAGGCGGCCAGCACGTCGGCGTCGAGCAATTCCCGAATTTCCGGGAGTTTGGCGGCGAATTGCTGGATCGCCGAATGCGTGCGCGCTTCGATCAGGTCGGTGGTGATGGCGGTGTCGTGACGCGACTTGTAGCGCCATTCGAGACGCGCCTGCTCGGCCAGGCCGTTCAGCGCGCTGGTGAGCGTGTGGCCGACGTAATAGTTTTCGCCCTGCTGATGCAGATCCAGCGGCCCGAGGCGCATGGGAAACAGCACGCCCTTGAGTTGCACGACGATGCCGGCAAGGCGCTCGCGCGAAGGCAGGTCGCGTCCCCCCGATTCCAGCAGGCGCCGCTGGCCGTCGCGCCAACGCAAACGCGCCGAATGCAGGGAAGTCACGATATCGTCGATGTCGAACGCAGCCACTGAACGAACTCCTGAAAAGCGAATGCCCGGATAACGACGTCGTGACCGGACATGGCGAACTAAGGGGGGACGCAAATCGCGTCGTTGCCAGAAGGATAGCGGGTTTCCAAGCCATCAGTCGCGACGTGGTTATCGGGCGCGCCCCGATGCGGGCGGGTCCGACGCCATGCCGGTGGCGACGTGGCGCTCTGCCGGCCGGAGCGCAATCCCGGTCCAGTGTCCGTCGGCCTGGAGTTCGCGGATCAGGTCGGCGATGCACTGACGCACGGCCAGTGTGGCGGACCCCACGGGAAGCGAATTCGACCAGCACACGCTGGCCGGGCGTTGCAACGGCGGCGAGACGATTCGCCGGGACGGCGGGCGCAACGCAGGATCTCGCGACGCAAGCGCCGACGCCGGCAGGATCGAGCAGGCATCGCCCGAACGCGCGATGTCGATGAGCGTCGGCAACGAGTCGATGTCGGCCACGATGTTCAACTCCACGTCGGCCTGTGCGAAGCTTCGTTCGATGAGCAGGCGAAGACCGTTCGTGCCGCTCGGCGCCACGATCGGCACGTTGGCCAGCGCGGACAACGCACATGGGCGCTGCGGGTCGCCCTCGTAGATCGCCGGGCAAACGCGATGCCCGCCGAGCACATACAGCGCTTCGTCGAACAACGGCATCACCGAAATGCCGCGCGTCTCCGAGTCGCGAAACAGCATGGCCAGATCGAGACGTCCGTTCGCGAGCAATTCGCCGATGTAACCGCTCATGCTCTCGAAAATCTGGAGCCGGATACCCGGATACTGTTCGCGTACCCGCGTGAACAACGGCACCGCCAGAATCGCGGCAATCGTCGTGGGGAATCCCACGGCCACCGGCCCCGATTCGCTGCCACCGCCTTCACGCACTTCCTGGCGAATCTGCTCCATCTGACGCATCACCACGCGCGCATGTCGATACAACGCCTTGCCCGCCTCGGTCGGTGTGACGCCCTGGGCACTGCGCAAAAGCAATTGCGTCTGCAGCTCCTCCTCCAGCCCGCGCAGTTGCGCACTCAACGACGGCTGCGCGATGTGCAGGCGATCCGCGGCCTTCGATACGCTTCCACTGTCGACGATCGCGACAAAATTTCGAAGCTGCCTCACGTCCATGACGACCCGCGCCGCCGATTGGCGACGCGCTCCAGTTTCGGAAAGCCATAGCGTACCCCTATATCGCCACCGGCAAAACTCGGGCATTTCGCGGATCGATCCGCCCACATGGGCGATTCCCGCCTATCGGGAATCGAATCCGCCCAGAAGCGATAGTTTCACCCTATACCCACATCCAAAATCCATATTTCCTCCCCCGACGGGTGCGGGCCTATAGTCGCGTCATCAAATCAATTCGAATCCCTACACGGAGACAACAGAATGCGAGACGGTCTTTCTGCCACGACCGCGCGCGGCAGCGCGGGCGTTGACGCAAACACGCCCACGTCGCGCGCGCATCACCCGCTGCGCGACGCCTGGTGGCGGCTCATGGACATGCGCGTGGGCATCGTGCCGCTGCCGGTGCATCTGGTGCTGATCGCGGCGATCATCATCACGGTACTCACCACCGGCAAGCTCTCGGCCGAACTCTCGCCCATCATTGCGCTACTCGCCGTGTGCAGCTTTACCTGCATGGAGATCGGCCAGCGCATTCCCGTGTTTCGAAGCATTGGGGGGCCGGTCATCCTGGTGACATTCCTGCCCTCCTACCTCGTCTTCACGCATGCCCTGCCGCCGTCGATGGTCGCCCCCATCGTCAGCTTCTGGAAGCAGAGCAACTTCCTGTACCTGTTCATTCCGGGCATCATCGTCGGCAGTATCCTGAGCATGGACCGCAAGGTCCTGATCGGCGGCTTCCTGCGGATTTTCGTGCCGCTCGCGGTGGGCTCGGTCCTCGCCGGCATTGTGGGCACCGCGGTAGGCACGCTGCTGGGGATGGGGCTCTTCCACACGGTGTTCTTCGTCGTGATTCCGGTGATGTCAGGCGGTCTGGGCGAGGGCGTGATCCCCCTGACCCTCGGCTACTCGGAAGTCATGCACCAAAGCGCCGGCGATCTGCTCGCCCAGGCGCTGCCGGCCGTCATGCTGGGCAACGTGTGCGCCATCGTCTTCTCGGGCGTGCTCAACGCGATCGGCAAACGCTATCCCGCGTTGACCGGCAACGGCCAGCTCATGCGATCGGGCGACGATGACATCGGGGCGCACGACCCGCACCACCCCCATGCGAAGCCCGGCGCACCGGTCGACGCCACCGACATCGCCGCCGCCGGCATGATTGCCGTATGCCTGTACTTCGTCGGCATGCTCGCGCAGAACACGCTCGGCCTGCCCGGCCCGGTGATGATGCTGGTGCTTGCCGTCGCCGCCAAGATCGGCTTCGTCTTCTCGCCGAAGCTCGAAGCTGGCGCGGGCGTCGTCTACAAGTTCTTCGCCACCGCCGTGACCTATCCGCTGTTGTTCGCCATCGGCGTCGTGATCACGCCCTGGCAGAAGGTCGTGGACTCGTTCAACGTGCCCACGCTGGTGACCATCGTCGCGACAGTCGTGACGCTCATGGCAACCGCCTTCGTCGTGGCACGGCGCATGAACATGCACCCGATCGACGCCGCCATCGTCGTGGGCACGCACAGCGGCATGGGCGGCACCGGCGACGTGGCCATTCTCACGGCGGCCAACCGCATGCGGCTGATGCCGTTCGCGCAAATCGCGACCCGCATCGGTGGCGCCATCACGATCACGCTGGCCCTGATCGTCCTGACGAAGATCGTCTGACAAGGACGCATCCCCCTCGTTACCACGCGCGCAATCCGCGCCTACGCAATTCGGAGATTTCTTTCATGAGGCCCTTGGACGGCATCAAGGTCATCGCACTCGAACACGCCATCGCGGCGCCGTTCTGCACCCGCCAGCTGGCCGACCTCGGCGCACGCGTGATCAAGATCGAGCGCCCCGGCGTCGGCGACTTCGCCCGCGCCTACGACACGCGCGTGAACGGCATGTCGTCGCACTTCGTGTGGACCAACCGTTCGAAGGAAAGCCTGACGCTGGACCTGAAGCAGGATGCCGCGCAATCGGTGCTGCACGATCTGCTCGCCGACGCCGACGTGCTCGTGCAGAACCTCGCCCCCGGCGCGGCGGATCGGCTCGGTCTGAGCTACGACGTTCTGTCGGCCCGCTATCCGCAAATCATCGTCTGTGGCATTTCCGGCTACGGGCCGGACGGGCCCTACCGCGACAAGAAGGCCTACGACCTGCTCATCCAGAGCGAATCGGGCTTCCTGTCCGTGACAGGCTCGCCGGAGGCGTCGGCCAAGGCCGGCAGCTCCATCGCCGACATCGCCGCCGGCATGTATGCCTATACGAATATCCTCTGCGCCCTGATTGCCCGTGGCAAGACCGGTCGCGGCAGCCGTATCGACATCTCCATGCTCGAATGCATGGTCGAATGGATGGGCTTTCCGCTTTACTACGCCGTGGACAATCAGGCGCCGCCACCACGTGCGGGCGCGGCGCATGCCACGATTTTTCCGTACGGTCCGTTCGAAACGGGTGACGGCAAGACCGTCATGCTCGGACTTCAGAACGAGCGGGAGTGGAAGGCCTTCTGTGACCGGGTGCTCGAACAACCGGCGCTGGCCGACGATCTCCGTTTCTCGTCGAACCCGCGGCGTCTGGAGAACCGCGACGCCCTGCGTGCCATCATTCGCGAAGTCTTCATGCAGCTCGACGCCCCTCAACTGGTGCGCCGACTCGACGCCGTGGGCATTGCGAACGCCAACCTGAACGACATGCACGACGTGTGGCAACACGCACAACTCGCCGCTCGCGAGCGCTGGGCCAACGTGCAAACGCCAAACGGCACGATCAGGGCGCCCCTTCCCCCGGGCATGCCGAGCGCCGGCCCGGAGTTCACCCCGCGGATGGATCCGATTCCCGCGCTCGGCCAACACACTGACGAGATTCTGACCGAGCTCGGCCGCACATCGTCACAGATCGATGCGCTGCGTGCGGCGAAGGCGGTATAAGCCGTGGCGAAGCACCCCGTCATCCGCAGTTGGCTTTTCGTGCCCGGCAATCGCCCGGAGCGCTTCGAGAAGGCGCGCACCAGCGGCGCGCATGCGATCATCCTCGACCTCGAGGATGCCGTCCCACCTGCCGAGAAGTCCGCGGCGCGCGATGCGGTATGCGGGTGGCTGAAGGATCCCGGACGCGACACAAGCGTGCCGACGTACGTACGCATCAATGCGGCGCCCACACCCTGGTTCGACGACGACGTCGCCGCCCTGAACGGCCTGGAATCTCTCGACGGTCTCGTCGTGCCGAAGACGGAAACCGCGGCCACCCTGGCCCGATCTGCGCAAGGCGCATCGGCTGCCCTGCAACTGGTGCCGCTGATCGAAACAGCGCAGGCGTTCGCAGCGCTCGACGAGATCGCAAACGCGCCGCGCGTGCGTTGCCTGATGTTCGGCACTATCGACTTTCAGTTGGACATCGGGATCGAGGGCGACGGCGACGAACTGCTCTTCTTCCGTTCGCAACTGACGCTGGCATCACGCCTGGCGGGGATCGCCGCGCCTGTCGACGGCGTGAGCACCGCGCTGGACGACGCCCAGGGAATCGAAGCGGACGGCCGCCGCGCCCGCGCGCTCGGATTTCGCGGCAAGCTTTGCATCCATCCGCGGCAGGTGCCGGCGGTTCATGCCGCGTTCGCATGGCGCGACGACGAGTACGCGTGGGCCGAGCGTGTGATGGCGGCCGCCCGGGCGAGCGGCGGTTCCGCAGCGGCGCTCGATGGCAGGATGATCGACGCTCCGGTCATCGCCAAGGCCCGCGAAATTCTCGCCAGTCGCTAGCGAGCCGATGACGTGCCCCCCAAGTGGGCCACATCTGTTGGAGCGGAATCCCCCATTTGATGGATGAAAGCCGGCCGCGCCCGTGATGTAATGCTGCCGACCGATGCGTGCGGGGTCGCAGCGTCGAAATGACAACATCCAACGGGAGGTGCGATGTTTACGTCACCAAGGTTCGCCGCAACGGCCATGTTTGCCATTGGACTCGCCGTATCGTCAGCCGCTCTCGCGGCCGGCGGCCTGGCAACGGGTGCCACCACACGTCCATCGCCCGTGCAAAGCCCTGGCAGGACCGGCGCGAGCGCCAACAGCAACAACGTCAATGCGCAGATCCTGATCAACACGCTCAACGCGTTGTCCAGCCAGCAAAATGCCGCCACGCCATCGGATACTTCGTATGAGGCCCCGCCGCCTCAACGGGCGGAGCCGATCTATCGAGCGCCTGTCGCCGCGCGGCCCGAGGCACTGGTCACCAGTAACGGGTACAACTGCGAAGACTCGCTGCGCGATTCGATTGCCCGTACCAACCCGAATTTCGCCCCCGAACAGAGCTCCATTGCCGCGCGTGCCTACTGGGAGAATGAGTATCGGATTATCAGCTCGAACAACGCGCGAGCGGTGCGCGCGGAGCTTGTCCGAACAAATGACGACCTGGCCGACCACTGTCTTTCCGAAGCGCTCACGGCCAGCCTCAAAGCGTTGGGTTGGAGTCGGCAAACCATCGCAACTGACCACAAATCAAAGTTCGACGCGATCGTATCGCGGTCAATCACCGAGCGCGACAATGGGAGCGGCAAGAAACGCCTGGTGCTCAAGCAGTATCCGAACTGCCTCAGGGTGAACGATGTCCGGGTCGATCAGGACGTAAAGGACATGTACTGGTACAACATCGTCAATACCTGCGGCCAAAGCGTCCAGGCGCATTGGTGCGAGGGAAAGGGATGCAAACCCACCGATCGCGCGGCAGACATTGGCGCGGGGGAAAAGGAGGAGAGTTGGATGGTGGCACATTCGCGCTCGGAGGTCCGCTTTCGCGGCACGGCATGCGCAACCGAGTACCACGGACATGACGTGCAGTACGACAAGAATCGCAACGAATGCTGGGTCTGGGCTGAGTGAGCCACGGGAACAATCGGCGACCGGCATGGCGCAATCCATGCCGCCGCCTGCCGGCGCTGTCGGACGTTCGCGCAATGGCCCCCGGATACAGCCCCTATTCGAACGCGGGGTCGATCGGCACCCGGTAACCCACAGCCAGCCGGTTCGTCTCGTTGGCCATGCCGACCACGGCAAGCAGTTCGCCGAACATCTCGTCGGTCATGCCGGCGCGGCGTGCACCCGCCGTATGACTGGCAACGCAATAGCCACAATTGTTGGTAACGCTCACGGCGATGTAAATCAGTTCCTTGACCAGCGGATCGAGCGCGCCCTGCGCCATCACGTCCTTCAAGCTGTCCCACGTGCGCTCGAGGGTTGCGGGATGCTGCGCGAGGTACTTCCAGAAGTTGTTCACGTCAGGCACGCCCCGCGTCGCCTTGATGTCATCGAAAACGGCTTTGACTTCCGGGGTCGCGCTGGCGTACTCAACGGGCGTTTGCTGGCTCATGAATGATCTTCGCCACATGGGCGTTCAGGGAGGGTAATCCGTAGATTACAGGCTTTCGCCTCCAGCGGCCTGAATACAACGATTTGTACGATCCGCCCCAAAAGTCCCGTTCCATGGCCCCCTCCCGCGCGGCACAAGGGTGCGCACGAAAATTGCATGAAGCCAAAGGTCCGCCACGAATGTGGTCAATCAACCGGAGGCAAGCTCATGGCGCGCAGCACGCTCGACCCCGATCTCGACCTTCAGCGCCGGCCTGGCGCGAGACCCCCCGATCCCAGCAATACCGGCTCCCTTGGTCCAAGCGACTCCTCGGATTCCGGCAGCGACGTCCAGCACGCACGCCGCGCGGCTGTCGACAACGGCGAACTCGACCAGCACGCCGAGACACTGGGCGAAGACGCGCTCGAGAGCGATACCGATCGCGCTGGCACAGGAGAGCGTGCGAGTGCCGACGGCGACGCCAACCTTCGGCCGAACAACGATATCCTGCCCGATCGGGAGGACGACGACCCCGGCGCGCCGCACGACGAAGCGTCCGACCTGGCACCGCGCCAGCCGCGCGCCCGCCGTCGCCGGAAATGAACATGCCGACTACGACGAGGACATCCCGGCCATGAGGACGAATTCGCAGATGGTGTCCACACGCACGCCAGGCACGCGTTCACGCCATCGGCTGGGCGCGTGGATCACCGAGAACGAGGACGCCATCGCCGCACTGCGCAGGTCGCTCGTTCGCAAGGCGCGGCATCGCGCCCTGACCGAGCCGCTGAGTCCGCCCGTCGCCCGACTCCGGTCGTGCGTGATGGACGACCCGGTGCGTCGAATGGATATGAATCTGGCGATTTCCGAGGCGCTGCGCGACGGGCACCGCCTCGGCTATGACGATGTCGAGACGCTGCTGCAGGCGATCGATTACGTCATCACCATCGCCCCGCCTTTCGATCACGAGAGCCTCATCGTATGCCCGCTCAATGCGCTGCTCGACTGGGTCATGTGCGTGCCGTCCGGATACGCATTGTTTCGCGACCCGGAGCTCAACCGATGTCTGCGCGACGTGCTCGTTGCCTGGTGCCGTTTCCTGAGCGGCCCCGACTCGCGCACTTTTCTCAACACACGTGCACCCGACGGATGGTTCTGCGAGGCGGCAAATGCCCGGCTGGGTCTGGATCAGTTCGAAATGGATCTCGCCCAGCCGTATGGCGGTTTCGCTTCATGGAACGATTTCTTCACGCGCCGGTTCAGGCCCGGCGCTCGGCCGGTGGCCGCAGCCGACGATTCCCGGGTCATCGTGAACGCGTGCGAAAGCACCCCCTACCACGTGCGGCACGACGTACGCATGCGCGACACGTTCTGGATCAAGTCGCAGCCGTACTCCCTTCTCGACATGTTCGGCGCCTCGCACAAGGCGCTGGCCGCGCCGTTTGCCGGTGGCACGGTGTACCAGGCTTACCTGAGCGCATACGACTACCACCGCTGGCACGCTCCGGTCGATGGTGCCGTCGTCGCGGCCTATCGGGTGCCGGGCACATACTTTTCCGAAAGCGAATCACAGGGGGAGGATCAGGCGGGGCTCAACGACTCGCAGGGCTATCTCACGGCAACGGCCACACGAGCGATCGTGGTGATCAAGGCAGATGATCCCGCACTCGGCACGCTGGGATGCCTGTTCGTCGGCATGGGGGACGTGTCATCGTGCATGCTCGGCGTGGAGCGCGCACAGCACGTGAGCAAGGGAGAGGAGCTGGGCTATTTCCAGTATGGTGGATCGACGTATTGCCTTGTCTTCGAACCGCGTGTGCTGAAGTCGTTCTTGTTCGACGAACACCGGTTGCCCCACGGCAAATCGCTCAGCGTCAACGGCGCCCTGGCGCGGGCGTGAAGTTGAAGTGCAACGCCGGGCAGTCGTGCCGCCCGGCCGAAGTCGCCATCACAGGGCGCGCTTGACGGTGCGCGCGGCGCCCGAAATATCCTGCCCCACGCCGTCGACGGTATTGCAACCTGCCAGTGACAGCAGCGAACCGACCACCAGGAAAAACGCCACGAAACGCGCCAACATATCGACCTCGATACAAATAAGCTGAATAACCCCGGGTTTCCGTGCCTTGGACGCGCCGACGGCCCGGTACCCGGCTTCTTGTTGAACAACGCGGATGCTTCTGCCCGCGTCTCGATGCAACGCGCCATTGTGCGTCAAATTCGCCGGGAACGGGCGAATCCGAACACCTTGCCGCTTACACCGCCGCCAGCGTTTGCCGAATGTGCTCGGCGAACGCCATGCTCAGGTGGTTTGGGCGCGCGCGATCGAACTTTACCGTAATCCCGACCGAGGGCAATAGCGGCAGCGTATCACCTGTAACAATGCGTAAGTCCGCCGGGACCGCCGTCTGGGTCATGACCGCGACCGCCTGTCCGGAGCGCGCGAGTGCCGTCAGGCCCGCGAGGTTGCTGCTCGCATAGGCGAGCCGATAAGCGCGTCCCGCGCGCGTGAGCGCCTCGCACGCCGCCATGTGGTCGAGCGTGTCGGGATCCGACAATGCCAGCGGCAGCGGCGCGTCGCGGTTGGCGAGCACCGTTTCCAGCCCCGGGCTGCCGATCCACACGAGCGGTTCACGCCGGATCACGTGACTCTCGTCCACCCCCTCCGGCACCGAAATCAGCGCAAGATCGAGCGCGTGTCGCGCCAATTGCGCCTGCAATCGTGGCGTCGGCTCGCAAATGACTTCGACCTGTGCCTGCGGATGCATGACAGCGAAATCGCGCAGCAGCGGCGGCAGGAAAGCGGCCGCGTAGTCGTCGGGACAGCCGAAGCGCAGCGTGCCGCTCAGACCACCGCCGGACATGTCCGCGATGGCCTCGTCGTGCGCGCGCAAGATCCGCTGGGCATGTCCGAGCAGACGTTCGCCGGAATTCGTGACGACCACGCCCCGTCCAGTGCGCTGGAACAATGGTTGGTCGACGACTTCCTCCAATCGCTTCATTTGCTGACTCAGCGCCGATTGGGTACGGGCCACCCGCTGCGCCGCGCGGCTGAGCGACCCGGCTTGGGCGATCGCCACGAACGAGCGCAACAGATCGATCTCGAGACACACGCTCACGATATTAGCCTCACTTCTATCTTGATTAAGCATTATTCGCTTTTATGAAATCAGAGCGATGCCTAGACTGCAAGCGGTGAATGCCCTTCTTTTCCCATTCCTTGGAGATTCCCGCGTGACGAAAAACCAGGATGCCGACTTCTGGCGCAATGCCCGGCAACATCTGATCCGCTATGGCGGTACGTTCGAGCCGATGATCATCGAACGCGCGCAAGGCAGCTTCGTCTACGATGCCGACGGCCGCGCAATCCTCGACTTCACGTCGGGTCAAATGAGCGCCGTGCTTGGCCACAGCCATCCCGACATCGTGTCCGTGGTGACCGAATCCATCGGCAAGCTCGACCATCTGTTCAGCGGCATGTTGTCCCGCCCGGTGGTGGATCTGGCCACGCGGCTTGCGGATATCACGCCGGCCGGCCTGGACCGGGTCCTGCTGCTGAGTACCGGCGCGGAGTCGAACGAGGCCGCCATTCGCATGGCCAAGCTCGTTACGGGAAAATACGAAATCGTGGGCTTCGCGCAGTCGTGGCACGGCATGACCGGTGCCGCCGCATCGGCGACCTACAGCGCCGGGCGCAAGGGCGTGGGTCCCGCCGCGGCCGGATCATTTGCGATTCCGGCGCCATTTACGTACCGGCCGCGCTTTGGCACCGGGGGCGATTACGACTATCTGGCGGAGCTGGACTACGCGTTCGACCTGATCGACCGGCAGTCCAGCGGCAATCTCGCGGCCTTCATCGCCGAGCCTATCCTCAGCTCGGGCGGCATCATCGAACTGCCGCCGGGCTACCTTGCGGCGCTCAAGCGCAAGTGCGAGGCGCGCGGCATGTTGCTGATCCTGGACGAAGCGCAGACCGGCATCGGCCGCACGGGCACGATGTTCGCATTCGAGCGCGATGGCGTGACGCCGGACATCCTCACGCTGTCGAAGACGTTGGGCGCCGGTCTGCCGCTGGCCGCGGTGGTGACCTCCGCCGAAATCGAGGAGCGCGCACACGAACGCGGCTATCTCTTCTACACCACGCACGTCTCCGACCCGCTGCCGGCTGCCGTCGGCCTGCGAGTCCTTGACGTGGTGGCGCGCGACGGCCTGGTCGCGCGGGCCAACCTCATGGGCGAGCGGCTTCGAAACGGTCTGCTGGGCTTGATGGAGCGCTTCGACTGCGTGGGAGACGTGCGCGGCCGCGGCTTGCTGCTCGGCATGGAGATCGTGAAAGATCGGGTGAGCAAGGCCCCTGCCGACGGGTTGGGTGCACGAATCACGCGCGAATGCATGAACCTCGGGCTGAGCATGAACATCGTGCAGTTGCCCGGCATGGGAGGCGTGTTCCGTATCGCGCCACCGCTCACCGTGAGCGCCGAGGAAATCGATCTCGGTGTGTCGCTGCTCGGGCAGGCGATCGAACGCGCATTGTCGGCACCGGCCCCTTGAACGTTTGCGCGCGCGAACGCCTCACTCGAAGGCGGCCTGCAGTGTGCCCACGATGGCATTCAGGGCGTGCGCCGCCTGCCCTGGCGCTGCGGCGCGGAGATACCGAGCGACTGTTCCAGAAATGCCATGAGCGCCTGCAACCGCGTAGTTCGCCCGCGCCGGATCGGGACGAGGAGCGTGACCGGGGCGCTGTCAAACGCCCAGTCGGACAACACGCGCGTCAACCTGCCCGCCGCCACGGCGTCGCGCGTGTCCCACTCGGAGCGCAGCACAAGGCCCATGCCCTGTTCCGCCCACTCGCGGGCCACGCTGCCGTCGTTGCACGTATAAGCCGCCGACACCCGCACGCTCTCGCGCGAAGCGGAACGCCGGGTCGCCGGCGCGGCGCCGTCCGCCATACGGCGTCGAAAACGCCATAGCGTCACGTCTTCGTCGTTCTCCCGAATGCAGATGCAGCGATGCTGCAACAGGTCGCGCGGATCCGTCGGCGTGCCATGTCGCTTCAGATAGTCGGGGCTCGCACATACCCATCGCTCATTTGGCGACAGCGACCGCGCGATCCACGACGAGTCCCTTACCGCGCCCACATGGATGACCGCATCGGAATCGCGCCTGTCCGGCCACGGCGTCTCGCGCAGATCCAGTTCGAGCTGCAACTCCGGATGCAACGCGGCAAACCGCGCCAGGACGGGCGCCACATGATGCCGCCCATAACCGAACGGGGCCGCAATGCGCAACGTGCCGGTCAAACGTTTGTCCTCGCGTCGAAACGACTCGGGCAACGCGTCGAGCTGTGCAAGCAGCGCCGCCCCCTCGCGGGCGAGACGCTCGCCTTCGGCCGTCAGCGTCAACTGCCGCGAAGTTCGCGAGGCCAGCGCCAGCCCCAGCGTCGACTCGAGCTTGCGAAGCCGCGCCGACAGTGCCGGGGGCGTGACGTTGAGCATCCGGGCGGCCGCGCTGAGCGACGGCGACTGCGCCAGCGCCTCGATCAGACGCAGGTCCTCGATCTGAATCATTCACCTGAGCTTAATGTTGGATGTTGCGTCATTTAACCACGGCACCCTCTATCGTTCCTACACTGCCGGTCATCCCCACGGCGACAGACCGCCGTGCCGCATCGTGCCCCCTCATGGAGACGCCCATGTCCGACACCCCCGCACGACAAGTCACGGCCTGGCCCCGCGCCGTGCTGTTCGACCTGCTGACGGCCTTGCTCGACTCGTGGACGGTGTGGAACCGCGCAGCCGGTAGCGAGAACGCCGGCCGCGCCTGGCGCGCCGAATACCTGCGGCGAACCTACGGTTGCGGCGCCTACGTGAGCTATGAGCAACTGGTGCGAATGGCGGCGGATCAGGTCGGCCTGCCGTCGTCCGCCCCGCAGGCGCTGTCCGACGAATGGTGCACGCTTCCGGTCTGGGACGGTGCGCGGGAGCTGCTTGCGGCGCTGCGCCCACACTGCAAGCTGGCGGTGGTCACGAATTGCTCAGCGACGCTGGGCCATCAGGCCGCGGCATTGCTTGGGGTGGACTGGGACGCGGTGGTGACATCGGAAGAAGCCGGCTTCTACAAACCCGACCCGCGCCCGTATCGCATGGCGCTCGACAGGCTCGGCGTGCCCGCCGCCGATGCCGCCTTTGTCGCCGGTTCGGGCTACGACCTGTTTGGCACAGCCGCTGTCGGCTTGCGCACGTTCTGGCATAACCGCGTCGGTCTTGCACGCCCCGAGGGAGCGCCCTCGCCGGAGCGCGAAGCGCCCTCGCTTGCCCCGGCGCTCGACTGGCTGCGCCACTTTCACACGACCGCCTGAGGACTGCCGACATGTCATCGATCCACCAAGTGCCACCCCGCTCATGGCAAACGCTGCAATCGCTGGAGACCCCGGCCGCCATCATCGACGTGCCGCGCATGCGGCGCAATATCCAGCGCATGCAGTCGCGCATGGACAACCTCGGGGTGCGTTTCCGCCCGCACGTCAAGACCAGCAAGTGCGTGGACGTGGCTCGCGCGCAGATGCAAGCCGGCGCCTCGGGCATCACGGTCTCGACGCTCAAGGAAGCCGCGTGTTTCTTCGAGGCGGGCGTGACCGACATCCTGTATGCGGTCGCGATGGTCGAGCGCAAACTGCCCGCCGCGCTCGCGTTGCGGCGCCGGGGCTGCGACCTGAAGATCGTCACGGACTGCGTGACATCCGCCCGGGCCATTGCGGCGTTCGGCGCGCAATTCGGTGAAACCTTCGAGGTGTGGATCGAGGTCGACACCGACGGGCACCGTTCGGGCATTCGCCCCGACGCGCCGGCACTCCTTGAGGTCGCGCGCGTCATCCACGACGGCGGCGCCACACTCGGCGGCGTCATGACACACGCGGGCTCCAGCTACGACTTCGACACACCCGACGCGCTGGCCGCCATCGCCGAGCAGGAACGCGCCGGCTGCGTGCTGGCCGCAACGCGCCTGCGCGACGCGGGTTTGCCTTGCCCGGTCGTGAGCGTGGGCTCCACGCCCACCGCGCTTGCCGCCGTACATCTCGACGGCGTGACGGAGGTGCGCGCGGGCGTGTACGTGTTCTTCGATCTCGTGATGCACAACGTCGGGGTCTGCACGACGGACGACCTCGCGCTCAGCGTGCTCACCACCGTCATCGGCCATCAACCTGACAAGGGCTGGGCCATCGTTGACGCCGGCTGGATGGCGATGAGCCGGGATCGCGGAACGCAAAAGCAAAAACATGACTTCGGCTACGGCCAGGTGTGCCGCATCGACGGCAGCCCGGTGGCCGGCTACCGGTTAGAAGGCGCGAACCAGGAGCACGGTATCCTGGCGCGGGAGGGCGAACCGGACGACGACATCGTGGGCCGCTTTCCCATCGGCACACTGCTGCGCGTCATGCCCAATCACGCCTGCGCGACCGGCGCACAATTTCCCGAGTACCACGCGCTGGACCCCGAGCGCGACATCGCAGTCTGGCCGCGCCTGCACGGCTGGTGACAACACTTGCGGCGGCAGCGGCGCGCGAGTCCGTTTTTTCTCGTCTCCGGCAGACGATTGGCTTATCCTTCAGGCTTTCCACCTGCACGCCCGTGTCCGGAGAGTTCCTCAAGGTGTCACGTCAAACCGCCCAGCCCACCGTCGAAGCGCTCAATGAGCAAGGGCCCGCGCCCCGGTATCTGCAACTCAAGCAGTTCATTTGCCGCCAGATCGACAGTGGCGCCTGGCCGCCGCACCATCGCGTGCCTTCCGAGAACGAACTCGTCGATCTCTGTGGTGTGAGCCGCATGACGGTCAACCGGGCACTGCGCGAACTCACCGCCGAAGGACGTCTCGTGCGCATGCAGGGCGTGGGCACGTTCGTGGCCGAGCCCAAATCGCACTCGCCGCTGCTCGCCGTCAACAACATTGCGGACGAAATCTCCGGACTCGGCCACCGGCACCGCGCTGAGGTCAAGCTACTGCGCGAGGAACTGGCCGGGCCGGAACGGGCGCTTGCGATGGGTCTGCACGAACGCGAAAAGCTGTTTCACTCGGTCATCGTCCATTACCAGGACAACGTTCCCGTGCAGATCGAGGATCGCTTCGTCAATCCCGCCCTCGCCTCGAATTACCTCGCGCAGGATTTCACCCAACTCACGCCGAATGCCTACTTGCAGCGCATTTCGCCGCTGACGTCAGGCGAGCACGTCGTCGAAGCCGTGACCGCCACGCCTGAAGAAGCACACATGCTGCAGATCGCGCGCACCGAACCGTGCCTGCTTATCCGCCGCCGTACGTGGACGGGCACGCGTGTCGTCTCCGTCGCCCGGCTGCTTCACCCCGGCTCGCGCCACCGTCTCGAAGGCCGCTTCGGCGACACGGTCTAAGGCGCCCTCCCCCCGGACGTCCCTCGTGAAAACCCTAGTTCACGCTAACTTGTATATACAATACTGTACAAGTCATTCAACGCTCAGACCCTGAGGAATGCCGTGAGCCAATTCACCCGATATCGCGACGTCACCATCCGCGCCCCGCGCGGCACCGAACTCAATGCCCGCAGCTGGCTCACCGAAGCGCCGCTGCGCATGTTGATGAACAATCTCGACCCGGACGTTGCCGAAAATCCAAACGCGCTGGTGGTCTATGGCGGCATCGGCCGCGCGGCGCGCAACTGGGAGTGTTACGACAAGATCGTCGAAACGCTCAAGACGCTGGGCGACGACGAAACGCTGCTGGTCCAGTCGGGCAAACCGGTCGGCGTCTTCAAGACGCATGCCGACGCCCCGCGAGTGCTCATCGCCAACTCGAACCTGGTCCCCCACTGGGCCAACTGGGAGCATTTCAATGAGCTCGACGCCAAGGGGCTCGCCATGTACGGCCAGATGACCGCCGGCTCGTGGATCTACATCGGCAGCCAGGGCATCGTGCAAGGCACCTACGAGACGTTCGTCGAAGCCGGCCGTCAGCATTACGGCGGCAATTTGAAGGGTCGCTGGGTGCTCACCGCCGGGCTCGGCGGCATGGGCGGCGCGCAACCGCTCGCCGCCACGCTGGCCGGTGCATGCTCGCTGAACATCGAGTGCCAGCAGAGTCGCATCGACTTCCGTCTGCGCACGCGCTATGTCGATGAGCAAGCGGCCGATCTCGACGACGCACTCGCACGCATTGCGAAGTACACCGCCGCCGGCCAGGCCGTCTCGATCGCCCTGTGCGGCAACGCCGCCGAAATCCTGCCCGAGCTGGTGCGCCGCGGCGTTCGCCCGGACATGGTGACCGACCAGACCAGCGCGCACGATCCGCTCAACGGCTACCTGCCGATCGGCTGGACGTGGGACGAGTACCGGGAACGCGCGCGCTCCAGCCCCGCCGAAGTCGTCAGGGCGGCGAGGCAATCGATGGCCGTGCACGTGAAAGCCATGCTCGCGTTCCAGGCCATGGGCGTGCCCACGTTCGACTACGGGAACAACATCCGGCAGATGGCCAAGGAGGAAGGCGTCGCCAACGCGTTCGACTTCCCGGGCTTCGTGCCGGCGTATATCCGGCCGCTGTTCTGCCGGGGCGTGGGACCGTTTCGCTGGGCGGCCCTCTCCGGCGATCCGCAAGACATCTACAAGACCGATGCCAAGGTCAGGGAACTGATTCCCGACGACGCCCATCTGCACCGCTGGCTCGACATGGCGCGCGAGCGCATCCGCTTCCAGGGCCTTCCGGCGCGCATCTGCTGGGTCGGCCTCGGCCTGCGGGCGAAGCTCGGACTGGCGTTCAATGAGATGGTACGCTCGGGAGAATTGTCGGCCCCGGTCGTGATCGGCCGCGATCACCTCGACTCCGGCTCGGTCGCCAGCCCGAATCGCGAAACGGAAGCCATGCGCGATGGCTCCGATGCCGTCTCGGACTGGCCGTTGCTCAACGCCCTGCTCAACACGGCCAGCGGCGCGACGTGGGTCTCGCTGCATCACGGCGGCGGCGTGGGCATGGGCTTTTCGCAGCATTCCGGCGTGGTCATCGTGTGTGACGGCACCGACGCCGCCGCCGCGCGCATCGCCCGCGTGCTGCATAACGATCCGGCAACCGGCGTGATGCGCCACGCCGACGCCGGATACGGCATCGCCATCGACTGCGCTCGCGATCAGGGCCTGAACCTGCCGATGCTGAACGCCGCCGGGTGAGCGCGCACCACGACAGCCCAATAGCAAGACATCCCCGACTATGCCGAATCAAGGAATTCCGTCCATGGCAAAACTCTTTGTGACGCCCGGTGCGCTCACGCTGGCGCAACTGCGCGACGTCTATCAGAACCCGACCACCCTCGCGCTCGACGAATCGGCTTATGCTGCCATCGACCGGAGCGTGGCCTGCGTCGAGAACATCGTGAGCGAAGGCCGCACCGCTTACGGCATCAATACCGGGTTCGGACTGCTCGCGTCGACCCGCATCGCCCACGAAGACCTGGAGAACCTGCAGCGCTCGCTGGTGCTCTCGCACGCGGCCGGCGTTGGCGCCCCGCTCGACGACGCGCTCGTGCGCCTGATCATGGTGCTCAAGATCAATAGCCTTGCACGCGGCTTTTCCGGCATCCGCAGCAAGGTGATCGACGCCCTCGTCGCGCTGGTGAACGCGCAGGTGTACCCTCGCATTCCGCTCAAGGGCTCGGTCGGTGCCTCGGGAGACCTCGCCCCGCTTGCCCACATGTCGCTGCTGTTGCTCGGCGAAGGACAGGCACGTCATCGCGGCCAATGGATGAGCGCGCGCGAAGCGCTCGCCGTGGCCGGACTGGCGCCGCTCACACTGGCGGCCAAGGAGGGCCTCGCGCTCCTGAACGGCACGCAGGTCTCCACGGCCTACGCGCTGCGTGGCCTCTTCGAAGCGGAAGATCTGTTCGCGGCGGCCAGCGTCTGTGGCGCCCTGACCGTCGAAGCCATGCTCGGCTCGCGTGCGCCGTTCGATGCTCGAATTCATGACGCCCGCGGTCAGCGCGGCCAGATCGACGCGGCGGCGCTTTATCGATATCTGCTCGGCGAGACGAGCGAAGTCGGTCAATCGCACGCCAACTGCGACAAGGTGCAGGACCCCTACTCGCTGCGCTGCCAGCCCCAAGTCATGGGCGCGTGTCTCACGCAGATCCGTCAGGCGGCAGAGGTGCTCGCCGTCGAGGCCAACGCCGTCTCGGACAATCCGCTCGTGTTCTGGGAACAGGGCGACGTGATCTCCGGGGGCAATTTCCATGCAGAACCGGTCGCCATGGCGGCGGACAATCTCGCGCTGGCGCTGGCCGAAATCGGCTCGCTAAGCGAGCGCCGCATCTCGCTGATGATGGACAAGCACATGTCGCAGTTGCCCGCGTTTCTCGTGGCCAACGGGGGCGTGAACTCGGGCTTCATGATCGCGCAGGTCACGGCGGCCGCCCTGGCGTCGGACAACAAGGCCCTGGCGCATCCGGCGAGCGTCGACAGTCTCCCGACCTCGGCCAACCAGGAAGACCACGTATCGATGGCGCCCAACGCCGGCAAGCGGCTTTGGGAGATGGCCGATAACGTCAAGGGCATCGTCGCGATCGAATGGCTCGGCGCCTGTCAGGGGCTGGACTTCCGCGAAGGCGTGCGCACGACGCCGGTGCTCGAGCGCGCGCGCGCCCTGCTGCGGCAGTCGGTTCCGTTCTACGATAAGGACCGTTATTTCGCGCCGGACATCGAAGGCGCGAGCGAATTGATCGCCCGGCGTCAACTGAGTCCACTCCTGCCGGCCGGTACGTTGCCAAGCCTTTGAGTCGCGTTTGATTCCGCCCTGCCGGGGCGAAACGAACAGCGATTCGCGCTCCGGCCTCATGGCGCACGGGTGTCTTTCGTGCGGCGGTCGTGCACCGGGTGTCACGACCGCCGCCCCGACACACCGACTTCCTCTGCCGCTCGCGCTCGCGGGCCGGCGAATCATGCTTTCAGGAGACAGCTTGAAAAACCTGCAACGCAATCTGAGCGCGCGGCACATCCGCTTCCTGGCGCTCGGCTCCGCCATCGGTACGGGCCTGTTCTACGGCTCGGCGTCCGCCATCCAACTCGCCGGTCCCGCGGTCATCCTCGCGTACATCCTCGGCGGCGCCGCCGTCTACATGGTCATGCGCGCCCTCGGGGAGATGGCCGTACGGGAGCCGGTATCCGGCTCCTTCGGGCGCTATGCCCGCGACAATCTCGGCCCGCTGGCGGGGTTTCTCACCGGCTGGACGTACATCCTCGAGATGGTGATCGTCTGCCTGGCGGACGTGACGGCGTTCGGCATCTACATGGGCTTCTGGTTTCCGGACGTACCGCAGTGGCTCTGGGTGCTCGGCATCGTGATGCTGATCTGTGGCCTGAACCTGTGCAACGTGAAGGTCTACGGCGAGATGGAGTTCTGGCTGGCGCTGGTGAAGATTCTCGCGATCGCGGCGATGATCGTCGGCGGCAGCGTGATTCTGTTCGCGGGTGTTCAATTGCATGGCGAGCACGCACCGGCGTTGAGCAATCTGTGGTCGCACGGCGGCTTTCTGCCCAACGGCTGGGGCGGTCTCGTCGCATCGCTGGCGGTGGTGATGTTCGCGTACGGAGGTATCGAGATCATCGGCATCACGGGCGGCGAAGCGAGGAATCCCGAGACGGTGATCCCGCGTGCCATCAACGCTGTGCCGGCGCGCATCCTGCTGTTCTACGTGCTCACGATGTGCGTGCTGATGGCGATCTTTCCCTGGACCGGCATCGGCAGCCAGGGAAGTCCGTTCGTGCAGATCTTCTCCGGACTCGGAATCCGCTCGGCAGCCGCGATTCTGAACGTGATCGTGATCTCCGCGGCGATCTCGGCCATCAACAGCAACATTTTCGGCGCGGGCCGCATGATGTTCGGCATGGCCGGGCAAGGACAGGCGCCCGCGGCCTTTTCGGCGACGTCGCGCCACGGCGTTCCGTGGGTCACGGTGCTCGTCATGACGGCCGCATTGCTCGGCGGCGTCGTCCTCAATTACCTGATTCCGGAAGGCGTGTTCCTGATCATTGCATCGATCGCCACGTTCGCCACGGTATGGGTCTGGCTGATGATCCTGCTCTCGCAGGTCGCCATGCGTCGGCGTCTGCCTGCGCGGGAAGTCGCCGCCCTGAAGTTCAAGGTCCCGCTTTGGCCGGTCGGCCCTGCGCTGGCCATCGCCTTCATGTTGTTCGTGATCGGCGTGCTGGGCTATCGGGACGACACGCGCGTCGCACTGTACGTCGGCGCGGGCTGGATCCTGTTGATGTCGCTCGCCTACCAGTTCGGTGTCAAACCCAAGCAAGCGCAACTGCGCAGCCAGATGCGCATGGAATGAGTCTCTTATGAAACGTACCTACTGGAAGCACTGTCACGTCGCGACCATGCGCGACGGTCGCTACAACGCCATCGAAGACGCCGTGATCGTCACGCGAGGCAAGCACATCGAGTGGGTGGGTCCGCGCGGCGAGCGATCGGCCTCGGGCTCGGATCTTTGCATCGACCTGCAAGGCGCGTGGGTCACCCCCGGGTTGATTGACTGCCACACGCACCTGGTCTTTGGCGGCAACCGCAGCCAGGAGTTCGAACAACGCCTGCAAGGCGTGAGCTACGCCGAGATATCGGCGGCAGGCGGCGGAATCCGGCACACGGTGCGCCATACGCGCGACGCCACCGAGGACGCGCTCTTCGTCTCGGCCCGCAAGCGCCTGCTGGCGTTGATGCGCGACGGCGTGACGACGGTCGAGATCAAGTCGGGCTACGGCCTGGATCTGAACAGCGAGCGCAAGATGCTGCGCGTGGCGCGGCGCCTGGGCGAATCGCTGCCCGTGACGGTAAAGACAACCTGCCTGGCCGCCCACACAGTCCCGATGGAGTTTGCCGGCAAGGCGGACGAGTACGTGAATTATGTCTGCTCGGAGATTTTGCCGACGTTGGCCGAGGAGCAGCTGGTGGACGCGGTGGATGCGTTTTGCGAGACGATCGCGTTCACGCCGGCACAGGTCATGCGCGTACTGTTGCGTGCACAGAAGCTGAAGTTGCCGGTGAAGCTGCACGCCGAGCAGTTGTCGCCGCTGGGCGGCTCGAGCATGGCGGCCGAACTGGGGGCGCTGTCGGCCGATCATCTGGAGTACAT
The DNA here is from genome assembly GCF_000681415.1 of Pandoraea sp. E26. NCBI lineage: Bacteria > Pseudomonadati > Pseudomonadota > Betaproteobacteria > Burkholderiales > Burkholderiaceae > Pandoraea > Pandoraea sp. E26. The sequence continues at coordinate 184,284 of NZ_AYXJ01000009.1, forward strand.
GACGCCGGAAGACGCCGCCGCGATGGGCCGCGCCGGCACGGTGGCGGTGCTGTTGCCCGGTGCCTTCCACATGTTGCAGGAGACGCGCCGCCCGCCGGTTGACCTGCTGCGCCGGCATGGCGTGGACATCGCGGTGGCGTCGGACCTGAATCCGGGAACGTCGCCCGCGCTGTCGCTGCGCCTGATGCTCAACATGGCTTGCACGCTGTTCGGCCTGACTCCCGAGGAGGCGCTGGCCGGCGTTACGCGCAACGCGGCGAAGGCGCTCGGCATGCTGGAGACGCATGGCACGATCGAGGCCGGGAAGTCAGCGGATTTCGTGGCATGGGAGATCGAACGACCGGCGGAACTCACGTACTGGCTCGGCGGCGCGCTGCCGTCGCGCACGGTTCGCAACGGCGAGTGGCGCGATCCCGCCTCGGCGTGACGCCGCGGCACGACGCCACGTCAGGCGATCGAAATCGCCTTTCGGCGGCTCGAGCCGATCGGCGAGCCGCCATCCGCCAACGCGCCCGCGCAGGTCCAGTTCTCTCCCTACCCTCCGGCCTTCCCGTCAGACACGTACGACACACCGCGAACGCTCGCCCCATTCCCACCCCCTCAGTCTGACGCCGCCCCGTCCAGGCAATTTGTTCCCTTCGCATTCTCGCGCCCTAATACAAAGTATTAGTTTTTCTTAATTTGTTTTCTGTTTTACCCCCCATATACCTACAATTCTCAGAAATTCTTATACCGATCATCGCGGTGAAACAGGCTCGGCCTTCCCGGTCCTTCGACACCTCGCCGCAGCCCTGGAGACACGCCGATGAAAAAGCGCGCAGACCTCGACGTCAGATCGTTGCGGATCTTCGAGGCCGTCGCTTCGGCAGGCTCCCTGTCCGGCGCCGCCACGACGCTGGGCATCACGCAGTCCGCGATCTCCCAGGCCATCGCCCAGATTGAGCAGACCGTCGGCACGCGCGTGCTCGACCGCTCCCGACGCCCACTGAAGCTGACCCCTGCCGGACTCGCGCTCTCTCGCCACGCGCGTCAGATCGTCGACGACATGGATCGGCTGATCGCTCAGGTGCAAGACGCCGACGTGGCCAGCCGTGCCGCCGTGCGCGTGGGCATGATCGACTCGTTCGCCGCCACGGTCGGACCGTCCATCGTTCGCCAGATGTCCGGCAGCACCAGCGAATTGCTCCTCTGGTCCGGACTGGCCAACGGCCACGCGCAAGCCCTGCTGGCACGCCAACTCGACCTGATCGTGACGAGCGACCCGATGCACGACATGGAGCGACTGGTGCGCCGCCCGATTTTCACGGAACCGTTCATCGTGGTACTCCCGAAGGCGCGGGCCGCAGATCTGGCCCAGGCCGATCTGAGCGAGTTGATCCGCTCGTTGCCGCTGATCCGCTTTTCGGGCCGGTCTCACTTCGGGGCGGTGATCGAACGCCACCTGCGCCGCACCGGTCATTCGCCCCGCATGCATCTCGAGATCGATACGTCGGACATTGTGATGTCGATGGTCGCCGCCGATCTGGGTTTCACGATCGCCACGCCGCTCTGCCTGCTGCAGGGGCGCGCCTCGCTGCCCCAACTCGCCGCGTTGCCCCTGCCCGGCCCCGCCCTCTCGCGCACGATCTATCAGGTCTCGCGCGAAGGTGAGGTTTCGGAGATGGCGTCGCAATGTTTCCTCGCCGGCCGTCTCGCGCTCGCGCAAGAGGCGTTTCCGGAACTGCGCCGGCTGATGCCCTGGCTGGGGGAACGACTGGCGCTTTGCTGATCCCCGGCAATGCCTTGCCGTCAACGCCCCGGGCGCGGGGCCGGGCAACGTTCGCCCGAAGCGCGCCATCCGTTCAACGCGAATAACACAGACCCATTAAAGGAGACACGCATGAACCTCTCTCGACGCAAGTTCCTTCACACCGGCGCGGCCATATCGGCCGCCGCGGCAACCGGTACCCTGGCGCTGCCGGGCTCGGCCCTGGCCGCGGACGCCACGACAGTGCAGTACGGCGGATCGGCATGGCTGGGCCACTATCCGGCGTATCTGGCGATGAAGTCGGGCGCCTTCGCGGCGGCCGGCATCGATCAGCAATGGCAGGCGTTCGGCACGTCGTCGGCACGCATGAGCGCGGTGCTCTCTGGCGGCATCGACATTGCCTGCACCGGCATCGTGTCGGCACTCGCGCTGATGGCCCGCGGCTCGAAGCACTTTTCGATCGTGGCCGTACCGGAGAGCTTCGGTCGCGTGGAAGGTCTGTTCGTGCGCGACGGCGTGAATTCGCTGCAGGACCTCAAGGGCAAGAAGCTGGGCGTGACCTTTGCGTCGAGCGCGCACCTGCTGGTGCTGGATCTGCTGGGCAATGCCGGCCTGTCCAACGATGTGACGGTGCTCAACGTGCCCGCACCGGAGCTGCCCGGCGCGATTCAGTCGGGGCAGATCGACGCCGCCGCGGCCTGGACACCTCAATTCAACCGCATTCGCGCCATGTCCGGCATGAAGCTGCTGGCCGATGACACGCAGTTCTCGCTCTACAAGAAGTACAACGTGACGCCGGGCCCGGACGTTTTGATCGTACGCAATGCCTGGGCCGAGAAGAACGCCGACGTGGTGCGCAAGTATCTGAAGGTGTATTTCGACGCCTGCCAGACGCTGCACGGCAAGCCGGACGAGGCCGCCCGCACGCTGATCGGTCTCACGGGGATGTCGGCGCTCGATCAGATCGAGACGATCAAGGGCGCGGAATGGTATTCGCTCGCGCAGCAATCGCAACTGCTCAAGTCGCCGGGCAGCTATGTTGACGGCCTGCAACGCCTCGCGGAAATGCTCGTGACGTACAAGCAGATCGACAAGGCCCCGGCCGTGCGCCAGTGGATCAACACGTCGTACCTGTAAGCCCCCTGTGCGCCGGTTCGTCCGATCACGCGTTGACGACGCGCCGGCGCTCGCCTGAGGAGTCTGATTGTGAATCATCGCCAACCGTCCCGCGCCACGCTGCTGGGTGTGGGATTCGCGTCCGTGGTCGTGTTCCTGATGGTATGGGAGATGGCCTGCCGCACCGGGGTCATCGACCCGCTGTTCCTGCCGCCGCCGTCTGCCGTTGCGGAGCGCATCGTGTCCATGATGGCAGACGGCTCGCTGCTCTCGAATGTGCTCGCCTCGACCCGCCGCGTGATGACGGGTTTCATCGCCGCCACGATCGTGGCCATTCCGCTGGGTATCGTGCTGGGCACGTCGAGCTACGCCCGCGCGGCATTCGATCCGATCCTGTCGTTCCTGCGTCCGCTGCCGTCGATGAGCTGGATTCCGCTCTCACTGCTGTGGTTCGGCATTTCCGAGACGCAGAAGTACAGCATCGTGTTCATGGGGACGTTCGCCCCCGCATTGGTGTATGTGATCGAAGCCACGCGCAACGTGGATCCGCTGCTCATTCGCGCCGCGAAGAATCTGGGTGCCAGCAACTGGCAGGTGATGCGCGAAGTGATTCTTCCCGCGAGTCTGCCGCAGATCCTGTCGGGTCTGAAGATCATTCTCGGCCTGTCCTGGACGTGCGTGATTTCCGCCGAACTCGTCGCTGCACGCGAAGGTCTCGGCTTCCTCATCATGAACGGCAAGGAGTTCTTCCAGACAGAAGTCGTGGTGCTCGGCATGGTGATGATCAGTGTCACCGTGCTGGTGACGGATATCGTATTTCGCGCCATCGAGCGCAAGGTGTTGAGGTGGCAAGCATGAACGATCGCATGGATTCTCACGCTGGCGGCCAGAACGCCGCTTCCACGGATCTCGCCACGAACGCCGCGGCGATGATCGCCATCGACGGCGTGTCCAAGCGTTACGGCGACTTTCAGGCGCTCGAGCGGGTGGACATGAATATCGCCCGAGGCGAGTTCGTGGTGCTGCTCGGCGCCTCGGGCTGTGGCAAGTCGACGCTGCTCAATCTCATCACGGGCTTCGACGAACCCACCACGGGCAAAATTCTCGTGAACGGTCGCGAGGTCAAGGGCATCGACCCGCACTGCGGCATGGTCTTCCAGCAGTACGCGCTTTTCCCGTGGCTGAGTGTGCTCGACAACGTGGCGTTCGGCCTGAAGATGAAAGGTGTGGACAAGGCCACGCGCTATGCAACCGCGCGCCGCTACATCGATATGGTCGGCCTGAAGGGTTTCGAGGACCGCTATCCGAAGGCGCTTTCGGGCGGCATGCGCCAGCGGGTTTCGATCGCGCGCGTGCTCGCCAACGACCCGGACGTGATACTGCTCGACGAACCGTTTGCCGCACTCGACGCGATGACGCGCCAGGTGTTGCAGGAGGAACTGCTACAGATCTATCAAAAGAGCGGCAAGACGATCGTCTTCATTACGCACTCGATCGACGAGGCCCTGATGCTCTCGACGCGTATGGTCATCATGAGCGCACGGCCTGGCCGCGTGGCCTGCGACCTGCCGAACGACCTGCCAATGCCGCGCGACGCGCAAGTCCAGCTCTCGGCACGCTACAACGAACTCAAATCGCAAATCTGGAACACCGTGCAAACCGAGGTCATGCGCAGTCTGGAAAGCCAGGCCGCGTAATTTTCCCGAGGCACGTTTCGGCAAAGCCCCCGCCCTTCTATCGTCATGCCCAATCAAGTTACGCCCTCTCGCCCGCCCCGCCCCGGGCGGGGCACATTCCCCGCCTATCAGGCGGGCGCCGGCTGGAATGCCCTCTTGCCCGCGCGCGTGCCGCACACGCACCCGCCATCGGTGCGAAGCTACGATGTCATCGTGATCGGCGCCGGCTTCACCGGACTGGCCGCGGCGCGGCGCATTGCCGAATTACGCCCCGAAGCCACGGTGCTTGTGATCGACGCCACCACCGTAGGCAACGGCTCGGCGGGACGCAACTCGGGCTTCCTGATCAACTTGCCGCACAACACCGGCATGGGGGGGCACGGCAGTCCGGTCGAAGTGGCGCGCAAGCAGATTCGCCTCTACGACATCGGGTTGAAGTGGCTTCACGAACTGGTCACCACGCATGGCATCGATTGCGGATGGAACCCGGTCGGAAAGTATCACGCGGCCGCCACCCCCGACGGGGAGAAGCGGCTTCGCGACACGCTGGCGCAATACCGTGAATGGGGGGTGTCGTATCGCGAGCTCTCGCGAGACGCCCTGCAAAGCGAGATCGGCACGCGCTACTACGGCTACGGATATCACTCCGACAATAATGTTTTCGTACAGCCGGCCGCCCTGGTGCGCGGGCTGGCGGACAGCCTGCCCGCCAATGTTCGCCTGTGGGAAAACGAACCGGTTGTCTCGCTCGACGGCACCGGACCGTACACGGTGACCACGGCTACGGCGCGTCTCCGGGCGGGACAGGTGATCGTGGCAAACAACGGCTTCGCGCGAAAACTCGGCCTGGCCCGCGACCGCGTCTTCACGATCTACACGTACGCGGCAATGACGCCGGTACTGCCGGCCGACGAACTGGTCAGGCTCGGCCCGGCCAGCGAATGGGGCGTCATCCCCGCGAACCGGCTTGGTACGACGCTGCGCAAGACGCTCGGTGGGCGCTTTGTCGTACGCAGCGCCTATTCATACGAGAAGGAACGGCCGCTGGCTGAGGTGAGTGCCATGCTGAGCGACGCCTATCAGCGCCGCTATCCACACCTCGCGTCACATCGGTTCGAATATGTGTGGGGCGGCGTAACGGCGCTGACCCGTAACGGCGCGCTGTACTTCGGCGAGATCCGCAAGGACCTCTTCGCCTCGCTGGGTTGCAACGGCGCGGGCGTGCTCAAGGGCAGCATGTTCGGCAAACTGCTCGGCGAGATGGCTTGCGGCCTGAAGTCGCCCGAACTCACGGATGCGCTGGGCTTCGAGCGACCGACGTGGCTGCCGCCCGAGCCGATTCGCCGCATGGCGATCGTGTCGGCCATTCAATACCAGAAGCACCGCGCGGGACTCGAGCGGTAAAGCGGCCTGAAGCACCGCGATGCGCTGCAAATCATCGCAACTGGCGGTGAATTGCCATGAATCGCGGTCGACGACGTCACATCAGGCGAAGGCGGGCTTCGAGCCCGCCACCGTCGCGGTTGCGCAGTGTCAGTCGCGCGTCCATCGCCTGTGCGAGCTGCTTCGCGATCGCAAGCCCCAATCCGGTCCCACCGGTGTGACGATTGCGCGAGGTCTCCAGCCGCACGAACGGCGCGAACACCGCTTCGAGTTTGTCCTCCGGAATGCCTGGGCCGTGATCGGTCACCACGATGTCGATGCCCTCGTCGCATCGCACGACCGACAGATTGGCATCGCCCCCGTACTTCAACGCGTTGTCGATCAGATTGCCCACGATGCGGCGCAACGCCTGCGGGCGCGTGACCACCGGATGCCCGACTGTTCCCGTCAAGGCAACGGGTTGACCGGCGTCCGCGTAGTCGCACACCAGTGTGTCGAGCAACGCATCGAGATCCACCTTGCGTGGCGCTTCGACGGCGCCGTGGAGCGTGCGCGCATACGTCACCCCTTCCTTGACCAGCGACTCCATCTCGCGCAGGTCCTGTTGCAGGCGCTCGGCAGAGGATTCGTCTTCCATGGTGTCGACGCGCAGGCGCATGCGCGTGATCGGCGTCTGCAAATCGTGCGAGATGGCCGCGAGTATCTGCATGCGCTCGGTCATGTAGCCGCCGATGCGATCCTGCATCGCATTGAACGCCCTCGCGGCGCGCGCCACTTCGGACGGTCCCTCTTCATTCAGGCGCTCGGCACGCAAGTCGGGACCGAGCGTATCGGCGGCATTCGCCAGCGCATTCAACGGACGTGTCGCCACGCGCACGGCCAGCCAGCAGCATCCGGCGATGAGCAGCAATTGCAGGACGAGCACGACGGGCAGCCAGCCGGAGAGCGGCAGTGTCGGCGTCGGGAACACGTCGATGGTCAGCGGCGAGCCGTCACTCAGGCGCAGATGCACCTGGAGCCGGTCGGCGTCACCGGGCACGCTGCTCACCGTCAGCGGATAGGTCACGCCGATGGCGTCCCGAATCACCGCCGCGACCTGCGCGGCGAGTCCCGCATCGGGCGTGCCGCCGCTCGCGCCCGGCCCCAGTTCGAAGCGGTAGCTGCGACGTGCCAGACGCGGCAGCCACTGTGCACGTTCACCCGCCGGCAGATGATCGAGCAGCGCCACCGAACTGGCGACCTCGCTCTCGATGTAGACGCTCATCATGTTCGACGTGACGCGGTTGCGCTCGGTCATGGTGAGCCAGAACGACAGCGCCTGGGCAAGCGTGAGCCCGACCACGAGGATGAGCGCGAGGCGCGCAAACAGCGAGCGTGGCCAATGGCGCCAGCGCCATTTGCGCCATGCTCCCCGCGGCGACGGACTGGGAGGCACGGTCGGCACGGGTGTCATGCTGGCGGCGCCACGACCGTTACGACCGTTACGACCGCGCAAAACACATATCCTTCGTTGCGCAGCGTCTTGATGTAACGCGGTTCGCGCGCGCCATCGCGCAGGCGCTGCCGCAAACGGCTCACGAGCAGGTCGATGGAGCGGTCGAAGGCATCGGCCTGCCGCCCTTGCGTGAGATTGAGCAGTTGGTCCCGCGTCAGTACCCGTTGCGGGTGATCGAGCAACACGCGCAGCAGTCGATACTCCGCGCCGCTGAGCGCCACTTCCGTGCCGTCAACGTCGAGCAGGTGCCGCGCGGTGGTGTCGAGCCGCCAGTCACCGAAGGCGAGCACCTCGGCGGTCTCGGTGACCTGCATGCCGGGTGGCAGCATGCGGGTGCGGCGCAGCACCGACTTGATCCGGGCGAGCAACTCGCGCACCGCGAACGGTTTGGCGAGATAGTCGTCGGCGCCCATTTCCAGACCAACGATCCGGTCGGTCTCCTCGCTGCGAGCGGTGAGCATGAGCACCGGCACGGTTCGAAACTTGCCCGCGCGCAGCTCCCGGCACAAGACGAGGCCGTCGTCGCCGGGCAGCATGAGGTCGAGCACGATGAGATCGGGGGCGCCATCGGCGAGCACCGAGCGCATCTCCCGACCGTTCGCCGCCACGCTGACCCGCATGCCGTTCTTCTCGAGATAGTCGGCGAGCAGTTCGCGAATTCCGCGATCGTCGTCGACGATCAGCACATGATCGATTTTGTCCATGCGGGCGATTATAGCGACGGGGAAGTCGGCACACGGGCCCTGCCGGCGACCAACGGGTCCGGCATGGCGCGCCTGCGTGCGCGCTCGGGCCCCAGGGTCACGCCGCGGAGGGTGGACGCCAGCTCGCATTGCAGCGGATGCAAGGCTTCCACGCTGAAGCCGCCCGCCAGAAAGGCGACGATGCCAAGCAGGCGTCTCATGCGTCCTCCACCACGGAAAGCCGTTGGCCATCGGCCACCGATGCCGTCATGGCATACGGATCGATACCCTCCAGACAGCCGATGTTCGCACGCAACATGCCTGGTGCCGTACGGGTCTCGTGGAACGTGTAAATGCCGCAATGCCGGCAAAAATAGTGGCGTGCGACGCGCGTGTTGAATTGATAGCACGCCAGGTCGCCTTCGCCCGACAGGAGATGCAGTTGCGACGCGGGAAAAGCCGGCGTCATCAACGCCCCCTTGCGACGGCAGAGGCTGCAATTGCAGCGTGCGGCCGGTTCGACGGGCGCTCTGACTTCGAAACGGACGGCTCCACAGTGGCAGGAACCTTGCAGCAGGTCGGACGACATCTCGTGACTCCCGGGTTGGCCCGCGCCGACGGCGCGATCGCTGAATGCTTTATAGAGCAAATGTCGAACGCGTTTGTATCACTGTGTATCCGGACGCCGCGCGGATACACGACGTTGCCGAAATGAGGGGTTCCGAACACATGGCGGATACGCCCGGGCGATGCAATACGACTACCGGCACCCCAGGACGGATGCCGCTTTCGCGGCGATCCTCGCCGACCTTGCACGCCCACAGGAGAACACCGTCATGTTAACCATCCTCAGAAGTGCTTTCATCGTGCTTGCGATCGCCGGGCTTGCCGCCTGCGGCCCATCCCAGGCTCGCCCGACGACCGGCGGCGCCGCCCCGGAGCTGACCGGCATCGACAACTGGCTGAACAGCCCGCCGCTCACGCTTCGGCAACTTCGCGGCAAGGTTGTGCTGGTCGATTTCTGGACCTACTCGTGCATCAACTGCATCCACACGCTCCCGTACGTGCAACAGTGGCACCGGAAGTACAAGGACCAGGGATTGGTCGTGGTGGGCGTGCACACCCCCGAATACGCCTTCGAGCGCGACACCGGCAATGTCCGTGACGCCGTCCGCCGATTCGGGCTCACCTATCCCATCGCGCAGGACAACCGGTACGCCACATGGAAGGCCTACGGCAACCTGTACTGGCCCGCGTTCTATCTCGTCGACCGGTCCGGAAAGATCGTCTACACGCACTTCGGCGAAGGCGACTACGAGAAGACCGAGGCCGCGATCAAGGCGCAGTTGGCAACGGCACGGTAATGCGCGCGGCTCACCATCGGGCCCACAGGCGTCGGCTCACGCCGCGCCCCGCGCTCCGCGCCGGCTCGCGGCACAGCACGTCGAAGTTCTGCGCCGGATCCGCCGGCGTTATCGCCGCGTGCTGGTCGAACATCGCTATCGTCGCTCACTGCATGACATGTCCAATCAAGTAACTTTTGATGTTTCAAAATGCCATGCCAGGCCGTCGTTATTCGAGTCGCCCACCGAAAATGAGAGGCGGCCCTAAATATTGGCGTCCGGGAGTCGTTATTCCTCATGAACCCGCTGGCTTCCTTACCGGTCCTTACAGACCTTCGGCAACGCCTGCCGATGCTTGCGGATAACCTGGTGTCTTTGACGACAGCCCTCCCCCGATGACGGCCATCAACGCCCTCTCCCGTTCTGTAACGCTGGCAAGCGCGGAAATCGCCTCGCGCGCCGCCAGCGCGAGCGCCGCCGACGCGCCACCTGTCGCGACGGGCCCATCCGCATCCACGTGGGTCACGCTCACGACTGCGCCGCCCCTTGCCAACTGGCCAACCTATACCCAGCCAGTCGCCAACGGTGCGACGTTGTATTGGCAGACACCGCCTTCGGATCCTCTGTCGTTGCTGATGTCTGGCAACGCCAGCACCCATGCGCTGGGCAACCGTCTCGACAGTCTCGGCCGAAAGCTGCTGGATGTCATCGCGGGCGGCGCCACGGCATATTCACAAAGCGTGCTTCGCTCGAGCACCGTCGTCGCACCGTCCGCCGACGCGCTCGCGGTGCAGCGCACGCAACTCCAGACCGATGCGGACAATCGCTTCGCGCTGACGATCAAGACCGCCTCAGGCGCACAGGTGAGCGTGCGTCTGGGCAGCAGCGACGATGGGCTGTCGGCCGAGGTCGCCGTCACCAAAGGCACGTTGACGGATGCCGAGCGCGATCAGCTCGGCAAGCTCGCAGACGCCTTCCAACGCGCCGTCGATGGCCTGGCCAAGCAGCCGCCCGTCGTGGATTTCGGCGCGCTCACCGGCTTCGACACCGCCCTACTCTCGTCCGTCGACCTGTCGGCGACGCTCGGCGCCAACGGGACATCTGCGCAAACCATCGCATTCCACGCCGACGCGACGCAACGTAACGTCCACGTCGACGGCGCGAGCGGCCGATTCGAGGTCAACGTCGACCTGCAGTCCATGCAGGCCGTCGGCAGCCCGAAAGCACAGGCCGCGGCGCTCGACGCCTGGCTCGCCCGGTTCGATATCGCCCGGACACGCGGTAACGGGGACGCCTCGCTGATGCAAATGTTCAAGGGCGCCTTCACCGGGCTCAACGGCCACTACCCGCCGGCGCCGGCCTTGCCGCGCATCGCCCTGAGCAGCGCCGACAAGTCCGTGCTGAGCGGTCTGGCCGACTTCAGCGCGTCGATCTCGCAAACGACCTCGGCATCCAACCCGCTGCGCCCATCGGAAGTCGACGGGTTCGATTACCGGATCTCGCAGCATACGGATATCGGCGGCAAGGACACGCTCAACCGCACGGTCGCGCAACAAGCCGAGGCGACGCTCACGGCGAGCTATCACCGATCACTCTGGGCCGGCGTGCCGTTGAATCTGACGACCGATCCGAAATCGCAGAATTATGAATACGTGAAAGTGCACGACTCGGCAAACACCGACATCCAGGTCGGCTATCGGGACGGCCTGCCGGTCCGCGCCGCGGTGCACCGCAGCGCGGACCAGTCCACCGAGGTGCAGCGCTTCGAGATGGCCCGGCTGGTCAGCGACGTCATCACGCCGCAAGCGATGTCGCAGCGCAGCGACTTGACCACCCTGCTCGCTTCGGTGCTGCGCAACGACGTTGCTCACCCGGCACCGCCCGCCGGCAGCGATGACGCCGAAGTCGACGACGCCGCCCGCGCCGAGATTCGCCGCCGGACCGCGCTCGAAATCGATCCGGCGCGGCTCGGCTCCGCGTCGTCGTGAGAGGTGATCCGCGACGCGCGCTTGCGGTCGCGGAGTAAGATGGTGAGCAAATATTGATGAACCACGGGGATTTCCGGAGTTCTCGACCGCCCGATGTCAGAGACGACAGACGCGACCGACGCCCACCGAACCCTTCGTCCCGCAGCGGCGAACGTCGTCGACACCGACCTGCCCGCTCGCCTCGACCGCCTGCCATGGGGACGATTCCATACGCTGATCGTCATCGCCCTGGGCATCACCTGGCTGCTCGACGGCCTTGAAGTCACGCTGGCCGGCGCAGTGGCCGGTGCCCTCAGAACCAGTCCCGCGCTTGCCCTTACCAACGCGCAAGTCGGCCTCGCGGGCAGCGCCTACATCGCCGGTGCGGTGCTCGGTGCGCTCGGCTTCGGTTGGCTCACCGACCGGCTCGGACGCCGCAAGCTCTTCTTCATCACTTTGCTGCTGTATGTCGTCGCCACCGCCGCCACCGGTTTTTCGTGGAGCTTCGCAAGCTTTGTCGTATTCCGTTTCCTGACAGGCGCAGGCATCGGCGGCGAGTACACCGCCATCAACTCGACGATCCAGGAGTTCACGCCGGCGCGCGTACGCGGCTGGACGGACCTGATCATCAACGGCACATTCTGGGCGGGTGCGGCCCTGGGCGCCGCGGGTTCGATCGTGCTGCTCGCGCCCGGCACGTTGCCACCGGACTGGGGATGGCGCGCGTGTTTTTTCATCGGCGCCGCATTGGGACTCGGCATTCTGTTAATGCGTATGTGGGTGCCCGAAAGCCCACGCTGGCTCATCCTTCGCGGACGCGCGTCCGACGCCGAATCGATCGTCGGCGGTATCGAAAGGTCGCTTCGCAAGCGTGGGCACGCGCTCGCACACCCCGACGGCCCGCGACTGCGACTTCGCGTGCGGCAGGCCACGCCGCTTCGCGAGGTCTGGCACACGTTGATTCACACCTATCGGCAACGCTCGCTGGTTGGCCTGACCCTCATGACCGCGCAGGCCTTTTGTTACAACGCCATCTTCTTCACCTATGCGCTGGTGCTCACCGACTTCTATGGGGTGAGCGCGGCGCGCGTCGGCTGGTACCTCCTGCCGTTCGCGGCCGGCAACGTCCTTGGCCCGATCGTGCTCGGCCACTTCTTCGACGCGGTGGGGCGGCGCGTGATGATCAGCCTTACGTACGCCATCGCCGGCGTGCTGCTGGCGCTGTGCGGCTGGGGCTTCGCGCAAGGTCTGCTGAGCACGCTCACGCAAACGCTGGCGTGGTCGGTCATCTTCTTCTTTGCCTCGGCGGCCGCGAGCTCCGCGTACCTCACCGTCAGCGAGACCTTTCCGCTCGAGATCCGGGCGCTCGCCATCGCGGTGTTCTATGCCGTCGGCACGCTGCTTGGCGGCGTCGCCGGGCCCGCCCTCTTCGGCTGGCTCATCGACACGCAGCGCCGCGCCGACGTGTTCATCGGCTATCTGATCGGCGCGACGCTCATGCTTTGCGCGGCGATCGTCGCCGCGCGATGGGGCGTTGCAGCGCAACGGCGACCGCTTGAAGCCGTCGCCGCGCCACTCTCGGCTTCGCCGCCCGACGACCATTGATGGACTCACCGACTCAGCGACTCGAACCGCGCGCCCCGGCGGTCGCGACAGCGGCACGCTGCCGATACCACACCGCGTACACGACCGAGAGCGCCACCACGAACGGCACACCGTAGACCAACGTCATGCGAAACGCACCGGTGAAATAGGTGGTGACCAGGGTGGCAAGCATGAGCAGCGCGCCTGCGAGACTCGCATACGGATATCCCCACATGCGAAAAGTCAGGGACTTTGCGTCGTGCGCGCGTCGGAAATACAGATGGGTGACGAAGATCATCAGCCACGTGAACATCGCACCGAACATCGATACCGACATCATCAGCGTGAACGACGCCTGCGGCGCCATCACGTTGAGCGCCACGGCCAGCGCGATACCGATGGTCGAGAGCATGAGCGCCGCGACAGGAACACCGTTGCGGCTCACTTCGCCGAAACGACGGGGCGCATAGCCCGCGCGCGACAGGCTGAACATCATGCGTGTGGTGATGTAGAGCTGGCTGTTCATGGCCGAGAGCGCGGCCACCAGGATCACCAGATTGATGACCCCGGCTGCACCGGGAATGTGCGTGGCCGCCATCACCTTGACGAAGGGGCTGCCGTCCTCGCCGGCGGCGTTCCAGGGCACGATCGCCAGCGTCAGGGCCAGCGTGAGCAGATAGAAGAACACCAGTCGGAACATCGTGGCGCGAAAGGCGCGCGTAATCGCCCGCTGCGGGTCCTGCGCCTCGCCCGCGGCCACCGCGATCATCTCGATGCTCAGATAGCTGAAAATCGACACGATCACGGCCACCCACATGCCCCAGGCGCCCTTGGGAAAGAATCCGCCGTTCGCGGTGTAGTTCGCCAGTCCAATGCCGCTGCCCTGCGGCGCGTGCCACACGATGTAGGCGCCCAGCATGAGGAACAACACGATGGCCACGATCTTGAGCATCGAGAACGCATATTCGACCGCGCCGAAGACCTTGACGCTCGCCGCGTTGATCGCGATGAGCCCGGCCGAGAAGCCGACGATCCAGTACCAGCCCGGCACTTCCGGAAACCAGTACTTCATGTACACGGCGATGGCCGTGACTTCGGTGCCCACGGCGAAGACGATGGACGACCAGTAGGCATAGCGCACCAGAAACCCGGCGAGCGGCCCGATGTAGTGCTCGGCGTACGCGCCGAACGAGCCCGACGTCGGATGCGCCACCGTCATTTCGGCCAGGCAACCCATGAGCAACAGGGCGATGACGCCGCCGATGGCGTAGCTCACGAGCACGCTGGGTCCGGCAAAACCGATCGCGAACGCGCTTCCCAGAAAAAGGCCGGTGCCAATGGCGCCACCGATGGCGATCATCGACAACTGCCCGCTGCTCAGGCCGCGATGCAGCCCCTTTTCTCGCTCGACAATGCTGTCGAAGCCCGGTTGTGTCGTACTCAAGTTCGTCTCCTGTGATTCGATAAGTGGTCGTTAAAAACTGTGTTCGATACCGATACCGATGCCCCGGTAGTGCGCACCCGGCGGCGCACCGCCGTTGCCGGTGCCAAAGTTCGGACGCGGTGAAAAGCCGTAGCCGCCCCAAGCGCGGTTGATGACCTGGTAGTACGCGAGGTACACGTCGGTAAGTTTGGAAAAGTCGTAGCGGTAGCCGAGGTTCATTTGCGTCGCCCCCAGGCCGTCGGTGCGGCACGGTGCCCCCCCCGTGCGCGAGCAAGCGCCGTCCATCGCGTAGCCACCGCCAATCCACACCGAGTGACGGCCGCCGCCGAACCAGTGCTGCACCATCGCGTAGACGGCATCGCGCCGGTAGCGATCGAGATTGCCGACGGTGCCGTCGTTGGTGCGATACGTCAGGCGGTCCCAGCCCGCGACCCATTTCGTGTTCGCGTAGGTGAAGACGATCAGGACCTTGTGGGCGTCGTCGCGCGAGCCCGTCGCACGCGAACCGACGTTCGACGGATTCGCCGACGGCGGGGCGCCGAGCCACGCCAGCCCGAAGTAGTCCTTGTGCATTTCATATGCGTAGCGAACGCGCAGCCCGCCGTTCGCATATTCCAGTCCAGCGCCGAACACCTGCGGCGTGATGTCGCCCGCTCGCGTGGCCACCGAACCGTTCGACAACGAGTAAGAGAATCGCAGTTGCAAGCCCGCCCACTCCGGGGTCCAGTACTGGAGGCTGTTGCCCTGACGGCGGTTGAACGTGGCGTCGGCGGCGCCATTCACACGCCCCGACTGCGTGGTTGTGTTCGGCACGTTGAAGCCTGGATTGCTCAGGATCGTGCTGAGATCGCCGGTATAGGGATTGCGCACCGGCGACCCGACCGCGAGCGTCGACCACTGATAAGGCGTATCCCAGTTGCCCATGAACGCCGTGCCGAACGGGCCCTTGACGCCGACGTTCGAATTGCGCCCGGCAATGGCGCCGGTCGATTTGCCGTCGAAGGCCACCGGGGTCTCGATCTGCCAGATCGCGGCGTACCCATCGCCCAGATCCTCCCTGCCGCGCATGCCGAAGTACGAAATGCTCGACAACAGGCGCGTGCCGCTCAGCGCCGGTGCGCTGACGGCGCCCGCCGGGGCTTGCGTCGGACGCACGGCCGATGCCGGTGCCTGTCGTCCGCTCACGGAGACCCAATCCATCATCGGCGTGAGATGTCCGTAGATTTGCACCTGCGCCTGACCGGTCTGGCAAACGCCCATGCCCATCGCCAGGCCGATCAGCATGCCCGGCAGCCGTGCGTCGGCACGCACCGGACGCCGGCGCGGCAAACCACGACGTGACTCCCGAAACCGCAACGCGCCGCGCATGTTCGCTCAACCCGGCAGCGTGAAGCCGCACGCGGCCAACTGCGCATGCAGTCGCTGGTGCTGTTCGCGCGTGAGCAGCGAGAGCGGTGCCCGCACGCGTTGCCAGGTTGGATCGTCGCGCTGCGTCGCGAGCACGGCCTTGAGCGCCGCGATCATCGGAAACGACTGCACGACGCCGCGCACCGCGTCGGCCTGCGCCTGGAGCGCTGCACCGCCGCCGCCCGCCCACTCACGGCACAGGCGCGCAATGACCTGTGGATTGATATTGACCGTGGCGGAAATGCAGCCCCTGGCGCCCCTGGCCGAGGCACGCGACACCAGCGACTCCGAAGCCGGGAAGATGCCGAAGCCAGGAAACGCGTCGAGCATCTCACTCAGGTGATTCCAGTCGCCGGAGCTGTCCTTGATGCCCACGACCGTCGTCGGAAAATCGCGGATCAGCCGTTCGATCACGGGCATTGTGATCGGCACGCCCGACAGTGCCGGGATGTGATACAGGTACACGCGCAGGCGAGAATCGGCCACTTGATCGATCACCCGTGCGTAGTACGCGTACAGGCCATCGTCCGTCAGGCCCTTGTAGAAGAAGGGAGGCAGCATGAGCACGCCGGCACAGCCATGCGCCACGGCATGACGCGTGAGCCTGACAGTCTCCGGCAACGAGCAGCAGCCGGTACCGGGCAACATGCGACCGGCGTCGAGACCATGCCCGACGAGATGGTCGAGCAGCGTCATGCGCTCGTGGGCGTCGAGGGAGTTGGCTTCGCTGTTGGTGCCAAACGGGGCGAGCCCCGCACCGTGCGAGAGCAACCATTCGCAATGTGCGACAAAACGGGGGGCATCCGGCGTCCAATCCGCGTGAAACGGGGTGACGACGGGCGCAAACGCCCCGGTCAATTCGTGATCGACCATGACAGTTCCTGGAAGAGAGAGGGAGATGAACGGCGCTGCCCGCACGCGGCTGCAACAACTACGCAGCTCTGCACGTCAGACAGGCACGACCTGCATCAGGGCGACGGATCGATTTCGTGCAGGAATTGCAGAATTTCTCTGCCGAGCGAGTCATCGCCCGTATCGAGATGCGCCACGATCGATGTGTGGTTGTGGTCGCGCACCTGTACGAAGCGCGGCGCGCGTCCGTCGCGCAACGCCAGCCGATAGCAGAACTCGAGTGCGTAGGTGTCGAGATGCGGATTCTCGAACTCCGCGATGACGACCATCGCCGGCACCGGCATGGCATCGACATGCGCCGTCGGCGCGTCGGCACCGTAGCGCTGGGGGTCCTCACCGTAATACGCGACCACGCCGGGCGCGTTCGGATTGTCCGGCAACACGTCGGCGCGCAGGCGCGCACTGATGAGCACCGCGCCCGCGACTTCCGGCATTGCCGGGCGCACACGAGGATCGCAAAGGTAGCTGGCCACGTGCGATCCGCCGGCCGAATGCCCAATCAACAGCATGCGCGACAGGTCCGCGCCGCCCTGCCCCGCATATGCGCTCACATGGTCGCGCACCCACCGAACGGCGGCGGCCACGTCCTGTGCGCCACCGGGAAATGGGGCTTCAGGCGCCAGGCGATACTCCACGTTGACGGCGATACAGCCATGACGGGCAAAATAGCGCGGCACGTTGCCGTAGATTTGCGCGTTGGCGTTCATGTCTCCGCGCACGAAGCCACCGCCGTGAACGAACACGACGACCGGCGCGGGCGACTCCGCCGACACCTCCGGCCGGTAGATGTCGAGGCGGTGACGGACATGCGGACCGTAGGCCAGATCCCGCTCGACGACGTAGCCGAGCGTCGAGGCCTGTGCGAGCAGCGGCGTATAGGCGTCGATCACCGCACGGCGCCCGGCCGCGATGTCCTGGGCCCAGACGGGCCCGATTTCGCGCATTCGCGCCCGCGCCAGTTGCCACTGCGCCGCCATCAATAAACCCCCATCAATTGCGAGAGCTGCGCGATGTAGCCCGCGTAGCGCGGATGCTGCTTGATCGTCTGCGGCGAGCGCGGACGCGGAAGATCGATCACGACTTCCTGCTGCACCTTGCCCGGACGGGCCGACATCACGATCACCCGGTCCGACAGGAAGACCGCCTCCTCGATACTGTGCGTGACGAGCAGCACCGTCTGCCGGTGCTCCTGCCAGATGCGCAGCAGCTCGACGTTCAGGTTGTCGCGCGTGAGTGCATCGAGGGCGCCGAACGGTTCGTCCATGAGCAGCACCTTCGGCTCGAGCGCCAGGATCTGTCCGATCGACGCGCGCTGACGCATGCCGCCCGACAATTCATGCGGATGATGCTCGGCGAACTGCGAGAGCCCCAGCATCTCCAGCAACGCCTGTACCCGCGGCTCGCTCTTCTCCTTCGGGATCTTGCGCAAGCGCGTGCCAAGCAGCAGGTTCTGCCGTACCGTCAGCCAGGGCAGCATGTTGCTGGTCTGGAACACCACGCCGATGTCAGGCACCGGACGCGATACCCGCTGGCCCACCACACGGACCTCGCCGCCGTCGTGGGGCACCAGTCCGGCCACGATGCGCAACAACGTGCTCTTGCCGCAACCGCTCGCGCCGAGAATCGACACGAACTCGCGATCGGCAATCGAGAGCGATACGTCGTCGAGAATCCGCACCGGCACGCCCTTGCGCTGCTTCGCCGCATAGGCCTTGTCGACGTGGCGTACCTCGATCACGGTGTCCGCGCCTTGCGCACCGGGCGCTGCACCAACGCCAGGCCCCCGCGAAGCGTCATGCGTCTCCTGATCGGCAGCGCGCGCGGCATGCAACTGCGCAACCGTACCCGTTGCATTGCTCATACGTTGATCCCCCGCCACCAGACAAACCGGGCCAGACGCTCGATTGCCCAATACAAGACCACGGCCAGCAAGGTCACCATCAGAATGGCCGCGAACATGACGTCGGTGCGCGCGGCCGCCGACGCGAACACGATCAGGTGCCCCAGGCCCTCTTCCGAGCCGATGAACTCGCCGACAATCGCACCGATGACCGCGAGCGGCATGGCAATCTTCAGACCGTCGGCGAACGCGGGCAGTGCGGCCGGCAGATAGAGCCGCCAGAACGTGTCCCATGGGCTCGCGCCCAGCGCGCGGAAGTGCTCGTCGAGGTTGCGCGCGACCGACGCAAGTCCCCCCATCGTGGCGACCACGACCGGGAAGAACGCGAACAGGAAGGTCGACGCCAGCTTCGACGCAAAGCCATAACCGAACCACACGATCATGAGTGGCGCGAGCGCGATTTTCGGCATGCTTTGCAACGCCGTGACCAGGGGATACAGCGTGCGGCGCGCGAGCGCGCTGTAGCTGATGACCACCCCGATCACGAGTCCGCCGGCCACGGCCGCAATGAAGCCGGCCAGGACTTCCACCGTCGTCACCCAGGTATCGGCGAGCATCTGCGGATGGACTTCCCAGGCCGCGCGAAAGATGGCCGACGGCGGGGGCATGAGGTACGACTGCACCTTGAAGTACGTCACGGCCAATTCCCACAGGGCGAGCAGCACGCCCCAAAATACGATCGTCTGTGCGATGCGTTTCATTCGATGTCTCCTCCGAAAGGTCGCGCGGCTAGGCCTTGCCGCCCGACTTTTCCTTGACCATGCCAGGCGGCGG
Organism: Pandoraea sp. E26; assembly: GCF_000681415.1. NCBI lineage: Bacteria > Pseudomonadati > Pseudomonadota > Betaproteobacteria > Burkholderiales > Burkholderiaceae > Pandoraea > Pandoraea sp. E26. Next base: position 203,715 of record NZ_AYXJ01000009.1, read on the forward strand.
CGGCACAACGAAGCGCTCGAAGCGGAACCGGTCGAAGCTCTCGATGTTGCGCTCCCACACACGAGCCTCGTACGGATGCTCGGCGTCGATCTGGGTCATCTCGCAGTACAGCTCGACGTTGTTGCCGTCCGGATCCTTGAACACGAGGAAGTAATTCGCACCCGGACCGTGCCGTCCAATGCCGCGCACGATCTCCACGTCGTGCGCGCGCAGCACTTCCACGGCCTGCTCCATCTCCTCGACGCTGTCGACGAGATAGGAGAAGTGCTCCATGCCCGGGCGGCTGTAGCGCGGCAGATCGTCGATATCCGGCGAGTCCTTGGGAATCTGCGAGAGCGCAAGGTCATGGTGATCGCTCGCGGCACGCAGGAACACCATCTGGTCGCCGATCCAGTCGGAGACGGTCAGTCCGAGCACCTCGGTGTAGAACTGCGCCGATTTCCGGATATCGCGCACGACCAGCACCAGATGGCCGAGACGCCGGGGATTGAGTTTGGGTTTGGGGCTTGTCATCTCCACTCCTTGTATGGCTTCGACGCGCGAGCTCATTCGACGAACTGATTGGTATAAAGATCGGTCGCCTTGAGCGTCGGGGACAGATGGAACGCGTCGCGCACGAACTTCGCGGTCGATTCCATGCGCGGCACCGGCAACCACCCCGGCTTGTGACCCTGTGTCTCGCGATCGCTCTGCAGCGCGGCCATCTGCCGGATCTGCTCGGTCATCACCTGTTTGTCGAGCATCGGGTACTGCGAGGCGATCACGGCGGCCGACGCGTCCGGGTGCTCGCGCATCCAGGCATAGCCGCGATAGGTCGCCTGCACGAAGCGGCGCACGACATCGGGCTTCTGCTCGATCATCTTTTCGGTCGTCACAATGCCGTTGCCAACCATGTCGAGCCCGAAGTCGCGATAGCGCAGCGAGCCGATCTCGCGCCCCTGTCTGGCAGCGAGCGACTTGAGCACCGGCAGGTTCGCCCCCTCCCAGCACTCGGTCAGGTCTACCCGGCCCTGCAGGAACGAGGGGTTGATCGTTGACGGGTCGAGTCGCAGCAGCCTGATCGACGTGGGCGCCAGGCCGTTGGCCTTGAGCCAGGCCGGCACGATGTTCTGCAGCGGCGACGCGCCACCGCCGCCCATCGACAGGCCCTTGAGATCGGCAGGCTTCGCAAGGGACCGTCCGGGCTTGACGAGGTAGCAGATCGCGCCAGGCCACACCGCATTGATCGAGCCGACCATCTTCGTCTTGCCACCCTGCGCGCGGTTGAGCATCACGCTGATCGGATCGCCGTAGCCAAACTCGAACAGCCCCTGGTCGATCTCGTTGACGGTGCGCTGCCCGCCGTGCCCGACGATGGCCGACACCTCAAGGCCCACGTCGCGGTAGTAGCCCTTGTTGATCGCGACGAGCACGCCGCCGGTACTGCCTTGCGGCAACCACGAAAGGTTGAACTTCACCTTGTCCTGCGCGGCGACCGGCGTCGCCCACAGCGCGCCCGAACCGGCTGCGCCGAACGCACCGACAAATGCGAGCGCCGTCCACCAGCGCCTTGCCCACTGCCACTGCTGCATTGCTGCCTCCTCCTGACCGCCACGAGAACGGCCGTTGTTATTTGCGCTGTGCCACGACGCGGTTCTCGATGGCGCCAATGCCCTCGATCCCCGCGACCATCACGTCACCCGCCTTGAGATACACGCCGCGCCCCATGCCCACGCCGGTCGGCGTGCCCGTGGCGATCAGATCGCCGGGTTTGAGCGTGAGAATGCCGGACAGGTAGGCGATCTGCTCCGCGATGTTGAAGATCATTCCCGCCGTCGTATCGTTCTGCATCGTTTCGCCGTTGACCGACAGCGTCATGCGCAGATTCTGGGGATCGCGAATGACGTCGCGCGGCACGAACCAGGGCCCCAGAGGAGCGAAGGTATCGAAACTCTTGCCGCGAAACCAGTCGTGCGTGAACGGATAGTCGGTACGGCGATTCAGATCCCGCGCGCTCACGTCGTTGATGACCGTGTAACCGGCGATCCACTCATGCGCCTGCTCCACCGGGATGTGGCGGCCGGGACGACCGATCACCACGGCGAGCTCCACCTCCCAGTCGACCCGCTCGGCGTGCGGCGGCAGCACGACTTCCGTGTCCGTCGCCGTCACGCTCGTCTCGGCTTTCATGAACATGTACGGCGAGCTCTCGCTGCGCGGCGCAAGCTTGGTGCCCATCTCGGCCGCGTGCTCGTAGTAGTTCGACGCGGTCGCGAAAATGCGCCCGGGCTGGTACGGCACGCACAGGCGATAGTCGCCAGTGGCGAGCGCGCCGATCTTCGCGGGCAAGCCGGCGTCCAGCGCCCGGCGCACCGCCGCGTCCAGTGCTTCGCCATGCACGTACCAATCCGAGATCACCGACGTCAGGTCCTGCGCCACAGCGAGCGCGTCATCGGCATGCGATTCGCGCAGCACCGCCGCCAGATCGTACAAACGCCCGTGCTGAACCAGCGCCGTGCGGCGGGCGGCGCCCGCCCCCGGCGCCAGCGATTCATAAGTTGCGATGCCAAACCAGGTCACACCATCCTCCTTGTCTTCCTTGTCTTCCGTGCAGGAGCCGATCGCGTTTTCACCCATCGGCTGTCTTTTTGATTGCTATATGAAGATACAATACATAGCATATGTATACATAACAACTGATTTGTATTTAATTTTTCCATCCTAACGATCGGGACGATTGACACCGCCATGACCGATGCACCGCTGCTTCTGAACTTCATTGCGCTCGAGGCCACCGCGCGCGAACAATTGCTGGCCGCAGGCTTTCGTCTTCACGACGTCGACACGCATCGAACTCGGATCGAAGACATCGCGTTCGCGCCGAACGTGCGCCTGCTGTTGACGAATGGCACGACCGGACTGAGCGCCGCGCAAATGGATGCGCTGCCTCGGCTCGAACTCGTGTGCGCCTTCGGCGCGGGCTTCGAGAACGTCGATCTGGCCGCGGCCACCGCGCGCGGCATCGCCGTCGCTCATGCCCCCAACACCAACGGCGAGACGGTTGCGGATCACGCGCTGGCCTTGATGCTCGCAAGCGCGCGCGGACTCATCACCCTCGATCGCGCCGTGAAAGCCGGAGGCTGGGCCCGGCACCGCGCCCCGCGTCCCACCCTCAACGGTGCACGGCTGGGCGTCGTGGGCCTTGGCAACATCGGACACGCGATCGCCGTGCGCGCGCAGGCCTTCGGCATGTCCATCGGCTATCACACTCGCACGCCGCGCACCGACTGCCGCTGGGATCACTTCGAGAGCGTTGCCGCACTCGCCGATGCCAGCGACTTCCTGGTGCTTGCCTGCCCCGGTGGTCCTGCCACGCATCACCTTGTCGATGCCGACGTGCTCGCAAGGCTCGGTCGCGACGGCTTTCTCGTGAACGTGGCGCGCGGCAGCGTCGTCGATACCGCAGCCCTGATCGAAGCGCTGTGCGACGGCGTGATCGCCGGTGCAGCCCTCGACGTCTTCGAGACCGAGCCCGACGTGCCGTCCGCATTGCGCATGCTGGAGAACGTGGTGCTCACACCGCACATCTCCGGTCGCTCTCCCGCCGCGCTGCAGGCGCAGATCGACCTGCTGCTCGCGAACCTGCATGCGCACCTCGCGGGCGCGCCACTGCCTGCGGCGGCAAACACGGTCGAGCGCCGCCACGCCGGCGCGTAAAAAGGAAGCGGGCAACCGGGAGACCATCGGAGGCTGCCCGCTTCAACACTTCACGCTTTGGAGGCCCTGTGAAGTCGTCTGCGGCGACGGCACGACAAGTCGTGCCGCGCAATCGCGAAGCTCAACGCGCCGGCCAGGGCTTGGCCGGCGCTTTCATCACCGGCTCGCCAAGCAGCGGGCTCGACAGTGCGTAGGCGCCGTTCTCGGTGAAGGCCCACATGATGTTGCGGTCGTACTCCGTGTACATCGCGAACACCCCCTTGCCGAGCGTGTAGACGGGCAGTTCCGACTCATCCGCCAGACCCGGTACGAAATATCCCGCAATGCTCGGCTTGGCAGGGTCCTTCACGTCGAAGATCTGCACGCCCGCGTTGTAGAACGAATAAGGCACGATGCCCTGGCGCCACGTTCCCGGTTGACCGATCGAGTTAGACCGCTTCGGACCGAAATTGCCACCGCGCTGGCAGAAGCTCGTAAACGGCGCGCCTTCGGGCACTTCCGGCTCGGGTAGCTTCGCCGCGACCTTCATGTGGGCCGGATTACGTGCGTCGACCACGAAGATGTCCTTGTACGGCTCATAGCAGTCGCGGTTCATCGGATAGCCGCTCGTGAGCACGTAGCCGGTGCGCTCGTACTGGCTCACATCCGCGTTGTCGTACTCGGTGCCCGCGAAACTCGGCGCCGTATTCACGTTACCCAGCACCTTCGGGTGGGCCGGATCGGACAGGTCGAACGACCACAGCCCCAATCCGCCCATCGCGCCGAAGCCCACCTTGCCGCCCTGCTCCAGCGGCTTGGGCAGGAAGATCGGCATGCGCGAGCCCATCCAGGACGTGCGATTGCCTGCGCGCGGATTCTGCAAATAGGCCTGCTCGTGCCCGGCGTTGCCAAGGATCTGGCCCGGCACCGAAATCTGCGAGACGAACTTCGGGTTGGCCGGGTCCGACATGTCCCAGACCTGATAGCCCGGCGAGTAAAGGTAGTTCGGATATTCGGTGAGCGCGTAGCTATCGTCCGGCGCGGCCGAGAGGATCATGTACTTGCCGCCGTAGAACTCCGGCGAATCGAGCGAGCCCGAGCCCTGTTGCTGGCCGATGGGCGCGTTCGGGTGCCGGTAATCGGTCGTGCGCGTGGCGATGAGCTTCCAGTCCGACGGCAGTGGCCCGTTCATCTCGAACACCCGGAAACCCTTGAGCGAGTTGTAGTTGCGCTGCGCGGCAACCTTTTCCGGCTCTTTCGACTTGTCACGCATGAGGCCGTAACGCCCGATCTCGAACGACGCGACGAGAATCGGCTTGCCGAGCTTCTTGTTCCACACGATGGTGGCGCCGCCCAGATAGTCGTGCACATTGTTCGGATCGAACTTCTCGCTCGATCCCTTCGGGCCCCACACGCCGCCCCTGGAGAACACGACCTTGCCGTTTGCCGGGTCGGTCACATCCATGATGCGCAGATAGTCGCGATCGTGAATGTACAAATAGCGCTTGCCATTGAAGTCGGCGATGTTGTTCCATGCATGGAACGGCGAGCCCACCCCCGGATAGAAAGCCAGCACCTTGACGTTCTTCGTGTAGCTATTCTTGTCCCAGCTCGCGAGCTCCCCCGGGAAACGTTGCCCGGTGTGAACCTCGGGCGTGGCCTTCGGCCAGATGAACTTGCCCGTGGACGGATCCATGCCGTAGTCGATGCCCGCCTTGAGCGGCTTGGGTTCGCGATCGGGCGTGAGGCGCAACCAGCCGGCCAGGTAAGGGTCCTTGACGTTCGGCGTGCCGGGCGTGCCCGAGGGTTGCGCCGGCGTGGCGGCGGCCGGGGCCGGTGCGCTGTCGGGCGCAGAGGCGTGCGCGGCGAGCGTCATCGTGAGCGCCGCGAGCACTGCGGTAGCGGTCAACGACACGCCGAGTGTCTGCTTGCGAAACATGTCTTCCTCCTTCGTTTCAAGAATCTTCCCGTCGGCGCAAGGCGCGCCGACAGCGTGATGGCATGCGTGCGAAGCCCCGTCAGAACGCGTGCCGGATGCCGAACTGCACCCCGGACGGGTTCTGCGTGCCGGTCGGTCCGACCTGGAAGGTCACCGGGTAATGCACCGCCGTGTCGTTGCTGTGCTGCACGCGGGCATACGTGGCGTAGAGCGTCGTGCGCTTGGACAGTCCGTACATGTAACCCACCACGAAGCCATTGGCGTTCGAGAGGGCCTTGTTGTCGTCGTCCTGCCGATGGACGAAGCTCGCGTAGAAGCGATGTCGATCCGTCAACGCGTAGCGCACGCCGGCCTGGATATCCCAGCCGCGCACGTTGAACGCAACATACGGTGGGTAGGCGTAGTAACCGTTGTAGGTGTGATAGATCAACGTCGGCTCGACGCTACCGAATCGGTACGTCGCGGCGAAGTAGTTGTCGCGCGACGAGCGGATCTGGCTCGATGAAAAGATGTCGCGTGTGTATTGCAGCTCGCTCACGGCGCCGAGAAAGATGCCGCCGTTGCGATATTCGAGCCCTGCCGAGTAGAAGCGGCCCGAGCGCGTGCCGTCGCCCACGCCGGTGGTTGCCATGAAGCGTCCCATCAGGCCATGCCAGCGCGGCGTGTTGTATTGAATGGCGTTATCGACGCGATACGACGCGTAGAAGAACTCCATGTTGTTGACCATACTGAAGTCGGCCGCCCAACTGGGATCGGCATAGCCCGCGATCCAGTAAGACGGCGTGAACTGGCGGCCCAGCGAGAATTCGCCCCACGGTCCCTTGATCCCCACGAACGACTGGCGCGCCTGCACCGACTGGGTACCAGTGTTCGCGGAGAACATCGGTTCGTAGGTGAAGAACGCGCGGTTGCCGCCGCCGAGCTCCTCGTATCCGCTCAGGTTGAAGCGGGAGTTGTTGAGGCCGCCGCTCGAAACACGTGTGACCTTGCCGCCATTCGCCCCCGAACCCCACAGCTGCTCCAGATTCAGGTCCACAAATCCCGAAAGCGTGACGCCCCCGGTCGATTGCGCGTACGCACCGCCCTGCATTGCACCCAGCAGCAATGCACACAACACTCGCTTCTTCATGCCGTCTCCTGAAATTTCTCGTTGTTGTCACGGCGCTCCCCTTCATCGACTTCCCGGGGACGTCTGCCGCCCGCACGTTGTATGTATACAATCTTTGCAATGATTATACATAGCAAAGAAATTGAATTTCTACCGCTATTTGCTTATACAAACGGGCGATTTTGTTATAGCGGGTTACCCCTGATGGCCTTTCCTGGCCGACGACAAGGTCACCGCTCGAGCATGATCAGGACGATGGCGGGGACCGGCCCCGCCGTGGTGTCATAGTCCGTTGCGATCGGCCTGGAGGCCCTCGTGGCGCAGCTTCGGCGCCTCGTCCCTGCCCGAGCCATCTCGCGATGCGCCGCCCCAGCCGTGGGCCGTCACGTCGAAAATGACGCCGTTCGGATCGAAGAACTTCACTTCGTAGAAGATGTTGCTTTTCACGGGCACCTCGCCCATGTAGTAGCGGCCGCCGGCAGCCTCGATCTTCGCGCGCGAGGCTTCGACGTCTTCGACCCAGATGCCGATGTGGTGCAGCCCGACGTACTCGCGTCCGCGATCTCCGGCGGCCTCGTCATCCTTGTAATTGAGCAGCGCCAGGTTGATGACGCCGTCGGACAGATAAACGCCGCGCGCGAGCGACGAATCCGTCTCGCCGACCTTCTTGAAATCGAACGCCTGCATGTAGAACTCCGCCGCCTTCCAGGGATCCGGCACGGAAAGCGCGATGTGACGCAGTTTGGCCATGGTGAGATGTCTCCTTCAAAGTGAGATGTCAGCTCGTGCCGGAACGCCCGGCAGAGGCTTTATGTATACTATCTCAGCAATTTGCATTCAAAAACGTATTTTTGGATGCAATGAGAAGGCACATGATGGTTGCTTTCCATGGCAGGTCCGCGCTGTCTCGCTGTGGAACACGAGCATCGAAAAAAACACCCGTATAATCCCCATGTATACAATCCGATCAGAAAAACACATCCACGGAGCGAGATAGACACGCATGGCCGAAACCATTGCCGCACGAATCTGCCGCGTTTTGACGGGCGAGATCATCGATGGGCGCTTGCCGCCGGGACAGAAGCTGGAGGAAGTCGCCCTGGCCGAGCGCTTCAAGGCGTCGCGCACCCCGATTCGCGAAGCGCTGCGAGAGCTCAACGCACGAGGCCTGATCGAACTCACGCCGCACAAGGGCGGTGTCGTGGCAAGCATCAGCGTCGACGACCTGTCCGACATGCTCGAAGCCATGTGCGAACTCGACGCGCTGTGCTGCCGCCTCAGTGCCCAACGCATGAGCGCGATGCAGAAGAAGCAACTCGAGATGATCCACATCCAGAGCAAGCAGTGCATGGATGCGGGGGACGAGGCGGGGTATCTCGCGCTCAACCGCGAATTCCATCAGTTGCTGAGTGCGGGCACGCAGAACAAGACGCTCATGGCGCTGATCGACAGCCACCGGGAACGCCTTGCGCCGTTTCGCGCGGCGCAGTCCGACGTCGAGGAGCGCTTCACCGTATCCTTCGACGAGCACGAGCGTGTGGTGCAAGCGGTGCTCGCGTCCGATGCCGAAGGCGCATACAACGCCATGCGCAGCCACACCGCACGCCTGAGCATCCACGTGCTCGAGCGTCTGCAACACAGTCGCAAACCGACTTGACGCCGCGGGGCGCCCGCCCGGTGCCCGCAACGCGAAATAACCGACAGCCCATGCCGTGTCGCGCGCATGGGCTGTTTGGGTCATGACGTTCCAATTTCGTGATTGGTACGTTCCCTATCGGGCATGTCGCGCCAATACTGGCGCGCCACGTGGCGCCAATGTCACTCATATCGCGCCAGCCTCGCGTGGTTGAATCTCACCACGACGCCAACTAGCCTCCATCGGTGAAATGCTTCAGTGCATTTCGCGCGCCGCGTCCATGCGCAGCGCTCGCGGGCCGTCACCGACGGCGTTCCACCCAGGCTCTCGTGGAGACACACATGTCAGAAATCACCGATGTGCTGGTCAGCATCGACACCAAGACGATCGTCGACCGGTACGGCAAGAATTGCAGCATGGCCAATCCACCGATCATCGACTTCAAGCATGTTTTCATGATCGTGACGCAAGGCAATGTGGTGAGCGGCCAGGCGGGCGGCGAACTCGACGTCGCGGCGACGGTCGGCGACGTCATCCGCTGGCGCGAGTGTTCGTTGTCGCTCGGCTTCGAGCAGTCGTGCATCTTTTACAAGTTCATCGGCAATCAGGGCAACGACCTGATCTCGCCGCCCTCGCCTCGCGAGGCGGAAGTCACCATCCCCGTGCCAAATCCGCCTGACCCGACCAAGCCGAAGAAGCAGAAGTGCTCGAACTACTTCTGGTCTTGCGAAACCCTCAAGACCGGCCGCGTGACGTATCACTTCCAGTTCATGGTGCTCGACCGCAGTGGCAACCTGTGCGGCTGCTATCAATGGGACCCGTTCATCACCATTCGCAACCACTGAGCCGAGCCATACCGCGATGCGCGGCGGGCGTGACGGCCCGCCGGGTCGCGGCGCCCGAGCGTAACGGCGAGGAACTTCCATGTCCGACGTACAGACGCCCGATGCCCACACCGTAATCGACGTGCTGCTGGTCATCGACACCGTGACGCTGCTTGCGCGTCAAACGCACGCGGCACCTTCCCAGCGCCACGCCGAACCTGGCGGATGGTTCACGCTTGCCCCGGGGCAAGTCGAACCCGACGCGGCGCGGATGCCACCCTGGCGTATCGACGCGGCGCCCGGCAATTGCGTGCGCCTGCGCTGGACACCACTGGCCATGCAGGGGGAACACGCGGTGCTGCTCGACCTGTCGCCGACCGACACGGCGGTGTTCGGCGAGTGGCATCTGCACATGCACGCCGACTCGCCTCGCCATGCGCCGTCGATGGGGGACCCCGAACACCCCGCCCTACGGGCCGCGCCCGACGTCTATTGGCAGGCGGAAGTCGAACGTGCAGGATCGACCGAACTGAGCGTGGGACTCACCATCACCGACCGCGGCGCCAACATACTCAGTCGACTGCGGCGGCCGTTGCGAATCGCGGTGCGGTAGGCGATCGAAGATGCGCCATCGCGTCCGCGCGTGCGATTGCGCTTGCGCAGCATTTGAAAATCGAATGCGTTGTATTTTGATATTTAATTTGTCGATGCGGGATCGCTTCGCTATCTTGTGAGTCTTTCCCCGCCGTTTCATCGTTTCACCTCCCAAGAGACCTCGCGGCACTGGCGCCACGTCACGCAACGCCAGCGAGGCCAGGGGCATGCAACAGAGGCCGTTCCATGACTTACCGCGTTTTCGTTGGTGCCGTCGGTGCCGACGGCAGCCCCCTGTCCCTCGCTACGCGCGACGGTCGCTTTACCTACGTTGGTCCACAAACGCCCGACACCGCCCACGCTCAGGTCATCGATCTTCAAGGCAAGCTGGTGCTGCCCGGCTTCGTCGACGGCCACATCCACCTGGACAAAAGCTTCGTGGGCGATCGCTGGCGACCGCATCGCCCCGCTTCGACACTGCGCGAGCGGCTGGCCGCCGAGAAGCAGGAAATTGCCGACGCCGCCCCCATGGAAGATCGCGCCGACGCACTCATGCGTCAGTGCGTATCGTTCGGCACGCTTGCCATGCGCTGTCACGTCGATGTGGACGCCAGCACGGGCCTCACGCATTTGCACGCGGTCATGGCCATGCGCGACAAATGGCGCGAGTGGCTCGACATCGAGCTCGTGGCGTTCCCCCAGGCCGGCGTGATCCGTTGCCCCGGCACCGCAGCGGTGCTAGAAGCCGCCGTGCGCGAGGGCGTCCAGGTCGTGGGCGGCATCGATCCGACCACGCTCGACGGTGATGCGCACGGTCAGCTGGATGTGATCTTCGGCATCGCCGAGCGGCACGGCACGAAGATCGATATCCATCTGCACGAACCCGGCGACATCGGCCTGGCACAACTGCATCGCATCGCGGCACGCACGCAGGCAGCCGGGTTACAAGGGCGCGTGTCGGTGAGCCATGCGTACGGTCTGGGCGACATCGGTGCGGCAGCGCTCGACACTGTGGCCCGGACGCTTGCCGACGCCGGCGTGTCGATCATGACGAACGCCCCCGGCGATCGTGCATTCCCGCCGATCCTGCGCCTTCGCGAAGCGGGCGTGCGTGTCTTCACGGGCAACGACAACATTCAGGACAGCTGGTGGCCGTACGGCAACGGCGACATGCTCCAGCGCGCCATGCTCATCGGCTACCGCTCCGGCTTCTACACCGACGACGCGCTGCACGTGGCGCTGGACATGGCCACCGAATCGGCCGCCGCGGTCATCGGCAAGACGGATTACGGCCTGCGTGCCGGCAATGAGGCAAGTTTCCTCGTCTTCGACGCACCGAATGCCGCTGCGGCCGTGGCCGCCGCACCGGCCGCGCGCGCGGTGATTCGTCGCGGACGTTACTGGGGCGGACCCGCGCCACTCGCGCTCGATCCGGCCCTGTTGCGGGACACAGCAGGGTCCACCCCGACCTGACTGTCATGCGCGATGTCGTGGCCTGCGCGAGGCCACGGCGCCGTTCTCGATCGTCGCGCCAAGGTGAAGCGATCCGCGCGCGCCCCCAGGTGCGGATCGTTGCCTGCGAGCCCCGCGACGAGCGATGGGGAGAAAAACAGAATGCATCAGGAGCCATCAACCATGTCGAAGACTAGTTATTACGCGCCTCACGGCGGGCATCCGGGCCAAACGGAACTGCTCACCGACCGCGCCATGTTCACCGAAGCCTACGCCGTCATTCCGAAGGGTGTGATGCGCGATATCGTCACCAGCCATCTCCCGTTCTGGGACAACACCCGGTTGTGGGTACTGGCCCGCCCCCTCTCTGGCTTTGCCGAGACGTTCGCGCAATACATCATGGAAGTGGGTCCCGGCGGCGGCAGCAACAAGCCCGAGCAGGACGACAAGGCTGAAGGCGTGCTGTTCGTCGTCGAAGGCGAGATCACCGTGACCATTCAGGGCAAGGCAAACACGCTTGCCCCCGGCGGCTATGCATTCGTTCCGCCGGCCACCGACTGGCAACTGCGCAACCACAGCCAGGGCACCGCCCGTTTCCACTGGATTCGCAAGCACTACCAGGCCGTGGAAGGCCTGCCATATCCCGAGCCATTCGTGAAAAACGAGCAGGACGTCGCGCCGATCCCGATGCCGGGCACGGACGGTCGCTGGGTGACCACGCGCTTCGTCGACATTCAGGACATGCGCCACGACATGCACGTCAATATCGTGACGTTCCAGCCGGGTGGCGTGATTCCGTTTGCGGAGACGCACGTGATGGAGCACGGACTGTACGTGCTCGAAGGCAAGGCCGTCTACCGCCTGAACCAGGACTGGGTGGAAGTCGAAGCCGGCGACTTCATGTGGTTGCGCGCTTTCTGTCCGCAGGCCTGCTATGCGGGCGGCCCGGGCCCGTTCCGCTATCTGCTGTACAAGGACGTCAACCGTCACATGAACCTGACGCTGGGCACCCAGCCGAAGTAATCCCGCGGCCCGGCACTGCCGGGCCGCATCGCCCGACACGCACGCGTCGCTCACTTCGGCGCGCGCGCTTTCGTGTCCAGCATTCCCGTCAGCACCTTGGCCAGCGCGCCCACCATGGGGTCGGCGCTCGGGCGGTGGAAGATGGCAAGCTCGAATGCGTCGACCACCGGCAACCCCTGAGCGCGACCAAGCACCTCATGCCCCGGCAAAACCGCGCGCGGGGGCACGAGGCTGATTCCCATTCCGTCGGCCACCGCCCCCTGAATACCGCTCAGGCTCGAGCTCGTGAAACTGATGCGCCAGTTGCGTCCCATCGATTCGAGCGCATGGATCATGTCGTCGCGGTAGAGACCGCGTGTGGGGAAGGTGACGAGCGGCACCGGATCGAGCGCGAACGACGGATGCTTCGCACTGTCGATCCACGCGAGCTTCTCCGGCCGGCTGGCCACGGCTTCGCGACTGTTGCGACGCTGCTTGACCAGAACCAGATCGAGTTCGCCGTGATCGTAGCTACCCAGCAAGTCCCGGCTCAGACCGCTCGTGACCTCGAGCTTCACCTGCGGATATTGTCGATTGAAGCGGGCGAGCACCTGCGTGGTCGCCCCCGTGGCAAAGTCCTCCGGCACGCCCAGACGCACCGTCACGGCCACGACCGCCCCCGAGAGCGCTTCGCACATCTGGTCGTTGAGCGCGAGCATCTGACGGGCGTAACCGAGCAGCAATTCCCCCGCATCGGTGACATGCACCTCGCGGTTGCCGCGATCGAGCAGCTTGTGCCCGACCATGTCTTCGAGACGCCGCACCTTCTGGCTCACGGTCGATTGTGTCGAATGCAGGCGTGACGCCGCCATGGTGAAGCTGCCGCAGTCGGCGACCATCATGATCGAGCGCAACAGATCCAGATCGAAGATCGGACGATTCGATTTCACACTGCCGGCCATGTGGTGTATTTACGATTGCAATGGATGGCATCTCTTGTATCACGCACAACGAACGTCCGGCAACTGGGGTTTGCTGCGTGGCCGGGCGCACGACACGGCGAAACCGCGCCCGGGCACGACGCGCGTCACAGGCCCAGGGCACGCCCATCGCTGCGAGGGTCGTGCGCCCCCGTCATCTGTCCGTGCGAACCGAGACGAATCGCCCCGGGATGCCCGGCCAACTGACTTTGGGGGGGCAGCGGGCTGATCTCGTGTCCCCGCGCCGCCAGCGCGGCGAAGACTTCGTCGCCCGCGTCCTGTTCGAGCTTGAGGCTGTCGCGGCTGTCGGAGAACGTTTTGCCGAGCAGGAATCGCGGGCGGCGCAGCGCCGTGAGCGGATCCATCTCGTAATCGATCAGGCGCGTCAGCACGGCGGCGAGCGTCTGCGGCTGACCGTCGGCGCCCTGTGTGCCGTATAGCAGATGTGGGCGGCCTTGCTTCAGGTACATGCCCGGATTGAGCGTGTGAAACGGGCGCTTGCCGGGTTGCAGGGCATTGGGGCTCTTCGGATCGACGCTGAACGCGGCGCCCCGGTTGTGCCACAGCACACCGGTGTCGCCAAGCACCACGCCACTTCCCCAGTCGAAGTACACCGTTTGGAGCATGCTCACGCAATTGCCCTGGCTGTCGACCGCGCCGATGTACACCGTGTCGCCGGTGCGGTACACATGCGGCCACGGCATGGCGTGGTCCATGCGGATGCTGCGGGCATGTGCGTCAAGCGTGGTGCTCGAGAGCAGTCGGTCGACCGGCACGTCACCGAAGTCCGGATCGGCCACGTAGCGGTTTCGGTCGATGAAGGCGAGCTTCACTGCCTCGACCAGGACGTGATAGTAATCGGCACTGCCCTCCGGCATCGATTTCAGATCGAAACGGTTGAGAATGCCCATGATTTCGAGGGTGGTCACTCCCTGCGTGGGTGGCCGCAACCCGAGCAGTTCGCCGTCGCGATACGCAACGCGTAACGGCACCTCCTCGCGTGCCCGGGCTTTCGCCAGATCGCCAGCCCGCAATGGCGAGCCGATGCGCTTCAGCCCCGCGGCGATGCGCCCGGCGAGGTCGCCTTCGTAGAATTCCCGTCCGCCATGCGTGGCAATGCGGTCCAGACTGCGCGCGAGCGCCGGTTGATGGAATCGCTCGCCCGCCTGAGGCACCCGCCCGTTCGGCATGAAGACGGAGGAAAAGCCTTCCCATCCGGCGATGTCGTTGGCACGAAACGTCTGCCAGAAGTGCTGCGAAGGTGTGACGGGAAAGCCGTTCGCGGCATACTCCGTGGCGCGCGCGAACAGCGACGACCATGCCTGCCGTCCCCCCCATTGATCGCGACTGAGCGCGAATGCCTTGTCCCAGACCGCGACGGTGGCCGCCGTTGTGAGGGTGGCGCCCGGCCCCCGCACCGGAATCGGGGTGCCTGACGACAACCCCACCGGCAACGCCGCCGGCGCCTGCCCAATACCCGAGAGCGTACGCACATTGCCGTCGCTATCGCTGATCACCATGAACGCATCGCCACCCAGACCGGTGAAGTGCGGGTAAGTGACGCTCAGCACCGCGCCGATGGCGATCGCCGCCTCGATGGCGTTGCCTCCCGCGCGCAGCACCTCGAGCCCGGCCTCGCTTGCCAGTTCGTGCGGACTGGTGACCATGCCGTGCGTTGACTGCGCCAGGCGCGGACCGGCCGGCGCGTTGCCTTCGGCGCGCATGGTCGCCGGGGCCGCGGCCACCGCTTCGGCCGCCTCGGCGGCGGCGATCGGCATGACCGCGCTGCCGGCCAGCGCCGCCGTGCCCATCAGAAAGTTGCGCCGCGTCGTACTGGCGGTGTCGCCGGTCGCGCCCGTCGGTGCCGTGACTTTTTGTGTGAACGTCATGCCGTCTCCCCTCGATCAGACTTCCGCCTTCCAGCCCTTCCAGAGGCGTGGATGCGTGACTTCCGGTGCCGAGTACCGCTCCTTGACCCAGGCATACACCGGCCCCAGCGCGTTCATCGCCACGGCCGCGCCGAGCGCGGCATACGGGTCTTGCGCCACCGGGCCGAAGCCGCCGAACAGTGTGGCGAAGTACGTGGCGAACCCGAAGAACATGCCGGGAATGAAGTTGAGCTGCGGGAAAACGCGCGCGAGCGCCATCATCGATCCGTTGCCGACAAACAGGATCGCCATCTCGGCGAGCACCAGGGCGTTGCCGCTGAACTGCGTGGCCGCCTGCCTGAACCCCAGCACGATGAGAAACGCGAAAAATGCGCCGACAGGCAGCGTCGCCCAGATGCGTTTGAGGTTGACCAGCGTCGGCCCTCCCATTGCAAACGTGGCAGCCCAACTGATGAAGATGGCCCATGGCGGCAAGTGCAAGGGCAACATCGCGATGGGGATGGTGGTGACCGCAAGCAATGAGGCGACGACTTCCGCAGGCAGCTTCTTCATGATTGTCTCCTTGAGTTATGTGGGAACTTCACTGCGCACAACAACATGAATGCCGGTGAATCTCGCAGCTGTGCTGCGTCACGACCGTGATGCGGCCGCGTTTGATCACCCACAGGCGTGGCGGGATGTCGAGCAGCGCATCGGCCACCCTGAACGTATCGAGAATGATGAGATCGGCTTGCTTGCCCACCGCAATGCCGTAGTCATGCGCCAGCCCGATGGCACGCGCCGCGTTGTACGTGCCCATGTCGAGAATCGCCTGCTGATGCTCCGGCACGCCGAACTGGGCCACGTGCGCGAGCAGGTTGCCGATCTGCAGCATGTCGGCCTTGCCGAACGGCGTGAACGCGTTGCGCACGTTGTTCGACGAGTACGCCACGTTCACCCCGGCACTGTGTAACGCCTTGACCGGCGTCAGGCCGCGCCGCGGGTTCTGCGTGTCCTTGCGTCCGCCCAGGTACAGATCGGTCGCCGGCAGCGTCACGATGCTGATGCCGGCCAGCCGGATCTGTTCGATCACCGGCGCGAGTGCATCGTTGTCGAGTGCGCCGAGGCTCGTCACGTGTCCGAGCGAGACGCGGCCCTGATAACCGGTGTCGATGGTTCTCCGGGCAATGTAGGAGATCGCCGCGAAGCGTTGATCGCTGGTGTCGTCGGCGAAATCCGCATGCATGTCGATCGGCGCGCCGAAGCGCTGCGCGAGCTCGAACACGATGTCGATGTGGCGACGGGTGTCGTCCCAGTTCAATTCGTTGTAAGGACATCCGCCGACCACGTCCGCCCCCATGCGCAAGGCATCGATCATCAGCTCGTAGGTGCCTTTCGACTTGAGAATGCCCTCTTGCGGAAACGCCACGATCTGCAAGTCGAGCAGGCTGTCGTACTCGTCCTTGAGCGCGAGCAGTGTTTCCACGCCGATCAGCCCCTGGATCAGATCGACGTCCGGGTGCGCGCGCACGGCGGTGGTTCCGTTCCTGATCGCCATGTCGAGCACCTGGCGCGAGCGATCGAGCACGTCTTCGCGCTCCTGCTTGCTCTTGAGAATGCCGGTCACGCGAATCGCTTCGTCCAGCGTGCCGAAACGCGCAGGCAGGCGGCGGTGCAGCAGCGCCTTGTCGAGATGCAGATGCGCCTCGATGAGCCCGGGAATGGCGGCACGGCCCTGCGCGTCGATCTGCTCGTCGGCGCTGGCGTCGATGCCCGGCTCCATCGCGGCGATGCGTCCGCCCTCGATCGCGATGTCCACGAGCGGCGCGTCGTCGCGCACGCACACGTTGTTGATCAGCAGGTCCACATGCATGGTGCGGTCTCCTTACTTCACAGAGTTGAACGGATCAGCTGGCGAACGCCGGCCGGGTGGCAATGAAAGCGTGCCCCGGCCGCGTAGCCGGCGCTGATCGCGCCTGCCTCGCATCGGGGCTTGAAGCAAGATTAGGAGCGCGCCCGCGGAAGGGGCATCGGGATTTGCTGGTTTTCGTCTAGGAATTTCCCTAGACGCGCTGCAGCATGCGGAAGCGCAGGAGGGAGGATGGCCGGGCGCGTGGTCCGCGCCGCGGCGTCAGGCGTCGGTGCCGGCGACGATCAGGCCGTGCTCGATGGCGTAGTGCACCAGTCCCGCGGTCGATGGGATGTCCATCTTGGTCAGGACGTTCGCCTTGTGGGTGCTGACCGTCTTGGCGGAGAGAGACAGGCATCGGGCGATGTCGTTGATGCCATTGCCCTCGACCAGCATCTGGAAGATCTGGAATTCGCGTGCGGTGAGCCGGGTGTGCGGCAGCGCTTCGGCAGGCTGCTGAAGTTGTCGAACGAGCTTCTCGGCGACCAGCGGCGAGACGACGGTGCCCCCGCGCGCCACGCGTCGGATGGCGCTCATCAGTTGCTCCGACTCGGCATTCTTGGTGAGGTAGCCGGCCGCGCCGGCCCGGATCGCCTGCACCGCGTACTGCGATTCCCGATACATGCTCAGCACGAGAATCGGCAGTGCCGGATAGCTGGCCTTGATCTGGGCGATCAGTGCGATGCCGCTCTTGCCGGGCATCGACATGTCGAGCAGCAGCACGTCGACGGCGCTCAGGCGCAGTCGATTCAGGACGTCGTTGCCATCGACGGCTTCGGACGCCACGCTCATGTCGGGCGCCGTGGAAATGATCTTCTTCAGGCCATCGCGAATGATCGCGTGGTCGTCGGCAATCATCACTCGCATGACCACCCCGCTGCGTTGGTGATTGTCGCGGCATTCGACGCGTCCGGGCGATCCGTCGCTGCGGCGGCCGAGCGGGCCGGGATACGAACGCTCACGCGCGTGCCCTGCCCTGGCGCGCTTTCGATGTCGAACGCACCGCCGAGCATCAGTGCGCGCTCGCGCATCCCCATCAGGCCGAGGCGCTGTCCATGGCTCGCCTGCGCGGTGTCCATGCCCCTGCCGTCGTCGGCAATGCTCACATGGCAGTGGCCCTCGCGCAGATCGAACACCACGCGCACATACGACGGTTGTCCGTGACGACTTGCATTGGTGAGCGACTCCTGCACGATCCGGAAAATGGCCGTGCTGCACTCGCTGTCCAGGCACGCCGTCACCGTCTGGGGCATGACCAGTTCGCAGGGCAGACCGTGACGCTGCGAGAACGTCTCGGTGAGCCATTCGAGCGCGGCGTGCAAACCGAGTTCGTCAAGCACGGCGGGGCGCAGGTCGGCGGCGATGCGGTGCACCGCATCGATCGTCTCGTCGACCAGATCCTTGAGCATCTGGATGTGCGCGGCCCGATCGTGCGCCGATGCGTCGGGCTGGGTCTCGAGGTAGCTCAGCCCAAGACGCAGGCCGCCAAGCCATTGACCGAGTTCGTCATGCAGTTCGCGAGACAATCGTGTGCGCTCCGCCTCGCGCACCGTCTGCAGGTAGGCGGAGAGTTGGCGCAACTGTGCGCGGGAATCGAGCAACGCCATTTCCGAGCGCTTGCGATCGGTGATGTCGCGAGAAATGCCGACAGTGCCTACGATGCGACCATGCGCATCATGCACGGGCATCTTGACCGTATCGAACCAGTGCGGTGTGCCGTCTGGCCCGGGCCGGCTTTCCTCGTAGCGGCGTCGCACGCCACTGGCCACCACCGCCCTGTCGGTCGCCAGGTAGACGCGCCCCCATTCGGAGGCCCAGACCTTGTCCGGTGTGCGACCGATGATTTCGGCTTCCGTGCGGCCGCAGGCGGCCATGAAGGCCTCATTGACCAGGATGTACCGCGACTCGGTGTCCTTGAGCCAGGCCTGGTCCGGGATATTGTTCAATATCGCCCGGTGCAGTTCACCATGCGTCTCCACTGCATCTCCTTGCCTCGCCGATCGAATGGCGCGGCGCAGCAATCTCATGGGCGCACAAGCCGCGATGCGCTTGCGTCCACGGCAAGCCGACAAGCCGGCGCCGGTTCGGCTCCAATATAGCCAGACGGGCGCCCGCGCGCGCCTCTAGTTTTCCCGGATATCGACATGCTGCAAGGTGTCATGAATTTCCGTGATGCGCGCACTGCGCTCGCCGCCGGGGTATGTCATGCGTCGTAGCCACGAAACAGCCCGCACAGCCGGAACACGTCCTCCGTATAGGGGATGTCCTTGACCTTGCAGTAGCGGCTGGCGAGCTTCATGAGCTCCTTGATGTCGCGCCCGCTGGCCTTCGGATAGCGACTCGCCAACGTCTCGATCAGGCTGTCGTCGAGATACGCCCCCACCTGCTCCGCCTGCATGCGCCAGAGCCGGCGCGCGTGTTCCGGGCAAGGCGTATCGTAGTGGATCGTGGCGATGCAGCGCGACAGGATGGCGTCGTCGACATCGCCGCTGCGGTTCGTCGTCATGAAGAGCAAGCCGTGGAAGTACTCCAGCGAGCGCAGGAATTCCGCCACGATGGCGTTGTGCTCCAAATCGTTGTCGCGGCGCCGGATGTACACGTCGGCCTCGTCGAGCAGCAGGATCGCGTTCCAACGCATCGCGCGACGCAGGATGGTCATGAGTGTGGCCCCTACCGACGCGGCGGTGGTTCCCAGCTGCCCCGAGTGCACGCGATACAGCGGCTTGCCCACGACCTCCGAGTAGATCTCGGCCGTCAGGGTCTTGCCCAATCCGGGCGCTCCCTGACACAGAATCGTGGCACCCCCCGATTTCCCGGGCACGAAGTCCGGCATCATCACGTTCATGTTCGACGTGAGGATGTCGATCAGGTCATGATGGTGCGACGGCAGCACGAGCTTGTCGCGCAGCCCCGGCTGGTACTCGTACTCGGCCATGTTCTGCACGTGTACCCAGAGATTGCGATGCCAGTCGAGATGAAACACGTGCACATAGCAATGCAGCGGTATCGTCTCGAACGCCCGGTCGATTTCGGCGTTGCGCCAGAAGTCCGCATCGCACGCCATCTCGAAGTTGCGCTCCAGCCGCTCTTCGTCGTTCACGCACCTGGCCGCCGTACCGTCCACCACGCGAATCAGTTCCGTCACCCCCTTCGGATCGACGGAGAACGCCGCGCGACGAATGACGAATTGCGCGCCGAACGCGCGCTGCACTTTCAGGAAGCGTTGCGCGTGCTGCTCGTACTCGTGCTTGAACTCGGCACACTCCTTGTAGAAACCGAACTCGGCCAGCAATTCGGGAATCGTGCGGTTGGCGATGTCGTCGCGCGTGAAAACGAGCGAGGTCGTCATGCCGGAACGGCGCAAGCGCTGCTCCGTCAGGTTCGAGTTGGCCGACTGCATCGTGTTCGCCAGCATGTCGATGACGACATACGGCGCGCCCTGCTCCGGCTCCACGTAGCGCAGGCGCCGCACGAGCCATGGCAACAACGCGCCGTCGCGATGGCGCTGGTACAGCCAGCCGTCGATGACGTCGCGCGCGAGGTAGGCGACGAGGCCCGGCACCAGCTTGTCCAGGCTGGGGATGACGCGTGCCTGCGGCGCGTTGTAAGCATTGTCGAGCGCGAGCATCTGGAACATCAGCGCGCGTTCGTTCTGCGTCTTGCACAGGAGGTAGAGCGTGTTGAGCGACTTGGCGTCGAACCACTCGCTCGACACCATCATGTTGCCCCGGCACACACCATAGGCGGTCAGTTGTTTGCCCAGCGCCGAATCGGCGCCGATCAGTTGCAGCAAGGGATGAATCAGTGACTCGGGAATTTCGAAATCCATGAACGGCACTCCCCGTAAGGCGGTGTTGCCCGTGCGTGCTGTGCGTTGTGGCAGCGCGCGTGTCAGGCGAGGAAGAAATCGATGGCGCGTGCCACGACGCCCGGTTCGATGATGTGCAGCCCATCGAATTCGACGTACTCCACGTCATAGCCTGCCGCCTTGAGTTTTTGGGCGTTTGCGCGACCGCTGGTCGCAATCGGCAATTGTTCGTCGATCAGGCCGTGCGCGACGAAGACGCGCGGCTGTCCTTCCTGCATGAAGATGGACATGAAGCCGCCCGAGAACGCAATGACATGACTCGCGATATCGCCATTCGTCACGCCGATCGACAGCGCGTAGCTCGCGCCGTCGGAGAAGCCCGCGAACGCCACTCGGCCAGCATCGATGCGATACCGCTGCGCCACGATGCGCAGCGCCTGCTCGAGACGCTCGAGATCAGGGCCGTTGCCGCCGATCACGATGTCCCACGTCGGAAAGGTCGAATGCGGAGCAAGCACGAGAAACTTGTGTTGCCGGGCATGCGGTTCGATGTGCGGCAACACCTTCTCGGGGAACCCGCCCGCACCATGAAACATGACGAAAAGTGCGACCGGTTGGTCCGTCGGCAGATCCGGCGGCACATACAGTACGGCGTCGCGCGTCTCACTGAGGCCGAGCGGGTGCCGCCCGGGAGGTAATGCGGCAAGGGCCGACGGGGAACTCGAAGGCGTGCCGGACTCCGCCTGCCCCGCCTCCGCCGCGCGGGAAGGCGACACCAGGACGTCTGCGGACATGCGGCCAAACAAGGAAGCGTCGAACATGGCGCGGTGATTGTCTCGTGATTGTCGATATTTTTGATATATTGTATATCACGAATCTTCCCCATTGCGGTACGGAATCGACACGCCGACACGCCGACACACGTGACATGCGAGCCGCGCGCCAGCCCTATTCGGCCATATAGCTCGTCAATCCGGCCACGAGCGCATCGAATGTCACCCGACAGCGCGGATTCGCACGCAGGTCTTCGTGCATCGCGACCCAGGTGGGAAGCCTGAAGCGAAACGCCCCGGGGAGCAAGCGAACCAGCCGGTTGTCACGCCGCGCGAGCGGCACCTGGCAAGCACCGATCCCGTACCCGGCGCGCAGCATGGCGAGTTGCGCCAGATCGCTGTCGGCACGAAACGCGAAACGCTCTCGCGTCCAGTTGGGAAAGCGCCGAGTGGCCTCCCGCAGAAATGGCGTCATCCGATCGAAACCGATCACCGCGTGGTGTGCCAGATCGGCCAGCGAGGCAGGCTGGCCGTAACGCGCGAGATAGTCGTCGCGGGCATGCAAACCGATGTCGATGCTTCCCACGCGGCGTGCGACCAGCGCCTCCTGCTGCGGCGGCGCCATGCGCACGGCAATGTCCACCTCCCGATGCAGCAGATCCTGAATGCGGTTCGTCGGCACCAGCTCGATGATCAGTTGCGGATGCGCGCGCCGCAGTGCGCTCAGGATCGGCGGCAGGACTTCCACGCCCACGACCTCGCTCGCCGAGATGCGCACGACACCGCTCACCCCGTCGCCATGACTGGCGGCCGCGCGCTCGAATGCCTGTGCCGTGTGCTGCATCGCCTGCGCGTGCGCGCGAAGCGCCTGTGCCGCATCCGTCGGCTGCAATCCCGTCTGCGAGCGGGTAAACAGCGACTGTCCGATCGCTGCTTCGAGCGCCGCAACATGCCGCCCGGCCGTCGGTTGCGTCATGCCGAGCACGCGCGCCGCGCCCGAGAGCGATCCCTCGGTCAACACGGCGAGAAAGGTCCGATAGAGATCCCAGCTCAGATGCTCAGTCATACAAAAATGTTTAACCGATAGATGATTTACGGTAATTTTAAATTAGCTGGCCAAGACTGAAAATGGCGTCACTTTCCTCATCTCAGGAGCGACACCATGACCCCCGAATCTCGCAACGGCGTCGGCCGCGCCCTCGTGTTGGGCGCGACGGGCGGCATCGGCGGCGAAGTCACCCGCCAGTTGCTGGCGGCCGGCTGGCAGGTGCGGGCGCTGCGGCGCGGCGGTGCGCCGCGCACGCAGGTTGCTTCGAGCAGCGTGCAGTGGCTCGACGGTGACGCCATGCACCCGGCCGACGTGCTCGCCGCCGCGCGCAATTGCGACGTGATCGTGCATGCGGTCAATCCGCCGGGGTATCGGAATTGGGATACGCAGGTACTGCCGATGCTGGACAACACCATCGTCGCGGCCACCCGGCACCGCACGACGATCGTGTTGCCGGGCACGGTCTACAACTACGGTCCCCAGACGTTCCCCGTGCTACATGAAGACGCTCCACAACAGGCGCTGACCCGCAAGGGACGGATTCGCGCGGCCATGGAAAGCCGTTTGCGCGATGCGGCGCGTCATGGCGTGCAAACCATCGTCGTGCGCGCCGGAGACTTCTTCGGCGCACAGACACGCAACAGCTGGTTCGGACAAGGATTGGTAAGGCCAGGCAGGATCACGCGCACGGTGCGGGTACCGAATTCGCCCGGCGTGGGGCATCAATGGTCATACCTGCCTGACGTTGCCCGCACCATGCTGGCCCTCATCGAACGACGCGCGACGCTCGGCGAATTCTCGAATTTTCATATGGCGGGCCACTGGGATGCCGATGGCACGCAAATGGCCGGGGCAATCGTTCGCGTGATGGCACAGTGCGGCGTCAAGGCGACCATGCGCCGCTTCCCCTGGTGGCTCGTCGGACTTGCGTCCCCGTTCGTCACGACGCTGCGCGAAATGCGCGAAATGCGCTATCTCTGGCGGCAGCCAGTGCGCATGGACAACACGCGCCTTGTCGCGGTGCTGGGAGAGGAACCGCATACGCCGCTCGACGTGGCCGTGCAAAGCACACTGGAAGGCCTCGGCTGCCTGCCCGGCCACCCCGGCGCCACGCGAATGGCTCACCCCTGACGCGCGCCGTTATGCCGACGCGGCGACCGCAGACGCGGGGGTCAATTGCCGCGAGCGCCCCCCAGCAGGCGCGAGATGCGCCGCGCGGCGTCGGTCAGCGCGGCGACCGTTTGCGGATTGGGATGCGCCGGCAAGTAATGAATCGAGCCGACGATGGCGAGGGTGCCGAAGAGCGATCCATCGTCCTGCACGATGGGCGCGGCCAATGCATTCACGCCGAGGAACACTTCCTCCGGCGCGTCGGCCCAGCCGCGTTCGCGCACCAGCGCGAGTTCGTGAGAGAGCCGCATCGGATCGGTGATCGTGTGGGGCGTGCACGCTTCGAGAGGCCCGCAGAGCACGGCATCACGTCGTTCGGGCGGGCCGAATGCCAGGGCGATCTTGCCCTGCGCCACGCTGTGCAGCTTGAACTGCGTACCCGGGTGCAGCAGGATCTCCAACGGACTGCGCCCGCGCATGACGTCGAGCACGACCACATCCTTCTCGGTAAACGAGCTGATGACGATGGTCTGCCCCACGGCATCGCGCAACTCCTCCATGACCGGGCGCGCCAGCCCCACCACATCGAACTGCTTGACGAGCTTCTGGCCCAGCAGGAACAGGCGCCAGCCGATGCGATAGCGGCTGGTGCGCGGGTTCTGCACCACGTAGCCCTCCTGTCGCAGCGCCGTCAGATGACGATGCACGCGCGCCTTGGGCACACCAAGCGCTTCGGCCAGATGCGTCACCCCACACTCGGCATTGCGCTCGGCCAGCAACTCGAGAATGCGCAGCGAAATCACCGAAGTCGACGACGTGTTGAGTTCGTCGCCGCCCGCCTCGCCCTGGCTTGACGGATTCGGCAGGGTCGTGGCGGCATCGTGCGCGCCGGGCCTTACGCCGTTCGGGGTGTCCTTCGATGGTTTCACTGCGTGTCCTTTGTCACTGGCGCCGCACGGTGACTACTGCGCGTCGAGCGAGATGAAACGCTCGCCGAACACATGGTAGCGCTGCGGCTTGTTCTTGTTCGCGTCCTCGGCGTTGACATAACGGATCGAACTGCGATTCCGGCAGGCCCGCGGCAGGATGAAGCAGCGGATGAATGTCGTGTCGCGCGCCTCGGTCGTGGGCGCGAGCACGGGCGCGTGCCCCAGTTCGAGCCAGGCCTCGCCGGGCCCGTGCGTATGCGACGCGCCGAGCGTTTCGATCGTGATCTCGCCCTCGAGCGTGCAGCGCACGCCAGGTCCTTGATGCACGTGCGTATGCGCCACGCCGCCGGGGGGGAATTGTACCTTGTCGCATCGCATCAGCCAGCGCTGCCGCGGGTCCAGCTCGATGGGCGCGGCCAGTTTGAGCGTCGACGACGCCCCCGGGGCGGAAGCGATCTCGCCCGGTGTCGGCGCATCGCCCGACATCAGTTCCCAGCGCCACAGCGTCGCACCTTCGCTGCCCGCGTTCAATGCCACATCGTCTTCGCCCAGCCAGGCACTGTGCGCAGGATGATGCTGCGCTCCCGTCTCGAACTCGATGGCTACGTCACCGCGCACGACAAAAATCGCGCGCCTCGCCGCAGGCAGATAGACAGGCGCGTGGTTCGGCGCGATGACGTCCTCGTACAAACGCAATTGAAACGGCTTCACTTCTCGATCTCCTGTAACCCATCGCTTGCCCCGACCATCGAGACAATGCTGATACGAAGTATCGTTCATCGATACGCAAAGCACCATTTATGGTTTACCACAACACCCGACTCCGGATTGTCCTGCTACTATTCAAACGAAATCATTCCTGCTCGTATCGATAATCGATACAAAGCACATGATATAACGATGACATCCATGAAGGAGACAAGAATGGACACTGGCACGACCGCCCTGAAATCGGCGGGCGGGGCACGCCGGCCGTGGTATCGCGGCGCGAGCCCCGCGCAATGGCGGGCATTTGGTTCGGCGTATATCGGCTGGATGCTCGACATCATGGATCTGATGCTGTTCGCGATGGTGATTCGCTACATCAGCGCCGATCTGCACTTCGACAAGGGCGTGGCGGGCATGATCGCGTCGCTCACGCTGCTGGCCACCGCTTTCGGGGGATTGTTCTTCGGCTTTCTCGCCGATCGCATCGGCCGCACCCGTTCGATGATTCTGTCGATCCTGTGCTACTCGATCGGGACTGCGCTGTGCGGCTTCGCCGACTCGGTGACGCAACTGCTGGTATTCCGCTTCCTGCTCGGGCTCGGGATCGGCGGCGAGTGGTCGGCCGGCGCCGCCCTCATCACTGAGACGTGGCCCGCCGAGCATCGCGCGAAAGTCATGGCGTGGGTGCAGAGCGCGTTTGCCGTCGGTTACGCGGTCGCCGCGATCGTTGCCGCCGTCATCCTGCCGTATTTCGGCTGGCGTTGGGTCTTCGCGTTCGGCCTGCTGCCGACGGTGCTGGCGTTCTGGGTCCGTCGGCACGTCGAGGAACCGGCCATCTGGCGCGAGCAGCGCGTGCGTCTCACGCTGGGGCAGACGCTGGGCATGCTCTTCGGCCCGTATGCCCGCAGCACGATGGTCGGTCTCGCCTTCACGGCGGCGGCAATGTGCGGCTACTGGGGATTGTTCACGTGGATCCCGGCGTATCTCGCCACGCCCGTCGATCAGGGCGGACCGGGCTTCGACCTGCTGCGCTCCACCACCTGGATCGTCATCATGCAGATCGGTGCGGCGGCCGGCTTCGTGTGTTTCGGCTACATCGCCGATCGCATTGGCTGCCGCAAGTCGTTCCTGCTCTTTTTCCTCGTGTCGGCGGTCACGGTGCCGCTCTACGTGGCGATTCGCGAGCCCCTGCTCCTGCTGGCGTTCGGTCCGGTCGTGGCGTTCTTCGGCACGGGGTTCTACAGCGGCTTCGCCCCGACCTTCGCCGAGATGTTTCCGACGCAGGTGCGCGCCACCGCCCAAGGCTTCATCTATAACACCGGGCGCGCGGCCAGCGCACTCGCCCCGGCCGCGGTCGGCCTGCTCTCGCGCGGCGAAAACGTGAGCGCCGCACTGGGGGCGACAGCCGGCTTCTTCCTGCTCGCGGCCGTCATCGTGTACTTCTTCCTGCCGGAAAGCCACGGCGACGCGCTCGCCTGAGCGACATCTTCCCGGGCAATGAAGGCCTGGCGCGCCGGTCGGTGCACGTTGTGCCACCGGCGCGCCTTCGCGCTCACATTCCTACGCTTGCAGGTTGGCCCCGCGCGGGCCGCCGAACGTGTCAGAGCGGCGGCAGGCGAATCACCGACTCGCACGTCGAATACAGTCTCGCAACATCGTCCGCACGCAAATTGAGCACCGCTCGCTGATTGACGTAGCCCTTGTCGGTGATCTCCCCCAACTCCAGCGATGGCGGCGACCCCAGTATCGCCGCGCGCGCCGCGCGCTGCGAACTGCCCGCATCCTGAGCCAATTGGTCGAGCGCGGACGCAATCGCGGCACGCACCTCGCCATGCATCGCCATCGCCTTGCCGGCATGCGCGGCATCGCCCGCCAGTTCCACCGCCTTTGCGCGCATGGCAGGGCTCGGGAAGATCAGCAAACCGATCTCGTCGCGGTCGTGCCCGGCGATCACCACATCCGACGCGTAGGGTGCGAGGGCCATGACCGCCCGCAAGCGCAGCGCGCCAACGGAGACCCATGTCCCGCTGGTCAGCTTGAAGTCTTCCGATACGCGGCCGTCGAAAATCACGCCTGCCCCCGGATCCCGGGGATCCGACAGGCGACCGGCGTCGCCGGTGCGATAAAACCCTTCGTCGTCGAACGCCTGCGCCGTCGCGGCGGGATCGCCCGCATAGCGCTCGAATACCGCCGGGCCTCGCACGCGCATTTCCAGCTTGTCGCCGTTGGGCACGAACTTCAGCTCGTTGCCCGGCGCCGGCACGCCGATGTTGCCCGCGCCCGGGATCGGAAAATGCACGCTGGTGATGAGCGGCGAGGTTTCCGTCGCCCCCCACGCCGACGTGAAGAACGGCAATGTCTCGCAATGGCGCGACGCGAGCCGTTCGAAGCGCTGCCAGAGCGCGGGCGGCAAACTCGCCGCCGCGTAAAACAGCACTTGCAGGCGGGCGAAGAATCTGGCGGCGAACGCCTCGTCGTCTTCCAGGAACGGCGCGAGCGCCTCGAACCCCTTCGGCACGTTGAAGTGCAACGTCGGCGATACGTCGCGCAGCGCCTCGACCGAGCGCTCGATCAGCTCCGGCACCGGGCGGCCGTCATCCACATAGAACGCACCGCCGTTGCGCAGGGCCATATGGAAGTTGTGATTGGCGCCGAACGTGTGGCTCCACGGCAACCAGTCGACCACCACCGGCGCGGCCTCGTCGATGAACTGCCAGCACTGCGCGATCATCTGTTGGTTCGCGGCGAGCATGCGGTGCGAGTTGACAACGACCTTCGGCTTGCCGGTCGATCCCGAAGTCAGCAGCAGCTTGGCCGTATCCTCCGCTCGCACCTGCGCGAATGCGATGTCGACGGCAGGTGAGGCCTCGGTCCCCGCCAGCGCATCGAAGCACAGCCAGCCCGCGCGCCCGTTGCGGGTCGCGACGATCGGGCAGCGAATCGGTGCGCCGTCGAGCGCACGCCCATAGGCATCGCCGTCTTCCACATAGATCAGCGACGGGTCGAGACGCGCGAGAATGCCGTGCAGCTTGCTCATGTCCTTCGCAATTCGCGAATACGCCGACGACACGATGGCGGCGTGACGCCCCGCCATCATCGCGCCGAGCACGAGCAACGCATGATTGACGCTGTTGTCGGACAGGATCACGACCGGGCGATCGCGGGCAATGCCGAGATCCAGCAATGCCTGCGCCACGCCGCGAGCGCGGCGCAGCGCGTCGCCATACGTCACACACCGCCACAACGCCGGGCCACGCTCGCCCGGTTGCGCGCGCTCCGCCACGAACACGGCGTCGGGCGTGCGCGCGGCCCACTGCACCAACCAATCGGCAGGACTGCGTGCGTAAGCGCCCAGCGGGGTACGCGACCGGATGATGAAACTGCCGTCGGCGCGCGCCTCCCGTTCGATATCCGGCCGGGCGAGGCGTGGCGTGCCGGCCGCTGCGAAGCCGGGATTCAGTCGATGGTCCACTTTCCGCCCTTGACCGTGACGAGCACACGACCGTCTTCGCCATAAGCCGAATGGTCCTGCGCGCTGACATTGATCATGCCGTGCGTTGCCGCAAGGCCACGGGTTTGCTCGATGGCCGAGACCAGGGCGTCGCGAAACGCCTGTGTGCCCGGCTGCGCCTGCTTCACGGCCACCGCCACCGCGCGATCGAGCACCAGGTAGGCATCGTAGGCGTACCCGGCGAACAGATTACGCGACCCGGCGCCATACTGCGCTTCGTAGCGCTTCGCGAAATCGGTGGCCACTGCCTTGCCGGGGTGGCTGGGGCTCAACTGTTCGGCAACCAGAATGTTGCCCACGGGCAGGATCACCCCCTCGGCGCTCTTGCCGGCCACGCGCAGGAAATCGTTGTTGGCGACACCGTGCGTCTGGTAGATGCGCCCCTTGTAGCCACGCTCGCGCAACGTGCTCATGGGCAACGCACCCGGCGTGCCGCTCGCGGCGATGATCACGGCGTCGACATTGGCGGACATCATCTTGAGCGCCTGCGCGGTGACCGATTGATCGTTACGCGCGTAGCGCTCGACCGGTGCGACCTGGATCTGCCGCGCGCCCGCGCGCGCCTGAATGTCCTTGAGCCACGCTTCGCCATACGAATCGCTGAAGCCGATGAAGCCAAGCGTCTTCACCTTGTGCGCCTTCATGTCGTCGAGCACCGCGTCGGCCATCACTGCCACCGATTGCGGCAGCGAAAAGACGTAGCGCATCTGTGCCGCGCTCGGCACGAACGGACACAGCCCCAATTGCGGCGTGCGCGTGTCGGCGGCCACCGCCGCCACGGCCAGGCAAGCGGGGGTCGTCGACGACCCGATGATCGCATCGACCTTGTCCTCCGTGGCCAGGCGCCGTGCGTTCTTTGTCGCCGTCGTCGGATCGGTGGCATCGTCAAGCACGATGTAGCGCACCGGCAGACCGCCGAGCGTGGGCGCAAGCATGCCGATGGCCTGCTTCTCCGGGATGCCCAGCGATGCGCCGGGACCGGTGCTCGAGAGTGTTACGCCGATGGTGACGGCCGCCGGTTGCGCGCCCGCCTGGGTGGAAGTGCACAATGCAGCCACGCAAAACGAGAGCGTGGACAGCGAGAAAGCGATACCGCGCGTGAATCTGTTTGCCGCCATGTGACATGTCTCCTTGTCATTTTCGTTATCGGGGCCGGACAGCCAACTACGCACCGCTGAAACTCATCGCATGGCGAACTCCGGCAGCACCTCCCGGTTACGCGGCAAGCCCATGATTTCACGGGCTTCGGCCGGCGTTGCGGGCTCGTAGCCCATATCGCGCACCATGCGCACGATGCGCTCGGTCAACTGCTGGTTGGTCGCCAGCACGCCTTGTTCGTAATAGAGGTTGTCTTCCAGGCCCGTGCGCACGTGACCGCCGAGCAGCAGGGAGTTCATCGCCGAGGGCAACTGCGCTGGGCCGATGCCCGATACGCAGAAGATGCTCCCCTTGGGCAGCATGTCGACCATTTGCTGCAATACGCGCGGGGTGTAAGGCATGGCGTTCTGAAAGCCGCGATGCACGCCCAGCACGAGGTTCACGAAAAAGGGCTCCTCGTCGAAGCCTGCCGCGGTAAGCGTGGCCAGGTCCTGCACGATGTGCGTTGGGCTGAACACTTCCCACTCGGGCTTGATGCCGCGCTTTTTCATTTCCACGGCCAATTGCTTGCAGCGCTCGGGCGAGGTGTGCATGAGCAGCTCCTTGCCGCCGAAGCTCGCGATGATGGTCGTGGCATCGAGCGTGCACATCTCGGCGCCAGCCTCCATGCCCTTGATGCGCTCCTCCCACAGAATTTCCCAATAGCCGTTGGCGGCCTGACCGATCATGTCGCCATGCACGCCGCCTCCGGTCGAGTTGTTGATGACGATGTCGCACTTGTCGCGGATGCGGCGGTTGATGTCGCGGTAGATCGCCGGATCGCACGTGGCACCATCGTCACCCGGACGTCGCGCGTGGATCGCCACGACGCTCGCGCCCGCGTTGTAACAATCGTAGACGTCGCGTGCGATCTCGTCGGGCTGCGTGGGCAAATGCGGATTCTGCGACTTGTGGGCCATCCCCCCCGTGGGGGCAATGGTGACGATGACTTTCGGCTTGCTCATGCGTGTCTCCTTGAATCGTTCGTTCAATCGTTTCATCGGCCGACAGGCCGACGACATCGGCGTTGCGTCGCAGCGCACCGGTTGTCTTGCCCCGTGGCGCCGGCCGCCTCCCCACCGCGGTGACGGGCGTTACGGCTTGCTCGCGAGAATGCCGAGAATGATCTCGTCGCGCTGGGCTTCGAGCCGGGCGTTGCCGCGCCCCGCCAGTTCGGCCTCCACCCCCGCGGTGATACGCGCCTTGAGCGCGTCGGTCAGCTTCGGCTCACCCAGATCGGCCCACCATGACTCGATGGGCGGGCCCAGATGGTCGAGCAGATGCGCGATCCCACCGGCGCCGCCGGAGAGGTGCAGATTCAGGAACGGGCCGAGCGCTGCCCAGCGCAAGCCCGGGCCGTAGGCAATGGCGTCGTCGATGTCCCCGACCGACGCCACGCCGGTATCGACCAGATGCATCGCTTCGCGCCATAGCGCCGCCTGCAACCGGTTAGCGATATGCCCCTTGACCTCTTTCTTCACGTGAATGGGTCGCTTGCCGATTGCGCGATAGAACTGCATCGCGGTGTCGATCGCCGCCGCTGACGATTGCTCGCCGCCGATCACCTCGACGAGCGGAATCAGATGCGGTGGGTTGAACGGATGCCCGAGCACCACGCGGCCCGGGTGCGCGCACACGGATTGCACCCGGCTCATCAGCAACCCCGACGAACTCGATGCGATCACCACGTCCGGAGGCAACGCCGCGTCCATCTTGCGAAACAGCGCCTGTTTCAGATCCTCGCGCTCAGGGCCGCTTTCCTGCACGAATCCAGCACCCGACAGCGCGCCCTCGAGCGTGTCGTGGAACGTCAGCGCGTCGCGGTTCGCGTCGGGCGACAGACCGATGCGGATGAGCGTAGGCCAATGGGCATCCACCGCTTCGCGCAAGCGCTCGCGTGCGCCGGGCGCGGGATCCCATGCGCATACGCGCAGCCCGCGCGCCAGAAAATAGGCCGCCCAACTCGCACCAATCACGCCGGTGCCGATCACCGCAACCTGCTCGATGTTGTCGTATTTCACGTTCGTCTCCGTGGTGGGCCGCACGATTAGCGCGACGCGCGGCCGAGAAATCGTTCCATGCGCTCTCGCGCTTCGGGTGTGGCGAGCATCAGCGCACTGGTCACCGACTCGGTGAACAGGCCGTCGCCCATCGACATGTCATGGATGCGCGAAAGCGCGTGAATCGTCGCCCAGTTCGACAACGGGCTGTTCTGCGCCGTGTCGCGTGCGAGTTGCGTGGCGAGGGCGAGCCCCTCGCCTGCTTCGGTCAGGTAATGCCCCAAGCCGAGTCGTTCGCCGTCGGCCGCATCGTAGCGACGGCCGGTGAGCATCATCTCCGTCATGCGATCCGGCCCGAGAATCCGCGCCACGCGCACCGACGCGCCGCCACCGACGAAGATGCCGCGCTTGCCTTCGGGCAACTGGAAGAACGCGCTTCGCTCGATAACGCGCACATGCGCACAGAGCGCCAGCTCCAGGCCCCCACCGATGACGGCCCCATGCAACACGGCGATCACCGGGCGTCCCCCGAACTGGATCTCGTGGAATACCTTGTGCCAGCGCTGCGAGACACGCAGTACGTCGATCGGGTCGCGCGTGCTGTTCTCCGAGAGGTCGAGCCCCGCGCAGAAGTGCTCGCCCGCGCCGCTCAACACCACGGCGCGCACACTGTCGTCGAAATCGCGGAACGCCGCCTCGAGGGAATCGATGGCGGCGTCGCACAGAGCGTTGCGCTTCTCGGCACGCTCGAGCGTCACGAAAGCGATCGCGTCTTCAACGTGAACTCGCAAGTGGGAATAGGTCATGTCTGCATTGGCTCCGAAACGTAGAAAGTATCTTATAAGATATTTTCTACGTTTCGCCATTTGTGCAATGCAGTTCAGGGTTAACAGGGACAATCCACCGCTCAAAGAAATTTATTGCACAATAATCGCAACCCGTCTTCGTCGAACCCCGCACGATTGTCGCGAGAGAGCTATCCCATAGTATATTTACGTGCGACATCTTCGAATCCCTGCTGCCCCATGCCGAAACTGCCTGCCGATGCGCACCTGCCCGCCAAGTTCGACGACGTCGGTGCGGGCGTGACGTCGCGCCTGGCGTCGCTTGCTATGCGAATTCGCACGCTGCGCGCACAGCGCGGCATGACGCGCAAGCAACTTGCCGCCCAGTCCGGCGTGTCGCTGCCGTACCTCGCGCGCGTGGAAGCCGGTACCGGCAACGTGTCGCTTGCCGTACTGCACAAGCTGGCCGAAGCATTGAATGTCGGCGTGGAGACGCTGGTGGCCGAGCGCACCGCCTACGACGGCGATCTGCTCATCCTGGTCGAATATTTGCGCCAGCAACCGCCGGAAGTGCTCTCGCGGTTGCGGCGCGAGATCGTCGTGCCGCAGCCCGCGGACGGGCGCCGTGCGGGGCAACGCATCGCCCTTATCGGACTTCGCGGCGCGGGCAAGTCGACGTTGGGCCCGATGCTTGCGGAGGCGATTGGCGCGCCCTTCATCGAACTGGATAAGGAAGTCGAGCGCGATGCCGGCATTGCCATCGGCGAAGTGATCACGCTCTACGGTCAGGCGGCGATGCGGCGCATCGAACGCCAGTGCATCGAGCGGATCATTGCCGAGCATGACCACGTGGTGCTTGCCACGGGCGGCGGCATCGTGTCGGAAGCGCCGACGTACGAGCGCGTGCTCCGCGCCTTCCGCACGGTATGGCTGTGCGCCAGGCCCGACGTTCACTTCCAGCGTGTCATGCGGCAGAACGATGCACGCATCGCCACCGAGGCCTTGCGCAACGAAGCCCTCGATCACATCCACCGCATGCTCGACGCGCGCGAATCGCTTTACCGGCTGGCCGACATCACGCTGGACACTTCCGACATCACGCCCGACGCCGCCCTCGAAGCCCTCACGCGCCACCTCGCACCGGTCCGAGCAGCGTAAGTCGGCGTCATCGGTCATTCGCCCGAAGATGCCGACGCCAACATGCTTGAGCTGCCACGGTCGCCGTACTATAGTGGCCGACGCATCGCTGGCGCTGCGTTGGCGAGCTCACAAAACCGGCATGAACGCTTCGCCCAGCGCATCGCTGCAGGCCGACTCAAGGATTTCGCCCACTATGGACACCACCGTCGTCGAGAGCTGGAAGGATTTCACGGAACTCTCTTCGCGCTTCGAAGGATGGGCGTTTCGCGGGCAGCAGGACCAGCGTTGGCACCTGCAAAGCTCGCTGTCCCGCTACCTCCACGCCTATGTATCGGACAAGGAGCAGTGGCGCAGCCGCGAAGCGCGCGCCATTCGCATCTTTCGCCGCAAGGCGCACAACCACGTCCCCTGGCCCGAGTTGCTGCACGACGACCTGCGCTGCCTTGGCCTGATGCAGCACCACGGCGCACCGACCCGCCTGCTCGACTTCACCAAATCCCCGTTCGTCGCCGCGTTCTTCGCACTGGAGCGCGCAACAACCGACGCAGCCATCTTTGCACTCAATACCCCCGCGCTGTATGCGGACCGCGCGCGGCCGCGTCACGCGCCATGGCTCACCCGGGACACGATCGATCCGCGTGTGAAGGGCAATATGGAGAAATACTTCCTCGGCAACGACAACGAGGTGGTCTGGTTTGGAGAGCCGGAGGAAATGGACGGGCGCCTGATCGCCCAGTCGGGAACTTTCGTGTTGCCGGGCGTGATCGACCGCCCGCTGCATCGAATTCTCGACGGCTACGAAAGCGACGAGCCGCTGCTGCGCAAGATCGTGTTGCCATCGACGCTGCGCGCCGACGCGATGAAATGGCTGTACCGGATGAACGTCACGAATGCGTCGCTTTTCCCCGACCTCGACGGTCTGGCGCGCTCGATTGCCGTCGAAATCGAAATGGTCTGGCCGACGCAGACCCTCGGCTGACGATCACGGCGAAATCGCTCGGTCAGCCACGCCGCGCAATGACGCTTTACACCAACCGTTCGAGAAAGCTCGGGCCGCCCGACTTACGCTCGGACTTGTTCGCGTACATGCGCTGATCGGCAATTCGAATGAGTTCGCTCATCGATTCGCCGTCGTCCGGGAACACCGCCACTCCCACGCTCACTTTCACGCCCACCCTCACGCTTCCGGCGGCATTGTCAACATCGATGGCCTGCTCGATCTCGGCACGCAAGCGCGTTACCGCGAAGTCGATGCGCTCGACGATCTCGGTGTCCTGGAGAATGGCGACGAACTCGTCGCCCGAGTAGCGCGCCACGAATCCGCCCTCGCCCACGACTGCCTTCATGCGTCCGCCGATTTCGCACAGCAGCCGGTCGCCCACGGCATGGCCGTGGCTGTCATTGACGTCCTTGAAGCCGTCGATATCCGCGAACAGCAGCGCGAGCTTGCCGTTGGTGCGTTGCGCGCGTCTCACCGCCTCGCCGACGAATTCCCCGAACGTGCGACGGTTCGGCAGTCCGGTCAGCTCATCGAACCTCGCCGCGTGATAGAGATCGTCGATGAGCTGCTTTCGCTCGATTGCCAGCGCCGTCTGATCGCAAACAAAGGCCAGCAGACGCTGCGCGGCGTCGACCTGCAAGGCTCCCGCCGGACCGTAGATCATGAGCGTGCCTACCGCACGCCGCGCCGTGACCATGGGCAGCACGACGAGAGCCGGACGCTTACCCTGCTCATTCCCATCAGGCAAGAACTCAATGGCACGCACGGACGAGATCGCCTCTGCCGCCGCCCCGGGGTCGGCCTCGATCAGTCGCCACAGCGGCTGCTGGCCGTGCGTCGCCTGCATCGATAGCGCGCGGGCCTGAGACCAGTCGAGCAACGCAACGTTGGCGCTTTCGCGGTATTGGTACGCCTTTTCCCACGATGCGATAGCCGCGTCGCAAGTCCCCACGACCATCGCATCGACGGGAAACAGCGTGGACAGGGTGTCATGGACGGCCCGGCACAGGGAGCGGATGTCGGCCGCGTCGTGAGCGGCCTCGGAGATCGAGTAGGTTGCCCGCTGCATTGCCTCGGCATGCTTCCTGGCGGAAATGTCGCGCGCCACGCCAATGCGCAGCCCGTGGGCTTCGGACCAACGGGCGGACCACATGATGTGCACATAGTGGCCGTCCTTGTGCACGTACCGATTCTCGAATCCGATTCGGGGAACGCCCGACATGACGCGTTTCGATTCCTCGATCGTTCGCTCCCGGTCTTCCTTCGCAACGAATTCGAGCATCGAACGCCCGATCAGCTCCTCAGGCGCGTACCCGAAGATGGCAGCACTCGCCGGACTCACATAAACAAGTGTGCCGGTGCGATCGACGAGAAATACGGCGTCCAGCAGCAGCTCCATGCAGCTCGCCAGAACGTCTTTTGTTACGAATTCCATTCATTTCGAACGGACACGAAGCGCTCGCCGATCTCCCGGCGATTCCAATATGTGCACATTACAGCAATATGTTGCCTATCCGCCCCGGCCCGTGTTGCTTAAGAAATCGGTTGTTTTATGCTCGGATTCGCCCGAATCCCGAAATCGACTTCGGGTGATGACGCCGATTGTCACTTGAGCGATTCAAATTGGCAATCACAAAGATTCGCCCCGTGGCGACCGTACCACGGGCCCCGAGACCTGTGCCCGCGCGAAGAGATATGCGCTTTTGATTCAACATTGATTCACATGTTTTCGATAAATCCATTGGATTGCGAATTAAAACATTTTCTGGCTTCCACTCAGACGTATCACCGCCACAATGCGACCGTCCGGGGAAATTCCAATACCTGACGCTCAGGACGACGACGCACGATCAGGCGTTGGCACGGCTCCATAGCGTCGCCGCGCCACGCGCGTCGCGAACAGCGGCAATCCCGTTTTCGACACCGATGGCATGGCGTCCTACCCGATCCTGCGCGGGTCGACTAGGATGGAGGCGGGAAGATCGATATTGCGGGCCTGCCGCTCGTGCGAGCGGCGCATCAGAGGAGACTGACATGACGAAGCTCGTCACGTGTGTTTGGTTCAACGGCGACGCGCGCGAAGCGGCCGAATTCTACGCCGCCACTTTTCCCGACAGCCATGTCGACGCCGGTCACCGCTCGCCGATCCCTGGTGTCGGCACGGGCGAGGAGCTGACGGTGGAATTCACGGTGCTCGGCCAGCACTTCGTCGGCCTGAATGGCGGTCCGGAGTTCACGCCGAACGAAGCCGTGAGCTTCATGGTGCTCACGCAAACCCAGGAAGATACCGACCGCTACTGGAATGCCATCGTCGGCAACGGCGGTACCGAATCGGCGTGCGGCTGGTGCAAGGATCGGTGGGGCTTCTCCTGGCAGATCACACCACAGCGACTGCTCGATCTCGTGACGCATTCGGACACATCCCTGGCACGACGGGCCATGGAGGCCATGATGACGATGCGCAAGATCGACATTGCCGCGCTGGAGCGTGCCGTGGCCGTCTGACGCGGTGTCCTGCCGTACGAGACGTCACCGGCGGGCGCAGTCTCGGCAGACACGCACGAAGGCGTCGTCGGACATGGCGGTCGCAGGATCCGACCATGCACAGGCATCGGCTCGCGAGGCGGGACGCGCAGCGGCGGGCGCGTGAACCACGCTCCCACGCGGCGCCGTCGTGCGCAGCGTGGCGACCATCGGCAAATGATCGGAAGCGCGCCGGGCGAGCGGCGACGCGTGGCGTCGTACCGTGCGCAGATGGGCGCGCGGCGACGTCCATATCCGGTCCAGCGCAAGCAACGGCCAACGCGACGGGAATGTGGCCACGTGTGGCGCGCGCTCGAA
This sequence comes from Pandoraea sp. E26, assembly GCF_000681415.1. NCBI lineage: Bacteria > Pseudomonadati > Pseudomonadota > Betaproteobacteria > Burkholderiales > Burkholderiaceae > Pandoraea > Pandoraea sp. E26. The sequence goes on from NZ_AYXJ01000009.1 coordinate 241,492, forward strand.
ATACCGGTGTAGCCAGCGCAGCGGTCGTCCCCAGAGAAACCACTCGTTCACGTCGCCCAGCAATACGGTCGCGGTGCGCGGCTGATTCGCCAGGCACTCGAGCAGACGACGCACCTGCTCGCGACGCTCGCCCGGGTGCAGTCCCAGATGCGTGGCGATGACCCGCAATTGCATCTCGCGACCCTGCGCGTCATGCCACGCCAGTGTCGCGTCGATCGCACCACGCGGCTCGCGCCCCGGCACGCTCAGGTCGATGTGCCGCACCGCCACGGGCGCCAGGCGCGTCACGATGGCGTTGCCGAAATCCATTCCCGCACGCGTGAGCGTCGGTCCGGGAATCACATGCATGCCACGGCCTTCGGCCAATTGGGCCAGCATGCCTACGCCCGTGGCGCTCGCTTCCACTTCCTGCAAGGCCACGATATCGGCGTCGATCTCGCCGAGCACGCCAGCCACGCGTTCCGGCGCGTGGCGACCGTCCGTGCCGACGCCGCCATGCACGTTGTAGCTGGCAAGCGTGAGCTCACGACTCACCGCCTCCGGACGGGCATCGCATCGAACCGGCGCGCGCATCGTATCCGTCGCATGGCGCGCACCGGCGCGGGTGGCTGCGCCGTCATCGTCGCCAGCACCTCCCATGCGTCGCCGAAGCACGACGACGCCGATGCCGGGCAACACCAGCACCGCGGCCAGGAGCGCCGCGGTAAACCCGCTGGGTCGCTGCGCGAGGGCCGCGACGCGATCGACCAGCGCGGCGGCCACGAGTATCCCCGGCGACATGCCGATCAGCGTGCCCAGCAAACAATCCCGCAAGCGAATACGTGATGCTCCGACGACAAGATTGACCAGCGTGAACGGCGCCAGCGGCATCAGGCGCAGCACGACCATGGCCAGCAATCCGTGATTGCCGATCTGCCGGCTAAGGGCATTCAGGCGACGTCCGCCCAGACGCCGCACGGCGTCTCGCCCCGCCACGCGTCCGACCCCGTAGCCGGCGACCGTCCCCACGGCCGTCCCCATCAAGGCGTAAACCGCCCCCATGACGGGTCCGAAGACAATGACCGTCACAACGATCAGCACCGTCACCGGCACCATGATGAGCGCGCCCCCGAGATAGACCGCCATCATGACGAGCGGCGCAAACGGCATACGATGAATGTGCTCGACGATACCAAGCACGCGACGCACGTCGGCCCACTCGCGCAGCGGCGTGTAACGCCAGGCGAGCGCGAGCCCGGCGAGCACGAGCAGCAGCACGACCAGCGCCGTAATGCGTCCGATGAGCCGTGGACGCGCCCGCGTGGCGATGACCGTGCCCATCACGTTCTCGAAGTCGATGGGCTCCGTCGGATCCAGCACGACCGGGCCGGGCGACGCTGCATCGTCGGCCTCGCTCAGTTCGGGCTCGAAGGCCTCGAGCGTGCGCATGCCGGGGCGATGCAGGACCTCGATCGCCGCATGCAGCCCTTTATCGCGCGACAACGCGAGTGACACCGATGACACCGGCACATCGAGGTGTTCGGCCAGCAATCGATCGCGGGCGCGGGCAATGCCGGCGGCAATGCGTGCGTCCCCGTTCGCGGCCACCGCCAGATTGCACTCCGTATCGAGCGCCATGGAACGGTTGTTGAGATTCGCCGAACCGATGACGAGCAGCGCGTCGTCGACCACCATCACCTTGCTGTGCACGTTCACGCAAGCCGGGGCGATGCCCGGCACCTCGGGGCAATACAGGCGGAAACGTCCGGTGGGGTCGGCCTCGCGCAGCCGCCGGTACAGGCGTGCACGCAGCACCCCCATGCTCTGCTCCTGCAACCACCCCGTCTCCGCGCGCCGCGACACCACGGCGATGTCGGGGCACCCGGGCGTCGCCAGTCGCGCGCTGAGTGCATCGCCGATCGGGGTCGCGGTGAAATACTGGTTCTCGAAGTAGAGACGGTGGCGGGCGCTGGCGATCGCATCGAGATACAGTGCCTGGATTTCCTGGACTGCGGGTCGCCCGTCAAAGGCCGGCGCCGTGCGCGAGATCGCGACCTCCACATCGGTCAGATCCGGCGCCACGCTGGCCGGCCATGGATCGAGCGGCGCGTAAGGCGCGTCGCGCGCGTCCCTGAGGCGCAGGTCGACGTGGATGCCCGTCGCGCGATGCCAGCGATCTTCCGCGAGTGTCGCGAGCGCCTGCGCGGCCGGTCCGTCCACCATGGCGTGAACGTCGTGGAACGGCGGATACGCGTGGCCGGACGGATCGCGTCGCCCCGGTTCGTCCGGCGCATGCCGCGATGTATCCCAGCGACAACGGGTGAGGTCGAGCCCACCGACGAAGGCGAGCCGTTGATCGATGACAACGATCTTCTGATGGTGGGAGGCCCCCGTCGGATGATTGCCGTCGAGGCGAAAGCTCAGCCGGCGGTGCGTCTGCCAGTCGAGCTTGACCGACGGCAGCCACTCGCGCTCGAGCGCGTACAGCATGGCGAAGTCCCAGCTCAGACCGTAGATGTGCAGCCCCTTGCGGCGTCGCACCAGCGCGTCGAGGAAGTCCCGCAAGCCCGACGGGAAGCCGTCGTCCGGCCCGTTCGGCGTGAGTTGCATCCGGCTGTCGATGTCCCACCCGAGAATGAACACGGTGTGACGCGCCGCGCGCAGGGCGTCGCGCAGCGCGCTGAAATAGGCCTCGCCATCGACCAGCATGCGCATGCGGGACGCCGGCGCGATGCGCCAGCAGTTGCGGCCCTCACGCAGCAGTGCCTGCTCGTCGGGCGCCCCACCCGAGGGCCCATACGTTCGTGAGTCCTGCACTTACTTCCCCATCTCGACCTTGGCGGACACTTCGCGCGCCTCGCTCAAGTGATGACGCAGTGTCGGCAGGGTTTGCTGCGCGAAGGTGCGCAAGTCGGGGTCTCGCCCCTTCTCCGCTTCCGACTGGAAGAGCGTGACGGCCCGCTCGTGCGCATCGGGTCCGGCCAGCGCCATGTAGGCGACGTCGAACTCGCGTCCCGTCTTGCGCTTGAGCGCTTCGATGTCCGGGTCGACGGCAGCGTCGTTGGGAACGCTCACGCCTTTCTTCGCGCCCAACCGGCGCAGTGCCTCGTTGGTCTTGCTGTGATCCGAGACCATCTGTTGAGCGAAGCGCTTGACGGCCGGGTTCGCGGATCGCCGCACGGCAACCTGACTGGCCTGCACCTCCGATTTGCCCGCCTTCTGCGCCTTGTCGACGAACTCGACGTCCAGACCTGCCGTCGGTTGCGCCGTGCGGGTCGCGGCCGATTTGCCATGCGTGACTTCCTGCCCCGCCGTCAGTCCGGCCTGATCGGTGCCGCCGTCCTGCGCCGGCACCCCCTTGGGCAGCTCCTGCGCCACGGCGAGCGCACTCGCCATGAGGGCAACGCCTGCGAACGACGCGCCTGCGGCGCGCATACGGCTGACCTCCTGTCGTGAACGATGCAGCGATTTCATGGTTCCTCCCGGATGAGCACATTGGTCTATCCCCTTGTCGCGTCACGCCGCGATTCGCGCGTCGACACGACGTGCAGGGTGCGTGATTCATGTCGTCGTGCGTAACTGGGCAAGGCGCGCGTACAGCGTCTTCAGGCTGATGCCGAGTTGACGCGCCGCGCGCGCCTTTACACCCCCACATTGCGCCAGCGCCCCGAGAATGACTTGACGGTCGAGCTCGGCCAGCGGCGCGTCGAGCGCGATGTGCGTCAGTTGGTCGCGCACGGGAAATGCGGCAATCTCCGCCAGGATCGGCGGCGGCAGCGTGTCGATTTCAGGGGTGGCGGTGAGAATGCGCACACGCTGGACGAAGTTGCGCAGCTCACGAACATTGCCCGGCCAATCATGCTGCGACAGCGCCGCCAGCGCGCGCGGCGTGAAGTGCATGCGCACGCCATCGCGGTCGCCGGCCTCGTCGAGCATCGCCTGCGCCAGCAACGCAATGTCGCTGCCCCGCTCGCGAAGTGGCGGCAGGGTAACCGGAAACACGTTCAGCCGATGGTAGAGGTCGGGGCGCAGCTTGCCCGCCTGCATGGCCTCATCCGGGCGGACGTTGGTCGCGGCGACGATGCGCACGTCCACGGCGATCTCCTGTGTGCCGCCAAGACGTGTGAGCCTGCCCGTCTCGAGCACGCGAAGCAGGTTGACCTGCGAGGCGAGCGGCATTTCGGCGACTTCGTCGAGAAACAGGGTGCCGCCATCGGCGCGTTCGAAAAGTCCCTGGTGCCGACGTTCAGCGCCGGTAAAGCTGCCGCGATCGTGACCGAAGACCTCGCTCTCCACGAGGTTTGGCGCGATCGCCCCGCAGTTGACTGCCAGAAATGGGCGGTCGCGCCGCTCGCTGAGATCGTGCACGGCACGCGCGGCCAGTTCCTTGCCGGTGCCCGATTCGCCGGTGAGCAAGACCGCGGCGTCGGTCGGCGCGACACGCGCGAGGGCATCGAAGACCCGGCGCATCGCATCGGACTTGCCAAGCATGCGCCCCAAAGCTGTTGGGTGATCGGTCGAGTCGGTGCGATCCGTGTAGCTCCATGTCTTCCCGTCGGTAGCGCGAACACGATCCCGCCCAGGCATGGGTTCGGACGCCCTCACCATCCATTCGCCCGCGCGATCGCGGTCTTCAGGCAATACGAGGTAATCGCGCGCGCCGCGCCGCAGCGCTTGCACCGCGCTCTCCCACTGCGGACGCGCCGTGCACATCACGACATCGAGATCGCGGCGGTGCGCCCATCCGTCGAGCACATCGAAGCCACTGCCGTCGGGCATCTCCAGACCGGTCATCACCAGTGACGGCAACGTCCGGGCAAGGCACGCATCCGCGTCGGCGAGCGTGCCCGCCCACGTGGGTGGCGGCATGGTGGATGGACAGATGGCGTACAACGTGTCGCGCGTCACCTTGTCGGGCCCGACCAGCAAAATCGGCGACCGGCAGGCAGCTTGTCGCAACGCGTCGGAATCGACTGACATGGCTCCTCCGTAGGGCGGCAGATGGCTGTTCGACTGCGTGATCCGCGATGCCGTTCGGCATATCGCCATCGAAACTTCCTATGCGGCACGCGATCCGACTACAAAATTTCAATGTCGATTTCGAAAACGTGCGGGATATTCGCGGCGCACTTCACGTCACACAGGGATGACACCTCAGCCTACCCACGCGGCCACGGCGGCACTGCTCGGCGACTCCGAGGCGATACGTGCGCTACGTGCACAGATCGATCGGGTCGCGCGCACGTCGTTGAGCGTGCTGATTCTCGGCGAGAGCGGCAGCGGCAAGGAACTGGCCGCGCGCGCCATGCATGCGGCCAGCGATCGCCGTGACGGGCCGTTCATTGCCGTGCCGTGTGGTGCCATGCCCGCCGATCTTGCGGAGTCCCAATGGTTCGGTCACGAGCGAGGCAGTTTCACGGGTGCGACGCAGCGTCGGCGCGGGGTCTTCGAAGCCGCGCATCGGGGCACGCTCTTTCTCGACGAGATCGGCGATATGCCGCCTGCCATGCAAGTCAAATTGTTGCGGGCACTCGAGTCGGGCGTCATCGTGCGAGTCGGCGGCAGTGACCCCATCCCCGTCGACGTGCGTGTCATCGCAGCCACACGCCACGACGTGCTGCACGCGCTGCGCAACAAGGGGCTTCGCGACGACCTGCTGTACCGTCTTGCGGCGTTCGTGCTGCACGTGCCCGCGCTTCGGCATCGGGAAGCCGACGTGGACGCGCTGGCCAGAGCGCATTTGCGTACCCTCAACGTGCGTGCCCGCACGGCCAAAACGCTCTCGCCGCAATCAATACGTCGGCTCGGACAACACCACTGGCCGGGTAACGTGAGAGAACTGCACCACGCGATCGAGCGCGCGTTCATTCTCGCGGACGACGTGCTGCAAGTCGTGACCGATCCGGTCTCGCCCGCCATCCCCGCGGTACTCGACGGCACCTTGGCGTTACCCCGCGAAATCAAGCTGGCCGACGCACAACAGCACTTCATCGCAGCATCGCTCGCCCATCACGCCGGCGACAAACCGGGCGCCGCCCGCTCGCTCGGCGTGAGCCTCAAGACGCTTTACAACCGCCTGGCCGCGATGGGCCAACGGTGACACGCCACAGGTCGACGTGCTTGACGTGACACGCGCAAAGCGGATAGAGTCGCTGCATGACGAATTCGCGCCTTTGCTTCCCGCAAGCCTTGCACGCTGTCCCGATGGGTCAGCCGGGTGCGTTCGTCAAAAGCAAAAAACAGTCGCTCAACTGACCGGAGCGTGCTGTTCCGTCAGTTGAGCGACGGAACAGCCACGTGGACCCGGCAGTCCCGCACAGCGCCCTGCGCGCGCCTGCCTCGCACTCCCCGCGTATCTGAACTTCCTCGTCGCCCTGCTGCGCGGTTTCCGTAAGGGTCATCACGCGTTCGCGGCTCGCTTAGCCGCGCGTTGCGTCCTGGGAGACATTCATGCACGTCGCACAGCCTCACCTCGCGTCCACGGCTTCGGCCACATCGTCGACATTGCGCGGCATCTGGCTGCCACTTGTCACGCCATTGCGGCGTGATGGAGCCGATACCGCCGTCGATCACGCCGCCCTGCGGCGGCTGGTGGCGCACTATCGCCACTCCGGCATCGCCGGTCTCGTCATCTGCGGTACCACGGGCGAGGCCGCCGCGCTCGACGATGCCGAGCAACTCGCCGTATTCGACACCGTGCTGTGCGAAGCCGGCTCGCTGCCGGTGATCGCCGGGCTCGCCGGCAACCATCTCGGCCACACGCTGGCGCGACTCGACGCTCTCAACGGTCTGCCGCTGTGCGGTGTGCTGAGCCCGGCACCGTACTACATCCGGCCGTCGCAGGCGGGCCTGCTCGACTGGTTCCACGCCCTGGCCGACCGGTCGCGCGCGCCGCTGGTGCTTTACGACATTCCCTACCGCACCGGCGCAACGCTCACGCTCGACACGCTGCTCACGCTTGCCGGCCATGACAACATCCAGGGGATCAAGGATTGCGGCGGCAATGCGCACACCACGCAGGCGCTCATCGCCGATGGCCGTCTGTCGGTGCTGGCCGGCGAGGACCACCAGTTGCTATCGACACTCGCCATGGGTGGCCACGGCGCGATCATTGCGTCGGCGCATTGCCGCCCGGCTCACTTCGCCGCGCTCTACCGCGCCGTGCGCGCGCAACAGCTCGATGTGGCACGCGTGCTGTTTCACGCGCTCATGCCGGTGGTAAGGCTGCTCTTCGCCGACGCCAATCCCGCCCCGCTCAAGGCGTGGCTGGCGCGCGAAGGGTTGTTGGAAGACGTGCTGCGAGCGCCGATGGCGAATGCGTCACCGGCGCTCGCGCAACAGTTGGTGGATGCCGTGGCCGCGATCGACGCCGCATTCGGCGCGCAAACGTCCACCCCGGCAAACGCCGCCTGACACGTCGCCCGCGACCTCAGGCGGCGGCGCGCTGCGCGATGAGCGCGCCGGCACCTGCCGGGGTCTCGCGACGGGGCTCCGGCAACGTGGCAACTCGGGACAGCCCGACGTCGGCGTCGACGCGGAACTTCGACGTCTCGCTCACGAGATCGGCGGCCTGCTGGCGCATATGCTCGGCGGCGGCGGCAGCTTCCTCGACGAGTGCCGCGTTTTGTTGCGTGACCTGGTCCATCTGCGTGACGGCCTGGTTGACCTGCTCGATACCGCGAGCCTGCTCGTCGCTGGCGGCGGCGATTTCGGCAATCAGTTCGTTCACGCGGCGCACCGACACCACGATCCGGTCCATCGTCTGCCCGGCGACTTCGACCCGCGAGGTGCCATCCTGCACCTGCTGGATGGACGCGGCGATCAATTCGCGAATGTCCTTGGCGGTGCCCGCCGAGCGCTGGGCCAGCGTACGGACTTCGCCGGCCACGACAGCGAAGCCGCGGCCCTGCTCGCCCGCGCGCGCCGCTTCGACCGCTGCATTGAGCGCGAGGATGTTGGTCTGGAATGCGATGCCCTCGATGGCGCTGATCATGTCGCTCATGCGGGCCGAGGCGCTGGCCATCGCCTGCATGGTTTCGATCACGGCCCGCACGCTCTGCGCTCCGGCATCGGCAACGCCCGACGCCTCTTGCGACAGGCGCCGCGCCTGCATTGCGTGCTCCACGTTCTGGCGCACGGTCGAGGTCAGCTCTTCCATCGACGCGGCCGTCTGCTCGAGCGAAGCCGCCTGCTCTTCGGTGCGTTGCGACAAGTCGGTATTGCCCTGCGCGATCTCGCGCGCGGCGTTGTCGATCGCGCCCGACGCGCTCTGGATATTGCGCACCAGGCGGCTGAGCTGGTCGATCGCGGTGTCGAGCGAGGTCGCCATCCGGCCGATTTCGTCGGTGCTGTCCACACGGACACGATAGGTGAGATCGCCGCGCGCGAGTGCCGTGGCCCCCTCGGCGGCGGCCTTCACCGGACGCGTGACCGAGCGCACGATCGCCAGCCCCGCAATGACCGACAGCACCACGGACGCCAGCAACGTCAGCATCAGCCACAGCCGCGCGGAGATATAGGCCGCATTGGCGTCGGCGGCTTCCTTCGCGCTCACGGCCTTGCCCACGCCCATCAGGTCGTCGAGCGGCGAAAAGTAAGCAACCTGGGCCTTCTGCATGGGCCCCATCAACTCTGCCTTCGCCTGGGCGAAGTCACCGCTGTGCACCAGTGTCTTGATCGTGTCGAGCTCTTTGCTGTAGACCACGTTGGCCTCGGTCAGGGAGCGATACAGCGCCTTGCCCTTCTCCGTGTAGAACATGGTGGCCATGCCGGCGATGCCCTTGTTGTTGGCTTCGCGCAACTCGTCGATCTTGGCCAGGCGGGCGTCGATCTGTGATGCGTCGGCCGACATCACGATGTCGCGCAAAATGACCGCAACGTGCGCCGCACGATCCTTCAGATTGTGGAATTCCAGAATCTTGTGGTTCAGGTCGGAGACGATGAGCTGCGTGTTCGCATCCATCGTCGACATCTTCGTGACCGCCACCACCGCCACGACGAGCAGCATGACCACGTTGAGGGAAAAGGCGGCGATGAGCCGTTTGCTGATACTCAGATTCTTGAACATTGCCTTGCGCGTCCAGCGATTCGTCCTGCGTGTCGAGAAAGATCCCCCGCCTGACTCGCGCGGCGGATCTCGTTCGATACCTTCCCCGGTACCTCTGACGAGGATTAACGAATCGTTCGCGGGAAAACTTGAGCCGTTTCAGGCAAACCTATGGAATACCCTGAAACGCCCGGTCCGCAATGTGTTTCACAGGTGAAAACGTCGATCCACGACGCACAATGCGCGCATGCAACAGCCCGAATGAACGGGGCGCCGACGCGTGCACAGGCTCGAGGCATGCAACGTTCGCCCTGCGAACGTGACCGGTTACACGCCCCGACCGGCGCTCCATTTTCCGGGCGACACACCGAACGCGCGTCGGAAATAGCGGGTGAAGTGCGACAGGTCGCTGAAGCCCTGCGCCAGTGCGACGTCGGTGGCGGAGACGCCCGCGCGCAGTGCGGGCAACGCTCGCGCCAGTCGCAACTGATTGCGCCACGCATGCGGCGCCAGGCCCGTCTCTCGGGAAAACAGACGCGCGGCGTGAAATGGGGAAAGGTCGACTGCTTCGGCCAGCGACGTGAGCGACATCGGCTCGGTCAGATCGGCCGACAAGCGCGCCTTCATCGTCTCGACGCGCACGCTGTCGCGATGCGTGGGCGTCTCGGGAATACGCGCCTGCGTGTGGCGGACCAACATCATCGACACCGCATCGATCAACACGCTCTGGGCGAGCAGCGGATCGGCGCCCGTCTGCAGCAGGCGATGGGCGGCAAGCAACCGCTGCATGACCTGCACGTCGCGCACCACGTCATCGCCGAACCAGGGCAGCGCATCGGCGCATGCCGCCAGCCCGGGCAGCGGGTCGGTCAACTGACGCTGCACGCCCTGCACGAAATCCACCGGCAGGTAGAACACGCGGTAACGCCAGCCGAAGTCGGTCTCCCGCGATCCGGTGTGGACTTCGCCGGGATGGATGATGGCCACCGACCCGGCATCCGCCACGTGCTCCCCGCCGCGATAGGCATAGCGCTCCGCTCCCTCGACGATGCACGCGAACGTATACGCGTCGTGCCAGTGCGGCGCGAACGTATGGTCGTTGTATTCCGCCGTGACCATGTCGGCCCCGGGCACCAGCGACGAGCGCCAGTACAACGGGGCATTGCGGAAAGGCTGGTGAGGAGGACGAGCGGCGCTCATGGCCGTTACTTTACACCGGGGCAGCGGCCGGCGCCGGGCGCACGGCGCGCCGACGCGCTCAGCGTGTGGCGACCACGAAAAGCCGCGGAAACGGCAGCAGCACCGTACCGTCGGCGAGTGCCGGATAGGCCTTGGCGATCTCGTCGGTGTAACGGGCGAGAAACGCCTCGCGCTCGCCCTCGTCGAGTCTTGCAAGGAACGGTCGCAACGCACTGCCCTTGAACCACTCCACCACCGCCGGAGCACCGCCCGCGAGTGGATGATGGTAGGTGGTGCGCCAGATGTCGATGCGCGAGCACAGGGCGCGCAGCAGCGGGTAATAGAACATTGCGTCGTGACGCGCCGTGCGCTCCACGCCCCTGAGCCGGTCGGCCCATCGCGCGTCGGCTGCCACCTCCCGCATCAGCCGATGCGCCGGTTCGTCCAGATTGTCGGGTGTCTGCACCGCCAGCGAGCCACCAGGCGCCAGGCAGGCGACGAGGCGTGGATACAGCGTCTCGTGATCCGGCAGCCATTGCAGCACGGCGTTGGCCAGCACCACGTCGAACGGCCCCGCCTGCCAGGTGGCGATGTCGGCGACTTCGAAGCGAAATTGCGGCAGACGCGAGCGCGCCGCGTCGATCATGTCGCCCGAGCTGTCCAGTCCGAGCACCTCCGCGTGGGGATATCGGGCCGCAAGCACTTCCGTGGAATTGCCGGGGCCGCATCCGATATCGACCACTCGCGCGTGCGCCCGCTCCGGCAGTTCCGGGATCGCCGCCACGAGATCGCGCACAGGGCGCGTGCGCTCGTCTTCGAACTTGACGTACTGCGCCGCCTGCCAAGCCGGATTGACGGGCGCCGCGGGCGCATTCTTGACATTCTCGACCTTCGACGGACTCGGCGACGGCACTTGCTGCATGACTCACTCCAGGGGGCACGAACCATGACGCAACGATATCAGGTCGCCGCCTGCAACGCCTCCACGAAGACCCGCAGGTGCGAGGCCTCGGCGTCGGTGATCGCCCAGTAGGTCATGCCGCCGCGCCGCCAGCGGGCGATCGCGTAACCGTCGGCGCCGGTCATCATCGGTGCGGCAGCCGCCTTGTCGCGCGCCGGAAACACATACACGTCGATCGGATGCTTGTCCGTACGATAGACGAGCACGGCAACCGTGCGGCCGCCGACATAGTCGATACGCCCCCCTGCGAGCGGGAAGCCGTTCGCCGACAGGTCGACCACCGCAGGCGCGTAATCGATGCGGCCGTTGAACCACGGCTTGACGGTGTGTCGATCCGTCGAGATCACATCGATGGGATGCTGCGACAGCAGCGCGCGCACGTGGCTCGCCACGATTTCCTGCGGTTGCAGGCCCTGGGTCGCCGCCACGTCCGGCGCGGGTTCGGGCTGCGTCGGCGGACGACCCACGAGCAGCGCCATCGTCACGGCCAGTCCCCCCAGGATCGCGCCGCCCGCGCCCCCGAACAGCCACGGCGCCAGGCTCGGCCCCCATGCCGCTTCGGCCGGCCTGACAGGCGCGCCGGGCGTTGAACGCGACGGCGCCGGTTTCTGTCCGGACGCCTCGCCGTCGCCCGGTGCATCGCTTTCCCCCACCCCCGGGACGGCACGCCGCATGCGTCCGCCGTCCTCAGGTAAGCCGCCCGGCACTTCTGGCGCCTTCGTCACGTCCGCATCATCAGGCCGGTTCATCACGTCCTCCCCCATGGGTGCCGTCGAGCGGCAAACGCGCAAGGCGTGTGACCTGCGCCGAAGGTGTCACCGGTGCGCCCGGTGTCGCCGCAGCCAAGGACGCACGCGTGCGGCGGGCGTCCGGCGCCGCGAGCGCTTCGCGCACCAGTTCGCGCTCGTCCCGGCGCACGGCCAATCGCTCCGGATCGCCGGGCGAGGCGTCGTCCCATCCCGGCAAGCGCAGTGCCCGGAGTGGGCCGGTCTGACGTTGGCAACGCCACGTCATTGCTTGCATTGAATCACATTCGCCGAGGCTGCCGTTTTATTCCCGGAAGATGTGCCACCGTGCGCGCCAGGCAATCCCACCGGCGGATCGACCGCGCATCTTCACGCCGCCACGACGAACTGACGCCCGCGCACTGGCGAACGAAAGACCTCGACCGATGTCGGACGCTCTGAGCTGCGTGCCGTGCGTTCGTGGCGTCCCCCTCGAACGCACGTGCGCGTAAGATAATGCGTTTGCCCGGCTTTCCCCGCCGGGCCGATTTTTCGGTAGTCATGTCAAGCGCCTGGATTTCCATTACCAATTTCGGCGGTGCGGCCGTGACGGTCCCCGCCGCCGCCGCTCTCACGCTCTGGCTGCTCTTCGCCCGCGCCTGGCGCATGGCGCTGGCATGGGGCATGCTCTTCGGCGCCGCCGCCCTCGTCGTCGCCATCTCCAAGATCGTGTTCCTCGGCTGGGGCCTTGGCCTGCGCGAGCTGGACTTCACCGGGGTGAGCGGGCACACGATGCTCGCCGCCACGGTCTACCCGGTCATCGCGTGGCTGCTGCTGCGTCGCGTCGCGTGGCCCTGGCGCACGCTCGGCACGCTCGCGGCCATGGCGGGAAGCGTGGCCGTCGGTGTGTCACGTGTGGCCCTCTCGGCGCATTCGATTTCGGAGTCCGTGGCGGGATGCGCCGTGGGTTTCACCGTGGGTGCGGCCTTCGCGTGGTTCACCCGACACGACGACGCCCCCAACCTGAAGACACTGCCGATGGCCGCCAGCCTGTTCGTGCTCGTCATGTGGCTGCACGGCGAACGGGTGCCCACGCAGCGGTGGATCACGCATATCGCGCTGACCCTGTCGGGCCGCGAGCAGCCTTTTCGCCGCATCAGCTGGCATGCACGCAAGCCACAGCCGCGCCCGGCGCCGCTGTCGCCCGCCGCCGGGACTCCGGTGGTTTCCCCTGGCTTGCCGTCGGCCCCCGCCCGATAAGTCCTCGTCACGACCGCGCAACTTGTCGCAGATCACGGAAGTCTCGCGGGGTCTGCGTTATATTCGTCGCATTCGTGGCATGTTTCGAAACGCGCGAACCGGTTCGACGGCGATCCGCGAGGCGCCGGGCCACGCGGCAGACAAAGCCTGATACCTCATTGACGCGGCGACCGGAAGCTCGCGGCATCCCCTCTTCTCGTTGTCGCAACCGGCAGGCGCTCGCATGCCTGCGGCAGATCGAAACGGAGTCCGCCATGCCAGACCGCAGCAAAATGTCACCGTCGGCGCCGTCGGAAGTTCGGCAACCCGAACCGCCGCCGGCGTCCAAGGCGGCATCGCGCTCGCGCGGAACGCGGCTCACGGGATCGCACACGCGGCGCGCAACGCCTGCCGGCACGGCCCCTGCCCATGCGAGTGCCGCCCACACGAAGGAACCGCACGCGCCCGAGAAGGCGCCGACCTCGGCGGCATCGACGTTTGCCGACCATCTCGATCGCGCGGCCATGGCCACCACGGCGCGATTTACCGGCAACGTCTCTCCAGCGGCCGTCGCGCTCGCATGGGCCGATTGGGCGATGCACGCAATGACCGCGCCCGGCCATCAGCTCGACGTTTTCAGGGCATTCACCCACCTGGACCAGTCCGCCGCCCCATCGAAGGCCACGGGCGGTCCGCCACCGGCCGACCGGCGCTTTCGCGATCCCGCCTGGGATGCGTTGCCGTTCTCCTGGTGGAGAGACCGCTTTCTGCGTGCGCAATACTTCGTCGACGAGATGACCGGCGATATTCCGGGGGTGGATCCGCACCATCGCGACGTGGTGCGCTTCATGGCGCGCCAATGGCTCGACGTTTTCGCGCCGAGCAACCAGTGGTTCCTGAACCCTGAAGTGCTTGCCGCGATTCGTGCGTCGCACGGGCAGAACCTCGTCGACGGTGCGCAACGCTGGTGGTCCGACCTCCAGGACATGGCGGCCGGCCACGCGCCCGGCGCCGGACCCAAGGCCTGCGAAGCGTTTCGCGTCGGGCATGAGATCGCCGCCACGCCAGGCAAGGTCGTGTATCGCAACGCCTGCTTCGAGTTGATTCAGTACGCCCCGATGCAGCCGCGAACCTGGCGCGAACCGGTACTGATCGTGCCGTCCTGGCTGCTGAAGTACTACATCCTGGACCTGGAGGCACAGCATTCGCTGGTGCGCTTTCTTGTGGAACAGGGGCTCACCGTCTTCATGATCTCCTGGCACAATCCGGGCCCCCAGGCGCGGGACCGGGGTCTCGAGGACTATCTCGACACCGGCCTGCTCACTGCCCTGCGCGAGGTTCGGCGTCTGACGGGAGAAGTGCCGGTGCACGCCTGCGGATACTGCCTCGGCGGCACGCTCCTCGCCATTGCCGCGGCCGCCCTCGCCCGGCGGCGCGGGCGCGGCGACCTGGATGCCAGGGCCCTCGCCAGCGTGACGCTGCTTGCCGCGCAAACCGACTTCAGCGAACCCGGCGAACTGGGCCTGTTCATCGACGCCAGTCAGGTTGCCTACCTGGAAGCGATGATGTGGCGCCAGGGGTTCATCAGCGGCGAGCAACTTGCCGGGACCTTCCAGTTGCTCAATTCGCGCGACCTGATCTGGTCACGGCTCATGCGTGACTATTTGCTCGGCAAGCCCGCGCAAACGACTGACTTCACTGTGTGGAATGCCGATACGACACGCATTCCCGCGCGTCTGCACAGTCAGTGTCTGAGAGAGTTGTATCTGAATAATGCGCTGGCCTCCGGCGCGCTCAAACTCGGCGCGCAACCGGTCGCACTCGCGGACATTCGCACGCCGATGTTCGTGGTGGCTACCGAGCGCGACCACATCTCACCGTGGCGATCGGTCTACAAGCTGCATCTGCTCTACCACGGCGACCTCACATTCGCGCTGGTCTCGGGTGGCCACAACGTGGGCGTGGTGTGTCCGCCGGGACACCCGAGCAGCCACTATCGGGTGGCGACGCGCACGGCGGGGTCGACCTATCGGGATCCGGACGCATGGTTCGACGCCACGTCCGCCATGCCGAGCTCGTGGTGGCCCGCCTGGCAGGCGTGGCTGCTCGCACGGGGCGGCGGCGAGTCCGTCGCCGCGCCCTGGCCACCGGAAAACCCGCTGGGCGACGCGCCCGGCGATTACGTGCTGGAGCGATGAGCCTGCGCGCCGCCGCGCTTGGGCGCCACACGGCCGTTGAGCGGCGATGACTGCGACACGGCCGCTTCCGTCGCCTGCGCGGCTTCGCTCGACATCCGACGCCAGGCATCCATGGTGCCTTGCGTGGCGTCGTTGAACGCCTGGAACCACTTCTGCAACGGTGCTTCAGCCGCCCGGGCCGCGTCGCCGGCCGCCACGCCCGCCCCCATCATGTCCGGCACCGCCATGGCACCCGCCATCCCATGCTGGAGCTCCTCGCCCGTCTTGCGGCAATGCTCCGCCCACAGCATCTGATTGTTCGCCACCACCGCGAGCCACTCGCGCCAGAACTCGTTCTGTTGCGCGAGTTGGCCATTGATCAACTGCAACTGCGCGGTGAACAATGCATTGAAGTCCTTCGCCCCGCCGAGCGACCGCGCCGCCTCGGCATGGGTCTTGAGCAATTCCGTATCGCGCGCGGCCTGCAACTGGTGCATGCGCTGCGCGGCCTCCAGCATGATGCCGTAGGCGCCCAGCGCACTCGCCGTGCCAAGCTTGACCATTGCCAGCGCAGGATTCGTTTCCTTTGACATCTTGAATCTCCTAAGTCAGTAGTGAGCCGTGGTGAGCAGTAATGAGCCATGCCGCGCGACGCGCTACTCCATGTGCATGCCGCCGTTGATGGCGAGGTTGCTTCCGGTGATGAAAGCGGCGTCGTCAGATACGAGGAATGCGACGAGCGCGGCCACCTCGTCGGGCCGTCCGAGGCGACCGACCGGAATTTGCGGAAGAATGCGCGATTCGAGCACTTCCTTTGGCACCGCTGTGACCATCTTCGTCGCGAGGTACCCCGGCGAGATGGTGTTGACGGTGACCCCCGATTTGGCGACTTCCAGGGCGAGGGATTTGGTGAATCCGTGCATGCCCGCCTTCGACGCCGCATAGTTCGCCTGCCCGAAAGCGCCGCGACTGCCGTTGACCGACGCGACGTTGATGATGCGTCCCCAACCACGCGCCACCATGCCCCCGAAGAGCGGGCGGGTCATGTTGAAAACGCTGTCCAGATTCGTGCGCAATACCGACTGCCAGTCCTCGGCCGTCATCTTGCGCATCGTGGCGTCGCGCGTGATCCCCGCATTGTTGATGAGAATGTCCACCGGCCCCGTGTCGGATTCCACCGCCCTCGCGCAGGCCTCGCATGACGCGAAGTCGGCAACGTCGACACGATAGGCAGCGAATTCACGACCGGTCTCGCGCATGCGCTCGACCCAGCCTTCGCAATCGTGATTCGTGGGGGAACAGGTCACTGCAACGCGGTATCCGGCATCGGCAAGACGCAGGCTGATGGCCTCGCCCAGCCCACCCATGCCGCCAGTCACCAAAGCGATTCGTGTTGTCATGGCTATTGGTCCCTCGTCCTGACGTCGGTCGTTAAACTTCGGATACCTCCAGCATAGTCGCGAACCTCCGGCTTGCTCCCGCATTCGACACCCTGGCATGACCTTCGCTTGACTTTGGTCAAGCCTCACGCGCCAGGACGGCGCCCGGCATGGCACGTGCTGCCGCAATTGCGTCACATTGCCGATCGCAAGCCATGGAACACTGACGCGGCCCCGGCCAATGACACGTGCGCTCGAAGCGCCTGCGCGGGCGTACCGCTCACAGGCATCGTACTCCAAAATAATTCGGCGATCGGGCTTTGCCCGGCGCTTCGAAACAAACCAATGACGCCCCCCTGTCGATAGTCACAGGCCGACGTGAAATGTCGATGACGCCCCATTGCGGGGCATGGGCAATCCATATATCATCGCCCGTAGATTTAATTTCTCACCCCCTGTGAGTCACGAGCGCATGATGCCCTTCCTGTCCGATATCGCACCACGCCGCCGCCGGCTCACGCTGGCGCTCGCCTCCACGGCGCTGGCCGCGGCCGCCCTGGCGGCCTGCTCACGCAAAGCGCCGCCCGAGCCGCCGCCGCGCCCGGTTGTCGCGGTTGCCGCGACGCTGGCGGCGCAAACGCCCATCGCGTCGTTGCCCGCACAGATCGAGGCGCGCTATTCCACGCCATTGTCGTTCCGTGTCGCGGGCAAGATCATCGATCGCTCGGTGCGCCTGGGCGACGCGGTCAAAACCGGTCAGGTCGTGGCCCGGCTCGATCCGGCCGACCTGTCGAAGAATGCCGCCAGCGCTCGCGCACAGCTCGACGCCGCCCAGCATCAGCTAGACTACGCCACGCAAACGGTCACCCGCGACCGCGCGCAGGCGCGTGAAAACCTGATCGCCCCGGCGCAACTCGAGCAATCGGAGAACGCCTATGCAAGCGCGCTCGCGCAACGCAATCAGGCCAGCCAGCAGGCTGCGCTGGCGAGCGACCAGTTGCGCTATGGCAACCTCACGGCCGTTCGCGACGGCGTGATCACCGCGGAACAGGCCGACACCGGACAGAATGTCAGCGCCGGCCAACCGGTATATCAATTGGCCTGGACGGGCGACGTCGACGTGATCGTCGATGTGCCCGAAGTGGCGCTCGGCGCCTTCCGGGTGGGCCAGACGGCAAGCGTCACGCTGCCCGCCGTGCCGGGCAAGACGTGGCAGGCGCGCGTGCGCGAGATCGCGCCGGCGGCCGATCCGCAAAGCCGGACCTACCGCGCCAAGCTATCACTGCTCTCGCCGGGTCCCGACGTGAAGCTCGGCATGACGGCCAACGTCGCCTTCGCGCAGCCGTTCACCTCGCCGACGTCAACGGCGAGCGCCGCCGGCGACGCGCAGGCACCGTCGCTTCAGCCCATCACGCTGCCCTCGACCGCACTCTTCCACGACGGCAATCAGCCGGCGGTATGGGTGGTCAAGCCGGATGACACGCTCGTGCTGCGCCGCGTGCGCATCGCGCGCTATGGCGAGCGCACGATCACGGTCGCAAGCGGCATCACGCCGGGCGAGCGCATTGTCTGGCAGGGCGTTCATACGGTGACGGCGGGTGAGAAGGTCCGCGTCATCGCGCCGCTTCACCCCGAGGACTTCGCGTCATGAGCACGCAGGACGGGAAGCCGCCCGTGCCCCAGACGACACCCCAGTCCCCTGTGGAGCCGATCGATTACCGTCACGAGGAGGGACGTTTCAACCTCTCCGCGTGGGCGCTGCGCCATCGCGCGCTGGTCGTCTTCCTGATCGCGATGGCCACGATCTTCGGCATCCTCGCGTACTCGCGACTTGCGCAATCCGAAGACCCGCCGTTCACCTTCCGCGTGATGGTGATCCGCACGTTCTGGCCCGGTGCCACCGCGAAGCAGGTTCAGGAGCAGGTCACCGACCGGCTCGCGCGCAAGCTGCAGGAGATGCCCGCAATCGACTTCCAGCGCAGCTATTCGCGTCCCGGCGAGTCGTTGCTGTTCTTCGCGATGAAGGACTCGGCGCCCGCGAGCGAAGTGGCGCAAGAGTGGTATCAGGTGCGCAAGAAGGTCGGCGACATCGCGTACACGTTGCCGCCCGGCGTGCAGGGCCCGTTCTTCAACGACGAGTTCGGCGACGTCTACACGCACATCTTCACGCTCGAAGGCGACGGCTTCGGCCCGGCCCAGCTGCGCGATTACGCCGATTCGCTGCGCACGGTGCTGCTGCGTGTGCCGGGCGTGGCCAAGGTGGACTACTTCGGCGATCAGGACCAGCGCATCTACGTCGAGATCAGCAACACGCAGCTCACGCGTCTTGGCATCTCGCCGAACCAGATCGCGCAGGCGGTCAACGCTCAGAACGCAGTGTCGCCCGCCGGCACCATCGAAGCCCCCAACGACCGCCTGGTGGTGCGTCCGAGCGGTCAGTTCCGCAACGTGCAGGAACTCGCCGACACGCTCATCCGGGTGAACGATCGCACGTTCCGCCTGGGCGACATTGCCACGATCAAGCGCGGCTACGTCGATCCGCCGGTCTCGGAGATGCGTTTCGGCGGCAAACCCGTGCTCGGCATCGGCATCACCATGCAGACCGGGCAGGATGTCGTGCATCTCGGCAAGGCGCTGGCAAGCACGATGGGGTCACTGCGCGCGCAACTGCCCGCCGGCCTGAAACTGACGGAAGTGGCCAGCATGTCGGAGTCGGTGTCGCATTCGGTCGACGACTTCCTCGAAGCCGTGGCCGAAGCCGTCGCCATCGTGCTGATCGTCAGTCTCGTGTCGCTGGGATTCCGCACCGGCATGGTGGTGGTGATTTCGATTCCGGTCGTGCTCGCCGTCACGTCGCTGTTCATGTACATCTTCGACATCGGCCTTCACAAGGTCTCGCTCGGCACGTTGATCCTGGCGCTCGGCCTGCTCGTCGACGACGCGATCATCGCCGTCGAAATGATGGCCGTGAAGCTCGCCCAGGGCTGGGACCGCAAACGCGCGGCCGCCTTCGCCTACACGAGCACGGCCTTCCCGATGCTCACCGGCACGCTGGTGACCGTCTCGGGCTTCCTGCCCATCGCGCTGGCCAAGTCGAGCACCGGCGAGTACACCCGCTCGATCTTCGAGGTCTCGGCCATCGCCCTGCTCGCCTCGTGGCTCGCCGCCGTGGTCCTCATACCGCTGCTGGGCTACAAGCTGCTGCCCGAGCGTCCACGCGAAGCCCATCATGGCGACGATCACGAGCACGAAGTCTACGACACGAAGTTCTATAACCGGCTGCGTGGCTGGCTCACCTGGTGCATCGAGCGCAAGCTCGTCGTGCTCGTCATCACGGTCGTGTTGTTCCTCATCGCCATGGCAGGCTTCTCGCTCATCCCGCAGCAATTCTTCCCGAGCTCGGACCGCCCGGAACTGATGGTCGACTTGCGGCTGCAGGAAGGGGCGTCGTACCAGGCGACCCTGCGCGAGACGCAGCGCGTGGAAAAGCTCCTCGAGGGCCGCAAGGAAATCGATCACACGGTGAGCTTCGTGGGTACCGGCGCGCCCCGCTTCTATCTACCGCTCGACCAGCAACTGCCCACGCCGAACTTTGCCCAGTTGGTGATCACCGCCAAGTCGGTTGAGGATCGCGAGGCGCTCGCCCAATGGCTCGAGCCGAAGCTGCGCGACGCCCTGCCCGGTGTGCGCACCCGTTTGTCGCGACTCGAGAACGGACCGCCCGTCGGCTTCCCGGTGCAATTCCGCGTGAGCGGCGACGACATCGGCACCGTGCGCAAGATCTCGGAGCAAGTCGCCGACGTCATGCGGGCCAACGGCGACACCGTGGACGTGCAGTTCGACTGGGACGAGCCTTCGCAGCGCTCAGTGCGGTTCGAAGTCGATCAGCAAAAGGCACGTGCGCTCGGCGTGAGTTCGACCGACATCGCGAACTTCATCGCCATGACGCTCACCGGCTACGACATCAGCCAGTACCGCGAGCGCGACAAACTGATCTCGATCACGTTGCGCGCGCCGAAGGCCGAACGCGTCGATCCGGCAAAACTCGCCACGCTGGCTATGCCCACACCCAACGGTCCCGTACCGCTCGCCACACTGGGTCACGTGGTCGACGACCTCGAATACGGCGTGATCTGGGAGCGCGACCGCCAGCCCACGATCACCGTGCGCTCGGACGTCCGCCCGGGCAAGCAGGGCATCGACGTGACCGACGCGGTCGACAAGAAGCTTGCCGACATTCGCAAGGCGCTGCCGGTCGGTTATCGCATCGAGATCGGCGGTTCGGTGGAGGAGTCGGCCAAGGGCCAATCGTCGATCAATGCGCAAATGCCGATCATGATCATCGCCGTGCTCACGCTGCTGATGATCCAGTTGCAGAGTTTCGCACGCACCATGCTGGTGGTGCTCACCGCGCCGCTGGGCATGATCGGCGTGGTCGCCACCCTGCTGCTGTTCGGCAAGCCGTTCGGCTTCGTCGCCATGCTCGGCGTGATCGCCATGTTCGGCATCATCATGCGCAACTCGGTGATCCTGGTCGATCAGATTGAACAGGACGTGGCCGCGGGTCACCCGCGCTTCGACGCCATCGTCAGCGCCACGGTGCGGCGCTTCCGCCCGATCACGCTCACCGCGGCCGCGGCCGTGCTGGCGTTGATCCCGCTGCTGCGCAGCAACTTTTTCGGTCCGATGGCGACCGCGCTGATGGGCGGCATCACCAGCGCAACCATCCTGACCGTGTTCTTCCTGCCTGCGCTGTACGCCACGGCATTCCGCGTGCGCCACGACGAACGCGCCTCGCACGCCGACACCTCGCAAGGAGGCCGCTCATGATCCCGCGTCGTACCCTGCGCTGGTGCGCCCCGCTCGTTCCCGCGCTGCCACTGTGGCTGGGGGCCTGCTCGTTCACGCCCGGCGACACACCGCCCGCCATGCCCTCGCCCGCCCACTATGGCGCGAGCGCGCCGCCCGAGCGCACGGTCAGCGCACAGGGCGCGTCGCAGCAGTTCGACGTCGGCGCGGCACCCGTCGACGCCTGGTGGCATGCCTATCGCTCCGACAAGCTCGACGCGCTCGTGGACGAAGGGTTGCGCAACAGCCCGAACCTCGCGTCGACCGAGCGCGCATTGCAGGCCGCGCGCGAACAGCTCAAAGCACAAGTGGGGTCGTCGCTCTTCCCCGAGGTGGACATCGGCGGCCAGGCCGCGCGCGAGCGCAATCTCGGCATTCCCACATTCGGGCCGCCGACCGCGCTGTACAACATGTTCGTGGGACAGATCCAGGCGCGCTACACGTTCGACTTCTTCGGTGCATCGCGCTTCGCCAATGCGTCGCTCGCCGCGCGGGTCGATCAGCAGGCGTTCCAGTTGGCCTCGGCACGCCAGGCGCTCGCGGCGAACATCGTCTCCGGCGCCATCGGCGCGTCCGTTCTCGGCGCGCAGGTCAAGGCGACCGAGCGCCTCGTCGCGCTCGCACAGGCCGACGCCACCGACATGGCGCGACGCGAAGCGCTCGGCGCGGTCTCCCGCTCGGACGCCCTGGCGTCGGCCCAGAACGCCGAGTCGCTGGCTGCGTCGCTGCCGGGCCTCAGTGCGCAGTGGCAATCCACGCGTCACGCCCTGGCCGTATTGCTCGGGCGCACGCCCGATCAGGCGCCGGACGATCTCGCACTGGGTGAGCTGAAGGTGCCGGAGCGCGTACCCGTCGTGGTCCCGTCGACACTGCTGAAATCGCGCCCGGATATCCAGGCCGCGGAAATGGCGCTCAAGGCGGCGTCGGCCGAAGTCGGCGTGGCGACGGCGCAGATGTTCCCAAGCCTCTCGCTCACGGCGTCGATGGGCAAGGGCGGCTTCAACTGGCCGACCGTCCTCTCGGGCGCCGGGTCGCTCTGGAGCATTGCCGCGTCGATCTCGCAGCCGATCTTCCACGGCGGTGCCCTGCTTGCCCAGCGGCGTGCCGCGATGGCGACATACGAAGCGTCCGTCGACCAATACAAGCAGACCGTGCTCACGGCGTTCCGGAACGTGGCGGACACCCTCGCCTCGCTCGAGGCCGACAATACCGCCCTGCTGCACGCGGACAACGCGAGTGCGGCGGCCGAACAGATCTATCGCGATACGGCGGCGCGGGTGCGTCTGGGGGCGCTGCCGGTGTCGGCGGCGCGCGGGCGCGAGCAGCAGTACTGGAACGCCTATTTGACGACAGTGCGTGCAACCGGCGCACGTTTGTCGGATACTGCGCTACTGTTTTACGCGATGGGGGTGCCACCCGAGCCCGCCGCCGACACGACCGGCCAGGGCGCTTCCGGAAGCGGGAACCCGGCGCCGCAGACGCAGCGCCGGGTGCAGCCCGCGCCCGCATCGCAAGATGTCGCCACACGATGACTGCCACACCGACCACCCGGGGCCGACGCCCCAAACACCTGCCCGATGGCCGTGCCGCGCTGCTCGGCGCGGCCATCCATGCCTTTTCGCAACATGGTTACGATGGCGCCAATCTGCGCGGCATCGCCCGTGCGGCCAAGGTCGACGCCAGCCTGGTTCGCGTGCACTTCGGTTCCAAGGAGCAGTTGTGGCGCGCCTGCGTCGACACGCTCGAAGCCGCGCTGGCCGAACCCGCCGAACGCTTGCGCGCGCTGTCGCTGGATACGTCGCGGCCCGTGACCGATCGGCTCAAGGAAGCCATCGAGATCATTGCCGCGCACGCGGTACGGCATCCCGAGCACAAGCAATTCATTGCGCAACACGCCTCGGAGACCGGCGAACGCGGCGCGATCCTGCACGGTCACCTGGTCATGCCGGTGTACGACCGCATGGCGCCGCTGATCGAGCAAGGCATGGCCGCCGGCGTGGTCCGCGCCGAGCACCC
The DNA here is from genome assembly GCF_000681415.1 of Pandoraea sp. E26. NCBI lineage: Bacteria > Pseudomonadati > Pseudomonadota > Betaproteobacteria > Burkholderiales > Burkholderiaceae > Pandoraea > Pandoraea sp. E26. The sequence continues at coordinate 265,041 of NZ_AYXJ01000009.1, forward strand.
CGCCATGTACTTCTGCCTGCTGGTGCACGCGCTGCATCCGCCACCCGGCTCACCGGTGCTCATGCAATTGATCGCCCCGCAGGTCGGCGGCGACGCGTTCGCGCCCGCCCTCATCCATCAAGTCGAGATGCTGTTCTTCGCACCGCCTGCGACACCACCTTGCGGGGTGCTGCTCGGCAACCTGCGAGACCACTCGGACAGCAAAAAGGGCTGACACCCGTCAACCCTTTCAACCCTTTCAGCCCTTTCAGAGCTCTTCCGCACCCCGGGTACGCATCAAAACCGGCGGCGCGCCCGGCCCGGATCGCGGCCTCGCTATCTCGTGGCCGTCGCTCCCGGTGGCAGCCCGGCGGCGCCGGTGTTTTCCTCGCCGGTGTGCAGCACCACGCCGCGACGTTCGCGACCGAAGCAGATCATCACCGCGATCACCACGGCCACCGTTCCGGCAACGAGCGCCATGGCCAGGCCGAAGTTGCCGCCATGCGCCTTCGCGATGCTCGCCTGCAGATTGCCGTTCACCGAGGCAAGCAGATTTCCCAACTGGTACACCAGCCCCGGGAACGTGGCGCGAATCTCGTCGGGCGAGAGTTCGTTGAGGTGAGCGGGTATCACGCCCCACGCACCCTGCACCGAGATCTGCATGAGGAACGCGCCAATCGCCAGCATCACCGCACCGCTGGAAAACGCCCACAGCGGCAGCACCGGCAACGCGATGAGCGCGGCAATGATGATGGCGCGCCGACGGCCGATCCGCTCCGAAATCGCCCCGAAGAACAGGCCGCCGATGATCGCGCCAATGTTGTAGGTGATGGCGATCCAACTCACCGTGTGCGGATCGAACTTGTGCTGCACCTGAAGGAACGTCGGGTAGAGATCCTGCGTACCGTGCGAAAAGAAGTTGAATGCCGTCATCAGCACGATCGCGTAGAGCGCGAGCTTCCAGTCGCGCGTGAGCACCTGCACGAAGTTGGCGCGCGGCGCCGCGCTGCGCGCCTTTCCTTTCGCCCACGCGGGCGACTCCGGAACGTGCCGGCGGATGTAGAACACCAGCAATGCCGGCAACACGCCGACAAAGAACATTCCGCGCCAGCCGATGCTCTCGTAGAAAAGGCCGTACACGATCGAAGCCAGCAGATAGCCACTCGGATAGCCCGCCTGCAGCAAGCCGGACACGATGCCACGCGAATGCGTCGGCACACTCTCCATCGTGAGCGCCGCGCCAACGCCCCACTCTCCCCCCATCGCAATACCGAACAGGGCCCGCAGGATCAGCAGTACCGTAAGACTGGGCGCGAAGCCAGAGGCCAGTTCGAGCACGGCATAGAGCAGCACGCTGGCCATCATCGCCGGTCGTCTCCCGAACCTGTCGCCCAACCGACCGAAGATGAAGGCGCCAACGGGACGCATCGCCAACGTGAGCAACAGCGCGAACGCCACACTGCCCAGCTCGGTGTTGAACTCCTTCGCGATGTCCTTGAGCACGAACACCATCAGGAAGAAATCGAACGCGTCGAGCGTCCACCCAAGATAGCTTGCCGTTACCACATGCTTCTGTTCTTTTGTCCAGGACATGGTGTCTCCTTCATCGGCGGCAGTATTGCGCGACGAATTCACTCTACTCCTGAATCCGCATGGGAATGCAAGACGGGCCGCAAACCCGCATGAACACTGGAACGACACCTTTGCGACGAAGGTTTTATCTGTCATAACACGCGGACTCGGCCTGGCGCGGCGGAATGATCGCGGGTATCGAATGCCTCCGGGGCATCGCGCGCAAATGCTGTCTTGGCGGTATCCGGGACGCCACCGATGCGCCGATGCATTACACTGGCGGCCGAATTCTTCAGCTCTCATGTCCATGTCCGAAGCCATTTCCACCACCGTCATTCTCGGCGCCGGCCAGGCTGGCGGCGAAACCGCCCTCGCCCTGCGCCAACTCGGCTACTCTGGCCGCATCGTCCTTGCGGGCAGCGAAACGCATCTGCCGTATCGCCGCCCGCCGCTCTCGAAGGCGTTTCTGGCCGGTCAGGCCGACGAAGCCAGTTTGCTGATTCGTCCGGCAGAAGCCTGGGAGAAGGCCGAGATCGATGTGCGGCTGGGCGTGACGGCCACCGCCATCGACCGCGCCGCACGCACCGTGACGTTCGATGACGGCGAGACACTCGGCTATGACCATCTGGTGCTCGCGCTTGGCGGGCGGGTCCGTGCGCTGCCGCTGCCGGGCGCTCAGGCGCCGAATGTCCATTACCTGCGCAACATCGCCGACGCGCAGCGCCTGCGCGAGGCGCTCACGCCCGGCAAGCGCGTCGTGGTGGTCGGCGGCGGCTATATCGGTCTGGAAGTGGCGGCCAGCGCCGTCAAGGCCGGTACGTCGGTGACCGTCCTGGAGGCTGCCCCGCGTCTGCTCGCCCGTGTGGCGGAAGCCGACCTCGCCGGTTTCTTCGCCACGCTGCACCGCGACAACGGCGTGGACGTGCAAACCGGTGTCGGCGTCACCGCGCTGGAGCAGGATGCATCGGGCAACGTCGTGGCGGTTGTCGCCGGCGAGAAGCGCCTGCCGGCGGACGTGGTCGTCGTAGGCATCGGCCTGATCCCCAACACCGAGCTGGCGCAGGCCGCCGGTTTGCAGGTCGACAACGGCATCGTCGTCGACGAATTCGCCCGCACGAGCGACCCGGCGATTCTCGCCGTGGGCGACTGCGCGCATCACGCGCACCCGGCCCTGGGCCGCCGCATTCGACTGGAGTCAGTGCCCAGCGCCAGCGAAATGGCCAAGGTGGCCGCGAGCGTGGTCCATGGCGAAACGCCGAAGGCCGTTGCCACCGAACCGTGGTTCTGGTCCGATCAATTCAATGCGAAGTTGCAGATGGTCGGCATGACCGAGGGTCACGATGCCGTCGTCGAGCGCCGTTTGCCGGATGCACAGGGCGCGGCGGTGTTCATGCTGTTCTATCTGCGCGCCGGCGCCATGGTTGCAGCGGCAAGCATCAACCGTGCGCAGGAGTTTCTGGCCGCTCGCGAACTGGTCGGCCGTCGCGCGGTCATCGACCCCGCTCGTCTGGCCGATGCCGCGACGCCGCTCAAGACGCTGCTCGCCGAACTCGGCCCGACCGCCTGAAGCGCGTTGCTTTGCCCTGACGCCGCGACGCGCTCAGACGTTGCGGCACGGGGCTGAAGCCCCCGGACCGCCGGGACCGCCGGCCCGCCCTGCATGCCAGTCATGTCAGACATGACTCGCGTGGGCGGGCAACAACAACACCGGCCGACCCGCGTTGCGGGCGGTTTCCTCCGCCACGCTGCCCAGCGCGAAGCGCCGGAAACCGCGCCGTCCATGCGTGCCCAGCACGATCAGATCGACGTCGGCATCCTTGCCCGAGGCGACGATCTGATCGGCCACCCCTTCGCCAACCGGCTGAATCTCCCGCATTTCCACCTCGCCCGGCACGCCCGCTTCATGCATCCGTTGTCGCGCCCAGTTGCGCACCTGGTCGCCGACCGCGCGTACCGCATGGAGCAACGGCTCCGGGTCGAAGCCGGCGATGAACGGGCCCGGTAGATCGAGCACGTGCACCACGCGCAGCAATGCGCCATGGGTGCGCGCGAGCGACAGCGCATAGTCGAAAGCGCGGCGCGACGTCTCACTGTCGTCCAGCGCGACGAGGATCTGTTCATAGTGCCCGCCGGCGCGCAGTGGCGCATGCGGACGCGCCTCGCCGGCAACGAGCATCACCGGCACTTCGGCGCTGCGCAGGATCTGTTCGGCCACGCTGCCCAGCATGGCACGCCGCACACCGCTGCGGCCGTGCGTGCCAACGACGATGATGTCGGCGCCACACTCGATGGCTTCGCGCCTGATGGCTTCGGGCACTGTCTCGCCCGTCGTTCGCAGATCGATCAGGTGCGCCTGCGCGTCGTCGAATCCCTCTTCGCGCAGGTACAGCACGGCCCGGGCGAGATGCTCCTCGCCCTCGCGCTGCATGTCCCGGCGCACCTGTTCCAGATCGATGAGTTTGCCGAAGGCCGACGTGAGCAGCGTCACGGGATCTTCGACGGTATGAATGACGCGAATCACGTCGCCCTTGCGGGCAAAGGCGGCGGCCTCGCGCAACGCCCGGCGCGACGACTCGCTACCGTCGGTGGCCAGCAGGATGCGTTTTGTCATGGAAGGCCTCGCGTGGAAAGTGACGAAAAATCGCACGCACCCGAGGGTTTCGACTGGCAAACCGGCCGCGCGATGCTTCCACTATACCGCCCGATGACCGACCTGCGCCAGCGTGGCGCGAGCCAGCGCCGGCGCGGATCGGAAAACAGCGAACCGTGTCTCCGCACGACGGCCGCTCACGGCCCGACATCGTGCTTCATCGTGCTTCATCGGGCTGCATCGCGCGCCATGGCGCGTGATGCAGCCCGATGGCACGCGATGGCACGTCATCTCGCTTTAGCGCGCTGCGTCGCCCCAGCGATACGCGTGCGAGGCGTCATCGAGCTTCGCTTTGAGCGCCGGGTCGAGGGCGTAATCGATGGTGCCGAGCGTCTCGCTCAACTGGTCGACGCGACTCGCACCGATGATGGCCGAGGTGACGACCGGATTGGCCAGCACCCAGGCGAGCGACAGTCGCGTGAGCGACTCGCCGGCGTCTTTCGCGATGCCCTTGAGCGCTTCGATGGTCTCGAACTCGCGCTCATGCCAGTAGCGCTGCTGGTACATCGCGCCGGCCTTGCCGACCGTTGCGGTGAAACGGCCCTCGTTGGGCGCGGCGTCGTGACGATACTTGCCCGTGAGCAGCCCACCGGCGAGCGGATTGTAGGGAATCACGGCAAGACCTTCCTCGCTTGCGAGCGGCAGCAGTTCGCGTTCAATCTGGCGGAACAGCAGGTTGTAGCGCGGTTGCACCGAAACGAAACGCGTCGCGCGCAGCACGTCGGCGCGGCCCAACGCCCGGGCGAGACGATACGCCAGATAGTTCGACACGCCGATGTAGCGCGCCTTGCCCGACTTCACGATGGTGTCGAGGGCTTCGAGCGTCTCGTCGATGGGGGTTTCCGTGTCGTCGGAGTGCAGTTGATACAGATCGACGTAATCCGTTCCCAGACGGGCCAGCGAGGCGTCGATCGCGTCGAGCAGGTGCTTGCGCGATGCCCCCTTGTCCCACGGCGACGGCCCCATCTGGCCGCAGGCTTTCGTGGCCACGATGAACTTGTCGCGCCGCCCCTTGAGCCAGCGGCCGACGATCTCCTCGGTACGGCCTGCCAGCGACGTGTCGGCGCCGAGCGGGTAAACGTCGGCGACGTCGATAAAGTTCACGCCCGCGTCGGTAGCGCGATCGAGGATGGCGTGGCTTGCCGCCTCTTCGGTCTGGAGACCGAACGTCATGGTCCCCAGGCACAGGCGGGAAACGGTCAGGCCGGTGCGGCCGAATTTCGTGTATTGCACGGTAACTCCCGGAAGGTTCGGTTCTGGCGATGGTACTGCGCGGTACCGTCCGCGCGCACGCGCCCGGGCGAGCACGCTCGGGCAAGACGCACAGTATGCGCGATTCCGGGCAAACCGGTGTGCGAGCGGTTCAAGGACCGCTTGAGCGCTACTCGACGGATTTCAGATCGAGCCAGACGCCATCCACGCCGCGAATCATGATCTTGCCGCCGTACTTCATGACGGTTGTCTGTTCGTTTTCCGACACGAAGGCTGTCTGTGGCAAATCGTTGGCGTAAGGCGCCAGGTCGGGCGCGCCCGCGAAGGGGTTGTTCGCGACGAGATGCGAGACAAGCGTCATGAGCGCCAGATAACTCGTGGGCGTGGAGATCGCGATCGGCCTGCCATGCGAGGCCGTCGCGCCGGCGCCGAAGCCCACCAGCTTGACCGCCACCGGCACATGGGTGATTTCGGGCAGCGGAATCTCGCGCATGCCGGAAATCTGCAGCTTGCTGCCGCGCAGTGCCGCCCCATGTTCGGGCACGAACACGACGATCGCCTTGCGCCCCGACTTCTCGATGGTGTCGATGAACTGGCCAAAGTCGTCGAACATGGCCTTTGCGCGAATCGGGTAACTCTGCACGCTCGAGAGCTTCGAGCCTTCGAGACGATTGCCGTCGTGCAGCGAGATCGTGTTGTAGTAGAGCGCCACGCGCTTGTCCGGCATCGCGGTGCGTTGTTTCCACCACGCTTGCAGCACGTCGCCGTCGGAGCGGATCGGGGTTTCGTCGAAGGCGCGCATGGACACGCGGGTGTGCGTGTTGTCGAACGGTGCGACGCCCGGCACATTGAAGTTTTGCTGCACCTCCTGCATGAAATTGTCGAAGTGCCCGTCGTGGTTCATGGCGAGCGAGGGCGTGAAGCCGAGATTCTTCAAATCGCTCATGACATAGCATTGCGGGCCTGCCGGGTCGTACAGCGCCTTGTGCGTCGGTTGACCGCAGCCGGCGCGCAATACGCGGATGGCCGCCGGTCCGCTGTAGCTCGCCGCCGAGTTGAAGTTCTTGAAGATGAAATCGAAGCGCGAGAGCAGCGGCTGGTTTTCCAGATTGTCGACGTCCAGATCGTCCTGCGCGAGCGAGCAGATGTGCAGGAAGATGATGTCGTAGTCGGGCCCCGCGCCCGCCTGGGCCGGCAACGAGACCGAGCGGGTGAGCTCACGTGCATAGAAGCTGCTGAGCGCCGCGTTCGGCGTGGGGCCCGGAGGCACCTCGCCGTCGCCGACAACGAACTCGCCCGTCGTCGCCGCGGCGCCGTTCGCGTCCGCGGCCGGGCCGGTCGCCACCGCCGCGGTATCGCCCTGCGCGGCCACCACCGGCGGAACCGACACGAGCGAGCTCACGCGCAGCATGCCGGGCACGATCAGCAGCGCGAGCAGCACGAACGTCGTCACTCGCACCCAACGATTCACGATCCAGTAGACAAGCAGCAGGATGGCCAGCAGCAGCCAGTCACGCGCGGAAACGAAGCGCCCGAGCAACTCGACGATGTAGGAGAAGCGGAACTGCAGCAGCGCGGGCAGCTGTTCGATGAAGCGGCCGAACGGCGGCAGGTTCGAGTCGTAGTAAAGCAATGCCGCGCCCACCGGAATGGCAATGACCTGCCGGGTGATGCGCGCCCAGCGTGGCCGCAGGCGAATCGCGAGCAACAGCGCGAAGACGAGGTTCGGCAGCACATGGAAGCCGATGATGCCCGCCCACAGCAGCAACAGCTTGAGAATGAAATAGAGGTTCCAGATACCCATCGTGGGATTTCCTCACGTATGACGTGCGCCGCGCAGACGATTCTGCCAGCGAGTCACCAGTTTGCTCAGCAAATAGTTCGCCAGCACCTGATAGCCCCGCAGGCCCATCGCCAGCATTTCGAAAAGCGCCTTGATCGGCTCGTCGCGCGTGCGCTCCGCGTCCCAGTCGCGCCACGCGTCGGCACGCCCGAAGGTGAATTGCACCAAATGCTTGTCCTGCTCCGGCGTGAGAGGCAAGAAGGCAAGGAACAGGTCATGTCCTCGCGCGCCGACCACGCTTACCGGAAAGCCGTATTCGGTTTCGCCGCGCGTGAGCGCCACCTGCGCCTCGGTACCGGCCGTCAAGTTCAGCGCTACCGGCAATTGCAGCGCCAGACCGCCGCCCGAGAAGTCTCGCGTGTGGCATGCCATCGCGCGGCCGTCGGGCAGATAGAGCGTGGCGGGCAGGCGCATCGTCACGCGGTGCGTGCGCCGTACCTGCCTGACTTCCGTTGCCACCGCGACAGCCGCTCCGAGCACCGCCAGGTTGAACGTCACCCACGCCAGATTGAACCCCAGGGCCCCGCCCTCGCCCGACGGTCCGTAGAAGTACCGGACGATGCCGGCGAGAAAGCCCAGCAAGTTGAAACCCAGCAGCACCAGATAGGGTTTCGAGATGCTCCAGTCGAAGAAGCTCTGCTCGATCAGCCCACCCTTGGCCGTCACGTTGAACTTGCCATAGCGCGGATTGATGAACGCGACCGTGGTCGGCAGCGCCACGTACCACGCCAGTACGGCCTCGTAGACATCCGACCAGAACGAATGACGGTATTTGCCCTGGATGCGCGAGTTCGCGATGTTCGCATGGGCGATGTGCGGCAGGACATAGGCGCAAATGCTCAGCGCCGCGGCCTGCACGATGTGCAGACCGAAGAACAGGTAGCAGATCGGGGCGAGCAGGAAAATAATACGCGGAATGCCATAGAAGAAATGCAGCATGCCGTTCGCGTAACAGATCCGCTGGCCGAACTTCAGGCCGCGCCCGAACAGCGGATTGTCCACGCGAAAGATCTGCGCCATGCCGCGGGCCCAACGAATGCGTTGCCCCACGTGCCCGGAGAGCGACTCGGTGGCCAGCCCCGCCGCCTGCACCACCTTCAGATACACGGTATTCCAGCCACGACGGTGCATCTTGAGCGCCGTATGGGCGTCCTCCGTCACGGTCTCCACGGCCACGCCACCGACTTCATCGAGTGCCGTGCGGCGCAGCACCGCGCAGGAGCCGCAGAAGAACGACGCGTTCCAGAAGTCGTTGCCGTCCTGCACCACGCCATAGAAAAGCCGCCCTTCGTTTGGCACCGCACCGCGCGTGGCGAGGTTGCGCTCGAAAGGATCGTCGGAAAAGAAATGGTGCGGGGTCTGCACGAGCGAACAACGTTCGTCCTTGAGAAACGCGCCCATCGTCGTTTGCAGGAAGGAGCGCACGGGGATGTGATCGCAATCGAAGATCGCGATGAACTCGCCCTGCGTCTGGCCAAGCGCGTGATTGATATTGCCCGCCTTGGCATGGCGATTGTCCGCTCGCGTGACGTAATGCACGCCGGCCTGCTCGGCGAACCGACGCATCTCGTCGCGACGCCCGTCGTCGAGCAGATAGATGTTGAGTTTCTCCGGCGGCCAGTCGATCCCGCATGCGGCATACACGGTCGGGCGCACCACATCGAGCCCCTCGTTGTAGGTCGGAATGTAGACGTCAACGCTTGGCCAGAGGCGCGTGTCCGGCGGCAGCGGCGTGATACGGCGATGCAACGGCCAGACGGTCTGGATGTAGCCGAACAGCAAGATCATCCATGTGTACATTTCGGCGGCAACAAGCGTGTAGCCGACGATGGCCTCGGGCAGCGTGTCAAACGCGAGCGACTGCGTCAGGCGCCACCACACGTAGCGAATCGTCGAGATCAGCGACAGGCCGATCAGCACCAGCACCGAGTACTGGCTGTCGAGACGGCGAAATACCAGTGCCAGCGCGAGTGTGCACAGCGAGAACAACAACTGCTCGAAGGGATCGAACGGCGTGGTCACGATCCAGAACACGCCCATCAGCCCAAACAGCGCAACGATCGTGGAGGTCAGGCGCCAGGCCATGACGCGCTCGAGTTGTTTGTCGAATCGGTGCGCGAGTTGTGCCGGCGTGTCGGGCGGAATGCCGAAGAGCGTCTGCACCACCCACAACCGCGCGCGTTCGTTGCAGGCGCGAAATGCGAGCCACGCGGAGTACGGCGGAAATGGCGGACGCCGGTCCGCGCGACGCCACAGCAGCGCCCGCACCATCTTCCAGAAGCCCGCGTCGACGGGCAGGTCGAGTCGCTGCGTGACGCGCTCGTTGATCCACGCGAAGGCACGCCCCGGGTAGTCGGGCCGTCCGCTGCGCGGGGGCTGGAACAGTGCGCGCAGCCACCAGTCGCGCCACTGGTCGAGTTGGCGCACGTCGAGCCGCATGGCCAGCCGCGCCACGACATGATCGCCCCGCCGCGTGATCCACAGGCGGTGTTCCGGCGCCCGCAGCGTCGCGGCGAGCAGCCATTGCACCACACCGGGCGGGCGACCGTCCGGTCGATGCGGCACGCACAGGCGACGCGCCGCGATTTCGCGCCCAAGCTTGTACACGGACGCCAGCGTGTCGCGGATCATGGTACCGCCCTCCCCGCCGAGCCCGGCGTGCCGGTCCCGTCGTCGGGCGTCGTGGCGCGCAGCACCCAGGCCGCGAGCTCAACGAAGTCGAGCGCGGCCTGCGAGCCGTGTCCGGCCTTCGCCAACGGTTCGCCGGCGGCGCCGGCAATACCGACGGCTTCATCGCGGTGAATGCGCAACGGCACGACGGCATCCCCACCGCGCCCCTGGATCAGATGCAGCAAGTCGTTGTTGAGCGGCGAGCTCGCTGCGGCCAGGTTCGGCACCATCTGCACACGTCCGGCGCATGCGGTCATCAGATCGGGTTGCGTGACGCAGCCGGTCGTGGTGACCGGCACGACCCCCAGCACCAGATCGGCGCTCGCTATCAATGCCTGTGTCATCGCGTCCGGAAGTCGCGGCGTGTCGATGAACACCCGGGCGCCATCGGGCAATCCCGCAGCGCCGAGTTGGCGACGCAGTCCGCCGGTGTCGTCGCGCAGCCACTGCGCCATGGCTGCGACGCTCGCGGCATTGCTGTGTCCGGCGGGCAGCAGCGCGACGCCTGGCGGAGTGTCGCGCACGATCGTGCGCCAACCATCGGGCGCGACACCCTCGGTCAGCACGCCCGCCTCGCAGGTTTCGCGCAAGCCGAGCAGCGCGGCAAGACTGTTCTGCGCATCGAGCTCGATCACGGCGGCCGGATGCGACGCATGAGCCAGTTGCGTGGCCAGGTGTGCGCACACCGTACTGCGGCCAGCCCCTCCCGCGCTCGAGACGACGGCGATGAGCGTCAGCATGCGACCTCCCAGTCGGTGGCACTGGCCGCCGGGCGCGGTGCACGCAAATCCGGCGCGTTGAAGGTGACATCGATGCAGTCGCGCATAAGTCAGTAACTCCAGATCGGGCGAACCGGCGACGGCGGCATCGGGACATCGCCGCGACGGGCATCGAAGTGGTACCGCATATAGACAAGGAAGCGGTTCGGCGCATAGTAGTCGGAGCGTTCGAACTGCACCTGCCCCCCGATCACCCAGTGCCGGTTGATCCAGTATTCGGCACGCCCGAGCAACGAGAAACCGACACCGAAACCGCCGCCGGACCCATACGTGAGGTCGCCACTGGCCGCTTGCAGCGCGCCGTTCGTGGGGAAGTAAGGCATCGACTTCTCCTGACTTTGCGAGAAGGACACCGAGCCGCGCAGGTAGTACGACCAGCGCTGGGTGCGACCGTACCACTCCAGCGGCAGTGTCAGAGACACGTAGGTCTGCGGGCTGTAATAGCCGCCGTGGCCATAGGTATAGAAACGCTCATTCTGCGCAAAGCTGTCGAAGAACAGCGTCACGCCCGTGTTCATGCGCATGTCGCGCTTGTAGATGAGCGGCAGATCCACGCCGGCGCGCGCCGACACTTCCGTATTGTTGAGCACATTCTCCCCGGTGAGCCGCGCCACGCTTGCCTCGCCGAAGATGCCCCACTTGGGGAAGTCGCGCGACGCGTGGAACGTGAGCGCGTCGCGTCTCACGCCGCCCCACTTGCCGTCCCCGAAGATCTCGGGCAGCGGCAGATTCGCGCCGGCGTATGACACCATGCTGCCGGTCATCGGGCGGCGCGACGCATCGACCCAATAGTTATAGCGCCCCAGATTGCCGAACAGGCGCACGCCGCCCGTCACATACGATACGGGGAAGCCGATCGGCGTGTGGCCGATGTCGGCGCGAATCCAGTCGTTCTCGTAGCCGAGCATGAGCGCCTGTCCGTGCGCCTTCTGCCGCTTCGTGCCATAGTCGGCGAGCACCCCGGGATTGGCCGCTCGAAACGACGGCACGTTCAGCAACGGCAGCGTGCCGAATTCCGAAGTGCCATTGAGCGGCAGGTCGCCCGAGTCCGCGCTGACGTAATCGGTCTGGGCAAACACATGGCCGTCGTAACCCACGGCATATTGACCATACAGCGGCACGGCCCGCGCGTTGAACATCGAAATGCCGCCGTCGCCCTTCTTCTGGTCGATTTCATAGCCCGCCGCGACATAACTGTTGCGCCGCGCCTCGAGCGAATCGATCGCCGATTCGGCCGATGTCATGCCGTCATAGCCCGGCAATGCCCCCTGCACGATCTCTTCCTTGCGTGCCTGGTCGTACCACGCCTTGGCCTCGTTGTAGTGGCGTTGCGATTGCGCGATTCGACCGCGTTGCACCGTCACCGCAGGCGTATCGGGAAACTGCGCGCGCAGCCTGTCGTTCAACGCGATGGCTTCGTCGTAGCGCTGCATCGCATTCAGGCGTCGTACCGCGGCCAACTGCGTCCAGACGTCGTCGGGCGGCGCCTCGGCCAGCGCGCGATCGAGCTCGCGATTGGCGGCCTCGTCGTCCTGCATCTCGTAGAGCACGCGTACGAGCGAAAGCCGTGCGTCCTGATCGTTCGGGTCCTGACGGATCTGATCTTCGGCGATCTTGCGAGCGTCGTCATAGCGCCGCTCGTCGAAATAGATGTCGCCCAACGTCGACAAGGCGCGCTTGTCGGGCGGCTGGCGCGAGAGCAACGGATCGAGCTTCGCGCGTGCCGTCGTGAAGTCGCCCAGCGCGCGCGCGCGGTCGGCCTGGCGCAGCGCGAGCCGATCCTGCAGGTCCCGCCATTCGTCGCGCTGATCGGCGCCAAGGACGGCCGGGTCCATGCTGGCCAGGAACGTACCGAGCTCCGCATCCCGCTCCGCGGTGTTGAGCAGCTCGGCATAGCGCAGCTGGGCATCCGGCTGCGGCTTGTCGGCATGCGCGGCGAGCCAATCGCGCATGAGCGCCAGCCCCTGCTCCGGCTGACCGGCCGCCACGCGCGCCCGGGCCACTTCGCCGATCAGCTCGGGATCGTCGCCCGCCATGGCCAACGCTTCGCGATAGCGCGCTTCGGCCTGTGCGTCGTCGCCGGCCGCTCGTGCCTCGCGTGCCTCGCGCGCCGCATCGCGAATGGCGAGTGTCGTTTGCATGCGTTTGATCGACGGTGTGGCGTTCGCCGCCGGAATCTGCGCGAGCGAAGCGCGCGCGCCGGCCTCGTCGTCGATCACGTTCAGGTAGATCGCTTGCGCATACAGCATTTGCGCCCGGTCGTCAGGGTCGAGCGGCACTCGCATGCCTTCGGCCATCACCTCACGGCCGATTTGCGGCAGACGCAATTTCCGGTACAGGCTGGCGAGCGAATAACGCGTCCAGGCGTTGCCCGGATCGAGTGCGACCGCACGCTCGAGCGCCGCGAGTGCCGGGCCGTTGTGCCCCCGGGCAATCAGGCGCTCGGCGTCGTCGGCGAGCGCCGCCGATTCTGCCTTGTCGAAGCGCGCCTTGTCCTGTGGGAAACGGCGGCGCAGGTCGCCGAGCAGATTCGCAAGCGCCGTGCGGCGTTGCTGGCGCGAATACAGCGTGATCATTCCGCGCAGCGCCGTATCGTTGTCGGGCTCGATCTTCAGCGCCTGCTGGAAAAGTCGCTCGGCGTCGTCATCGCGCTTGTCGTCGAGCGCAATGTCGCCGAGCAATGCGAGTCCGTCGGGATTGCGCGGATCGCTTGCCAGCGCGCTGCGCACCAGACGGTCGGCTTCGGCCAGTCGGCCGGCGTCGCGGGCTTCGCGCGCGGCCGACATGGCGCCCCAGAACTGCGATGTCTTGAGCAGGCTGCGCCACTTGCCCGCGTTCTCCGGATCCTTGCGCAGCGCTTCGGCAAACAGCGCCTGGGCCGCCTTGTGATCGCCCTGGCGCATCTTCACCAGCCCGAGCGAGCCGAGCAACTCGCCGTCGTTCGGCCGTTTGGCGCGCGCCGCATCGAGCGACTTCTCGGCCTCGCCCAGGCGCCCCTGATCAAGCGCCTTGATGCCCGCCTGCCGCGACTGGTATGCGGGATCGCTGAGCATGCGCGTGCGGGCGGCCTGCTGCGCGTTGAGCTTGTCATACGCCGAGCGGATGTCGGCATCGTTCGGCGCGAGCGCCAGATAACGCTGATACAGCGGCAGCCAGGCGAGGTTGCCGTCGGCCTTGGATAACCCCTTCTGCCAGAGCGGCAGCAGCGCGTTCATGTCGGCGTTCGGGCGCGCCGCGAGCTCGGCCACCATGCGCGTGCCCGCGAGCCGCGTCGAAGGCCGGTCGATCATGAGCTCGGCCAGCGACTGGGCAGCGCGCGTATCGTTCGGCGAGCGTCTGGCCAGATCGGCCAACCCCTGTTGCGCGGCCGGCCAGCCGTTGGTCGCATTGGCTTGCGCCCGGAAGTATTCCACGCCGAGTTGGCCCGTCGGCGGGCCGTCGGGGAACAGCGCCTTGTATTCGGCAAACGCGGCGTCGGCCTGGCCGCTGCGTTGAAGCAATCGCGCACGTGCGATTCGGGACTTGTCGACCGTGTTCACACGGATCACATCCGCCAGGGCTTTCGTCGCCGGGGCGTTCGGATAACGCGCACGAAGCTTCTGCAACGCCTGGTTTGCCTGCTGCGGATGATTTTCCTCGATCTCGATCTGGCCGAGCAGCGACAGGGCATCCGGCTGGTCGGGCTGCACGAGCAACGCCTTTTCCAGCGCGGCACGCGCGAGATCGTTGCGATGTCGGGCCTGCCAGAGCACGGCGCTGGCGAGCAGATTGCCGACGTCGCGATTGGCCGCGACCGCGCCGCCGGCCCCGGCGTTGGCCCCGTTGGCGCCGGCAGTCGACGACGTCGGCCCCGGAGCCGCGCGCACGTGCACAGCGCCTGCGGCCATCAACAGGCATGTCATGCATGCGGAGCGGATCAGCGTGTGGCGCAAGCCGCCTCCCATGGCACCTGCAACGTGCCGTCGGCGGCAAAGCGGTAGCGCCCGTCCTGCCAACCGAGACCGAACAGCGAAAGCACCGAACTGTAGTAGCCCGGGGCCGATTGCGCATCGAGCGAGCGTGCGCGCGCCGCCTGCGCCTGCGCTTGCGCCGTGTCGCCCACGGCGTGCAGCAGCGGCACGAGCGCCGCCGAGAAGCCGGACCCGCCGTCGCGGTTCGCCGTACCGTCGCGCGTATTCACCCGCTCGGGCGGCGCGCCATGCTGCGCAACGTATTTGAGCATGCCGCCGAAGCTATGCGTCAACGCGCGAAAGTCATCGCCTCCCGGTGCCAGCATGCCTGCCCAGAGATAAACACGGATGGCGTTGTAGCTGCCTTCGCCCTTCGTTTCCGGATCGATCTCGAAGCCGCGACCGGCGCGATACATCGCCCATTCAGGCGCGAAACCCAGCGGCGGCGCCGTCAGCGTGATCTGCTTGAGCGAGGACGTGATCAGTTGCGCCCATCCACTGTCCGGGAACAATCCCGCCAGACGCCTGACCACCTGCATCGGCACGTAACTCGGGTTGAGTCGCCAGAGATCGTTGGCCGGGTGGAAGCCGACGGGCGCCGGGAGCAGCGTGCGCCCGAGCCCCGGTACGAAATCTGTCTCCTCGGCGGCAATGCGCCGGGCGAGCAGTGCGCCCAGTGCGAAGTAGCGTCGCTCCTTCCACAGTCGGCCCGCCTCGCCTAGCGCGTAAGCGATCCACATGTCGGCGTCGCTCGCGGGATTGGTGTCGAGCACGCCCCACTGGCCGTCGTCCTTTCGACCCCAGAGCCACGCGGGAAGGTGCGCGGTGAGGTCGCCCCTCGCCAGGTTGTTGACGGTCCAATCCAGTACCCTGTCGAAGGCGGCGCGATCGTTCGCCACGAGCGCGAACATCAACGCATACGCCTGCCCCTCCGACACGGTGCGCTGGTCGCTCTCGCTGCGGTCGATCACGCGTCCGTCGTCGCTCAGAAAGCCTGCCTTGAAGCGCGTCCAGTCAGGCCAGCCGGCACCCGCGCATGACCGCGCACCCATGCTGTTGCCCGCCCCGTCGGTGGATGTCGCGGGACGTGCCGCGTTCGGCGACGCGGCGTGCGCCGTCTGCGACAGGCCGGCGAGCACCGGCCCCGCGCCGCACGCTGCAAGCGCACGTAACACGGCACGACGGCGCCGGCCGTAGCTCTCGGCGCATTCCATTTACTTCTCCAGACGACGGGCAGCGCGACGCTGCAGCCAGCCGAAGCACTTGAGCGCGATCGCAAATGCCGCGAGCAAGGCCACAAGGCCGACCAGGATCGGGTGACTCGAGAGGTGGTAGCGAATGCGAGTCCACCAACTCACGTCTCCCACGAAGTAGGTCTTGCCAAGCCGGAAGGACTCGGTGCGATTGTCGGTCACCACCGCGAGATCGCCATGGATCGCCGAGCCGCGCACGTTGTCGTCGATGGCGTTGACGACCTTGAGCAATGCCGCGTCGTTCGACGCATTGATCGCCACGACCGAGCGCGACGAACTCACCGGCGATTCGAAGCCGATCAGTGCGGCCAACATCCCGTCCGACTGCGCATCCATGCGCTCGGGCGCCACGCGGCTCGCCGCCATGGAAGACCCCGTGGCGCCATCACCGCGAAAACCCTGCGGCTGCGCCGACAGCACGCGGCGCTGCTCGTCGATGATCAGAGGCAGATTCTTGCCCCACTTGTTGAGCAGCGCCGCCACGTCCTTACCGCCCACGAGCAGCAGGTCACGATCCTTGAAGCGGTCAGTCTGCGTGGTGTCGAGCACCTCGAAGCGGTCGGCATAGGTTCCGGTGGAACGGCCAAACTGGCCCAACGCCGAGAACACCGTTTCGAGCTCCGCGGTGTCGGGTGTTTTCGACGTCACGACGGCGGTCTGCGCGAGATCGGCGTATTTCGTGAACGGGAAGCCGCTGCCGACGAAGAAGTTCAGGTTCGGCATCTCGGCGTAGTGCGGCAGACCGCTGAAGTCGATCGTCGAATCGGCGTCGATGGCCGAGCGCACCGCATTGGTGATCGTCTGGCTGCACAAGCCTTCCTTGTGCGGCTCCATCGCAAACTGGAACGACAGCGAGTTGCGCGCGCCCACCTGGAACGCCGGGATGCGCACCGACTTGCGATCGGCCATGGTGCCGTCGGACAGCAGATCGACGAGCATGTGGCTTCGGTCGGCGCTGGCACCGGCCGCACGCAGACGATACGCCCGCACGAACTGGTCGTTGATCGACACGCTCAGCGACGAGTCGTCAGCCTTGACCGGCGGCGTATAGCGATACTTCAGCTCCATCGGCACGCCAGTGTTCTGCCAGGTCAGCAGGTCGGCCGGCAGGTTCAGCGGGATACGAATCGGCCACGGCATGTAGCCGCTCGCCTGCAGGTCGTTGGGGTTCTCCACCAGCTCGCCGAACTTCACCGGACGGTCGGTGCGAACCCAGCGCGGCGCGTCGTAGGCCGGGCGCGGCGGCAAGGGCGTGAGCGCGGCAATGCGCGCGGTATCGCCCGACAGCGCGGCGCGCCCGGAGACGAGCGCAAGGGCCGCCGTCTCCAGGTCCTTGGCGTCACGCCCCTGAACGACCAGCAGCTTGAGCGACGGGTCGTTCGGGTTCGACATCATGCGCAGCGTCGGCGCATCGACCTTCGAGAGCGCCAACCCGGGCAACAGGGTGTCGTTCGTGACGAACACGATGGCGTGCTTCGACGGCAGCACATTCACCGAGACCGGGAAGCGCGTGCGGCGGTAGTCGCCGATCGCCCCCGCCCAGGTCGCCACCACACCGGCGGCGTGCACCACGGCAAGCGACGGCGGCGCGCCGAAAACGAAAGGGATCGATTGATCGCGGTTGTCGTGGCGATCGAAGAACGGCGACGGCAGCGTGGCCAGGTCGTTGCGCAGCGTAAGCGGTTGCGTGCTCGTGACGATCTCGCTTTGCGGGCTCACGTCGGCCCAGAGACTGGAATGCGTCGGGTCCTCGCATTCCATCGTGTAATGCCCGATGAGCACGAGACGCACGCGATTGAAGCCCGAGAGCATGCGGGGGTCGAGCGCAATCTCGCGCACGAGGTTCTTGCCCCCGTCCTGCTTGCTGAACGGCAGCGTGGCGATCAACTCCTCGTTCAGATATACCTTGAGTTGCGAGAGATCGGGAAGCAGCGCGGGAGAATACGCGTAGCGCAGACGCAGCAGCGCCGACGCCACGGTCTGATCGAGTCGGATTCCGAAGCTTACGTCGCCCGACCCTTCGGTGCCGCGCAGGCGCAAACCGTTGGTCTGTCCAAGTTGCGCGAACGTGACCGTCCGCTGGCTCGTGCCGGGCGCGGGCGGCGCCAGGACGAGTGCACCGGCGTCGGATGCCGCTGTGGCACCGGACGCCACATCCGGGGCCGCGACCGCGGCAGCGCCTGTGGCAGGTTTGCCGGTCTTGCCGGCACCCGCGGGAGCCGCCTGCGCGGGCCCGACGCCCGCCGGACCCATCGCCGCAACGACCAGCAGACAGACGGCGGTGACTTTTGTAACGTTGTTGTAGCGCGAGCAAGACTCTCGAAGCCGCATTGTCGATGCCTCATCTGTTCGTGGGCTGCAATCTCGCCATCTCGACGCGCGCCTCGCCTGATCGACCCGACGCCGAGCGTCGTCGTGCAGCAATCCGAAGGTTGCCCGGGTCCGGCGGGACAGCGTTGCCCGTGTCTCAGGAAACGGTACGTTGCGCCATGCTAGCTTGCCTGCACGCAAGTAATCAAGCGCACATTGCGCTCCGGGTGTCGTACCGCCGGTACAACGGCCGACGCGTCGACAACCATCGTTGCCGTGCGCCTTCGCCACCGTATAGAATGCCCGACATGACCCGGAACGAACCGTCCCACACCCCCTTGCCAGACAACGCCGACACGATGATCGAGCGACGCCACCCCTCGGACGTCGATCGCCTGCGCGACGTCATCGGCAGCGACGTGTTGCCGTTCTATCGGGACGAACAAGCCGTGGCGGCCTATCGGCAGGCCGCAGAGCGTTGGCCCCACCTCGTCGCCGTTGCCAATTCGCGCGCGGCGCACTGAGCTCGCATGCCGGACACCTCCATCGTCGCCGCCTTCGATTTCGACGGCACGATTTCCACCACTGACAGCCTGCGTGTGTTCGTGCGCGACACGATCGGCACGCCGCGATTCGTCGCGGGCGCCGTGCTCGCCGCGCCATGGCTCATCGGCGCCGCCCTGCGCGTCGTCGACCGGGGCACCGCCAAGGCGGCGTTCCTGCGCGCCTCGCTCGGCGCGCGCGAAAAGGCCCAGTTGGAGCGAGACGCACAACATTTCGTCGCTCACCGCCTGCCCCGACTGCTGCGTCCGGAGATGCTCGCCCGATTGCGGCAGCATCGTGCGCTAGGGCATCGCGTGGTATTGGTGAGTGCGTCGCCGGGGTTGTACCTGCGCCCCTGGGCGGCGTCCGTCGGGTTCGAAGCCGTCTTGAGCACCGAGCTGGCCTACGACGAGCAGGCACGCTTTTCCGGGCAATTCTCGAAGCCCAATTGCTGGGGTCCCGAAAAGGTACGGCGCCTCGAGGCGTGGTGGGGCGACAATCCGCCGCGCGTGCTGTTCGCCTATGGCGACAGCCGGGGGGACAGAGAGATGGCCGCGCGAGCCGATCACGCGTGGATTCGCGGCCAGGGCCGGCTCATGCCGCTCACGGACGCCGACGCCTCGCCGCGCGCGTCCTGACGACCGCGCGCACGCCCGGATCATGTCCGCTTCCACGGAACCCGGCCGCCGCGTTGCCTGGGTCTCGCGTCTCGCCCGGCTGGAGCCCGTCGCCTTCTCGCGTTGGGATGCCGTGCACGCCGCGCTCTCCGTCGCCATCCCCACCGCCATCGGCGCGGCGATCGGCCATGGCGCGGACGCGTCCCTCATCGCCCTGGGCGCCCTGCCCGCCATCACCGGTGACCGCACCGGTCCTTACCGCTCGCGCGCGCGCTCCATCCTGCTGACCATCGCCACCGGCGTGGTGGGCTTCCACGCGGGAATGCTGATTCACGACGTGGGCCTGACCCACCCGTGGCTGGCGCATGTGCTGTTGCAATTGGCGATCCTGTTGCTCAGCTTCGCGGGCACGTTCGGCAACGTGGCGTCGGCGGCGACCCTGCAGGGCGCCATTTACCTTCTGGTGGGATGGGGGTTGGCGCTGCCGCCGCCTGAATGGCGAGCGCCCCTGCTGCTGGCCGCCGGCGGCGTCTTCAGCGTGCTGCTCATGGCCATTCACTGGCTCCGGCATCCGGGCGCGGCCGAGCGCGACGCCGTCGCCGCCATTTACCAGCAACTGGCGAACGTCCTCGATGCGAGCGGCACGCCACGCGTGCGGCTGGCGCGCCGCTCGCTCGAGAACGCCATCGCCGCTGCCTGCGACACACTGCTCACGGCGCGCGCCAGCACCGCAAGCGGCCGGGACCTGCTGGAGCGTCGCGCCGCCCAGGTGCTGGCGGCCGAACCCATGACTTCGGCGGTCATCGCCCTGGCGCAGGGGGGGCAACCCGTGCCCGCACCGCTCGGGCGTGCACTGTATGGCATCGCTCGAAGCATCGCGCGTGACCGCCCCATCGACGTCGAAGCGGCCGCCGCCGTGGCGAGCGACCATCACGCGCCATCGCTGGCCGCCGCGCTGCACCGCGCCGAACCCCTGCTCAGCGGCACCGTGCGGACCGCCGAGGCGCCGCTGGAGGCGCTGGCACGGCATCAGGCACGGGCAGTCGCGCATCCTCGCTGGGTGCCCAAGTGGCCGTGGCCCGACGTTTGGCGCTATTTGCTGCGCATCGGTCTGTGCGTGCTCGCCGCCCAGCTATGCATCGCCGTGACCGAGTTGCCGCGCTCGTACTGGGTGCCTCTGATCGTCGTGGTGATTTTCAAGCCGAACTTCGGCTCCGTATTTGCCCGCGCGCTGCAAAGCGGCGTGGGCAGCATCGTCGGGGTGGCCGTTTCGGCGGCGGTCGTGGCCGTGGACCGCAACGGTCTGGTCAGCCTGGCCGCCCTGATCCCGCTCGCGGCCTGCCTGCCGTGGGCCCTGCGGCGGAACTACGGCTTGTTCAGCGCGTTGCTGCTGCCCATCCTGATGCTGGTGATGGGCGCGCTGCAGCCAGGCAGTCAGGACATCGCGTTCGCGCGCTTCGTCGATGCCGTCGCGGCCTGCGCTATCGTGCTCCTCGTGGGCTATCTGCCGTGGGCGAAGTGGGAGCGTCGCCAGCTCGACGAGCGCGTGGCCAACGCCGTCGACGCATTGGGACGCTATGCCGCGCTGGCCGACGCACATGACGCGGACGCGGCGTTCGCGGCCCGGCGCGCCGCCTACAAATCGCTGGACGACGCCCGCGTGGCGCTTCAACGCGCCCTGTCCGAACCGCCGCTGGTGAGCCGCCGGGCCGCGCGCTGGTGGCCGGCACTCATCGGACTGGAACGCGTGGCGAACGCCATCACCGACACCGTACCGCACGGTGACGATCACACCGCGCCCGTTCACCCCGCCGCGTCGATCCTCACACACATGGCCGCCGCGCTGCGCCATGGGGGACCATCGCCCGCCATGCCCGACGGCCCGGTACAAGGTATCGATCCGATACTGGAAGGCGTGTTGCGCGAAGCCATCGCCTTGCTGTTCGACGCCCCCGGCCGCGCTGCGTAGTACCGCGCCCGAGGCGGCCAAATCCGGACGTCGGTCCGTCAACACAGGCATAATGCGGGCTTCCGGCGCAATGGCGCCGTCACGAATGACAGAAGACACCGCATGAATACCACCCCGACGCTTGCCTGGACCGAAGACGGTCGCCCCGTGACAGCGCGCTGGCGCTCCGAAGCGGGTGTGGCGGCGCCGCGTCGCGTCGAAGTCGTCGACGACACCCTCACCGCCGACGAGGCCTACCACCTCGCCTGCGGCGGCACCGCCGTGCTGTATCGCGGCGATTACCAGAATGCACGGCAGTTGATGCAGGCGATGGCCCGGCGCGTGGATCGTCCGCCGCATCGCCAGCGCCGCAAGACCTCCGGCCACGCGGACGCCGCCACCGGCCCGGCCGAGGCGTTTCACAAGCATCGCATGGCGCAGGCCCAGCGCGCACGCATTCTGGGCATGGTGCTCATCCCGCTCGACGCCGATTACGGCATTCCGTTACGTCGCGCGCCCGACGTTCGCGAGGCGTGCACCGAGGCCTGGGGCGCGCCCGACGACATGCCATCGGTGGCCTCGTTGCGCGAAATTCTGGGCTTGATCGGCGCGCACGAATGGCGCAAGAAAGGCGTGGCGATCCCCGCGCTCGGCGCGTCCATCCACCCGTGGTACGGCGTGTTCTCGCCGGTGCGCGGCGAGTATCTCCAGTTGATCGATCAGGCGCCGCTGCCGGCCAAGTCGGTGGCGTTCGACGTGGGCACGGGTACCGGCGTGATCGCCGCCCTGCTCGCGCGCCGCGGCGTGCAACAGGTCATCGGCACCGACCGGGACGCCCGCGCACTGGCGTGTGCCCGCGAGAACATCGCGCGACTGGGATACGAGCGAAGCGTGAGGATCGTCGAGGCAGACCTGTTCCCGGAAGGCCTCGCGCCACTGATCGTCTGTAACCCGCCTTGGTTGCCCGCAAAGGCCAACGCGCCGATCGAGCATGCGATCTACGACCCCGACAGCCAGATGCTCAAGGGCTTTCTCAATGGCCTGGCGGCCCACCTGAGCCCCGGCGGCGAAGGTTGGCTGATCCTGTCGGATCTGGCCGAGCATCTGGGCCTGCGCACGCGCGAGACGCTGCTCTCGTGGATTCACGGGGCCGGACTGGTCGTGCTCGCACGCCACGACGTGCGACCGCACCACCCCAAGGCGGGCGACGCCAGCGATCCGTTGCACGCGGCGCGCCGTGCCGAAGTCACCTCGCTCTGGCGCCTGGGCGTTCGGCCCGCCTGAGCACGCCGGAGCGCCCCGCGGGCGAATCCCGGGATCCCGGGCGCCCCCTGAGCGCGCGCCCCGCCACGCGCCGGCCCGAAGTGTCGGCGAGCGTTCAGCGCAGCGACTTGAGATAGGTAGCCGCGCCGTCGCCCGCCACGCACGCGCTCGCGAAACAGGCCGTAAGCAGATAGCCGCCTGTCGGCGCCTCCCAGTCGAGCATTTCTCCCGCACAGAACACGCCCGGGAGCGCGCGGATCATCAGGTGCGCATCCAGTGCGTCGAGCGACACGCCACCGGCGCTGCTGATGACTTCGGCGATCGGGCGCGTGCGCAGCAACGTCAATGGCAGCCGCTTGATGCCGGCGGCGAGCGCCGCCGGCGAATCGAACGTCTCGCGCGGCAGGCACTCCCGCAGCAAACCGGCCTTCACGCCCGCGATCCCCAGCCGGCTTTGCAGATGGCTCGCCATGGAGCGCGATCCGCGCGCATGATTCACTTCCCCGACCACCCGCTCCAGCGGCCAGTCAGGCAGCAGATCGAGGTAGACCGTAGCCTGGCCATCGGCGGCGATCGCATCACGAATCGGGGCGCACATGGCGTACACCAGGCTACCCTCGATGCCATGCTCCGAAATCACGAACTCGCCCCGGCGCGCCTGCCCGCCGGGCAGCGACAGGGTCACGGATTTGACCGGCTGGCCGGCGAACCGCTCACGCATGTGCGGCGTCCAGTCCACCTCGAACCCGGCATTGGCCGGACGCATCGGCGCAACGTCCACCCCGCGTTCGCGTAGCCAGGGCACCCATGCGGCGTCCGATCCCAACTGCGGCCAGCTCGCGCCACCCAGCGCCAGCACAACGGTCTTGGCGCGGATCTCCAGCTCGCCTTGCGGCGTGGCGAACCGGAGCCGATGCACGCCGTCCGACGTCGCGCAGGGCTCCCAACCCAGCCAGCGATGCCGGACGTGCAGGCGGACGCCCGATGCGCGCAGGCGTGCGAGCCACGCCCTCAGGAGCGGCGCCGCCTTCATGTCGACGGGAAACACTCGCCCCGAGGTGCCAACGAAAGTATCGATGCCCAGCCGGTGGGCCCAGGTGCGCACGTCGTCGGCACCAAAGCGCCGCAACCACTGTCCGACTTCATTCGCACGCGTGCCGTAGCGGGCCACGAACGGCCCGGCGCTTTCGCTGTGCGTGAGGTTCATGCCCCCCTTGCCCGCCATCAGAAACTTGCGCCCCACCGACGGCATCGCGTCATACACGTGGGCACGCCACCCGTCCGCCGCCAGCACTTCGGCGGCCATCAGCCCCGCCGGGCCGGCGCCGATCACGGCGACATCGATGGGGTCGACGCCCGCCGAGGTCGGAAGATCGGGCGAGGTCCTGGAAACGTGGGTCGGGGTCATGCGCTGGGATCGGAATGGCAGGATATCGGTGTCACGGCAGCCGCCACACCCGTCGAATACCTGGAAACACGGGCGCTCGAGTCGATGGGCGGCGTCGAAGCCCGATATTGTCCCACATCGAAGGCCCGGCTCGCATTGCCATGGCCCCGGCGCCCCCGTGCCGTCGCCATGTGACGCCTGCCATGAACATCGGGCGCTTTGGCGTTACAATCGCCCCCCATTTTTCCGTTCGCTCAGGGAGTCACGCATGTCGTCATCCGATTCGGCGTCGATGGGACGCGCCGCTTATGCCAGCTTCGCGGAGCGCTACGCGCAAATTGCCGTCACGAAACCGCACAATGCGCTCTACGAGCGCCCCGCGACCCGCGCGCTGCTCGGCAGCGTGGGCGGGCTTCACGTGCTCGACGCCGGTTGCGGCCCGGGCATCAACAGCGCCTGGCTGGTCGAACAAGGCGCGAGCGTGCATGGCATCGACGTGACGCCGGAGATGATCACGCTGGCGCGCCGGCGCTGCGAAGGGATGAACGCCAAGTTCGATATTCAGGATCTCGGCACCCGCTTCGAGACGCTGGCGGACAACAGCTTCGACGCCATCGTGAGCGCACTTGCCCTCGATTATGTGGAAGACCTCGTGCCGACGTTTCACGAGTTCGCCCGCGTGTCGCGCCCGGGCGCGACACTCGTCTGGTCGATGGGACATCCGATGCGCGACTGGCTCGACGAGCGCACTCGCCGCAACCGCCCGTACTTCGACACCACGAAATTCGGGATGTACTGGAGCGGATTTGGCGAACCCAAGCCGTACGTGGAGTCGTTCCGTCGCCCGTTGGCGGACATTCTGAACGCCGCCGCAGGCGCTGGCTGGCAGCTCGAGCGCATGGTCGAGCCTCTGCCGCAACCGGAAATGAAAGCCGTCGATCGTCGCCTCTACGACGAACTGTCACAGGTGCCTGCGTTCATGTGCCTGCGCGCGCGCCTCGGCCCGACGGCCCGCTGAAGCCGCGATCCGGTCTCCCAGACGACGCACCACGCTTCACGACGCCCCATGCACGGGACCTGACGTCAACGGCCTCGGGCATCTCACGTCTGGTCGCGCGCGCCCCAGGGAATCAACATGGTCGCGGTACAGGTCGCCCCCAGCAGGACGGCGGCCACGCCGTAGCGCGACACGTCGGGCAGGTTGAACAGCAGACCGTGAATCGTGGCAAAAATGCCTCCGAGCATCACGAACGAAGTGATGGAGGCAATTGCGACGCGCAGATCGGAACACATACGTCACCTCACCACGAGGCCACGCCCGTTGCGAAGCGCTGCACGCAGGAGATCGATGCGAGCGCCGCTCACGCGGCGCCCGGGCGGCTTCGACGGCGTCCCTCACTTAGTAGTGTAGGTCGCCATCGACGGGAACGTTAGTCCCCTTCAGGGCTTGGACGGTGTATCGCGCTCCTCGTCGCGCGGCCACGGCGTGAGCATCACGACGATGAACAGAATGCCGAACAGCACGGTGATCACGCCGCCGTGCATGACTTGCGATTTGTCGTACAGCAACCCGTGAATGGTGGCGAATGCCCCGCCCAGCGTCATGAACGCCGCGATCGAGGCAATGACGACGCGGAATTCCGAACCCATGGCGACTCCTTATCGTTATCGGCAATAGTGCCGCTCGGGTTACGCATCGCGCGTTCACCCGAATGACAATTGAAGTCTACGCCGAACCCTTTGGCTCGCCAATTGAGTCGCATGCCTAATCATGCCGACCGTTGACGCATGTCAACGTCTCCGTAGAGAAGGCGTCAGCGCCAGTGGCGGTTATCGCCCCGCCTCCTGACGCCGCGCCTCGCGCACCCAGCGAAAATGCCCGCTGCGCAGCAGCACCGGGCCGGCCAGCCCCATCGTCAAGTATTGACGCGTGAGCGCCTCGATATGACTGCGACCGTGTTCGAAGGCATGCAGCAGATCGTCCGCGCGCGCCGAATAAGCGCCGAAGTGATCCTCCAGCGCTTCGGCGGATACGGCGCAATCGATCGGGCGGCCATTCACGACAACCGCGAATTCGATCGTCAGGTCCTCATAGTTGAACACGGGACGGTGATCCGGAAACTCGATTTGCATGGCGACACCCCGGGTGAAAGGCAGGACGCGATCGACGTGTCGGCCGACACGTTCCATCCAGCATAGTGCATCGCCGGACGATGGGTAAATCGCATCGCTTATCCGTTCGTCCATGGCGATTGGGGAAGGTTCGCGTCACCTGCACACCGAATAAATCACCTCAATATATTCCCACAAACCATTGATTTAAATGAATTTTATCAGCCCTGCACATTTCCTTGCCTCAGGAACATCACGAAGCCTTCGACGAAGGCGGCCAATTGCTGGCGCACCGCATCGTCCTGCAGCTTGCCGTCTGCGTCGATGGCCTTGTTGGCATGCGACACCATCAATCGGCCCTGCCACCAAGGGGTCGTCTGGAGCGTGCGAAGCACCGGCAGCCATGCTTCCTGGCTGAGGATCGTGCCGAAGCCGCCGGGCGACGCCCCCATGATCGCTACCGGCTTGCCGCGAAACACTCGCGCGCTATCGGCAGGCGGCCGCGATAGCCAATCGATGGCATTCTTGAAGACGCCCGGCATGCCGTTGTTGTACTCGGGGGTCGACAGGAGCAGGCCGTCGGCGTTCGCAATGGCGTCCTTGAGCGTGGTGACGGCCGCCGGAATTCCCTCGCTCGCCTCGACATCGCCGTCGTATAGCGGAATGCCGTGCAGCGTGCGAATGTCGAGCGTGACGCCCGCCGGCGCCACCGCTTTGGCCGCCTCCAGCAGCGCCGTGTTGTACGAGCCCTTGCGCAGGCTGCCGGACAAACCAATGATCGTGGTCATCGAATCAACTCCTCCCAGAGGTAACAGATAGCAAACAGAACCGCATGTGCAAGTGCACCGGACGTCGGGTCAGGCATTGCGCTGGAACGGGTAGAGATCTGCGCCCAGGCCCAGCAGGCGGGTAAGGTCGTCGAGCGCGGTGCGGCACTCGTCGAGCAGCGCCGGGTCGGCCAGATCGCTCACGGCCAGCCGGTCTCGATAGTGGCGCTTGACCCAGTCGGTCAACGCGGCATAGCGCGCGTCGTCGATCCAAAGCCCGGCGTGTGTTGCCCGCCGCTCCTGTTCCGTCAGCACAACCCGAAGCCGCAGGCACGCCGGCCCGCCACCGTTGCGCATGCTCTCGCGCAGATCGAAGACATGCAGCTCGCGAATCGGGCCGTCGTCGGCCACGAGCGATTCGAGATAGCGCCAGACCGCCGTGCGCTCACGGCACTCCTGCGGCACGACCAGACGCATTCCGCCCCCCGCATCCGGCGGGCGGGCGAGCAACTGGCTGTTGAAAAGATAGCTGCCGACCGTGTCTTCAAGAGAGACGGCGTCGGAAGATACTTCGATCACCTCCAACTCGGCGCCGCGCGCGGCAAGCCGCTCGCGCAGCCGCGCCAACACCGCCGGTTGATCGACGAACGCCTGCGCGTGGCAGAACAGGACGTTGCCGTTGCCCACGGCAATCACGTCGTTGTGGAAAACACCGGCGTCGATGGCGTCCGGGTGTTGCTGCGCGAACACCACATCGTCCTCGGCCAGCCCGTGCAGCCGCGCAATCGCCTGGCTGGCCTGTAGTGTCTGACGCGCGGGGAAGCGGCGCGGTGCGGGCGCGCTCGAGAGATCGTCACGGCCGTACACGAAGAACTCGACGCCGCGCTCGCCATAGGCGCCGCACAGGCGCGTGTGATTGGCCGCGCCCTCGTCGCCGAGCGACGGCCAGCCCGGGAGGGCGTCGTGATGCGCGAAATGCGAGGCGTCGCCGAACGCGACGCGCAGCACGCGCGACGTGGTGTCGTGTTCGATGGCACGGTGCAGCTTGCTGCAAAGGTTGGCCGCCGTGAAATGCACCCGGCCGTCTGCGGTATCGGCCGACGGACTCACCGTTGCGGCGTTGGCTGTCCACATGCTCGCCGCCGAACAGGCGGCGCCCAGCAACGCGGGCGCGGTGCGCGCGGCCTCGCGAATCATCGCCCCGTCGCTGCCGGAGAACCCCAGCGTGCGAAGCATGGCCACCGACGGGCGCTCCTGGGGCGGTAATACCCCCTGGGCATAACCGAGATCGGCCAGCGCCTTCATCTTGGCCAGCCCCTGCAACGCCGCCTCGCGCGGATTTGAGACGCGATTGGCGTTGTTCGCCGAGGCAACGTTGCCGAACGACAGCCCTGCATAATTATGCGTGGGGCCGACCAATCCGTCGAAGTTGGCTTCGATGGCAAAACGCGTCATGACGATTCCTGAATAACGAAGTTACGGAGCAGCGGCATCGTGGATGCGATGCATGCGGTCAAGCCACCGTGAAGTCCAGCCCCGGACTCAGGGACGCCGGCATGACCGGGTGA
Organism: Pandoraea sp. E26; assembly: GCF_000681415.1. NCBI lineage: Bacteria > Pseudomonadati > Pseudomonadota > Betaproteobacteria > Burkholderiales > Burkholderiaceae > Pandoraea > Pandoraea sp. E26. The sequence goes on from NZ_AYXJ01000009.1 coordinate 293,464, forward strand.
TCGGCTTCCATGGATGCGATCGGGTACGCACAGTAATCCGCTGCGTACCAGGCGCTGGGTCGATGATTGCCCGACGCCCCGATGCCGCCGAACGGTGCGCTTCCGGCGGCCCCGGTCGTCGGCCGGTTCCAGTTGACGATGCCCGCACGGATTTCGGAGAGAAACCGCGCATGGCGAGACGGATCGTCCGACAACAGGCCCGCGGCCAACCCGTAGCGCGTGCGGTTGGCCAGCGCGATCGCCTCGTCGAACGTGTCGTAGCGCAGCAGTTGCAACAGCGGACCGAAATACTCTTCGTCCGGCAGCGCATCGCGCGCCGCGAGCGCGCTCACGTCGATAATGCCGGGGGTGAGCAATGCGCTTCTCCCGTCGGGTTGCGCGAGCGGCACGACGATACGCGCGCCAAGCCCCATCAGTTCCGCCTGCGCGGCGATCATGCGGCGGGCCGCCTGCAACGACACGACTGCGCCCATGAACGGCTGAGGGTCGGCATCATAACGCCCAACGGCGATGCGCCGGGTGACGAACGCCAGCCGTTCGATGAAAGCATCGCCCTGCGCCCCGCGCGGCACGATCAGGCGGCGTGCACATGTGCAACGTTGCCCGGCCGACAAGAACGCTGACTGAACGGCCACGTGCACGGCCGCATCGAGATCGCGGACGACGTCGACAACCAGCGGATTGTTGCCGCCCATCTCCAGTGCCAGGATCTTCTCGGGGCGTCCCGCGAATTGCTGGTGCAGCGCGCGCCCCGTGGCCGAGCTTCCGGTGAAGCACACGCCGTCGATCCCGTCGTGCGCGGCGAGCGCGACACCGGTATCGCGTGCGCCCTGCACAAGATTGAGCACACCGGGTGGAACGCCGGCGTCGATCCAGCATTGCAGCGATTGCTCGGCGACGCCGGGCGCCAGCTCGCTCGGCTTGAACACCACCGTATTGCCCGCGAGCAGCGCGGGCACGATGTGCCCGTTAGGCAGATGCCCGGGGAAGTTGTAGGGGCCGAAGACCGCCATGACGCCATGCGCGCGATGTCGAACCACACCGCGAGCGTCCGCGACGGCGCTGCGTCGCTCTCCCGTGCGCTCCTCATGGGCCTTCGCCGAATGCGCAACCTTGGCGGCCATGGTCGCCACTTCCGTACGCGCTTCCCACAGCGGCTTGCCGGTCTCTCGGCCAATGGCATCCGCCAGCGACTGTGTTCGTTCCGTCACTAGCGCGGCAAAGCGCTGCAATACCGCAAGTCGCTCGTCGAGTCGCCAACGCGACCAATCGTGCTGCGCGCGTCGCGCGGCCTGCACGGCGGCGTCGACATCCGCCGCATCGGCCGCGTGGCCGCGCCAGACGACATCGCCCGACACGGGGTCGACCGATTGGAGTTCCGCCCCGCCGGCGCCGCGCCAGAGACCTTCGATATAGAGATCGGCCATGAACGACAATTCCCGAGGCCACGCCCGATAGTGCGGCGTGCAATGCGGATCATGATGACACGGATTCGACAGCCGGAACAATGCGCGCGCGTCGCACATCGGGCCAAGCCCGCGTCAGACCGACATCGTCCGCGTCAGATCAAGGTCATCGCGAAGACACGCATAGAATGAGGGCCTGAGTTTCCGGAGATTCCCCACCATGACCGCTGCTGATCGCTCACCCCTGCGTCGTTGGCTAAGCGACGTACGCGATTCGCATGAATCGCCAGATGCCCCTCACGGCGAAGGCATCGACCCCTGCGGCGTTCGCTGGCGACGACATGCGGAGGGCGTGCTCGAACTGACGCCGGCAGCGACAGGCGGCACGACCCACGGCCACCGTTTCGATGCGATTCTCTCGTGCGGCATTCACGGCGACGAGACGGCGCCGATCGAAATCGTCGACGGCATATTGCGCGATATCGCCGACGCGCGCCTGACGTTGCGCGAGCGCGTGCTCGTCGTGCTCGGCAACCCGGACGCCGTGCGGGCGGGCAAGCGCTATCTCGAGTACGACCTCAACCGGCTGTTCCAGGGCGCTCACGCCACGCGCGCCGAATCCCCGGCCGTACAGCGCGCGCGTGAGCTCGAGGTCATCGTGGGGCAGTTCTTCTCGGGCGTCGACGGCGTGCGCCGCAAGCGACGCCATGTCGACATGCACACGGCGATCCGCGCGTCGCTTTTCCCGCGCTTCGCCGTGGTGCCCGGCACGGCGCAGCACGTGCCGGACGATGCATGGCTCGACACGCTCGCCGCCGCCGACATCGACGCCGTCATGCTGACCGAGCAACCTTCCGTGACGTTCTCCTATTACACCTGCGCCCGCTTTGGCGCCGAGAGCTGCACGCTGGAACTCGGCAAAGTCGCGCCTTTCGGCCAGAACCGGCTCGCCGATTTCGTCGGCATCGACGCCGCGCTGCGGCGCTGGCTCTCAGGCGACGAGATGGGTGCACGTGACAGCGGCCAGACCCGGCAGGCGCGGCGTTTTCGCGTGGCCGCGGAAATCGTTCGACACACCGACGCCTTCGTGCTCGACGTGCCCGCCGACACGCCGAATTTCACCCCCTACCCGGCCGGCACGGTGCTCGCGCGCGATGGCGAGAACACGTACATCGTCTCGCACCCGGAAGAGCGCATCGTGTTTCCGAATCCGAATGTCGCAAACGGTTTGCGCGCCGGTGTGATGGTTGTGCCGGCCTGAGCGCGCGCTGGCGACGGAGCGACGGGGCGACACCTGGCGTCGACATCTGGCCGGCGGGAGGATGGCGAAGCGCCTGCGGGCCTCGCCCCTACGCAACTTCGCGCATGAACGTTTCCAAACGCACGAATGGGCGTCGTCGGGGCATGGGGTTGCAGGTACCATCGCCGACATCTTTTCATCTGCGAAATGGCGGCGAGCGGCGCGGGCAAAGGGATTTGCGTGTGTCCGGCTGTCCATCGACGACATGCCCAACTCATGGTTCTCCTCGCAATCCGCCAGCTCGACGCCCCTCCATATCTACGCGAATCACGCCCCATCCACGCCGAATGTCGCCTGCCATGGCGGCCTCGCCGACGATTTCGCCCACGCCCGTCAGACGGCGGTTGGCACGTCGGCCTGTCGACCGGGCCCCGCGGCACCGACACGCGTGCGAGCGCGACATGACGAACGGCAATTGGTGGCCCGCCGCCCCGCGCCGCTGCAAGTCTCGAACGAGGCGACGGCGACGCCGCCGATTCGCCGCGTCGTGGACGACAGCGTTTCACGCACCGAGCAGATCTACACCGCACTTCGCGACGACGTTGCGCTGCCCGCGCTGCGCCGGTTCGAACGCCTGCATCGCTTCCGCGCGTCGCCGGGAAACGGTGACACGGGCCGCGCTTCGGAGGACCGACCCAATCCTGTCTGGTTCGACAATCTGCAGCCGCACCTGCGGGTGGAGGCGCAGATCCTGTCGCAGCGCGGACTGGACGCCGCGAAGTTCCGGCAGCGCCTGGGCGAACTCATTCGCCACGAGCATCCCGGGCTTTCATGGCGGGCCACGCGTGCAGGCCTCGAGCGCGATGCATTGCCATTTGCGCTCGGCTCGACACTGCTGTCGATGCTGGCCGATCTCGTCGATCCGGGGCGCTCGCGGTCCGTGCTGTGGCCACCGGTGGAGGCGGCGGGCGTGGTGCTCGTCAATCTGCTCGGCATGGCGCGCTTCAACGCCGTCCATCCCACGTTCGCCAGCCGCCTGGGACGAGCCACGCCCGCGCAGGCTCAGGAGGCCCTGGCGCGCATGCTTCGTTGTCCGGTACGCGAAGTGCTCGGGCACGTTGCCGCCTTCGTCCTGTGCTACGGATTGCTGCGCAACCTGGGACGCGTGGTCGCCGAAGCCGGCCTGACGGCGTGCGTTCCCGGACTGATGTCGCACCGTTTCGGCAACACGATTCACTCCGCACTCGAAATTCTGCTCGCCCCGATTCCCGGCGCTTTGCTCGGACCCGCCATCGACCGTCTTTCCATGCCGAGGGAGTATGCGGCGCTGGAAATCGCCATCCAGGACCGCTTTGCCGACCTGATCTGTCGCACCGGCACCGATACTGGCGCCGGCGGCAGTTGGCCGTCCGTCTGGCACCAATTCTCGGGATTGGTACGGTCGACCGCCCCGAAAGCGATATGGGCGACGTTGACGCTGGGCTTCTATTTCCTGTCGACCCTGCACGACGGCGCCGCGCAGGCTCAGGACGGCGAGGCAATGGCCGAGCCCGGCGCCCCGCTCTCGGCCAACGCCACATCGGCGCCCGCAGCGGCGGGCCAGCAGGGGACCGACGTCGACTGGCACGGGCTGTCCGTGCTCGGTGTGCTGTACGGACTGATCGGCGGCATTGTCGCGTTGCAGGGCATGGCGGCGCGAAACGACGACATGGCCACCGCATACACGCGCCGACGCGGCCGTCCGAAGGTCAGCACGGCCACCGTGACATCGCAGGCCGACTCGGGCCGCGCGTCGACCAGTTCGTATGCCGGGACACCGGACAGCCCGCTCGGCCGACCCGCCCTTCCGAGCGACGCGAGCGACTCCCTCACGGACCCCGGCGACACATCCGGCGACGATTCGGTCTTCTTGCCGATGCCCGGCACGGACATCGGGGACGTCATCCCGCGCCTTCCACTCGCCTCCGCCTCGCAACGGGCGCTTCGTGCGCCGCCGGTGTCGAAGCCGCAAACGCGCAGGCATGGCACCTGCGTCGCGCCGGATCAACGCTCGTCCTCACCTTCCTCTGCGTCTTCGGCATCCTCGGCGGACGAAGCGCCCCGCACGACGCCTTTGTGACGAAGTGTTGCGCGCACTTGCCGTGGCTGGCCCGGCGTGGCATCTTGCTCCCAGAGCGCAATCGATGCGCATGAATCCCCTTTCGGACGCACCGCACGACGCGTCACGCCCTGCCTGCCGGAGCGCCTATGCTTTCCACCACCCCGAGCGAACTCGCCCGTAACCTGCTGGTCATCCTCGTGCTCAGCCTGTTGATGATCGGCACCTTGTGGGTCCTGTTGCCCTTCCTCCCGGCTTTCATCTGGGCAGTCACGATCGTGGCATCCACCTGGCCATTGCTCGTCGGCCTGCAAAGGCGCCTGTGGGGCAAGCGCTGGCTGGCGACCACGGTCATGATCATCGGCATGCTGATCATCGTCGTCGCCCCCCTGTCGGCCGCGATCGGCACATTGATCGGTCACGCGTCGGATATCAGCGAACAGGTGCATGCGTTCGGTCAACGCGGCCTGCCGATGCCGCCCGACTGGCTCGCCCGCCTGCCGGTGATTGGCCAGCGCGCCAGCGAGGAGTGGCAGACCCTTGCCGCGGCCGGACCCGATGGTCTGGTCGCGAAGATCCAGCCTTACGCCGCGAAGGCGGCGTCCTGGGGATTCGCAAAGCTCGGGTCGATCGGATTGCTCGTGGTCCACCTCGGCCTGACGCTCATCATTTCCGGCATTTTGTTCATGCAAGGCGAACGTGCGGCGCGCGCACTCATTCGCATGGCGCGTCGACTGGGCGGTGACCGCGGCGAGGAGTCGGTGCGATTGGCTGGCATGTCGATTCGCGCGGTGGCCCTGGGCATCGTCGTGACCGCCGTGACGCAATCGCTGCTCGGTGGGCTCGGATTATGGCTCACGGGTGTGCCGCTTTCCGGCTTCCTGACCGCGTTGATGCTCGTGCTGTGCATTGCGCAGATCGGGCCGTTTCCGGTGTTGCTCTCGAGCGTCGCGTGGCTTTACTGGCAGGACAGCCCCACCCTCGCCACGCTCCTGCTCGTACTCTCGGTGTTCATCGGCATGCTCGACAATGTCATGCGTCCCATGCTCATTCGGCGTGGCGCCGACCTGCCGATGACGCTGATTCTCGCCGGCGTGCTCGGCGGCATGTTGACGTTCGGTATCGTCGGCCTGTTCGTCGGGCCGGTGATTCTCGCGGTGACCTATACGTTGCTGACGGCATGGATCAACGAAGGGCTGAACCGCCCCCCGATGGCACCCAGCGGGGCGCCCTCGCCATCTTCGGCGGCAGTCCCCGATGCGACGAGCGTGCCGGGCACGCAGGGCAGGTCGACCGCCGACGATTCGTCTGGCGCCAATGCGCTCGCCAAGGCACCCGCTGCCGGGACACCCCCCGGCAATCGGAGGCCATAACCCTGCGCGCCGATTTGCGCGGTCCGGAAAACCTCCTCGTCACGCAAATCGGCCCGATTTTTCAGACCGCTTCACCTGTCGCACTTCGCCCCGGCGTGGCTAAATGCTTCCCTACTCACATGATTCGGGAGAGCTCGAATGTCACGCAACGCAGCAGCTTCCTCGCGCACCTCACCTCTTGCGCGCGCGCAGCACAAGCCACGCGCGCCGCGCATTCCGCGCAGGGCGCGCCTCGGCGACCCACCGCTACTGCGCCGCGTCGGCAACGAACTTGTGTACACACCGACACGTTGCCGCGTGAGCGCCAGCCTGCTCGTCGGGCGCGTCAATCCTTGGTGGCTGCGCCTTGCGTCGCCCCCCACCTCGGGGGCATAAATACGAACACGCATGGCGTCTGCGGAAACGACAAGCGCGCCGGCCGGCGAACCGGCACAGCGCGCTGTGCGTCTCCGAGCGCGGCGACCGGTGTGAGACCGGGTACCGCGCAACGGCATTCGACGAGCGTCAGTGAGACCCGACCCGGCCTATTGGCGCATGGCCGGTCTCATGTCCCGGGTCGCTCGTTATTGCGCCTTGGCAGGCAGAATCTTGCCCGCGACCTCGCCGAAGCCGATGCGATAGCCGTCGCCCTGGCACCAGCCCGTCATCACGACCGTATCGCCGTCCTCGATGAAGGTGCGCTTGGCGCCGCTGGCGAGGGTGATCGGATGCTTGCCGTTCCACGTCAACTCGAGCAGGCTGCCGAACGAGTCGGGCGTCGGCCCGCTGATCGTGCCCGAGCCCATCAGGTCGCCCACGCGCACATTGCAGCCGGAGACAGTGTGATGCGCAAATTGCTGCGCCATGCTCCAGTACATGTGGCGGAAATTGGTCCGGCAAATGGACGTGGCCTGCGCATCGCCTTCGGCCTGCATCGACACTTCGAGTTCGATGTCGAAGGCGTGCTTGCCGACTTGGCGGAGGTACGGCAGCGGTTCCGGATGCTGCTCGGGACCCGCCACTCGGAACGGCTCGAGCGCCTCCATCGTCACGACCCACGGCGAGATCGACGTGCCGAACGTCTTTGCGTTGAACGGGCCGAGCGGCACGTATTCCCACTGTTGCAGATCGCGAGCCGACCAGTCGTTGAGAATTACCATGCCGAAGATGGCGGCCTCGGCGGCGTCGACACTCAGCGATTCGCCGAGCGCAGTCTCGCGACCGACGATGAAGCCGGTTTCGAGTTCGAAGTCGAGCTTGCGGCAACCGTCGAAAATCGGGCGCGGCTGATCCGGCAGCTTGATCTGCCCGTTCGGACGATGGATGTTCGTGCCGCTCACCACCACCGAGCTGGCACGGCCGTTGTAACCGATCGGGATCTCAAGCCAGTTCGGCAACAGCGCGTTGGCGGGGTCGCGGAACATGCTGCCCACGTTCGTGGCGTGTTCCTTCGACGAGTAGAAGTCGGTGTAGCCCGGGACCTGCACCGGCAGGTGCAAGGTGGCGTCGGCGAGCGGCACGAGCGCTTTCGCGCGCAACGTCGTGTTCTCGCGCAGTGCGGCATCACCGTCTGCGGCCAGCAGCGAGATGAGGCGCGCACGCGTGGCTCGCCAGGCAGCGCTGCCCAACGCGACAAACGCGTTGATCGACGATTGCGCGAAGACGGGCGAGGGCCCCGCCTGGAGCACGCCGGCCGCTTCGAGCGCGGCCAGATCGAGCACCTGGTCGCCAATGGCCACACCAACACGCGGCGACGGTTGCGATGCGGTGCTGAATACGCCAAACGGCAGGTTTTGCAGCGGGAAGTCCGTCGTACCGGTGTTGGCAGACGCGACCCAGCTTTGCGGAAGTGCGGACATGAGGGAGTTCCTTCTTCGGGGGAGCGCTTCGGCCGGCAACCCGCACAAAGCGCAGGCAGCCGGCCGTCTCAGGGTTCGGTAATATCGTGACGCGACAGGCGCCACTTACTTCTGGTCAGGGTTGAAGTGCTTCTTCAGACCTTGCCAGCAGGTGTAGTAGTTGTCTTGCAACTGTTTGGTCTCGAGCGCAAAACGCGTGGGGTGAATCACCGCGGGCGTCTCGAACATGAACGCCATTGTCGCGTCGACCTTGTGCGGCTTGCTCGTATCGGCGGCGGACGCCTTCTCGAACGTATCCGCATCCGGGCCGTGGCCCGACATGCAGTTGTGCAGGCTCGCACCGCCCGGCACGAAACCCTCGGCCTTGGCGTCGTACACGCCGTGGATCAGGCCCATGAACTCGCTGGCGATGTTGCGATGGAACCAGGGCGGACGGAACGAGTTCTCCATCGCCAACCAGCGCGGCGGGAAAATCACGAAATCGATATCGTCCACCCCCGGCGCATTGCTTTGCGATTGCAACACCAGGAAGATCGACGGATCCGGATGGTCGTAACTGATCGAGCCGATCGTGTTGAAGCGACGCAGATCGTATTTGTACGGCGCGTAATTGCCGTGCCAGGCCACCACATCGAGCGGCGAGTGGCCGATTTCGGCGCGCCACAGGGCGCCACCAAACTTCGCCACCAGTTCGAAGTCGCCTTCCACGTCCTCGTAGGCCGCCACCGGCGTGAGAAAGTCGCGCGGATTCGCCAGGCCGTTCGAGCCGATCACGCCCAGATCCGGCAGTCGGAACAGCGCGCCATAGTTCTCGCACACATACCCGCGGGCACGACCGTCGGGCAGCGTGACGCGGAAACGCACGCCGCGCGGCAGCACGGCGATCTCATAGGGTTCCACTTCGAGCACGCCAAATTCGGTGGCGATGCGCAAACGCCCTTCCTGCGGCACGATCAGCAATTCACCGTCGGCGTTGTAGAAGAACCGACCGTCCATCGACTTGTTGGCGGCGTAGACATGGATACCGCAGCCGTGGCCGCCATCCGGTCCGCCGTTGCCGGCCATCGTCACCATGCCGTCGACGAAATCGGTCGGTGCGTCGGGCATCGGCAGCGGATCCCAGCGCATCTGATTCGGCGGCGTCGGTACCGCGTCGAAGCGGCTCAGCCAACGCGTCTGCTCCACGGCCACGAACGGCTTGTGCATGGCGGCAGGACGAATCCGGTAGACCCACGAACGACGGTTATGGCCGCGCGGCGCCGTGAACGCCGTGCCGGAAAGCTGCTCCGCGTAGAGGCCATACGGCGCCCGCTGCGGCGAGTTTTGCCCGATCGGCAATGCGCCGGGAAGTGCCTCGGTCGCGAACTCGTTGGCAAAGCCGGACAAATAGCCCAGTTCCCCCTGAATTTGGTCTGCTTGGCGCATGAATGCCCTCGTCTCCTGATTTCGAATGCGTTTATTGTCCGACAAGCCATCAAATTTTGCGATATAAATAGACAAATCCACTATATTCATAATGCGAATACTAATCGCCGAGCCATGATTTCATTACGCGACGTCGATTTGAACCTGTTGGTCGTTTTTCATGCGGTGCTGACCCATCGAAGCATCTCCCAGGCGGCACGCGAACTGGGTCTGTCGCAGCCGGCCGTGAGCAATGGCCTGGCACGTCTGCGCCAGACCTTTGACGATGAGTTGTTCACGCGCACCGGGGCCGGCATGCAGCCAACCCCGTTTGCCGAGGCACTTGCCGAACCCGTTTCCGCGGCGCTCTCGGGTATTTCGCGGGCGATCAACCACCGGGAAGCGTTCGATCCGGCAAGCAGTCAGCGGGAATTCACGTTGGCGATGACAGACGTCGGGGAGGTGTACTTCATGCCGGCGTTGGTCGATCTGTGCACGCGGCTGGCACCGGGGGTACGGGTGCGCACTGTGCGAACGACCCTGCCCGACCTGAAGGAAGCCATGGCGGCCGGGCGCATCGACCTGGCCGTCGGGGCGTTTGACGATCTGACCGGGCCATTCTTCCAACGCCGGCTGTTCAGCCAACGATACGTGAGCATGTTTCGCATCGGCCACGCGCTGGACAACGCACGCTCGGGACTCAAGGAATTCCAGGCAGCGCGGCATCTGTTCGTCGCCACCGGCGACAATCCCTATGCGCGCGTAAATCAGTTGCTCGCGCAAGCAGGCTTCGGCGCCGACGCCAACTTTTGGGTACCCCACTTCATTGCCGTGCCGTACGTGGTGAGCGCCAACGACCTCGTCGTCACGGTACCGCAGAAGTTTGCCGAGCGTGCCGCGGCCCCGTTCGGCCTACGATTCGTCAAGCCGCCTGTGCGTCTTCCCGCCTTGCAGACGAATGTGTTCTGGCACCGGCGATACCATCAGGATGCCGGCAACCAATGGCTGCGGCAGTTGATTTCGGAATACTTCGTGGAATAGCCACGCCGCCTCGTAATGGCCGCGTCAGGCGTGGCTCGCGATGGCGTGCCCCTGGGCGCGAAGCCAGTCGTTCCACGCGACGTCGAGCGCATCGAACGCGGCCTCCATCTGTCCGGCCGACGCCTGCGGCGCCAGATGTTCCAACTGCGCCGCGAGCGACGCGAGTGAACTCAGACCGAACGCCATGAAGCCACCGCGCAGCCGGTGAGCCGAATGCCGCAGCGTTTCGCGCGACAGTTCGGTCAATGCCGCCCGGCAGTTTGCAATGTCCTGATCCGCGATCTTCACGAACGTATCGAGCATGTCCGAGAGCGGCAAGCGCCAATCCCGGGCCACCGCCGGCTCCGGCGCCGGCTCGAGCGCGCTTTCCACCTGACGCGCCGAATCCGCCAATGGGGCAATGTCGACGCAAAGCGACGGGTAGCGTGTACGCACGAGTTCGATCACGCGAAGCAGCGAACGGGCGTCCACGGGCTTGTAGACAACCGCGTCATAGGGCGATCTGGCGTCGCGATCGTTGCGCAGCGTCACATCCGCCGTGGCGACCACGACCGGCACATGCGGCGCCCTGGACTTGATCGCGGTCGCCAGCGCGTGGCCAGATACATGCGGCATGTTCGCGTCGGTGATCACGAGCATGTGCGATTCCGCGTCGAACGCATCGAGCGCTTCGCGCGGATCGTGGTAGCAGTCGACCATCGCGCCGAGCCCCTCGAGTTGACGCGAGAGCAACATGCCGCTGATCGGATGATCGTCGGCGACCAGCACATACCACCCTGCCAGCGGTCGCACGCGGGTCTGTGCATGGGCGGCGTCCTGCACGCCACCGGATGCCGCATGTCCTCGACGTGGCACCGCGCCCAACGCCTCCCAAAGCTCCGCCTGTTGCAGCAACGCAATGTCCTTCGGCCATGCCGGCATACTTCCCGCCGGGCGGTCCACCGGTGTCGCGCGCAGCAGGTAGACCTGCGCGCCGGCCATCCCCCGGACCGGCCATTCGTCGGCGAACAGGAGCAACCCCGCGTCCTGCGAACGCCCGCTGCCGGTGGACCACGTCACGGCGTCGCTGTATTGCATGGGCTCATAGCCCGCACGACGAATCAGCGCTTCGAGATACCAATGCCGACGGGGCAACGCACTGACATATGCGAACGTTTCGCCCGCGGCGACGACGGCCGGCGCCTCGCTGTCGGGTGCCCACGGCAGTCGCAGCGTGAAACGCATCGTCGTGCCCTCGCCCTCCTTGCTGTCGACCTGGAGCACGCCGCCCAGCATGCCGACGAACTGGTGCGAGATGGCCAGCCCCAGTCCGGTGCCGTGCTGCATGCCCGGCTCTGTCGTGCTTTTGCCGAAGGGCTTGAACAAATCGGCGAGGTCCGCCGCCGCAATGCCGACCCCGCTGTCGCTGACAGCGAACGCGACGTCGCACCCCTGCATGTCGGCGCGAGTGATCATGGCACTGAACGCCACGTGACCCTTATCGGTGAACTTGATCGCGTTGCCGACGAGATTCGTGACGACCTGGCCGAGTCGCAGCGCGTCGGTGTGCACGGCGCGGGACAACTGGGGATCGATCATCCAGTCGAGCGTCAGTCCCTGCAATCGCGCGCGGCCGGTAAACGACAGCCCGACCGCCTCCAGCTCCTTGAGCAGGGAACCGTCGCGCGAATTCAGCTCGAAGCGCCCCACCTGAATGCGCGAGTAGTCGAGCAGGTCGTTGATGAGATCGAGCAGGTTGCGCGTCGAGCTCTCCATCACGTCGACGTAATAGCGATGATCGTCGCCCAGGTTCTGCGCACTCAAGAGCTCCAGCGACGCCAGCGTGCCGTACAACGGCGTACGCATTTCGTGGCTCACCGTAGTCAGGAAGACGTCTTTCGCGCGATTCGCGCTTTCCGCTGCCAGGCGCGCCTTGCGTTGCTCCAGCTCGAACCGGCGTTGCTCCGTGACGTCCGACAGCGTGCCAATCAGCACCGGCTGCTCGCGAAACACCGTGTCGACGAAACTCACGGCATAGTGGCGCTCTCCCGCGTCGTCCATCGCACTGAGCAAGCGTCGCACGGGGCGCGCGACCACGCCGCTGTGCAACTGCCGATACATGCGCGTGAGCTCTCCGTCGCCGAGATGACGCAACAGATCGACGGTGCCGGCATACGCCGGATTGCTCATGACCACGGCCGGCTCGAAGGGGTCGATGATCGCCATGCCGACCGGCGCGGTTTCGATGAGGGTCTGAGTGAAGGCGTCTCGCTCGAGCAGCGCTTTCGTGCGCTGGCGCGCCGGTTCGATGATGCGCTGTCGCATGTAGCGCATCCCGGCGAACACGCCCGCCGCGTAGAGACACAGCAGGAGGGTTGCGCCGAGCAGCAGCGTGGCATTCTCGCGCAACAGCTCTTTCGGGCGAACCGCGTAGCGCACGAACCAGGGCGTGGACGACAGGCGACGCTCGAAGACGAGGCGCTGACCGTCGGAGCGCAGCGTCATCTGTGCGCCCCCGAAGAGCGGCAATGTCACAAGCGTTCGCAGATTGCCCAGCGAGGCGAGCGGCTGGCCTGCACTTGCAATGATGAGCCCGTCTTCCGAGATCAGTTGCAGCGCTTCCCCCGAGCGTTCCAGATTGCGCATGCGCGGCGGCACGATCATGTCCGGCGACATGCTGGTGCCAACGTAGAGCACCAGGTGGCCATCCAGATCGCGAATCGGTACGAAGCTCGATACGGTCTTCAGATGGGTGACGGGATGCTCGTAGTTGTAAGTCCAGAACGGACCTTCGCTGTTGCCCCTGATGCGCGCGTGATAGCGCTCCACCTTGTTGATCTCGGCGATCATCGCCTGCGTGTCGCTCGCCAGCTTCGACGGCGTGAACGACGCGCGTCCGATCGCCGGTCGATAGGCCGCAAAGGCGCCATCCGCGGAAATGATGAACGTTTCGTCCTGACCGTCGAGGGGACTCCAGAAGTTGGCGTCGAGCACCATGAGTCGCAGCGTCAGGCGCGCATACAGGGCGGCACGTTCAGGGGTAATGTCCGCCAGCTTGACGATCTCGAACTCGCTGTCCCATCCCACGCCGCTGATACGGCGTGCGCTGCCGGGGCTCATGCCGAGCAGCGGCTGCAGAATGCGATCGGTCAATGCCCGCGTGGCCCCGCCTTGACGCACCTTGCTGGCCTGGGTGGCTTGCGCCATGGCACGGGCCTGCTCGTTGAAGATCTCGAGGTCGCGAATTTCACGGCCGACGGCGGCGAAGAAGGACTCGGTCTTCTGGCCGCTTTGCCACAAGGTGCCGAACAACGCGTACGAGACCGCCGCCACCCAGACCGACAAGCCGAAAAGAAGTGCGAGCAGGCCACCGATACGCAGCAGGCGGCCGGCGATCGCGATGTCACGCGTCATCGTTCTGGCGGGCATATGCTCCAATGTCCGATCGGGTCACGCGCTCAGGCGGCACTCGGCGTTTCGGTCTCGCCGTCACGCGAAAACTGCACCGGGCTCGACACGTGGAGCTTGAACAATTCCATGTCGGTCCGGCAGCCCAGCTTGCACATGGCCATGCGCTTCTGGTTGTTGATCGTCTTGGCCGAGCGCTTGAGCGCGCCTGCAATCTGCGACACGTTCTGGCCGTCCAGATACATCCGCAGCACTTCCATCTCCTTGGGAGACAGCGGACGGCGCGCGGTCGGCTTGCGACGCATTTGTTCCTCGAGAATCTGCTCGGCACGCCCGCCGCGGTAACTCATGCCCCGGCGGCAGCGCTCGACGCAGACGGTGATTTCGCGAAGATCGTCGGACTTGGTCATCACACCGAGCACGCCACAACTGTCGAGCGCGTGAATGATGGCCGGTTGCTCGATCGACGTGAAGACGATGATCTTCACATCCGGATACTTGCGCCGTACGCGGTTGATCATGACCAGGCCGTCGCCGAACGCGCCGCCCGGCATGCAATAGTCGGTGATCAGAACGTCCACGGAATTCGTCTCGAGCGCCTTGAAGAGCTCAGTCGAATTGGAAACCGGCGGGAGCACGTGAAAGCCGGGGTCCGGGGAGAGCATTTCACGCAGCGTCGAGGCGACGATCGGGTGATCATCGGCAATCAGAATTTTAACCATCATGTGCGGAATCCTTTTAAAAGAAGTCAGCCGTGGGCGCGCGCGATTCTCCGCCGTGTCTACGCGTCATGGCTTCCAGAAAGAGGAATGTGCGTCTTGCCGACACACTCGTTGGTCACGAAGGCGTGACCACGTTGTCGCTACGCGGCGCTGACGGACGGAATCGTCCCCCGCGCCGCCGCGGCTACGTTATTCGGCGTAACTCGTCGCTCGCCGGCGCTGTCCGGCAATCCGGCGCTCCGGCAACATCCGGTGTCGATCTGACGCTGTCGGGCGACTATTCGACGGTTATCCGGCGTCACGGGCCGCTTTCGGCCCGTCGACGGTTGTCCAGGCCGAGCACGTCTTGTGCCCGGTCAACCGGGAGGCGCCTGTGCCGATGACCGGCTTGACACAGTAGCGAATGCGCACCCCGCGCAATCCCGCCGACGGCATCATCTCCCGTGCGCGTCCAACCACACGAATGCGTGTCGGGCCGGGCGCGGCCTCCCACAGATGCACGCTCTCGGTCTCCGGCCAATCGGCCATCCATCGATAGGTCCCGCTCACCACGCGCCCCACCTGCGGCGTACCACTCATGGCCACAGCCGCCGCGACCGGCCGCATGCGGGCTTCCACCACTTTCGCGTCTGCTCCCGCTTGCGCCGACGCCGACAACGACGCGCCCTCGTGCGCCGCTTCGCCGCCCGACACACTGGGCGTCGACGCCTGATACTCGGTGCACCCCGCCAGCAATGCCATCGCCATCGCCGTCGAGACGATCACCCGTTGCCGGATCGCGGCGGCACGGCGGCTCGCCGGTGTGCAAGCTTCCGGGGAGTCAGGCAAGACGGTCGTGGAAGTCTCAATGTGTGTCGTGGTCATCGATGCCAAAGCCGATCGCAACGCCGCGTGACGCATCGGCGAGGCGACGTCGTTACGCGCCGTTTTACGACCAGCGGAAATATAGGATAAATCTACAAAATCCTGCCGTTTTGGATCTGTTTATAGGAATCATCCTAGTCCAAATTAAGAGCATTACCGTCCGTGATTTGCATGCATCGCGCACATCGACGCCATTTCACGCGCAAGACATTCAATTCAGCGAGATGTGGTGCTCGGGCAACGTTTCAATGGACAGTCCTGTGACGAAAAGATTCATTGTCGCGTCACGAACGGAAATGAAAGGCATGGCGGGATCGCGCGGACCGTCACGGCGATCGATATTGAAGATCACTCGAAAGACGTTGCGATTTTCGAAGTATTCGAGAATCGCAAGCCGCGCCGGCGTTCGTCGAATCAGGCGCCGAATGCCTTGACGAACATGCCGATGGCGACGGCGGCCATGAGCGTCGAGAAGATTTGTTGCAGCCGGGAGGCCGCCAACCGTGGCGCCAGCGCGCGACCGAGGAGCATGCCGACCACCGCGCCCGCGACGAAAACCCAGCCCTGAGCGCCCGGATGCATGCCTTGCCACCACGCGTTAGCCACGGTGCCCGCGGAAATGAGCGCGATGACGAACAGCGAAGTGGCCACCACACCGTGCACGGTGATATCGGTAAAGCGGCGCAAGGCCGGCACGATGACGAAGCCGCCGCCGACGCCAAGCAAGCCGGACGCAAAGCCGGAAACCGCGCCGATCGCCCCCAGAACGCCCGCGACACGCGGTGTCCAGTGCAAGCGGCCCGTCGCCGGGTTCAACCGGCACGGCGGCAGCGCCTCGCCCGTCTTGCTTGCCGCCTGATTTGCCGCCTGACTTGCCGCTTGGGATGCGGCCTGATCGTCCGACGGGTTCGCCGTCTCACCTGCGGGTGGATTCGCTGCCGTTACGGCCTTCGCGGCGTTTGCCGACAGCCCGCGGGACGCGCGGTACATGCGCGCTGCCACAACCAGCATGGCGAGGGCAAACAGCCCAACCAGCCAGCGCTCCGGCAGCCGATGCGCCATCCAGGCCCCCAACGGCGCCACGCAAACACCGATCCCGGCCATGAGCATGGCCGCGCGATAGCGCACCAGACCGGCGCGCAGCCCTTGCACGCTGCCCACGGCCGCAGCAACCCCCACCGCAAGAAGCGCAACCGGCCCGGCCTGCGACACGCCCCACCCCAGCCCGAAGACCAGCGCCGGTACCGCGAAGATGCCCCCGCCCGCCCCCGTCAATCCCAGCACGAGCCCGACTGCGGCGCCAAGCAACGCAGCCGTGGGAGACATACTCGAAAGATCGGCAATCATCGGTCGGCATCCAGCAAAAAATCGGGGGGAAGTGATCGGCGAGACGCCTAATCACTAATAGTCATAAGCTTATGACCATGAATTATATAGAGACATCGGGCGGCGCGAAAGCCCCGCCTGGCAACGGGGATGGGCAAGTACCCGACGTCGCGAGGCGATGCCCCGCAGACCGCAAAAACGCCGACGGCGCCCGAAGGCGCCGTCTTGGCATACGTTTGTCGGCGCCGGAGCGGCCTGCGTCAAAAACGGCCGGGGCCGCTCACAGGCCGAGCCGTCACGTCGCCCTCGTCCGCCCCCAGCTCCGCAAGAATGTCACTCGTGTGCTCGCCGGGTGCGGGCGGATCCATCGGCGATACCGGACTGCGCCCGTTCAGGCGAACGGGAGAGACGATGGTGTGCGTCGTCTCTCCGCTAGGCAACACCATGGGCCGCACCCAGCCCATGTGTGCCACCTGCGGATCGGCCAGCACCCGCGAATAGGTACTGATGGCCGTGCATGGCACACCGACCGCGACGAGCCGGGCCAGCCAGACACCGCGGTCCTCGAGGACGAAAACCGCTTCGAGCACGTCGCGCAGCACGGCCTGATGCCGGGCACGCTCCCGCGCGTTGGCGAAGCGGGCGTCGTCGAGCAGATCGACCCGGTGCACCAGCGCGCAAATCGCTTGCCAGTGAGCCTGTCCGTCGAGATCCATGCCGAAATAGCCGTCGCGGGCACGGAAGGTCGGCCAGGGTGCCGATGGCCCGCCGAATCGCATCGTGTCGCCCTCGGCGTCGCCTGGCTCCAGGGCTCCGACGCGCGGCGCGGCGCGAGCGACGCCCGCGTTGGGCGGATTCACGCCGACGGCACCGTCACGGTCCCCGCCCATGGTCGCGGGCGGCACCAGCCCCGCGCGGTGCGCCGCCTCGGCACCTTCGTCGCCACCGCGCAATGCCGCAATGGCGAGCGTGGCGCCGAGCATCGGCACGTCGATATGAACACCCCGCCCCTGCAGTCTCGCGGCCACGAGCGCCGCGGACGTGGAAAACGCCGCATACAGCCCGGCAGCGAGGTCCGCTACCGGCAAATCGCGTGGCGGCTCCAGACCGCTCGGCGCCGCACCAAGCATTCCTCGAAGCGCCTGGAGCGCGGGCACGCCCGCGGGCTGCGTCACGGAGCGCGGCCCCTCCTGCCCGAACGCGGAGATCGATACGTAGACGAGATGGGGTTGCACGCCCGACAGCGCGTCGTAGCCGAGGCCGGCACTGGCGAGCGTGCCCGGCGGCAGGCATTCGATGACGACGTCGGCGCCGCGCACGAGCGTGTGCGCGAGGCTGCGGCCTTCGAGGGTAAGCAAATCCAGCGCCACGGAGCGCTTGTTGCGTCGCAGGCCGAGTTGTGCGGATTCGCCGAGCGGACTCCGGCTATCGTTGGAGAGATCGTCGACGGGATCGTCGACCATGATGACATCGGCCCCCATGTCGGCCAGCAGCAAGCCGCAATAAGCGCCCGCCGCGCCTCGACAGAACTCGATGACGCGGATCCCCGAGAGTGGTGCGTTCAATATCTGACCCCTAAGCGCCTGGTGTTTGTTGTATTTCTCAACCCTTGGCTGCCGTCTGACGCGGCGTTGGGGAATTCTAGTGCAATTACTCTACGCCGGTCACGACGGAAAACGGTGCGCGACGCGACCCGTTGCCACGGGGCAACACGGCGCGCTGAAGGGCATGCCGCGACACGCCCCTGACACAGATTGCGCGGGCCTCGCGGCTGCGTCACAACCAGCCGGCCTTGCGGAATTTCCGGTACAGGAGCAAATCGATGAGGATCATGGCCCCGATGCAGAGGGGGTAGCCGTACCGGAATTTCAATTCCGGGATGTCGGCGAAGTTCATGCCGTAGATGCCGGCGATCATGGTGGGCACGGCAAAGAGTGCGGCAAACGACCCCAGACGCTTCGTCGTCTCGTTCTCCGACAGCGAGATCATGCCGAGATTGACCGAGAGTGCCGTCGTGACCATTTCGCGCAGCAGATCGACATTCTTGGTGATGCGTTGAAGGTGGTCGAACACGTCCCGGAAGTACTCCTGCATGCCGCCGCAGAGCTTCGGCGCCATCGCGCCGAACAGTTTGCTGACCGCCTCCATGAGCGGCACACAGGCGTGCTGCAACGTAATGAGGCGTCGTTTGAGTTGATACAGGTCTTCGATGATGGCTCGCCCCTTGGCCGGCGCACTCGGCGTGAAGATCTGCGCCTCGATCGCCTCGAGTTGCGCTTCGAGGTCGTCGAATACGGGAAAGTAACTGTCGACGATGGCGTCCATGAGCGCGTAGAGCACGAAGATCGAGCCCTGCCGCAACAAATGGGGCTCTTTCTCCGCGCGCGCACGCACGGCGCCGAGCCCCTGCGTGGCGTTCGTACGCACGGAAAGCACGTAATTTTGCCCTGCGAAAATCGCCACTTCCCCGAGCGAGAAGTCGCCGTCGGCGTCCTTGTTGAGCACGTGCAGCACGGCGAAGAGCGAGTCGCCGTACTGCTCGATCTTCGGACGCTGGTGCCCGTGCTGCGCATCTTCCACGGCAAGGTCGTGCAGACCGAATTCATGTTGCATCTGCGCGAGCTCGCCGGGACCGGGGTCCTTGAGCGCCACCCATACGAAGCAATGCGGGCGCTCAAGGTAATCGGAGATTTCGTCGGGGTGCAGATCGGCAATCTTGCGGCCATCCTCATAGGCCACGCAATTCACTAGCATTCGTCGTCCTGGTCGAGGCGGCCGCCCTGCCGACGCATGCGGGCCGACAACGCGCGGCGCCGGGCCGTGGCCGCTATGCCTTGCGTGTCTCCTGCGCCTGCGCTGTCTGTTGCAACGGCAGCCGGATGTGAAGAACGCCCGCCTCCATCTCCTTGTCCTCGACAAAGCCCAGATGACGGGCGAGTGTCAGCATACGCGTATTTGCCGTGAGTACATAGCCGATGAGCTCGCCCGTGCCGCGCCGGCGGCTGTAATCGACGATGTGCTCCATGAGGGCGCGCCCGAGGCCGCGACCCTGCGCGGCCGGACTCACGGTCACCGCGAACTCGGCGACCGTGTTGTCCGGATCGGCCAGCGCCTGCACCACTCCCAGCAGGCGCGTGTTGCCCTGCTCATCGCGCTCGGTCGCCACGAACGTCATCGCGCGGTCGTAGTCGATCTGTGTCACGCGCGCCATTTGCGAGTGCGAGAGCTCCTTGATCAGGCCGAAATAGCGGAACTGCACGTCCTGCGGGGTGAGCGTGTGGAAAAAAGCGTTATAGGCCGGCTCGTCCTCGGGCCGGATCGGGCGCACTCGCACCGGCTTGCCGCCCGCGTCGACCGTGCTCTCCAGTTCCTGCGGATAGGGCCGGATGGCGAGGCGTCCGTGCCCGGCCGATGCCGGCTTGCGCGCCACGATGCGGGCGTCGAGCGCCAGAACGCCGTGCGCGTCGGCGAACAGGGGATTGATGTCGAGCTCGGCGATCTCCGGCACGTCGCACACGAGCTGGGAGAGCTTGACCAGGGTGAGGTAGATGGCCTCGTGATCGGCCGGCGGACGATTGCGGTAGCCCGCGAGCAGCTTCGACACCCGGGCGCGCGCCACCATGTCGCGCGCGAGGTTCAGGTTGAGCGGCGGCAGACCGATGGTCCGGTCGGCGATCACTTCGACGGCAGTGCCGCCCTGCCCGAACAGCAGTACCGGCCCAAACACGTTGTCGGTGGCCACACCCACGATCAGTTCGAACGCCTCTGCCCCGTTGGCCATGCGTTGGACCGAATAGCCCGTCACGCGCGCGTCCGGTTTCGCGGCGAGCGCGCGCTTGCGGATCTGGCGGGCCGCATCGCATGCCTGCTCGGCCGTCTCGATGTTGAGCACCACACCGCCGACGTCCGACTTGTGTGTAATGTCCGGAGAGACAAGCTTGACCGCCACGGGAAAGCCAAGGCCCTGCGCCAGCGCTCCCGCCTGCTCAGGCGTCTCGGCAACGAGCGTCTCCACGACCGGAATGCCGTATGCGGCCAGCACACCCTTGGCTTCCGGCTCCGAGAGCAACGCCCGCCCCTCGCGCATCACCCCGTCGATGATGGCGCGTACCCGTGCGACATCGGGCGCGAAGCCCGGGGGAATGGAGGGCGGCGTTTCCATCAGCAACGACTGGTTGCGACGATAATTTACCGCCTCGAGAAACGCGCGAGCGGCATTTTCCGGCGTGTCGTACGTCGGCAGCCCCGCCTCGCGGCAAATGCGCCGGGCCCGCTCCGCCGTCTCGCCGCCGAGCCAGCACGTGAAAATGTTCTTCGACGGCTTCGGCAACGCGGCGAGTGCATTGGCCACATCGAGGCTCGGCATGACCGCCGTGGGCGCCTGGATGAACAGGACGGCCGCGGTCTCCGGATCTTCGCATAACGCCGCCAGCGTGCCCGTGTAGCGCGCCAGGTCAGCATCGCCGCCAATGTCGACCGGATTGACGCGGCCCAGTGTCGTTGGCAACGCTGCGTCGAGCGCCGCGCGCGTCTTGTCGGACAGACGGGCAAGCTTGCCGCCGTCGAGTACCAGCGCGTCGGTCGCCATCACACCCGCGCCACCGCCGTTGGTCATGATCGAGAGCTTGTCGCCCCAGAACGGCCGCAGCCGCGCGAGCGTCTCCACGGCGGCGAACAGTTCATCGGTGGTATCCACGCGCAGCATGCCGGCACGACGGATGGCGGCGTCGTACACATCGTCCGCCCCCGCCATCGCCCCCGTATGCGAGGCGGCGGCCTGCGCCCCCTCCGGCACGCGACCGGACTTGATCACCACGACCGGTTTGTTGCGTGCGGCCGCCCGCGCGGCCGACATGAACTTGCGTGCGTCGCGAATGGACTCCATGTACATCAGGATCGCGTCAGTACCGGGGTCGCTCGCGAGGTAGTCGAGCATATCGCCGAAATCCACGTCGGCGCTGTCGCCCAGCGAAACGAAATGCGAAAAGCCGATCTCGCGGGCATCGGCCCAGTCGAGCACGGCGGTCGTCAACGCGCCCGATTGCGAGACGAACGCCAGCTTGCCCGGGCGCGCGCCCATGTGCGCGAAGCTGGCGTTCAGACCGATGCCCGGGCTCAGCAGCCCGATGCAGTTCGGCCCGAGAATTCGCAGCACATGGGGCTTGGCATGCTGGAGCATGCGCTCCTGCAACGTGACGCCATGGCGATCGCGTTCGCGAGCGAGCCCCGAGGTGAGGACAACGACCGCGCGTGTCCCGCGCTCGCCGAGATCCCGGATAAGGCCCGGCACGGTCTCGGGTGGCGTGCAGACGATGGCGAGATCGGGCGCCTGCGGCAAATCGCTCACGTCGCGATAGCACTTGCGATCCGCGAGCGACGAATATTTTGGATTGACCGGGTAGATCTCCCCCGTGAACCCGCCATCGATGACGTTCTGCAGCACGGTCGTGCCCACGCGCCGTTCACGCTGCGACGCGCCGATGACGGCGACCGACTTCGGCTGGAACATCTGGCTCAGATTGCGGGTGGTCATGGCGACTCCGGGGGATGGTCAGGGAAACAGCACCCCGGACTCACCGGGTGCGCGCGCTCGCCGATTCGCGCCATGCGAAGCCGGACGGTCGCTTGCGCGCCGGGGGGCCTGCGGCGCCCCGGCGACGCCGGGATCACTCGCCGCGCAGGTGCGCCTCGACTTTCCACAGATGGTCGTCCACGCCGCGCGAGATCTCCGTGAAAACGTCCGACGTGGTGGCGTCGCCGATCTCGGCCGACGCATCGATCAGCCCCCGGATGATTTCGCCGTACGCCGCCAGGGTCTCGGCCAGCGCCGCCGCATGATCCAGCCCGCGCTTGAACTCGTTCTTGTAGACCGGCAGTTCGGTCGCCTTGGCAACCGTCTGCACGCGTCCGTCGGCCACGCCGCCCAGTGCCACGAGACGCTCGGCGCAAAGATCCGTCCATTCGATGGCGGCGTTGTAGACCTCGTCGAACAACAAGTGCAGTTCGATAAAGCCCGGACCGTGCACATTCCAGTGCGCCTGCTTGGCCTGGCGCTGAACGTCGATGCCGTTGACCAACCCGCGATTGAGCTGATTGACCGATTCGATCCGGATCTTTTCACCGAGGGTGTTACGCGTATGATTCAGAGCCATTTGACACTCCTGACGTCAGGCAGCCCGCTGGCTGCCAGGGGGAAGCCGTCAGCAACAGGCAACTGCAGCCCTTGCGGACGAAAGAAAAAGAACGCGTCCCGGCATTTCCGGTCGGGACATGGTTAGGGATGCTCAGGACCGCAACGATCCTGCGGGCGTTCGCGAAGCGCCATGCGCGGCGCCCCGCAGCCTGAAACCGGCCATCACGAGCAGTGCGCCCCAGACGATGGCCCACGATCCGATCGCCCAGATCAGCGCAAGCGCACCCGCGCCGGGCTGCCACATGATGAAGATGGCAAACAGAATGCTGAACACACCGGAGAGAATGACCCACAGTTCGCCCTGAATCTCGCGACGCAGCGCGATTCCGGCAGCCACCTGCAAAACGCCGGTGACAAAACTCCAGGCCACGATATAGATAAGCAACGCCACGGCGGTCAACGCCGGGTTGAGATAGGTGAGCACGCCGATCACGATGCCCGCAATGCCTTGCAGCAACGGCAGCCACCAGTCGGCATGTTCCTTGCGCGCTCCACGCACCGGCCAGGGAGAAGACACCATCGACAAACGAAAACGCGCCGAAACACAGCACCAGCACCGCGATCGTCACGCCGGGCAAGGCAAACGCCGCGACCCCGAAGGCAACGGCCAGTACTCCACGCAGCACCAGCAACCACCAGTATTTCGACAGAAGTCTGAGCATGGCATCCCTCTCGAGAAATATCCGCAGGTAGCGAACACGTCCAACGGGCCGCCTATCACACGTATGGCGTGAATGGCGTCCGATATGCGACAAGAAGTCATTCTAGAGACTGCGTCGTCGCAAGATCAAGTGAAAATTACACGTTGCCTCGTGCCGCTGGCACGCCTTTTGATTGACATCATCCCGGCGCGATTTTTCTCCCCCAAAACGCAGGACGGCTCCCTGCCCGATCTCCCGATCGGCGCCGCCCCGCGCCCAACGCCGGTGTGCGCCCGGATCGCCCCGCATCGCCCCCCCGCGGCGTTCCATGCGCATTGCGGGCCCCACCGACATGCGCTTTGCGCGTATGTCCATCTCGGTCAGCCAGCATGCTCTCCCGCACAGCATGGGACTATTCCGAAAGCATTGGCCGCGAAGACATTTCAGCCCAATGCCCTCCTAAACTACGCAAAAAACGTGCAAAAGAAGCGTGACCTTTTGCCGTCCGTTCTGCCATCCATTACGTAGTCGGATACCGTCACCGCCGCACCAACGAATAGGAATACTAAGGAGAATGACGATGAATCGTTCCTTGTTGTGTCTCGCCCTGTGCGCCGTCGTTGGCATGTTGAGCCAAAGCGGGCCGGCCCGGGCAGCCGTATACACCAACGGGTCGGCGACGGCTCAGATGCGCGTGCAACTGACGATCCTGCCCGGATGCACGATCGCCGCCACGCCGATGACGTTCAACGCCGTGCAGGGATCGGCAACCGGACCCGTCGCGAGCACGTCGTCGCTCACGGTCGTCTGCACGGCGTCCACAGGCTACAACATCGGCCTGAACGCGGGCACCGTGCCGAACTCGACCGAAACCAATCGTCTGCTCGCGGGCACGATCACCGGCAACGCCACGACGATTCCGTTCGGCCTGTACCAGGACGCGGCCTATGCCACGCCGTGGGGAAATACACAGGGATCGAACACGTTGAGCGATTCGGGCAGCGGCGTGGCGAAGACCTATACCGTCTATGGCCAGGCCACGCTCTCGGCGACCATGCCCGAACCCGACGTCTATTCGTCCACGGTCACGGCGACCGTCTACTTCTGAATCGCGGGGACGATCATGCACCCGTCGAGACTTGCCTCGCACCGCCACGCCGCCCGTGCATGCCGCGGCGCCTTCGTCGCGCTGCTCACGCTCGGCGTGCCCGACGGACATGGCGCCACATTGCAAGTCTCGCCGGTCATCGTCAACCTGTTGCCTTCGCAGCCAGCCACCACGCTCACGTTGGGCAACTCCGGCGAACTGCCGATCCACGGTCAGTTGCGGTTGTACGCCTGGGCCCAGCGCAACGGCGAAAACGTGCTCACACCCACGCGTGCGCTCATCGCCAGCCCGCCAATCATCCGCATCGAACCCGGCGAGCGGCAGATCGTGCGACTCGTACGCGCGGCGCGCGGCCCCGCGCAACGGGAGCAAAGCTACCGGCTGCTGGTCGACGAATTGCCGCCGGTCGGATTGCCTCCAGGTGAAGGCGTGTCCATCCGGTTGCGCTACTCGGTGCCGGTGTTCGTTCAGGCAAGTCGCGAGCACAGCCCCGAGCTGCACTTCGATCTCGACATCGCGCGACGGCAATTGGCGGTGCGCAACGACGGCGCGCGGCATGCGCAACTTGGCGCGACGCGAGTGCGCGATGCGACCGGGCGCAGCGTGGAGCTCGCGCATGGCTTGCTCGGCTACGTGCTCGCGGGACAAACGCGGCGCTTTGCCGTGCGCTGGCCTTCGGGTTCGCCGCCCATCGCGCCATTTACGGTCGAGTCTCGCATCGATGCCGTCCCGATGCGCTTTGCCGCTGACGAAGCGTCGGATGGCACGCGCTAGGGGCATTCACCACGCCGCGCGCCCCGCCGGCCTCGCGGCCCCGTCCCTGCCCACCCGGAGGGCGGCCGTGGCAATGACCATTGCCGCGATCGTGACGGCCCTCGCATGGCTGGGCCGGGCGACGGACGTGCACGCGGCATCCGCGCATCGCATCGCCGACGACCCCGGGCCGCCGACGCGCCTGCCCGTGGCATCTGGGTTCGACGACGCCGTATCCACCGCAACACTGAATTCGCCGACCTCATCAACTTCCTCGATCTCCTCGAACGCCTCGTTTTCATCCACTTCATCGATGCCATCGACGCCATCGACGCCAGCGACATCCACGATTTCGTCGACTCTACCGGCACAGTCGGCGCCGCCATCTGCGGCCCCGGCGCGCGCGTCGAACGCGCCGCGTCCCGCGCGACTCGACGGCCCCTACGTGCTCGCGGTAGTCGTCAACGGCGAGCCCACCGGGCTGATCGCGCCCTTCGTGCGCCGACGGGGACGCTGGTTCGTGCGCGCGGGCGACCTTCGGGCGTTGGGACTGAACTCGCCGGAACTATCGACGCAGGACGTGACCGAAGTCGCGCTCGACGCCCTGCGCGGCATTCGTTACGCCTACGATGCGCCCACGCAGACACTCGAGCTGACGGTGGACGACAAGTGGCTCGCCCCGTACACGCTGGGCGCTCCGGCACCGGCGCCGATCCGCGCGACGGCGGGCACCGGGGTCGTCGTCAATTACGACGGCTACGTGCAGCGCGACCGGTTCACGCGTGCCTCCGTATGGAGCGAGTTTCGCGGCTTCTGGCCGGGCGGCACGCTGCGGCAGACCGGCGTGACCGAGCATTCGCGCTGGCGGCGCGGCTACCGCCGATACGACACCTGGTGGCAGCATGACGATCCGGCGCGTCTGGCGAGCTGGACGGCCGGCGATCTGATCACGGGCTCGCTGTCATGGACGCGATCGCTGCGCATCGCGGGGATGCAATGGCGGCGAAATTTCAGTCTGCGACCGGATCTCGTCACGTTTCCCGTACCGGCGTTGCGCGGCAGCGCCGTCGTGCCATCGTCGGTGGACCTGTATCTGGACGGCGTGCGACGCATGGGGGCACGCGTACCGCCGGGCCCTTTCGTCATTCAGGAGGCCCCCGGCCTAACCGGCGACCTCCAGGCAAGCGTGGTCACCCGAGATGCGCTTGGGCGTGAGCAAATCACCACAGTGCCGCTATACATCGATCCGCGTTTGCTCGCCCGCGGACTTTCGAGCTTTTCCGTGGAAGCCGGCTGGCCGCGCGAGGCTTACGGCATCCGCTCGTTCTCGTATCGGGGCGATCCCGTCGCATCGATCGCCGCGCGCTACGGCGCGAGCGACACGGTGACCGTGGAGGCCCAGTTACAGGCAGGCCGCCGTCTCGCGCTGGGTGGCGTGGGCGCGCTCGCCGCGCTGGGACACGCCGGGGTCGCCGGCGTGTCGGTCGCGGCGTCCAGCGGGCGCGGTGCCGGCGCGCAATGGAGTGCGGGCTATCAGTATCTGTCTCGATACCTGAGCGTCGACGCCCGCATGGTTCGCGCCATCGGGCACTATCGCGACATCGCGTCGCTCGACGGCACGCCCGTGCCGCGTGCAAGCGACCGCGTGAGCCTCTCGCTCCCGCTTGGTCGCGGCAGCACCGCCTCGCTCGCCTGGTTCGCCCAGCGCATGCGGCGCCAGCCGGCCACGCGCGTGCTGTCGGCGAGCCTGACGCTCCCAGCGGGCACGCGCGGCATGATATCGCTGGGCGGCTTTCGCGACTTCGCACGTCGCGGGGTGCACGGGGTGTTCGCCATGCTCAGCGTGCTGCTCGGCGGCAATGCATTGGGCAGCGCCTCGATGACCAGCCAGGGTGGCGGCACGCAAACCTGGGCAGGCGCGAGCCGAACGCCCGACTATCAAGGCGGCTGGGGGTGGCAGGTGCTCGCGGGGCGGGCCTTCTCGCGCCACACGGCACAGGGCGAACTGCAATACCTCGGCCGGCACGGTCAGATATCCGCTCTGGTGCAAAGGGTGGGACGCGAGACAGGCACCGGCATTGGCGTGACCGGCGCGCTCGTGGTCATGGACCACGGTGTGCATGCGACGCGACACGCTTACGACGCCTTCGCACTCGTGAGCGCCGACGGTCAGGCGGGCGTACCGGTGTTGCGCGAATCGGTGCGCGTCGGTCGAACGGACGCGCGCGGCTACTATCTCGTGCCGGACCTGAGCGGCTACGAAGCCACGCGGATCGGCATCGACCCCATGCACCTGCCCGCCGACCTGGAAGTCACGACGACAGAACGCCGCATCGCGCCGCAATCGGGCAGCGGCGTGCTGGTGCGCTTTCCCGTGCGGCGATATCGCGCCGCACTGGTCACCCTCGTCGGGTCGACGGGACAGCCCCTTCGCCCCGGCACCGCCGTGCGTCATGTACAAAGCGGATTCGTCACGATCGTGGGCTACGACGGCGAAGTCTTCGTCGACGATCTCGGCATGCGCAATACGCTCGAGGCGCATGACGGTTCACAGCGATGCCGCGCGTCGTTCGAATGGTCCGAGTCGCCCAACGGCAACATTGCGCGCATCGGCCCCCTCGAGTGCGTGGCGTTCGGCACGCTTGCCGAGCGGCGCCCGGGACGTCCCCGCGCGCCCACCATAGAGGCGCCGTCGTGACGCCCGGGACACCCGCGCGAGGCTGCCGGACATTGGCGGCGGCCGTCGCGTTGATCACCGCGAACGCCTCGGCGCAGACGTGCTCCGTCGGCACACCGTCGCTCGCCTTCACCGCGTTCAGCCCGATTTCCGGCGCAGCGCTCAACGCCACCGGCACGATTCCGGTGACATGCACCTGGCCTTTGCTCGGCGCCAACCCTAACGTCAAGGCATGCCTGGCGTTGAACGCCGTGCCGCCGCTCACCCTCACCAACGCCGCAAATGCGATCCGCTTCGGCCTCTTCGTCGACGCCGCCTACGCCAACACCTGGGGAAGCAGCCCCGGCAACATGATCGCGCTCACCATGACAGCCCCGCCGCTGGGCGGCACCCTGACGCAGAACGTCAGCTTCTACGGCAAGATCGATGCCGCGCAAACGACCGTGCCCACCAGCGGTGACGCCAACACAGTGTATTCACACACGTTCGGTGCGGCGGATATCAGTCTGCAATACGCGTCCTACGCACTGCTCGCGCCCGCCCCCGCGTGCGGCAGCGCCATGACTGCGGCCCCAGGCGTGCCGTTCACGAGCAACGTGACCGTCATCAACAACTGCACCATCGCGGCGACCAATATCACCTTTGCTTCGCAGTCGACGTTGACGACAGATGTCAGCGGCAGCGGACAACTGACCATCCAGTGCACGAACAACGATGCGTATCGCGTAGCACTCTCGGGCGGGATCTCGGGCAGCGTGAGCACGCGGCGGATGACCGGTACCACAGGCGCGAGCGTGGACTATCAGCTGTATCTGGACAGCGCCCGCACGACGATCTGGGGCGACGGCACGTCCGGCACGTCGCAATTGACGGGGATCGGCTCGGGTCTGGTCCAGTTCGTTCCGATCTATGCCCGGGTACCGTCGCAGTCGACGCCGCTGCCGGGCGTCTACACCGACACCGTCACTGCCACGATCCAGTTCTGAGATCGCTCAGACGGCTTCGGCACGCGGCGGCTTGAGCGGCAACACCTGGATGCGCTCGCCCTGCGCGACGCCGAGCGCCTGGGCCGCCATCGGGCTGAGGGTGAACGTGCGCCGCTCGGGACGCCCATTGACCAGCGTGGCACGGAACTCCGCGAGCCCCAGACGCGCCACCAGATAGGGTTCGGGATTGGCGACGGTAGCGTCTTGCGCAATGTTCACACTCGGATACCGGCTATCGCGCGCCGCGCGCAGATCGGCCACGCGCGCCTCGAGCACCGGGCCGCTGTCGAAGATGTCGACATGCGCGCCGGAGCGCATGCCTTCCTGCTCGAGCAGACGACGTGCGGGCAGGGTATCGCGATGCGTGACGCCAATGGCCGCCTGGGCCTGCGGCGAGAGAAAGTCGACGTAGATCGGGTACTTCGGCATCAACTCGGCCACGAATGATTTCTTGCCGATCGACGTGAGATAGTCCGCCTGGTCGAAGTCGATCTTGAAGAAATGCTGGCCGAGCGATTGCCAGAACGGACTTTGGCCGTCATCGTCGAAGAAGCCGCGCAACTCGGCGCACACGTGCGTGCCGAAGCGCTCCGGGAACTGCGCCATGAACAGGAAACGGGCCTTCGACAGCAGCGCCCCGTTGCCGTGCCCGCGCCAGGCCGGGTCCAGCAGCAACGAGCAGAGTTCGCTGTATCCCGTGAGGTCGTTCGACAGGGAGAGCGTGAGCATGCGCGACCACACATTCAACTCGCGACTGGCGTGCACGATCGTATCCTTGCGATACGTGTAGAACGGCTGGTCGAGCCCGACAGCGGCTTCCAGCCCGCAGACTCCCGTAATCCCACCCGTTGCAACATCCTCCATCACGAACAGGTAGCCCTGCTCGGCCGTCGGCGCCCGACCGTCGAGCGTTGCCGCCACCCGCGTCAGGCGGGCCTCGAGCGCCGCCCGGTCGGGCTTGAACGACGTCATCCCCGGCCCGGCCAGCGTCGCAAGCTGCAACAATGCCGGCAGATCGCCCGGCCCCGCCAGGCGTACCACGCGCAACGATGTCGACGGATCAGGCGCCTCGTCCGGCGCCTGCGTCGGCGTGACCAGTTTCGATTGACGGTTCATGGACATATCCGACGAAGAAGAAGACTGGAGGCACGCCGTCAAAGCACGGGCCGGAGCGGCGCGATCCGCCGGTCCGGCCCGAAGTCCCGAGCTTGCGGCACGGGCTGGCGCGAGTGGGAGTCGGTGTCCTGGCGCGCTCAGGCGGCCTTCGCCGTGGCGGCGACCGCAGCTACCGCCTTTTCCAGCGATGCCAGGCCGGCGTCGATGTCGGCGAATGGAATGTTCAGCGACGGCGCGAAGCGCACGACGTCGCCGCCCGCCACCAGTAGCATCAGCCCTTGCTTCTCGGCTTCGGCCACGATGTCCTTCGCACGGCCGGCGAACTCCGGCTTGAGCACGGCGCCGATGAGCAACCCCATGCCGCGCACCTGCGCAAACACGCCGTGGCGCGCATTGATCGCCTCGATGCCCTTGACGAAGTGCTCGTGACGCGTCTTCACACCGCCGAGCATTTCAGCCGTATTGATCAGTTCGAGAACGCGACCGGCGATCGCCGTGGCAAGCGGATTTCCGCCGTAGGTGCAGCCATGCGTGCCCGGCGAGAAACTCGCGGCGATCTTGCTGGTGGTCAGCAGCCCGCCGATCGGATAGCCGTTGCCCAGCGCCTTCGCCGTGGTCAGGATGTCCGGCGTGACGCCGTATTGTTCATAGGCGTACAGCGTGCCCGTGCGGCCCACCCCCGTCTGCACTTCGTCGAAGATCAGCAACGCGCCATGCTTGTCGCACAGGGCGCGCAGACCTTTCAGGAACTCCGGATCCGCCGGCAGAACGCCGCCCTCGCCCTGCACCGGTTCGACGATCACGGCCGCCGTGGCGTCCGAGATGGTGGCCTCGGCGGTCTGCAGGTCGTTGTAAGGCAGATGCATGATGCCGGCCGGAATCGGGCCGAAACCTTCGGTGTACTTCGCCTGGCCGCCCACGCTGACGGTAAACAGCGAACGACCGTGAAACGAGTTGTAGAACGAAACGATCTCGCTCTTTTCCTTGCCGCCGCGCTCGGCGGCATGGTCGTATGCGTAACGGCGCGCGAGCTTGAGCGCGGCTTCGTTCGCTTCGAGTCCCGAATTGCAGAAGAACGCCTTGTCGGCAAAGGTGGCTTCGGTGAGCGCCTTCGCCAGACGCAGCACCGGCTCGTTGGTGTAGCCATTGCCGATATGCCAGACCTTGCGCGCCTGCTCCTCGATGACCTTCACGAGTTCCGGATTGGCATGGCCGAGCGCATTGACCGCGATGCCACCGGTGAAGTCGACATACTCGCGGCCCTGCTGGTCCCACATGCGCGAGCCTTCGCCGCGCACGGGCACCATCTGGGCGGGAGCGTAATTGGGCACCATCACGTCGTCGAACGTCTGGCGGGTCACAGCGATTGGCTGGCTCATGACTTCCTCGTGAAATCGGAATGCAATCTGCGATTGCGGGACAGGCCCCGGGGACGGGTCACTGTCCTGTGAGAAAAAATCCTGGCTGGGCGCTCAGGGTGCCTGCGGGGTGCGTGTGCCGCTGCCTTCGCGGCACTCGACGCGCGTACCCTCGCATTGTAATCAGATGCGGCGCGCGCATATACCTTCGCGCGCCCCGTCATCGCGAGATTTACAGAACTTTGCGCAGAAATTCGCGCGTGCGCTCGTGCCTGGGGGCCGAGAATATCTGGTCCGGCTTGCCCTCTTCCATGATCACGCCCTGATCGATGAAAAAGACGCGGTCGGAGACTTCACGCGCAAAGCCCATTTCGTGGGTAACCACGACCATCGTCATGCCCTCTTCGGCGAGCGACTTCATGACCTCGAGCACTTCGCCCACGAGTTCCGGGTCGAGCGCCGAGGTCGGCTCGTCGAAGAGCATGACGGTCGGCTTCATGGCCAGCGCACGGGCAATCGCCACGCGCTGCTGCTGGCCACCGGAGAGCTGGTTCGGAAAGGCGTCGATCTTGTCGATCAGGCCGACCTTTCGCAGCAGTTGCTCGGCAATGGTCACGGCTTCGGCACGCTTGATGCCGTTGACCTGCATGGGCGCCAGGATCAGGTTCTCGAGCACCGACATGTGCGGAAACAGGTTGAAGCGCTGGAACACCATGCCGACGCTCGCACGCATCGCGTTCATGTCGGTCTTCGGATCTTCCACGTGAAAGCCGTTCACGAGCACTTCGCCGCCGCTTACGTCCTCAAGCCCGTTCAGGCAGCGCAGGAAGGTGCTCTTTCCCGAGCCCGACGGGCCGATCACGCACACCACTTCCTTCTCTTCGATGCGGCAGGTAATGCCGCGCAGCACGTGCGCATCGCCGTACTGCTTTTGCAGGTTATTGACGACGATCACCTTTGCCGTACCTCGTTTCCAGATGTTGAACAAAAGCCGAGAGCACCAGCGTGATCGCCCAGTAGATGAGCGAAATCGTCAGGTACGGCTCCCAATAGCGCGCGTACGCGCCCGACACGGTGCGCGCGGCGTACGCCAGCTCCGCCAGACCGATGGCCGACGCCAGCGACGAGTCCTTCACAATGGCGATCGCGTTGTTGCCCAACGGTGGGAGCATGCGGCGAAACGCCTGCGGCAGCACGACTTTGCGCAGCGTCTGCATATAGGTCATGCCCAGCGAGCGTGCGGCCTCTGCCTGCCCGCGGTCGATCGACTGGATGCCCGCACGGAAGATCTCGGAGACGTAGGCGCCGGCATTGAGCGAGATGGCCAGCACCGCCGACATGAACGCGCCGTACTGCGAGCGAATTTCACGCGCGAGGTCGCCGCTCACGATCAGCCCTTCGGACGGATTGATCAGCACGGGCATCAACGCGAAGTGAATCAGAAGAATCTGAACGAACAGCGGCGTGCCGCGGAAAAAGCTGACGTAAAAGCGTACGGGGTATTGCACCACGTAGCGAAGGAAATACTTGTAGAAACCGTGACGCGCCTCGGCCAGACGGCCGACGCCGAGCACGAGCCCAAGTAGCGTACCGGCGATCACGCAGATCACCGTGCACTTGAGCGTCATCAGCGTGCCCTCGACGAACAGGGGCATGTACTCGCTGATGATGTTCCACTGGAACCCACCCATGAAGCACCTTTCTCACGAAATGAAACGAACCGGTTGCCCGGCAGAAAAACGCTCGCGGCCCGGGGGTTGACGTCGGAACTCGACGATCAGCTCACGGGCCGCGAGAGGCCAGCTATTTGGCGCGCGTGGCGCGAATCTTACACGCGTTGCTTATTGTTGCGGCAGCGTCGGCACTTCCGAGTCGAACCACTGCTTGTAGATCTTGGCGTAGGTGCCGTCGGCCACGATCTTCTTCAGGCCCGTGTTGATCTTGTCGAGGACCACCTTGTTGCCCTTCTTCACGGCGATGCCGAAGTACTGGCGCTTGAACTTGCTGTCGTACACCAGCTTGAACGGCTTTTCCGGATGGCTCTTGATGTAGAACTTGATCACGCCGACGTCGCCCACGGCGGCGTCGACACCGCCGCGATACAGCTCTTCGAGCATGAGCGGCGTGTTGTCGAAGCGACGGATCGCAGTGCTTGCACGGCCCAGTTCCTCCGAGACGGCGATGTCGCCCGTGCTCGAATTGACCACGCCCACCTGGAGCTTCTTGAGATCGGCCAGGCTCGCGACCTTGGCGCCCGGCGCGGTGATGATGACCTGGTCGGCCGGGAAGTACGGCGCCGAGAAGTCGACCATTTCACGACGCTTGTCGGTGATGGTGATGCCCGAGATGATGATGTCGCGATCGCCCTGATCGAGCGTGGCGAAAATGCCTTCCCACGGCGTGCTGACCAGCTTCACGTTGAAACCGCCTGCCTTGCCGACCGCCTTGATCACGTCGATGTCGAAACCCACCAGTTCCTTTTGCGGCGTTTCGAATTCGAACGGGCGATACGTACCGCCGGCGCCGACCGTGTAGGTCGGTTCAGCGGCCTGCGCTGCGGGCACCGCGGCGAAGGTCGTCAGAAAACAGGCGGCGGCCAGCACGAGGCGCTTCGTCAACATGTTGATTTCCTTGGCGAGAATTCTTGAAAGAGCGCAATGATACTCCTGGCCGTCCGGGAAACGAAAAAAACCCGCCGAAGCGGGTTTTGTCGTTGCGATCTCGCGACGAGACGTCGAATTCTCACTGGACGGTAATGCCTGGATGGCGCGCGGATGCGCGCCACATTGGCGGTCGCCGGCGCGCGTCGTCAAACCAGCCGGCCTGCCGCGCCCCGCCTGCGCGGCGCGCGTCAGAACGCGCCCGCGGCGATCGGCCCCGCTGCCTGCCCGGGCCCGAAGACCACGTCGCGATACGTCTTGCCTGCGGGAATCATCGGATAGACGTCGTCCTCGCGAGCGACCAGCACATCGAGCAGGTACGGCTCGCTCGGGTCGGCGAGCATGCGTTCCAGGGCACCCCGCAGCTCGTCGGCCCGCGTGACTCGCGCGCCCGCCACGCCGTAGCCCGCCGCGATGGTCACGAAGTCAGGGTACGGACGGCCGTCGTCGGCCCCGTCGGGCGCGTTCGGATCGACCAATGACGACGCCACGCGATTGCGCGCGTAGATCATGTCCTGCCACTGTCGAACCATTCCGAGCCACTGGTTGTTGATGACCAGCACCTTGACCCCCAGTCCGTAGCGGCGGCACGTCGACAGTTCGTTGACGGACATGTTCAGGCTGCCGTCGCCGTCGATGTCGATCACCGGCACGTCGGGCAGCGCGACCTTCGCGCCGATGGCCGCGGGCAGACCGAAGCCCATCGTGCCGAAGCCCGCGCTGGACAGGAATGTGCGCGGCGCGCGCAGGCGCAGGTGCTGCATCGCCCACATCTGATGCTGGCCCACACCTGTCGTGACAACCGCTTCGGGCGGAAGCTGCGCCGCGAGCGCCGAGATCACGTCGACACCGGTGAGCACGCCCGCACTGCCGCCCGCGTCCACTGTCGGCGCGCGCAGCGGGTGCGCCTCGCGACGTTCGCGCAGATACGCATGCCAACCGGGCACGTTGCGGCGCTTCGCGTGCGCCAGCAGCCCGGCAAACGCATCTCGCAGATCGGCATGGACGCCGAGCGTCACAGGTTTGTTCTTGCCGATCTCCGAGGCGTCGACATCGATATGCACGATCTTGGCGTGACGCGCGAACGCGCTCGGATCGCCAATGACGCGATCGTCGAAGCGCACGCCGAGCGCCAGCACCAGATCCGCCTCGTTGACGGCCACGTTCGCGACATAGGCGCCATGCATGCCCAGCGGCCCCAGCAGCAGACGATGGTCATCCGGCAAGGCGCCAAGGCCCATCATCGTGAGCGCGACCGGGCAATCGAGCGCCTCGGCAAGCGCCGCGAGCTGAGCGCCGGTGCCCGAGGCGATGACCCCGCCACCGGCATAGATGACGGGACGCTCGCTTTGCGCGAGCAACGCGGCGATGCGCTGCGCCGTCTCGTCGCTCATGCCGGCGGGCGCGGGAACCGTGAAGCGCTTGTCCGTCGGCTGATCGGGACGGGCCTGCTGGATGTCCTTCGGAAAATCGAGCAGCACCGGACCAGGACGCCCGGCCAGCGCGCAGGCGGCCGCCTCGCGGATGGCGGCCGGAATGTCGCGCGCCTCGCGCACCTGGCGCGCCAGCTTCGTCACCGGTCGGGTGATGGCGACGATGTCCACCTCCTGAAACGCGTTCTTGCCAAGCCAATGCGTGGCCACGTTGCCCGTGATCGCGAGCACCGGTACGGAGTCGCTTGCGGCGTCTGCGATACCCGTCACGAGATTGGTCGCGCCGGGGCCCGAGGTGGCCAGGCAAACGCCGAGCTTGCCGGTGGCGCGCGCATAACCCTGCGCACCGAAGACCGAACCCTGCTCATGTTCGGTGCGCACCAGCGTGATGGCCACGCGCGAGAGCGCGTCGAGCATCTCCAGGTTCGCGCCGCCCGGGTAGCAGAACACGGTCTGCACGCCAATCTCGACCAGTGTGCGCGCAATCAGATCAGCGCCCTTGGCGGACAGCGGGGCGACGGGCTGGGCAACGGCCCCGGTTGCGGTTTCGCTGGCGGGCAGCGTCAGATCGAGTTTCATGATGTCTTGTGTTCCTGCGGATTCCGCCAGACAACGACGGATTGTTGCGGCAAATGCGCCTTATGAAGCTCAAGCTTACGGAAACCCGTCGGTAAATGCTTCGCGTATCGTTGACAAATCCCCACCAATTTCACATGATTCATTCAAATATTGCCGCACTAAGGAATAAATCATGCAACTCGACGAATTTGACGAAAAAATTCTCGCAATCCTGCAGGAAGATGCCTCGCTTTCGGCGGCACAAATCGGCGAGCGAATCGGGTTATCGCAGTCGCAATGTTGGCGGCGAATCGACCGCCTGGACGCGGAAGGCGTGATCGAGCGTCGGGTGGCGCTGGTTGACCGGAAGAAAGTCGGCCTGAACGTGATGCTCTTCGCGCACGTGAAGCTCGCAGGCCACAACCGCAACGCCCTGCCGGAGTTCTCGAAGGCGATCCAGGCGTTCCCGGAGGTACTCGAATGCCATGTGCTCATGGGCAATGTCGACTTCCTGCTGCGCATCGTCACGCGCGACGTCGATGCCTATGAGCGATTTTTCTTCGAGCGCCTCTCGCAACTGCCGATGGTCCAGGAGGTGAACTCGATGATTGCCCTCTCGCAGATCAAGTCGACCACCGTCCTGCCGATCGGCGAGGGTCACACGGGCGGTGTCTCCGCGGCGTCGTAATTTCGCGGGCGCATCGGTGTTGCCAGCGTCAGACGCGTCGACGGGGCCGTCTGTGCGCGGGTGCGGACGGCGCGCCCGGCGCAAGGGCCACGTTGGACAGGGTGCGCGCAAGCCTCTATCCTTAAGCATCCACTCCGGGAGCCTCGCATGAAACGTTGGTTCGGACTGACGGCCGCCGCCGCGATTATCGGCGTCACGGCCTGGTGCTTCATCCCCGCCCACGCGGCACTCAAGAACGGTTCGCCCGCACCCGACTTTTCGGCGCAAGCCTCGCTGGGCGGCAAGGTCTTCACCTTCTCGCTGGCCGACGCCCTGAAGAAAGGCCCCGTCGTGCTGTACTTCTATCCGGCCGCGTTCACTCAGGGCTGTACCATCGAAGCGCATGATTTCGCCGAAGCCACCGACACCTTCAAGTCGCTCGGCGCGACGGTAATCGGCGTGTCGCACGACAACATCGACACGCTCAACAAATTCTCCGTATCCGAGTGCCGCAGCAAGTTCGCCGTGGCCGCCGACACGAATCAGCACATCATGCGCGCCTACGACGCCGTGCTCTCGCTCAAGCCGGACTATGCCAATCGCGTGTCCTACGTGATCGCACCCGACGGCAAGGTGATCTACAGCTACGTCAGTCTCAATCCCGACAAACACGTCGCCAACACGCTCGAGGCCGTTCGCCAGTGGCGCAAGACGCATCCCGCATAAGGCCCCCCGTCGTCATGCTCACCGCCGAATCCCGCGCCAAGGCGCTGGCACGAGAACAAACCCGCAGCGAAGAGCTCGCCAACAGCATCAGTCACGGCGTCGCCTGCCTCGCCGCACTTGCAGCCATTCCCTTCCTGTTCGGCACCAATCGCCTGCCGTTGCCGAACACGGCCGAACAAATCGGCCTGGGCGTGTTTGCCGCCACGATGGTTGTCGTCTACCTGGCGTCGGCGCTCTATCACGGGCTGCCGGACGGACGTGCGAAGCGGCTGTTCATGCGCGTCGACCACTGCGCCATCTTCCTGTTCATCGCAGGCACGTACACGCCCTTCACGCTCAAGATCCTGAACGATCCGTGGGGGTTGCCCCTGCTCACCGGGGTATGGACCATGGCGATCGCCGGCCTGCTTGCGAAAGCGTTCGGCCTGCTCGACCGGCCGCTCGTCTCGACGTTG
Source organism: Pandoraea sp. E26 (assembly GCF_000681415.1). Lineage (NCBI taxonomy): Bacteria > Pseudomonadati > Pseudomonadota > Betaproteobacteria > Burkholderiales > Burkholderiaceae > Pandoraea > Pandoraea sp. E26. Next base: position 331,494 of record NZ_AYXJ01000009.1, read on the forward strand.
CTCTATATCGGGCTCGGCTGGATGGCGGTACTGGTCGCCGGCCCCGTGCTGGCCGCGATTCCGGGGCCCGGTGCCGGATGGCTCTACGCGGGCGGCGCCGCCTACACGATCGGCGCCGTCTTCTATTCCCTCGACGGCCACATCAAGTTCGGGCATTTCGTCTGGCATCTGTTCGCCATCGGCGGTACTGCCTGCCATTACCTCGCGGTGTGTCGCTACCTCTGATCCCCGCCATCGGCCGATAGACGCCTGCAATCCGCCAGCTTCGCGCTCAACCGGTCGCAGCGCGCGGTCAACGCCGGATCGCCGAACATGCGGCAGGCGCCACGCATGCGATGGAGCAACGCCTGCGCCGCATCCAGGTCCTCCCGGCGACGGCGGCCCATCAGACGCCGAAAGCGCGCCAGATCCTTCGCCATCTCGTCACGCATCAGACGACGGGCGCATGGATCCTCGGACAAGGGCGCCCGCCGCACCGCCGGCAACGCCACGGGCATTGGCGACGCAGACCATTCCCCCGTCTCACGGGGCCACCGCAGCGCAAGCACCCGCCCCAGCTTCGCGCACGACACCGGCTTCGTCAGCACGGCATCGATGCCGGCCTCACGGGCCGCGCGCGCGGCAATGATCGATCCCGTCACGGCAAACACCACGGGCGGTCGACGGCCGAGCACCGGCGCCAGCGCCTGAAGGGTCTTCGCGAGCGTCAGTCCGCAGGCGCCGCCAAGGTGCACGTCCGTGAGCACCACGTCGATCTCGTGCGACACCCATTGCAGCAACGCCTGCGTCAGGTCCTGCGCGCGCTCGACGCGGCAACCGAGCGACGCCAGCTGGTCGGCCAGAACGGCACGATTCATCGCATGATCGTCGACCACGAGCGCGTGCAACCCCGGACGCACGTTCACGGGCGCGGGCGCCATATCGACCGGTGCGGGCCTCGGAGTCCGTGCGGGCGCCACGCGTGGCGTGGCCAACGGCACGGACAACCGGAACCGGGCACCCGTCGTCGACGGTTCCACGTACAAGGCCCCGCCCATGCGATTCGCCCATTGCCGTGCGATCCACAATCCAAGCCCCGAACCCGGCACCGCTCGGTCGCCCCGGGCAAACGCGGCGAACACCTCGTTCTCCATGCCCGCGGGAATACCGGGCCCCGTGTCGCTGACGCGAACGGTCAGCCAGCCGGATAGCGGCGATCCGACGGGCGCGCCGGTGCTGCCCGTTCCACCTGTGCTGCCGGGGTCGTCGGGGGCGCCCGCCCGCCATGACACGGTCGCCGCCACGCCGCCGCAGAGCGTGAATTTCAGCGCGTTGTCGACCAGCGTGCGCACGATCTGACGCAGCCGCACGGCGTCCCCTGTCACCGTTGACGGAACGTCATCCGCAATGTCGCAGTCCAGCGCAAGCCCCTTGCGCCGGGCGATCTCGCCGAACGCATGGATTTCCTCGTCCAGACAGGCACGAATCTCGAAATCCGACGCCTGAAGCGGCAGGTCCGCCCCGCCGTCCCCGAGGCACCGCAATTGCAGCACGTCGTCCACCACACCGGCCGCCACGCGAAGCATGCTGCCCATGGCGTTCAGGCGCGAGCGCCGCAGCGCGCCACCCTCATCGACGCCCTCGACGGTGTGGCTGCCGCCTTCCGGTGCCACCGGCACCGACGCCTCCGCCCGCAGCGCATCGAGATGGCCCTGAAGCACCTGGAGCGGCGCGCGCAATTCGTGCACCAGCGCCAGCCGAAACGTGTCGGGATCCGGGAGGGCGTGCCTCTCGGCGCCTCGCGCCTGCATGCCGCGCACTTCGCACCGCCCGGCGCCGGCCGGCTCATGCGGGTTGTTGAATTTACCAAGATTCATCGCATCGTTGACGCCACGTCACGGCTCGTGCGCTTCGGCGTACTGAAGAAACCAAATGAGCTTCAAAGTCTCGCCTTTTGCCGGTTTTGTGCGGCTGCGCAAATTCTGATCTTCCTTTCCCGGCGTCGCGTTTTCGGAATCGCCCGAGCCGAATGACTCAAGTTCTGCCTCTCATGTGCCGATAATCCCTATGCCCCGCCTTGCACACACCGATCGACGGGGAGGCCGCACGCTCTCAATCCGCGACCCGGGCATTCAATCCACCAATCCATATGTATAAGAACATGACGATTCGGACCAGCCTGACACTGGTCCTCGGTTTGCTTGGTGCACTACTCGTTCTCGTCAGCGTGCTGGGCCTTCAGGCACTCGGTTCCAGCAACCAATCCCTGAGCAAGATGGCGGAGGAGGACACGCCCGCGCTGGCGGAACTCAAGGGGACCGGCGAGCAAATTCTGCGTACCCGGATGTCGATGGCAACCTACGCGTCTTACGTGAGCCTCGGCGCTGATCCGGATGAATCGGAAAAAGTTCTCAAGCGTGGCGCGGAATATGTCGCCACGTCGGACGCGCTGTGGAAGGCCTATCTGAATCGTCCCAAGGAGGATGCGCACGAAGCGGAGGTTGCCAAGGCAGCGGACGAAAAGCGTCGTGCCTTTTTCGACAAGGTCATCACACCGGCCCGGAATGCCCTGACGCAGGGCGATGTGGCCGGCTTTCATCAGATTCAGGCGCGCGTCGCACCCGCGGCGTACAACGCGCTCGATGGCTTGATGCGGGAGTTGCAGGACATCCAGATTGCGCGTCAGAAGGCCCGCTTCGAGGCGGCGCAAACGCGCTACAACGTCATGCGCATCGCCCTGGGCGCCACGCTGGCCGTGGCGCTGCTGCTCGCGCTGTGGGGGCGTGCCATGCTCGCGCGCGCCGTGCTGCGCCCCATTCGTGAAGCGATCACGCATTTCGAGCGTATGGCCGCCGGGGATTTGAGCCAGCGCGTCGAACAACGCACGAACAACGAAATGGGGCAACTCTTCGGCGCTCTCGGCCGCATGCGCGACGGGCTCGCCGGCACCGTGGGAACGGTGCGCGAGAGCACTGAAGCGATCCACGCCAGCGCCCGGGAAATCGCCGACGGCAACGCCAATCTCTCACAGCGCACCGAATCGCAGGCCTCGTCGCTGGAGCAAACCGCCGCGAGCATGGAAGAACTGACCGCAGTGGTCAAGCAGAACGCCGAAAACGCCCGTGCGGCCAGCCAGCTGGCAGTGACGGCTTCGGAGACCGCCACGCGCGGCGGCGACGTCGTCCAGGAAGTCGTGACGACGATGCGCGACATCGCCGACGCCTCACAAAAGGTCACCGACATTCTGACGGTCATCGATGGCATCGCGTTCCAGACCAACATCCTGGCGCTCAACGCCGCGGTGGAAGCTGCGCGCGCCGGTGAACAAGGCCGCGGCTTCGCCGTGGTCGCGGGCGAAGTGCGCACGCTGGCCCAACGCAGCGCGTCGGCGGCAAAGGAAATCAAGGGACTGATCGAAGCCTCGGGCAATCGCGTGGAGACCGGCACGCGGCTCGTGGAACGCGCCGGGGCCACCATGGTGGACGTCGTGCAGTCGGTGCGGCGCGTCACCGACATCATGGGCGAGATTTCGGCGGCGAGCGTCGAGCAGTCGAGCGGCATCGAACAGGTCAATCGCGCCGTCACCCAGATGGACGAGATGACCCAGCAGAACGCCGCGCTCGTGGAAGAGGCCTCGGCAGCTGCCGCCGCGCTCGAGGCCCAGGCCGCAAGGCTTCGCGAGTCGGTTGCCCTGTTCCGCCTCTCGGCTCACGAAACGGCACACGCCCAGGCCGGTGCCAGAGGCGAGCCGACGCTCGGCGCCACCTCCGACGCCCTGCCCTTGGCAGCCTGAACGCCCGATTACCTGTCCCCGGCCCGGCCTCGAGGCGCCGGGGACGCCCTCCCTACCCTATCGGCCGCTGCGTCCGGCATTCCCCACCGAGCGTGCCATCGGCAGGCCGCCCCCCCCCCCGATGGCGGCAAAGGCGCCTGCCCCCGCGCATCAGATACTGGCGCGCTGCTCGAAGCCCTTGAGCGGCAACTCCGCTACCCACGTCCGATCGACATCGCACGACGACACCTGCGCGCCGGGCGGCCCCTGACGCATCCACTCGCACAGCGCCAGCAACTGCTCGGCCTCGCCATGCGCAATGGCCTCGACGGTACCGTCGCGCCGGTTGCGTACCCATCCGGCCAGACCGATCCTGCGTGCCTCGACCACGCACGCCGCGCGGAAGCCGACGCCCTGCACCAGCCCATGCACCACGATTTGCCACGTTGCCGTCATTGCCCCTCCTCGCGCGATGGCTCGACGCCCCGAACCATGGATCTCCATGGCGCGTCACGGAAAAAGGGCCCGATCGACGTCGAGCCCTTGCGTTACGTTAGCACACCACCGGTTCACGTCTAATAGATGTCGCGTCGATAGCGGCCCTGCGCGCCGAGATCGAGCACAACCTCCGCGCCAAGGGCGTCGGACAACGCGGCATCCACTGCGGGTGCCATGCCGGCGAGGCTACCGCAGACGTAGATCGACGCGCCGTCGGCCACCCATTGCGCGATTTCCGGCGCCACTTCGCGCACACGATCCTGCACGTAGACGCGCTGCGCCTGATCACGCGAGTACACCCGATCCAGTCGCGCGATCCCGCCCTGCGCCCGCCACTCGTGCAGCGTCGTGTCATAAAAGCTGTCATGCCCGGCCTGGCGCTCCCCGAAGATCAACCAATTGCGGGTATGTCCCTGGGCGATGCGTTGCGCAAGATGCGCCCGCAGGCCCGCCAGTCCGGTGCCGTTGCCGATCAGGATCATGCCGCTCGCGTCCGACGGCGCATGGAAGCCTGGATTCCGACGCACGCGCATGCTGACCGCCTCGCCCAACACCGCGCCCTCGGTGAGCCAGCCCGAACCCAAACCGAGCGAGCCGTCGGCGTTGCGCGCCTGACGCACGAGGAGCATCAGGCGGCCCTCGGCCGGCGTGGACGCAATCGAGTATTCGCGCCGCGGCAGCGGCGCCAGACGCGAGAGCCAGTCCTGCAAATCGATGCCGGCCGGCGGCGCCGCCTCGGGCAGCACACGGTCGCGCAGCGCTTCACCTAACGTGGTTTCGCGTCCGGCAACACCCACACGCACGTCGGGAGTCCATACGCTTGCGCACAGAAACGCGTCGATGCGCGCCGCGGCGTGGCGCGGCAGTACCTCGACCAGGTCTCCGGCGACCCAGTGCGCATCGGGCGGCGGCGTGAACGCCAGATGATAGGCCGGGAGTCCGGTACTGCCGGGGTTGAGGACGTCGCGCTCGGCCAGGGTCCATGACTGAAAGCCGGGGGCGTCTGCGGTCCGGTCGGGCACCAGCGGGTGCCCCAGCCATTCGCCCAGTCGCACCTGCCAGCGGGCCCATGCGCCGGGATCGCCGCGGTCGACTTCAATCGGCTCGAACGCCGCCACGCCGCCCTGTGCCCGCAGCCAGCCGTCCAGCTTGCGTCCGAATCCGCAGAAGCGGTCGTAATGACTGTCGCCCAGCGACAGCATCGCGAAGCGAAGCGTGGGCAGGGCCATCGCCTGATTCATCAATTGCTGCGCGAAGCGGCGCGCGCTGTCGGGCGGCTCGCCGTCCCCGAACGTGCTGACGATGAAGAGCGCCCGCCGGGCTGCCGCCAGTTGCGCCTGGCCGATCTGGGCCAGCGGCTGAATCTGCGCCGGCACGCCGGCGCCCTGCAACATGCCGGCCGTCTGCCACGCGAGGCCCTCGGCCACGCCGCTCTGGCTGGCATAGCCGATCAGCACGCCCTCCTGTGGCGCCATGTCGACCTTGGCACCGCGCATCGGCCGCGCCGCCGCCAGCGTCCGCTTCTTCTTGCGACGGTCCAGATAGAGCATCCAACCCGTGACGAAAAACACCGGCATCATCAGGCTCGAGAGCAGCATCACGACGATGCCGGCCTGACCGAAGAAACTGCCGCGATGCAGTGCGTAGATGCTGGTCATCAACTGGCCGCCGGTCGTCTTCGACGCGTAACGCTCCTCGTTGCGGATCTCCCCGGATGCCGGTGCAATGTCCATGCGACTGAACGCGCGCTCGTGCGGTGCCGAGGCGTCGAGCCAGGTCACTTGCAGCGCGCCGCCCGGCTTCTGCGCCGGGCGCAGATAGACCTTCGTGTAATCGGGCACGCGCGCGGTGAACTGGCGCCACGCGGTCGCCAGATCCGACGCGGGCGTCGCCGCCAGGTCCGGCAGCGCGGCTTTGCTTCCCGCCCCTCCGCCCGCAGGCTGGGCTTCGCCCCCCTTGCCCGCCGTCCTCGGGGGCGAGGACGGTTTGTTGCGCACCGGTTGAGCCACGCCAGCCATCGTGAACAGCATGCCGCGCCACCAGTCGTACGACCAATAGAGCCCCGTGGTGGCCGACAGCAGATACGGCACCAGCACCACGGTGCCGATCACCGCATGCAAGTTCCAGAGCAGCGGCCGGCCGCGCTTCTTGAAGTCGATGTGGAGCCACGCGCGCCAGTTGCCGATACGGCGTGGCCAGCGCAGGTACAGCCCGCTCAACGCAAGCAGGAACAGCAGCAGCGTCGCCGCGCCGGTAATCTGCTTGCCGATGCCATCCACCGTCAGAAAGCGGTGGATGTCCATGATGAAGCGAAACACGACATCGGCCGTCGAGCGCCCGAGCATCTGCCCGGTGTAGGGGTCGACGAAGTACGTCTCGCCACGTCGCCCGTCGCCAACGGCCAGACGCACGCCTACCGCGTCTTCGGGTGAGCGCGCGAGGGTCATGAGCAGGATTCGGCGCCCGGGTTCGGCGCGGTGCACTCGCGCGACCAGTTCGGGCACGGACAGCGGCGCCGCATCACGCACGGCGACCGTCATCACGCCGGGACTGAACGCCCGCGTCAATTCCTCATAGTAGGAAAGCAGTGCGCCGGTCAGGCCGACCACCGCCAACACCAGCCCGGCAGTGATGCCGAAGCACCAATGCAATTGAAACCACAGTCTTTTCATCATTGTTGTCGTGCAGCGCACGTCCGGGCGCCGAGATGGCGCGCCGGGCGCGCGCGCGGCAGGTGTACCGTATGCCGCGTTCCCCGATGGAGCGCTTTGCGCAAGTAACGAATGGTATTGCAAACGATTCTCATATTCAATACCAATCAAACTTTCCATTCGTTGTAGGCGTCATCCGACAGGAATTTCATACATCGGACGACGCCCTACCGCTTTTCGACGAGTTAGGATGGCTTTATCCGCGCGGATGTCCGCGCTCCCGCCCACCGAATCGCCGCAAGTCACATCTCGTCTTCCCTCCCCCGCGCCTGACGCCCGGCCCCGGATATGACCTGTCGACCTGCGGCACGACAGCGACGGAGAGCCATGCAACCCAATGCGTCTACCCCTTGCGCCCCGCCGGTCACGACGCCGGCCGATCATTGCGATGTCGACGTGAGCGCAATGGCGTTCTTTTTCGACCTGGACGGCACACTCGCGCCGCTCGCGCCGCGCCCGGATGCCGTAAAGCTGCCGCTCGACACCACCCGCGTGCTGACCAGTCTGTTCCAACGCACGCGCGGCGCGGTGGCGGTGGTCTCCGGACGCGCCATCGACAATATCGACGGTCTGCTCGCCCCGCTGCGGGTGCCCGCCGCCGGGCTGCATGGGGCCGAGATCCGCCACGGCGACGGCGAACTCGTGCGCGCTCCGGGTCATGCCGCGGACACGACCGCCATTGCGAGCATGGTCGCGCCGCTGCAAGCGCTCGTTGCCCGGCATCCCGGCTTGTTGCTGGAGAACAAGGGCAGTGCACTCGCGCTGCACTATCGCGGCGCGCCGGAGCTCGCGGGTGTGGCGCGCGAGACCATGCAGGCGCTTGCCGCACTGCACGCCGAGCGCTTCGCGCTCCAGCCGGGAAAGCTCGTCTTCGAGTTGCGTCCCCGGCATGTCAGCAAGGGGCACGCGATTACTACACTGCTAAAGGAAGCCCCGTTCGCCGGACGCACGCCGCTGTTCGCCGGCGACGATCTGACCGACGAGGCCGGTTTTGCCGACGTGAACGCCCTGGGTGGCGTCACGATCAAGATCGGCGAGGGAGAGACCTGTGCCCGCTACCGGCTACCCTCGCCGGATGCGCTCACGTCCTGGCTGCTCACGTTGCGTGAGGGCTCCCCGCGCCAAACCCGATAGGAGGAAGGAGTATGAGTCGCTTAGTCATCGTGTCGAACCGGGTAGCCCCGATCACCGAGGGCAAACCCACGGCCGGCGGTCTGGCCATCGGCGTGTTCGACGCGCTCAGGGACACCGGAGGCATGTGGTTCGGCTGGAATGGTGAAATCGATGCCGAACCGGCGACCGCGCCCGAGATCGCGCATCGCAACAACGTCACCTTCGCCACCGTGCCGCTCACGCGGCGCGACTACAACACGTACTACCGCGGCTTCTCGAACGCGACGCTCTGGCCCACGTTTCATTATCGCGATGACCTCACACGCTTCCAGCGCGACGACTACAACGGCTACCGTCATGTCAACGCGCGGTTCGCCTCGCTGCTCGCACCGCTGCTCAAGCACGACGACCTGATCTGGGTGCACGACTACCACCTGCTCCCATTCGCACAGGCATGCCGGCAGATCGGGCTGCAACAACGGCTCGGCTTCTTCCTGCACATTCCCTTTCCGTCTCCGCAGGTCCTGATGACCGTGCCGCCTCATGAAGCGCTCGTGCGCGCCATGTGCGAGTACGATCTCGTCGGCTTCCAGACGGAGACCGACCGCACCGCCTTCACCGATTACCTGCTGCGTCATGCCGGCGCGACACGTCACGACGACGATACGATCACCGCATATGGACGCACGCTGCGCACTGGCGTCTATCCGATCGGCGTCTATCCGGACGAGATTCAGCAGCAGGCGACCGCGCGTGCCACCGTCAAGCACATTCTCGACCTGAAGCAGGGCCTGCAGGAGCGCAAGCTCATCATGAGCGTGGATCGCCTCGACTATTCCAAGGGGATGCTCGAGCGCTTCCGTGCGTTCGAGCGCATGCTCGAACTCTGGCCCAACCAGCAAGGCACGGTGAGCTTCGTGCAGGTGGCGCCGCCCAGCCGCTCCGACGTGGCAGGCTACGGCGAGATTCGGCGTCAACTGGAAGCCGAGGCCGGTCATATCAACGGACGCTTCTCCGATCTGGCCTGGACCCCGCTGCGCTACATCAACAAGCGCTACGATCACGAGGTATTGATGTCGTTCTTCCGGGCGTCGCAGGTGGGCTACGTCACGCCCTTGCGCGACGGCATGAACCTGGTCGCCAAGGAATACGTCGCCTCGCAGGACCCGGCCGATCCGGGCGTGCTCGTGCTGTCGTGCTTCGCCGGTGCCGCACAGGAGCTCGACGGTGCCCTCATCGTCAACCCTTACGACATCGACGGCATGGCCGAAGCGCTGCGCACCGCGCTGAACATGTCGCTGTCCGAGCGGCAAGTCCGCCACGAACGCATGATGGGTACGTTGCGCGAGCATGACCTGTCGACCTGGCGCGATCGTTTCATCGCCGACCTGCGCTCACCGGCGGCCCAGACACCGGCCTTGCTGCGCTGCGCCCAACCTGCTGCCGCCTGACCGGAGACTCAGGCCGCCCGGGAAGACCGGGCAAACCACCGCAAGGAGAGATGCCATGCGCCAACGTACCTCACCTCCAGCCACCCAGTGCGTGGAACTGGAGACAGACGGGCCTGTGACGATCATTACCCTCTCGCGCCCTACGCGGCGCAACGCGGTGGACCGCGCGATGGCGACCGCCCTGCGCGACGCGCTGATCGCATTTGAGCAGGACGCCAATGCGAGCGTCGCGGTGTTGTGCGGCCAGGGCGCGTCGTTCTGCGCCGGCGCCGATCTCTCGGCGTTCGACGACCCCGAGCGGCGCAATGTGGTGACGCCCGATGGCAGTGGCGACGGCCCGATGGGCCTCACGCGTCGCCACCTCGACAAACCCGTGATTGCCGCGGTCAGCGGCCATGCCGTGGCGGGCGGCCTCGAGCTGGCCCTGTGGTGCGATTTGCGTGTCGCGGACGATTCCGCGACATTCGGGGTCTTTTGCCGCCGTTTCGGGGTACCGCTCATCGACGGCGGCACCGTACGTCTGCCGCGGCTGATCGGCATGAGCCGCGCGCTCGACATGATCCTCACAGGCCGCGCCGTGGGCGCGCAGGAGGCGTTCGAGATCGGGCTGGTGAACCGGCTGGTGCCGGAAGGCATGGCGCGCCAGGGGGCACTCGCGCTGGCGCAACAACTCGCAGCGTTGCCGCAGGGGGCCCTGCGCGCCGACCGTCGCGCGGCTTACGCGCAGTGGGATCTATCCCTTGAAGCGGCATTGCGCCAGGAAGGCGCCGCCGGGTATGACGTGGTGTTCTCGGAGGGCATCGCGGGCGCCCGCGCCTTTCTCGGGGGCGCCGGGCGCCACGGCGCGCCGCGCGACGCCTCCTGACGACGAGCGGCCTGTCGGCTTACTTGCCCGCCGGGCGCGACGCGTTGACCTGCTCGAGTCGCTTGCGCAGACCGTCCGCGATTTCCTTCTGATTCGACTGCATTGCGAAATCAACGGCCGTCATGCCGAGTTGGTTCTTGAGACGGACATCGGCGCCGCCGTCGAGCAGCACCTTGCAGGTCGTGATGTGGCCACCGCGCGCGGCCATCATGAGTGGCGTGGTGCCGTTGGGCGATTCGGCGTCGACGTACGCCGAGGCGTCAAGCAGGATCTGCACGATGTCGTCATGGCCGTTGGTCGCGGCATAGTGCAACGGTGCCCAACCCTTCTTGTTGACCTCGGCGTCCTTGTCGATCAGCAGCTTGACCATGGGCGTGAGGCCCTGCAGCGACGCAATCATCATCGCGTTTTCGCCAGCGGCGTTGGTCGCATCGAGGTCGGTGCGTTGATCGTTGATGAGCAACGTCGCCACGTCCGCCGACTTTTCGCGCATGGCGATCACGAGCAGCGGATTGCCCTTTTCGTCTCGGGAGTTCGGATCGACGCCCGCCTTGAGCGCCTGTGCCACCGCCTTGGTGTCGTTGAACACGACCGCCTTGACCAGCGCCGTGTTGGACGTGGCCGCTGTCGCGCATGCCGTCAGCGAAAGTACGCTGAGCAACAGCCAGGCTCGGACCATCAAAAATTTTCGCATCGGGTGCTCCTGTCGGTCGTTCGTGAATGAGACGAAGGGAAGTGACGAATCGCCCTGACGATCAGGGCCGGGCCGCGGCGAACAACCGGAAGAAGTTTTCCGTGGTCGCCTCGGCAATCTTGTGCAGCGGCTCGCCGCGCAAGTCGGCAATGAATTCGGCCACGTGACGCACATAGCCGGGTTGATTGAGCTTGCCGCGGAACGGCACTGGCGCGAGATACGGTGCATCGGTTTCGATCAGCATGCGCTCGAGCGGCACGCGGCGCGCAACGTCCTGCAAGTCGCGGGCGCTCTTGAACGTGACGATGCCCGAAAACGAAATATAGAAGTTCTGATCCAGCGCGCCCTGGGCCACCTCCCAGCTCTCGGTGAAGCAATGCATCACGCCCGCCGGTTCGCCAGCGTGTTCCTCGCGCATGATGCGCAAGGTGTCCTCTGCGGCCGAGCGCGTGTGGATGATCAGCGGCTTGCCCGTTGCCCGCGCGGCCCGGATATGCGTGCGAAAGCGCTCGCGCTGCCACGCCATGTCCTCGATGGTGCGGCCTTCGAGCCGATAGTAGTCGAGCCCGGTCTCGCCGATGGCCACGACCTTCGGCGTGGCTGCGAGTCGCACGAGATCGTCGACGCTCGGCTCGGGCGTGTCCTCGTAATCGGGGTGCACCCCGACGGACGCGAACACGTTCTCATGCTGGGCTGCGATTGCCAGCACCTGCGGCAGCGTCGGCAGATCCACGCTCACGCATAGCGCGTGGCTCACCTTGTTCTCGCGCATGCGCGCGAGCAGGTCGGGCATTTGCTCGGCCAGTTCGGGGAAATTGATATGACAGTGCGAATCGATGAACATGATGTGCGATCGGTTGCCGAGGCCCTGCGTCAAAGCGACGCCGGCCCACCGAACAACTGTTTGTATTGCAGGAAAAGCGCCTCGAGCAGCACACGCGTGTTGAGCGGGTGATGCTGCACCTGACGCTGCTGCGCGAGCTCGCGCAGGAAACCGAGCAGACGAACGTCATCCGTTGCCTCGCCACAGCGACGCAACGCCGGCGCCTGCCCCGGGAAAAAGCGTACCGCCCCGGCCATGCGCTCGGCGAGCACGTCGAAGCACCAACGCTGGAGCGTCTCCAGAATGCCGGGCAGATTGCCCTTGTGGAGCTGTTCGGCGCACGCAAGCGCATCGATGGCGGCGCCCTGCGCGAGCTGGCCGAGCATCCAGTCACGCCAGCCGCGCTCGTCGGGCGCCGCGAGCGCGCGCGCAGCCAGCGGCGCGCCGCCCGCCTCGGCCAGCACCGCACCGGCCGTGGCCGCATCGAGCCCCGCTTCGCCCATCAGCCATTGCGTGGCCTGCTGCGCGTCCGGGCGGGTCAGCACCAACCGCCGGCAGCGGGAGAGGATGGTAGGGAGCAGACGATCGGGCTGCGTCGTCACCAGCAGGAACACGACCCCCTCGGGCGGCTCCTCGAGCGTCTTGAGCAAGGCATTCGCCGCGTGAACGTTGAGCGCCTCGGCCGGATACAGCAGCACGACGCGACGCCCTTGCCGATGCGAGCCCAGACTCGCGAAGTCGATCACCTCGCGCACCTGTTCGATCTTGATTTCCTTGCTCGGCGTCTTGGTCTTCTTCTCGCCGTCCGCATCGGCGCGCGCCTCGGCGCCAGGCAAGCTGTCGGCCAGCGCTTCGGGACAGACGGCGCGAAAGTCCGGATGATTGCCGCTGGCGAACCACTGGCACGCGCCGCATGTGCCACAAGGCAGATGGTCGTCACGCGGGGATTCGCACAGCAAGCCCTGTGCAAACGTACGGGCCAGCGCGATCTCGCCGATGCCCGGCACGGCTTGCAGCAGCAAGGCGTGCGGCATCTGGGCGCGCAGGTCGTTCAGGCGTGTCCAGTCTTGTGACTGCCACGGATAAAGCATGTGAGCTCCTTGGCCGGGAGAGCGAAAGCGGCGCGACAATGCCACGCCGGTCTGGGCGTCAACGCCCTGATCGTGCCGCGCCCGTCGACGACATGACCGGATTATCGCGCGTACTGCGCGTATTGCACGTATTGCGCGTATTGCGCATCAGCGCGCCACGTGCCCGGGTACGCCCAGTCGGGCGAACACGCCGGCGAGCTTTGCGGCGATGGCGTCGATGCTTTGGGCGGCGTCGATCACGACGAACCGTTCGGGCGATGCCTCGGCACGGCGCAGATAGGCTTCGCGAACCCGGGTGAAGAATGCCGCCGATTCGCGCTCGAACTTGTCCGGCGCGCGGGCGCCGGCCAGACGGGCGGCGGCAATCGCCGGATCGAGGTCGAAGAGAATGGTCAGGTCGGGCTGGCGAGTGCCCTGCACCCAGCGCTCGAGAATCGTGAGCTTCTCGTCTGACAACCCGCGCCCGCCGCCCTGGTAAGCGAACGTGGCATCGGTGAACCGATCGGAGACGACCCAGTCGCCGCGCGCGAGCGCCGGCTCGATCACCTTGACCAGATGCTCGCGGCGTCCGGCGAACATCAGCAATGCCTCGGTTTCGAGCGCCATCGGCTCGTCGAGCACCAGCTTGCGAAGCGCTTCGCCCAGCGGCGTGCCGCCCGGCTCGCGGGTGGCGACGACATTGCGCTCCACAGCGGCAAGCCCCTGACGCAGCGTGTCGACAAACGCGTTGACGTGCGTGCTCTTGCCCGCGCCGTCGATCCCTTCGAACGTCACGAACTTGCCCGGCGTGACGGCCGGCGTTTCGGGAGAATGCGTCATTGCTCACCTCGCTGATATTTGTCCACGGCGCGATTGTGTTCCTGCAGATTCGTCGAGAAGTGGCTCGTGCCGTCGCCGCGCGCCACGAAGTACAAGGCGTCGGTCGGCGCGGGGTTGAGCGCCGCCGCGAGCGACGCCACGCCCGGCAATGCGATCGGGGTCGGCGGCAAACCCGCGCGCGTGTAAGTGTTGTACGGCGTGTCCGTCTGCAAGTCGCGCTTGCGCAGGCGCCCCGTGTACAGATCTCCCATGCCGTAGATCACCGTGGGATCCGTTTGCAGCAGCATGCGCTTGCGCAGACGGTTCACGAACACGGCTGCGACCTGCGCGCGCTCCACTGCCTGCCCCGTCTCCTTCTCGACGAGCGATGCCATGATAAGCGCCTCGTACGGCGTGGTGTACGGCAGGCCCGGTGCACGCGCGGCCCACGCTTCGTCCAGACGCTTCTGCATCAGGCGATACGCGCGCCTGTAGATGTCGATATCGCTCGTGCCTTTCGGAAAAAGGTAGGTATCCGGAAAGAACATGCCTTCGGCTTCGGCCCGGTCGGCGCCCACGAGTTGCATGATGTCGGCATCCGGCAGGCCGGCCGTGTCGTGGCGCAGCGCCGGGTTCGCGTCGAGCTCGGCGCGCATTTTCTTGAAGGTCCAGCCTTCGATGATCGTCACGACGTATTGATTGACGTCGCCGCGCGCGAGCTTTTCCATGACTTCGATGGGCGTGACGCCCGTGGCGAACTCGTAGTTGCCGGACTTCAGACGGGTTCCCACGTCCATCACCCGTGCCAGCAGGTTGAACAGCAGCGGATGCACCGGTACGCCGCCGCTACGCAATTGCGTGGCCACGCTGCGCACCGAGCTGTAGGGCTTGATCGTCACGTCGAGCGTCGGCTTGCCCAATTGGAGCGGCGTCTGCGCCCAATAGTAAAAGGCGCCGCCCGCCGCCAGCGCCGCGACGATCGACAATACCAACAGGCGTTTGATGAAATACATGAATTGCATGAGTAAGCCACGTGCGCCATTCGAGGGCGGCCGCGGGTTCGGGGGGACTCGGTCAGCCGGGGCGATCGGGCCGCACGGGTATCTCGCGACGCATTTCGCGCATCGAACCGGGCTCGCACGTCCTGGCGGAAGACCCAATATAATACTTTGACTTGCCGAACCCTCACAGATTGACAGGCACCCTCGTTTATGACCTCCCAATGGCGTGACCTTCTGCCGCAAGCGGCAGCCGCATCTTCCACAGAACTCTCGCTCGATGCCGACGCGCTCGCCGCTCAGTTCGACGCGCTGCGCAACGGCAGTTTCGTGTCGCTCGCGAGCGATACCGGATTGATTGCCGTGAACGGCGCCGACGCCGCCGCCTTCCTGCATGGACAGCTGACGAACGACGTCGAGCGTCTCGCGCCGGCACAGGCGCGCCTGGCGGGCTATTGCTCCGCGAAGGGCCGCCTGCTCGCCACGTTCCTGATGTGGCGCGACGCCTCCGCCGACGCGACGATCTACCTCGCATGCGGCGCCGATGTGCAGGCGGGCGTCCAGAAGCGTTTGTCGATGTTCGTACTGCGCGCGAAGGCGAAACTCACCGACGGCACGGCGACGCATGTATTGCTTCAGGTCGGAGGCCCGGCTGCCGAAGCCGTGCTCGCCGGGACGTTCGCTTCGCTGCCGGACTCGGCGCTCGCAGCCGCGCACGGCACACTGGGCGACGCACCGACGAGCCTCGTACGTCTGCCGGACGCCGGTACCGCCCGCGCGTTGCCACGCTTCCTGTGGAGCGTACCGGTCGCGCAGGCCGGTGCCGCATGGGCGTCGCTCACGCAGGCGGCCGGGGTCGTGACGGTCGCCCCCGACATCGCCGCCTGGCTGGATGTGCATAGCGGCGTGGCACGCGTCACGAGTGCGACGCAAGAGCAGTTCGTGCCGCAAATGATCAACTGGGAAGTCGTGGGTGGCGTGAATTTCCGCAAGGGGTGCTATCCCGGGCAGGAAGTCGTTGCTCGCAGTCAGTATCGCGGCACAATCAAGCGACGCCTGCATCTCGCCCATATCGACGGCGCGCCGCCCCAACCGGGTCAGGCGCTCGTCGAGACGAGCGACCCCGACCAGCCATGCGGCATGATCGTGCAGGCTGCCATCGCGCCGAGCGGCGGCTACGACGCACTGGTCGAACTGAAGCTCGCCGCGCGCGAGGCGAACGATGTGCGCCTGGGGGCGGCCGACGGCCCGGCACTTGCGTTTGCCGAACTGCCTTACGACATCGTCGATCCCACCGAGTCGCCCGCCTCGTCGGCGTCGTCCGCCGCTGCGTCCTGAACGGCGCGCCGCGACAGCCGATGGACTGTTACGTCTACTACCGCGTCTCGACGCACGATGCCGCCGCCGCGCGGCAAGCCGTCGCGCAGCTCCTTGCGCTGGCGGCGGCACGCTTCGGCGTGACGGGACGCCTTCAATGGCGGTTGGATGCGCCGCAAAGCGATGCCGCCACCTTCTTCGCCACCTGGATGGAGCGATACGACAGTGTCGATAACGCCTTCGTCGCCGCCCTGCCCTCGCTGGTTGCCGAGTCCGGCCTGGCAACGCTGGTGCAGGGCGAGCGCCATGTCGAGTGCTTCGTCGACGCGACCGCCGCCCAAACGCCATGTGCCTGATCGTCTTCTCCTGGGCACCTGACGCCCCCACCCCGCTGGTTCTGCTGGCCAATCGCGACGAGTTCTTCGAGCGTCCCGCCGAGCCGATGCACTGGTGGCGCGATCGCACTGACGTGCTGGGCGGACGGGACCTGCGCGGCGGCGGAACGTGGCTGGGCGTCAATCGCTCGGGACGGTTTGCCGCGCTCACGAACTTCCGCGACGGCAGGGCGCCGATGGCTCCGAAGGACGCGCCTTCGCGCGGACTGCTGGTGTCGGCAATGCTCGACGCCACACCGTTTGACGGCGATCTCGCGCGCGTGGAGAAACATGCCCATGAATATGCGGGCTTCAACCTGCTGACGGGTGATCTGCGTGCGGGCAAGCTGTTCTGGCTCGGCAATCGCGACGATGCCCGCAGGGGCCAAGACGGCGACACCCAGAGGCGCCCCCCTCCCGTCGCCCACCCGATCGCCGCAGGCATTCACGGGCTCTCGAATGCCCTGTTGGACACGCCCTGGCCGAAGCTGGTGAGCCGTCGCGACGCGCTCGGGGCTGCCCTGGCCGAGGGCGCCGACGACATGACGTTGCTCACGCTCATGCGCGATCCAACCCAGGCGCCGGACGACGCGTTGCCCGAAACCGGCGTGACGCCCGCGTGGGAGAAGGCGCTGTCCGCGGCCTTCATCGCGTCTCCCGCCTATGGCACCCGGTGCACGACGCTGCTGCGTTATCACCGCGACGGCACGCTCGAACTGACCGAGTCGACCGTGTCGCCGGGGCAAAGCGCCGACGATCTGAACGATTTGCGACGGTATCGCTTCCAGATTGCGCGAACCTGATGCACCTTCGCCGCGTTACATCGGGCGCGCCGTGACGCCAGGGCGCCCGATGTGCCGCGCGCCTACACCAGTCTCACGATCTGCTTGCCGAAGTTCTCGCCCTTGAGCAGGCCGAGAAACGCGGCCGGCGCGTTCTCGATGCCTTGCGTGATCGTCTCGCGGTAGCGCAGTTCTCCGGCGGCGATGGCATCCGTGAGTTCCCTGAGCGCCTGCGGCCAGACGTCCATGTGCTCGGTCACGATGAAGCCTTCGAGGCGGACCCGGTTCGTGAGCAGCAGCGCCGGATACTTCATCGGAATCGGCGCGCCGTTGTAGCCCGAGATCATGCCGCACAGCGCAATGCGCGAATGGGCGTTGAGGTTGCGCATGACGGCGTCGAATACCTCGCCGCCAACGTTCTCGAAGTATCCGTCGATACCGTCCGGCGCCGCCGCGCGCAGCGCTTCGTCGATGTTGCCGGCCTTGTAGTCGACACAGGCGTCGAAGCCGAGTGTCTGCACAACATAGTTGCACTTCTGTTCGCCGCCGGCGATCCCGACCACGCGGCATCCGGCGCGTTTGGCGAGTTGCCCCACGACACTGCCCACCGCGCCCGACGCCGCACTCACCGCCACGGTCTCCCCGGGCTTCGGGCAGATGATGCGGTTCAGGCCGTACCAGGCCGTCACACCCGGCATGCCGGCCGCCCCGAGATACACGCTCATCGGTACGCGCGAGTCGCGAAGTCGCTGAAGATTGCTGCCGTCCGAGATGCCGTACTCCTGCCAGCCGAACATCGCGGAAACCGCATCGCCCGGCTGCCAGTCGGGATGGCGCGATTCGATCACTTCGCCGACCGTTGCACCGATCATCACGGTATCGAGCGGTTGCGGCGGCGCATACGATCTGGTGTCGTTCATCCTGCCCCGCATGTACGGGTCGAGCGACAGATAGAAATTACGGACCAGCACCTGGCCCTCTCCCAATTCCGGCAGCTCGGGGGCCGCGAGGTGAAAGTTGTCGAGCGTGGCTTCGCCCTTCGGGCGCGAAACCAGCAGAATCTGACGGTTGATCGTCATGGCATTTCCTCCGTGTCCTGCGCGCTTTGCGGCACGCTTCACCAGACCAATACTGCCGGTCAGTCGCCTCGCGGCTCGCTCGGCCGGCGTTGCTCGCGCACGTCACGCCCTACCGCGAGGCGTCGCAGATACTTGAACGTACCCATCGCCTTGGCCACCAGCTTGCCGTTCGCATCGCGCACTTCGCCTTCGCAATAGGCCATCGTGGTCGAACGATGCAGCAAGCGACCGTAGGCGCGCATTTCGCCGGAGCCCGGCTGCATGAAGCTCGTCTTCATCTCGATGGTGACCACCCCCGTGCCCTCTGGCGCCACGCTGCGGCTCGCCGTGCTCAGCGCCACGTCGAGCAGCGCCATCGTCACGCCGCCGTGCATCACTTCCCAGCTGTTGAGATGCTTCGGTGCGAGCGGCAAACGCAACTCCGACGCGCCATCCTCGGCGCGCACCAATTCAATACCGAGAAGATCGATAAAGCCCGAGTGGATCGTCACCGCGCTCATAGGGCACTCCGGAACTGCCGAAATTGTTTGTTCATCATCACATTGTCCCCTAACAGCCCTGCACCTTGCACGCAGCGCCTGTCATGCCTTCCATCGTCGTCGCCACGCGCAATGCGCCCTGCCCCCGGCCCGCTGGCCCGTTGGCCCGTTGGCCCCTTTACTCCCGCGATACCCCTGCCGCGGCAAGCGACGCCCACGCGCTGGCCAGCGAACCATTGAGATCGATCGCCCGGCACGCGTGCTCGATCACGCAGACGTCGAAGCCTGCCGCCCGCGCGTCGAGCGCGCTCCACGCCACACAGAAGTCCGTCGCGAGACCGACGCAATGCACGCGCCGCACACCCTTCTCGCGCAGGTATCCGGCCAGTCCCGTCGGCGTACGTCGATCCGCCTCGAGAAAAGCGGAGTAGCTGTCGACATTTGCCTGATAGCCCTTGCGCACCACGGCCTGCGCGTGCGGAATATGAAGATCCGCATGTAATGCCGCGCCGTGCGTGTCCTGCACGCAATGCGCCGGCCACAGCACCTGCTCGCCGTATGGCAGCGCGATAGTCTCGAACGGTTGTCGCCCCGCGTGGTTGCGCGCAAACGAGACATGCCCCGCCGGGTGCCAGTCCTGCGTGAGCACCACGTGCGCGAACCGACTCGCGAGTCCGTTGATCACCGGCACCACTTCGTGACCGTTCGGCACCGCCAATGCCCCACCCGGCATGAAATCGTTCTGCACGTCGATCACGAGCAGCACTTCGTCCATCGGTTTCATTTCCACATCCCTCATCTGCCGTCCCGCGATGGCGTCACGTCGATCCGGCGAACCCGTCGCCCGACATCGTATCGCTCAGCAGTTGCCACGCGCCGCTCAACCATTAAAGCGCTTGCCCGCCTCGGCCAGTTCGACGAGTCGCGTCGCCGGGGTCCAATCTTCGCCATGCTCGCCCTGGGCGAATTCGCGCACACGTGCCAGCACGTTCTCGAGGCCAATGCTGTCGGCATAGAGCATCGGACCGCCGCGCCAGAGCGGGAACCCATAACCATTCAGATACACCATGTCGATGTCGGACGCGCGAGCCGCCGTTCCATCGGCCAGCACCTTGGCGCCTTCGTTCACAAGCGCGTAGACCAGGCGATCCACGATCTCTTCGTCGGAAAAGACACGTGGGGCGATACCGTTCGCGCTGCGGTAGTCGTCGAGCATCTGCGCCACCTTTGCCGATTCGCGCGGTGTGCGGTCGCCCTCGGCGTAGTCATACCAGCCAGCGTGCGTCTTCTGTCCGTACCGGCCGGCCTCGCACAGCACGTCGGCGATCTTCGGATATGCAATGCCGGGATGCTCGGCGTGACGTCGCTTGCGGATCGCCCAACTGACATCGTTGCCGGCCAGATCGCTGGTTCGGAACGGCCCCATCGCGAAGCCGAACCGCTCGATGGCGGCGTCGACCTGCGCGGGCGTTGCGCCCTGCTCGACCATCCACTGCGACTGTTTGAAGTACGGTTCGAGCATGCGATTGCCGATGAAACCGTCACACACACGTGCCACCACGGCCAACTTGCCGATTCGCTTGGCGAGCTTCATGACGGTGGCCAGCACGTCTTTGGCGGTGTCGGCGCCGCGCACCACTTCGAGCAGACGCATCACGTGGGCCGGGCTGAAGAAATGCATACCGACCACGTCATGCGCCCGCGACGTGGTCCGCGCGAGCGCGTCGAGATCGAGCGTCGACGTGTTCGATGCGAGAATCGCGCCGGGTTTGGCCACCTTGTCGAGCTCGCGAAAGACGACCTGCTTGATCGCCATGTCCTCGAAGACCGCCTCGACGATCAGGTCGGCGTCGGCGACCGCCGCGAAATCCGTGCTGCCGTGAATGCGGGCCAGGCGCTTGTCCGCCTCATCGGCAGCGAGCTTGCCGCGCGTGACGGCACGCGCATAGTTACCGCGCATCGTCTCGAGACCGCGCGCCAGTGCGGCGTCGGTCGTATCGACGAGCGTGACCGGGAGTCCCGCATTGGCGAACGTCATGGCAATGCCGCCGCCCATCGTGCCGGCGCCGATCACGGCCACGCGCTCGATCGTGCGCACCGGCGTATCGTCCGGCACATCCGCGATCTTGCCCGCCGCGCGTTCGCCGAGAAAGGCATGACGCAAGGCCTTGGACTCGGGCGAGCTGACCAGTGCCAAGAAACACTCGCGCTCGAACTTCACGCCGTCGTCGAACGCACGCGACAGTGCCGCCTCCACGGCCGCCACGCATTTATGTGGGGCAGGAAAGTGCGGTTGCTCTCGCTGGACTTTCTCTCTCGCGGCGTCGATGGCCGCTTTCGCGGCGCCGTCGGGGTCGTCGATCGCGACATCGCGCAACCTCGGCAACGTCTCGCCGCGCGCGGCCACGTCATTGGCGAAGGCAATGGCGCCAGTCAGCAGGTCGTCATGCGAGCCCTCGAACAGTTTCGAAAAGAGCGTGCCGACCAAGGCTTCCGACTTCACCACGCGACCCGACACGACCATGTCGAGCGCACGTGCGACACCGATGGCGCGCGGCAGTCGTTGTGTGCCGCCCGCGCCAGGCAACAGCCCGAGCTTGACTTCCGGCAGTGCGATCTGCGCCCCGGGCAGCGCCACCCGGTAGTGACACGCCAATGCCAGCTCCAGACCGCCGCCCATGGCGACGGCATGGACCGCGGCAACCACGGGTTTGGTGCAGGCGTCGAGCGCGGCAATCACGTCCACCAGCAGCGGACTTTGCGTGGCCTTCGGCGTATTGAACTCGCGGATATCCGCTCCGCCGGAAAATGCCTTGCCGGCACCGATCAGCACAATGGCTCGCACCTGCGTATCGGCCTGGGCGCTGGCCAGCCCCTCGGCGATACCCGCGCGGGTCGCATGTCCCAGGCCGTTGACAGGGGGATTCTCCAGCGTAATGACCGCTATGCCGTCGCGAATCTCGTAAGCCGTGCTCATCGTTGTCTCTATCCTTGTATTGTCCGTTCGTTGGGGGTGCCGCGAGCACGCAGGCCGCAGCAATACGATCGTTCGATTCTAGCGCAGCGCTAGACCTCGAGCCATTCGCGCCGGACCGCGGGCGCGGCGACCAGCGCTTCCGGCTCGCCCTCGAAGACGAGCGCGCCTCGGCCCATGACCGCAACCCGTTGCGCACACGTGAGCGCGAGCGACAGCTTCTGTTCGATCAGCAGGATCGCCACGCCAGTGGCCCGAAGATCCGTGAGGATTCGCCCGATTCGCGCGACGACACGAGGCGCCAGACCTTCGGTCGGCTCATCAACGATCAGCAACGACGGCCCGGCCATCATGGCCCGACACAGCGCGAGCAGCTGTTGCTCGCCGCCGGAGAGCGCCCCCGCCGGCGTGTCCCGGCGCGGGGCGAGCTCCTCGAACCGCTCGAATGCCTGCGCGAGTGTAAGCGCACGACGCTCATTCGCAATGGCCTCACCCGAGCGCTGCCGCCCTGCGCGCAGACGTCCCCATCCTCCCAACAGCCCGCGACTTGCCCGCTGGCCCAGCAGCAGATTCTGCGTCACCGTCAGGGGTGCGAAGACATCGCGCGTCTCCGGCACGTAGCCAATGCCCAAGCGTGCGATTCGATGCGGCGCGAGCGAGACCAGCGATCGTCCTTGCCAGCGAATTTCACCCTCTCGCGGCACTTGCCCCATGATCGCCCTGGCCAACGTGGAGCGCCCTGCGCCGTTGCGGCCGAGCACCGCCACGATCTCCCCGGGACCCACTCGCAGCGTGACGCCGTGCAGGACACGGCTTCCTCCATACCCCGCACGGACGTCGATCAGCTCAAGCATCGCGGGCCTCCCCGGCGCCGGCGGGTCCGAGCGCGTCGGCATATTCGCCCAGATACGCGGTACGAACATCCGGATGCCGACGAATTCGCTCCGGCGTGTCGCAGGCGATGACCGCGCCTCGCGCGAGCACGGCGATTCGGTCCGCCAGCGAGAAAACCACCCGCATGTCGTGCTCGATCATCAGCAATGCTCGCCCGCGGCTCAGTTCCGCAATGAGCGCCACCATGCGCGCGGACTCCGACTGACTCATCCCGGCGGTCGGCTCGTCGAGCAACATCACGCTGCCCGCCGACGCCGCGCACATCCCGACTTCGAGCACGCGCTGTTCCGCATAACTCAACGCGCCCGCCGGCACGTCGCGCCGAGCCTCCAGTCCAAGGCGCGCCAGCCAGGCTTCGCTGCGCCGTGTCACGTCGTCAAGTCCACGCATGCGCCGCCAGAAGGTGTAGCGGTGGCCGCTCGGCCAAAGTCCCGCGCAACGCAGATGGTCGATCACGCTCATGTGTCCGAACAACTGCGACGTCTGAAAACTGCGCGACAGCCCGCGACGACTGATGACGTGCGGCGCGCGCCCGGTGACGTCGCGATCGTGCAGCAGAACACGGCCCTTGTCGGCGTGCGTTCGGCCGGTAATCACGTCGAACAAGGTACTTTTGCCAGCGCCGTTCGGTCCGATGATGGCCAGACGCTCCCCGGCCGTCAGCGTCAGATCGACACCGCACAACACCTGCGTCCGGCCGAACGACTTGTGCAGCCCACGGATGCTGAGCACTGGTGCGGGCGTCGCGGCGGTCGTCGCGTGTTTCGTCGCGCGCTTCATCGCCCCTCCTGCGCCGACATGCGCATGGCGGCCACCGCGCGACGCAATCGAGCCCCCGTGCGCACAAGCACCGCCAGCCCGGCCACGGCCGCCAGCGCGGCCAGCGCCCATGCGCCTGCGCCGGGTGTGCTCGCGCCGCCGTTCGCCGACACCCCGGCGTCGGCCGCCAGACGCGAACCGTAGGTCATCTCGACAATCGCGACCAGGCCGCCGGCAAACAGCGCCATGCCGACGCAAACCCCGGCATAGGGCTTCCACAGCCGACGTACCGCGCCGCAACGCCACGCCTGCACGTGCGCCGCCATCAGCCCCGCGACGCCCCCGGGCGCGAAGATCACCACGGCGAGAAACCCCAGCCCTACGTAGAGCTGCCACGCCCGCGTGAATGTGGCGAGCACCACGGTCGCCAACACCCCGATCACGGCCCCTAACATGGGTCCGACGAAGTAGGCCGCACCGCCGAGCACCGTGAAGACGAGCACGACGCCCGAGCGCTCGAGGCTGAACGTATCGGCGCTGACCAGTTCGAAATTCAGCGCACCCAGCGCGCCGGCCAGACCGGCGAACGCCGCCGCGATGATCTGCATGCGGTAACGCACAGCGGCCGGCGATTGTCCGAGGAACGCGACCCGACCGTCGTTATCCCGTACGGCGCGCGCAAGAAACCCCAGCGGCGTGCGTGTCACGCCGTACATCAGCGTGGCGCAGACGAACCACCAGAACGCGACCAGCCCGTAGACTTCGCGCTGCGTCGCGAACGTCACACCGAACCAAGCCGCGCCGAGCGTTCTGTCCGTCGGTATGCCGCGCTCGCCGCCGAACCACTCAGGCAGCATGGCGGCCATCACCCAGACGAGTTCCGCGACGCCCAGCGTAATCATGGCGAACGTCATGCCGGCGCGACGCGTGGTGACAAAGCCCAACGTGGCGCCCGCAATGCCTCCGGCGAATGCGCCCGCAAGCGGCACCAGCGCCATCGAGACGGGCCAGCCCTGCAAGCCGATACGATTCATGCACCACACCGCGGCGTAGGCGCCCACGCCGGCATAGGTCGCGTGGCAGAAGCTCAACAGTCCCGTCGTCCCGAGCAGCAGATTGAACGACAGCGCGAGAATCGCCGCCGTTCCCATTTGCGTCATGAGTGTCAGGGCGGCGTCGGAAGGAAAGCACCAGGGGGCAACGCCGAGGACCGCCGCGAAGCACACCCACGCGATGGCTCGACGCGCGATCGGAGCGGCGACCACGGAGATGTCCCGCATCATCCCTCCCGCACGCCAGCAAGCCCGCGCGGGCGCCACAAAAGCACCGCCACCATCAACAGATATGGCACCGCGGGCGCGAGCTGCGCCACGCTCAGGCGCGCGAGGGGTGCCAGGGGGGCGAGCGCGCCCCCCTGCGCCGAGGGCCACCACGCCACCAGGCTCGCATCGCTCGTGACGGCCCACGTTTGCAACAGCCCGATGAGCAGCGATGCCACGAAAGCCCCGCCCAACGATCCGAGCCCGCCGACCACCACCACCACGAACACGACACTGCCCACCGTTGCCGCCATCCCCGGTTCGGTGACGAGCACATTGCCGCCTGCCGCGCCGGCGAGCGCCGCCAGCGCCGCGCCGCAGGCGAACACGCCCGTGTATAGCGCGGGCACATCGTAGCCGAGCGCCTGCGTCATCGCGGGCTGCGACAGCGCGGCCTGAAGCACGAGCCCGGCGCGCGTGGCACGCAGCGCCCCCCACACGAGAAGCGCAATCGCGCACGCCAGCAGCATCAGGAACAATCGGTAGGCAGGCACCGCCACCCCCGCGATGCCGATCAGGGTCCCGTCGAGAACGGCCGGCACGGCATAGTCCACCGGACCACGCCCCCACGCCAACTGCACCAGCTCGACCACGACGTAGGCCAGCCCGAACGTGGCGAGCAACTCCGCCAGCACGCCGCGCGCCCGTAGCCGCCGAAGCACGCTGCGCTCGAACAATGCCCCGACAGCGCCGACGAGCAGCGGCGCCGCGATCAGCGCCGCCCAGAACCCGATCCGCGCCGACAGCGCGTAAGCAAAGTACGCGCCCAGCATGTAGAAGCTCGCATGCGCGAAGTTCAGCACCCCCAGCATGCTGAAGATGAGCGTGAGTCCGCTGGACAGCATGAACAGCAGCAAGCCATAGCTCACCCCATTCACGAGTACGAGGCCGGCGGTGGCACTCAGCAGATGCACTGCGTCTCCTTCGGAATCGTCAGGAAAAGACGCGGCAGAAGCCGCCGCGTCGGGGAAATTTCAGGCTGACATTATAGAGGGGACGGACGTGGCGACCGCTGACGAATCGCGCGAAAAGCGCCGCCATTACAGGATTTCGGATGCGTCCGAGGCAGCGCTCGGCGCTTTCCCAGCCCCGGTCGGGGCACGCCGCCACCCTGGCTGCCATGGCCTATGCCCCGGGCCGACGGGCGCCGGCCGGGACGCGACGCGAGCGTCGAAGCTAAGACGCCGCGCGATGGTCGCGGAACTTCTCGCGCAGTTTGAGCTTGAGCATCTTCCCGGTTGCGGTGTGAGGGATTTCGTCGACGAAGACGACGTCGTCCGGAATCCACCACTTCACGACGCGCCCCTGATAGAACGCCAACACGTCCTCGCGCGACAGCGACGAGCCGGGTTTGCGTACGACCACGAGCAGCGGCCGCTCCTCCCATTTCGGATGCGGCATGGCGATGCACGCGGCCTCGTGAATTTCCGGATGCGCCATGGCGATGTTCTCGACGTCGATCGAACTGATCCATTCGCCGCCCGACTTGATGACGTCCTTGCTTCGGTCCGTGATCTGCACATATCCCTCGGCATCGATGGTCGCCACGTCGCCGGTGGGGAACCAGCCGTCGACCAGCGGCGACGCGTCGGCGCGGAAATAACGCTCCAGCACCCACGGCCCCCGGGCGTAAAGGTCTCCGAACGCCTTGCCGTCCCAGGGCAACGCTTCGCCGTCGGGTCCCACGATCTTCAGGTCGACACCATAGATCGCCGTGCCCTGCTTCTCCAGAATATGCTGCTGCGCCTCGGCCGGCAGGTCGCGA
The DNA here is from genome assembly GCF_000681415.1 of Pandoraea sp. E26. NCBI lineage: Bacteria > Pseudomonadati > Pseudomonadota > Betaproteobacteria > Burkholderiales > Burkholderiaceae > Pandoraea > Pandoraea sp. E26. The sequence continues at coordinate 358,029 of NZ_AYXJ01000009.1, forward strand.
TGATGCTTGCGCAAATGACACAGCGTGCCCAGCGGCGACATCTCACTCATGCCCCAGGCGTGAATCACGCGTACGCCGTAGTCCTTCTCGAAGGTCTGCAGCATGGCCGGCGGACAGGCCGATCCTCCGATCACCGTACGCTCGAGCGTGGAGAAACGCGCACCGATGGACTTGACGTACGTGAGCAACCCCAGCCACACGGTCGGCACGCCCGCCGAAAACGTCACGCCCTCGGCCTCGAACAGTTCATAAAGCGACTTGCCGTCGAGATCCTTGCCCGGAAACACGAGCTTGGCACCGACGAGCGCGCTGGAGTACGGCAGTCCCCAGGCGTTCACATGGAACATCGGCACCACCGGCAGCACGGCGTCGCGCGCCGACATCGCCATCGCATCGGGCAACGACGCACCGAAGGCATGCAGCACGGTGGAGCGATGGCTGTAGAGCACGCCCTTCGGGTTGCCGGTCGTGCCCGACGTGTAGCAAAGGCCCGACGCCGTGTGCTCGTCGAGGGACGGCCAGACGAAATCGCCGCTTTCCGCCTCGACGATGTCCTCGTAGCACAGCAATGGCAACTGCGAGGGCGGCAGATGCGCCCGGTCGGCCAGGGCAATCCAGCCCTCGACACCCGGACACTGAGGCGCGATCGCCTCGACCAGCGGCAGGAAACCAATGTCGAACGCGACGAAGCGATCTTCGGCGTGATTGACGATGTAGGCGATCTGCTCCGGGAACAGGCGCGGATTGACCGTATGAATCACGCTGCCCATGCCCGAGACGGCGTAGTAAAGCTCGAGATGGCGGTAGCCGTTCCACGCGAGCGTGCCCACGCGCTCGCCGTCACGCACGCCAAGGCGGCGCAGGGCCTGGGCAAGCTGTCGCGACCGCCGCTCGGCGTCACGCCACGTATAACGGTGAATGTCGCCTTCCACGCGACGCGACACGATCTCGGTATCGCCGTGGTGACGGGCGGCGTGCGTGAGCAGCGAGGAAATCAGCAGCGGCGCGGCCATCATCTGGCCGAGGAGCGGTGTTGCCATGCGTCGAATCTCCAGGAAAGTCGGAAATACCGGAATTACGGGGATACGTCGGGAACAGCGATCGGCATTCGTGCGACGCGCGCCGCGCGTGAAGCGCGAGTTGGCACGTGTGATGCGTGCATTCGTGAGCACCGCGGAGAATCATTCTTGACGCGCGCGCGCTGCGGGTCAACGCCCTTCGCTTGTGCGCCGCAACACCGCGGCACGCCGCGCGCCGCGCCAGCACTTGGCGCGTGCCAGCCCGCCAGGGCGAGGCCCCGGCAGCACGCGACGGATACCTCAAGTAGAATGTTTGTTCACCATCAGGAACGTCCCCAATGCCGGCCAACGACCGCTGCGCTGCTGCGCCTCATTCGCTCGAACCGTTCGGACCGCTCCGTCTGATCAACCGCTTCGCCACGCTCGGCACGGATTTCTACACGCGCCTGTCGCCGCAACCGTTGCCCGAGCCCTACCTGGTCGGCTTCTCGGCCGACGCCGCCCGGCTGCTCGGTTGGTCGCCCGCCGCGGCACGCGACCCCGAGTTTCTCGCCACCTTTGCGGGCAACGCACCACTGACCGGCGGCGACCCGCTCGCGAGCGTCTATTCCGGGCATCAATTCGGTGTCTGGGCCGGGCAATTGGGCGACGGTCGCGCACTGCTGCTCGGCGAGTCGGACGGTCCGGGAGGACGCTGGGAAATCCAGATCAAGGGGGGCGGACTGACGCCCTATTCGCGCATGGGCGACGGCCGTGCGGTGCTGCGCTCGTCGATTCGCGAATTTCTTGGCTCGGAGGCGATGTTCCATCTGGGCGTGCCGACCACGCGCGCGCTGTGCGTGATCGGCTCCGACGCCCCCGTGCGTCGAGAAACCATCGAGACGGCCGCGGTTGTCACGCGCCTGTCGCCGAGTTTCATCCGATTCGGGCATTTCGAACATTTCTGGGCCGCCGATCAGTACGAGGCGCTGCGGCAGTTGGCCGACTTCACGATCGATCACCACTATCCGCATTGCCGCGAGGCCGCCAATCCGTACCTCGCAATGCTCGAGGCGGTGTGCGACGCGACGGCCGAACTGGTGGCGCACTGGCAAGCCGTGGGCTTCTGTCACGGCGTAATGAACACCGACAACATGTCGATTCTCGGGTTGACGATCGACTACGGCCCTTTCGGATTTCTCGACGGATTCAACGCCCACCACGTCTGCAATCATTCGGATTCGCAGGGCCGATACGCGTACCAGGCGCAGCCGAATGTCGCCTACTGGAACCTGTTCTGCCTCGCGCAGTCGCTGTTGCCGCTGTTCGGCGAAGGCGATGCGGCCATCGAGCAGGCGCAGTCGGTGTTGCCCGTGTTCAAGACCCGCTTCGCCGAGGAGATCGATCTGCGCATGCGCGCCAAGCTCGGTTTGCGCGAGTCGCATGCGGATGATGAGACGCTCATCAACCGGCTATTCAAGCTGATGCACGAGGGGCGCGTCGACTTCACGCATCTGTTCCGTCAGCTCGCCACACTCCAGCTCGACGCCCCGTCAGCCGACGCCCCGTTGCGCGACATGTTCATCGATCGCGAAGGTTTCGACGCCTGGGCCGTGGACTATCGCGCCCGCCTGCGGCACGAGGCGAGCACCGATGCGAAGCGCGCGGTGGCCATGCGCCTGGTCAATCCCAAGTACATCCTGCGCAACCATCTGGCCGAAATTGCGATCCGGCGCGCCAACGAGAAGGATTTCTCGGAAGTCGACACGTTGCTCAAGGTGCTTTCGCGCCCCTACGACGAACAGCCGGAATTCGAACGCTACGCCGAATTACCCCCCGACTGGGCCGGACAACTCGAGGTCAGTTGCTCGTCCTGAGCGGCCTCGCGCCAGCGCGGCGCATTGCAAAACACGCACGCCGCCCCCATCTGTGGCGAGTGCGCAGTCATACGACGCGTGACGGCAACCACCGGCCGTCACCCATCAGGAGAACCTCATGAGCAAAGTGGAAAAGAGCGACGCCGAATGGCGCGCCCAACTCGACGACGTCGAATACCAGGTCACGCGCCACGCCGCGACTGAGCGCGCGTTCACGGGCCGCTACTGGGATCACTGGAAGGACGGCACCTATCGCTGTGTGTGTTGCGGCGCGCCGCTGTTTCAGTCGACCGAGAAATTCGACGCCGGTTGCGGCTGGCCAAGCTATTCGAAACCCATCGACAAATCGGGCATCGACGAGGTGATGGACTACAGTCACGGCATGGTGCGCGTGGAAGTGCGCTGCCACAATTGCGACGCCCACCTCGGCCACGTGTTCGAAGACGGCCCGCAGCCGACCGGATTGCGTTACTGCATCAATTCCGCTTCGCTCGATTTCGAGGACAAGGACGGCCAGACGGAGTCGCCGAAGGAAGACTGAGCGCCGTGCGACGGCGGAGCACAGAACTTTGGCGGATCGAGGCATTCAAACAGTGGCCATGTGCCACAAAATACCGGTGAAATGGCGTGAAATCGACGGCATTTCACCCTGAATCGGCGTTTTTTGGCAGTAGGCTTGCGTCCACCCAAATTGTTAGGGAGTCCATGTCGTGTCCATAAAATCGAATCGCTTCGCCTTCCTGCCCGTCGCCGCCACGCTCATCGCCGGCGCGTTTGCCTTCGGTTCCCCGGCGCAGGCTCAGGTCAACGTGCCGTCGGCTTCGGCTGGCGGCACGGTTGCCGTGCCCGCCGTCATGCCACGTGCCGTGACAGTGGAGCAGGCACTCGCCGCACCGAAGGACGTCGAAGCCGTCATCGAGGGCTACATCGTCAACAAGCTCAAACACGAGCACTACACCTTCCGCGACGCCGCCGGCAAGACCATCGAAATCGAGCTCGACGACAAGCACCTGCCGCCGGGTCGCGAAATTACCGAGAAGACGCACGTGCGCATCTGGGGCGAAGTCGACAAGCATCGACTCAAGCCCAACGATATCGACGTCAAACGCATTGAAATCATCGAGTAAATCGAGGCGGCCGCGGCGCTCGTGCGCGCCGCACGTTTCGCGCGTCGCCGCGCTCGCCCGCCGGGGCTTTGAAATATAATGCGGGTTTGCGCCCGGCCCTCCGATATTCTCGGGCTCAGGACGCCAAATCTCCCGAAGCCCCCAAGCCGAGACTTCATGAAATTTCTTTTCGACCTGTTACCGGTCATCCTGTTTTTCGTCGCCTTCAAGTTCGCCGGCATCTACGTCGCTACCGGCATTGCCATCGCGACGACGATTGCTCAGGTCCTGTGGATGTGGCTGCGACACCGCAAGGTCGAGCCCATGCAATGGGTCAGTCTGGCGATCATCGTGGTGTTCGGCGGTGCCACCATGCTGCTGCACGACGAAACCTTCATCAAGTGGAAACCCACGGCACTTTACTGGCTCTTCGGCATCACGCTGTTCGTCGCCGAACTCGTGTTCGACAAGAACCTGATCCGCGCGATGATGGAAAAGCAAATGGCGTTGCCCGAGAACCTGTGGCGCGCCGTCAACTTCAGCTGGGCGCTGTTCTTCCTCGCCATGGGTGCGCTCAACCTGGTAATCGCCTATCACTTCTCGACCGATACCTGGGTCGACTTCAAGCTCTTCGGCGGCATGGGCCTCATGGTCGTGTTCATCGTCGTGCAGAGCCTTTGGCTCGCGAAGTACATCAAGCAGGACGAATAAGGTCCAACGTCCGTCAGGAAGCCTCCGTCATGAGCATGGAACAGCAAATCGAAGCGCGCCTCACGGCGGCCCTCGCCCCCCTCGAGTTCGCACTGGAGAACGACAGCGCCCGCCATGCGGGCCATGCCGGCGCCGCCTCGGGCGGCCATTACAATCTGCGCATCGTCTCGGCCGCCTTTACCGGACGTAACCGCGTGGCACGTCATCGCCTGGTGTATGATGCGCTAGCCGATTTGATGCAGAACGGCATTCACGCCCTCGCCATCGTCGCGCTCGCCCCCGGTGAAGCGTGACCCGCATGCGACGCGTCCCCCGTCGATTAACCCTGCCTTCGTCATTCGTTAGGAAAAACAGCATGGCATTGAAACTCGCCCGCACGGCCATGGCGCTCGGCGCCGCCGTGTCGCTGACCGCCGTCTCCCTCCCTGCGCTCGCCCAGAACGTCGCCGTCGTGAACGGCACGCCGGTGCCTGTGTCGCGCGCCGACGCCATGGTGCGCGAAATGGTCCGTCAGGGTCAGCCGAACTCGCCGCAGTTGCAGCAGCAGGTGCGCGAAGAACTGGTCAAGCGCGAAGTGCTCGCGCAGGCAGCCGTCAGCAAGGGTCTGGCCTCGCAACCGGACGTCAAGGCGCAGCTCAAGCTCGCCGAGCAAGGCGTGCTCATCCGCGCGCTGATCGCCGACTTCCAGAAGACCTCGCCGGTGAGCGACGCCGAAGTGCAAGCCCGCTACGATCAACTGAAGAAGCAGTTCGGCGACAAGGAATATCACGCGCGCCACATCCTGGTGCCGTCGGAAGACACCGCCAAGGAGATCATCGCGAAACTGAAGGGCGGCGCGAAGTTCGAAGATCTCGCCAAACAGTATTCGAAGGACCCGGGTTCGGCAAAGAATGGTGGTGACCTCGACTGGTCGCCGGCCAATGCCTATGTGCCCGAATTCGCCGATGCACTGCAAAAGCTCCAGAAGGGCCAATACACCCAGGCCCCGGTCAAGACGCAGTTCGGCTATCACGTGATCGAGCTCGACGACGTGCGCGACGCGCAAATCCCGCCGCTGTCGGACGTCAAGCCGCAACTCGTGCAGCAGATGCAGGAAGAGAAGCTGCAAGGCTTCATCGAAGGCCTCGAGAAAAAGGCCAAGATTCAGTAACTGCCACAACGGCATCGCCGAACGAAAAAACCCGCCGAAAGGCGGGTTTTTTTGTGGCCTTCCCGGCTTGACCGGGCGAGCCGCTATCCGCGCCGGCGCCGGGAAAGACGCCTGCCCTGACGAACGAGGCAAGCGGCCTTCATGCATGCCGGCAAGGGCGACAGCACATCGCCCTCGCGAATCGGCAATCAGGCGACCCAGCGACGCGCGTTGCGGAACATGCGCATCCACGGGCTGTCTTCGCCCCACTGGGCAGGTGCCCAGCTCATCTGCACCGTGCGGAACACGCGCTCCGGATGCGGCATCATCACCGTGAAGCGACCGTCGGCCGTCGTCACCGACGTCAGCCCGCGCGGCGAACCGTTCGGGTTGTACGGATACTGCTCCGTCGGCTGCCCCCGATGGTCGACAAAGCGCATCGCGGCAATCGCCTGGTCGATGTTGCCCTGCTGACCGAAGTTGGCGTAGCCCTCGCCGTGCGCGACCACGATCGGCAGTTGCGAGCCCGCCATGTCCTTGAAGAAGAGCGACGGCGATTCCAGCACCTCGACCTGCGTCAGACGCGCTTCGTACTTCGACTGGTTATACGTAAACTTCGGCCACGCCGCGGCGCCCGGAATCAGGTTCGACAAGTTGCTCATCATCTGGCAACCGTTGCATACGCCCAGAGCGAAGGTGTCGGCGCGATTGAAGAACCCGGCGAACTGTTCGGCAAGCGAGGGGTTGAACAGGATCGTCTTGGCCCAGCCTTCGCCGGCGCCCAGCGTGTCGCCGTACGAGAAACCGCCGCAGGCGATGAAGCCCTTGAACGTCTCGAGCGAGTGACGGCCGGCGAGCAAATCGCTCATGTGCACGTCGTACGCGTCGAAGCCGGCCTTGTCGAGCACGTAAGCCATTTCGAGGTGGGAGTTCACGCCCTGCTCTCGCAGGATCGCCACCTTCGGACGCACTCCCATCGCGATGAACGGTGCCGCGACGTCTTCGCTGGGGTCGAACGTCAGCTTCGGCGAGAGGCCCGGATCGCTGGTGTCGTTCAGTGCTTCGTACTCGGCGTCGGCCGCGGCCGGGTTGTCGCGCAGACGCGCGATCCGCCAGCTCACCTCCGACCACACACGCTGCAGTTCCGCACGCGGCGCGCCAAAGACCTTTTTCGCGTCGCGATAGATTTCGATGACGTCAGTCGTGTTCGGCTTGCCGATCACGTTCGTGCACGCCGACAGACCCGCTTCGCGCAGCGCCTGCAGCACGGCGTCGCGCTCCGATGCGCGCACCTGGATGACGCCGCCGAGCTCTTCCGAGAACAGCGCGCGCAGCGTCTTGTCTTCCCGGCGACCGGCCGTCTGCTTGGCCCAGTCCTTCGCGTCGCCGTAATCGGATTCGAAGCCGTCGTCGAGCGTGAGCATGTCGACGTTGAGCGACACACCGACATGCCCCGCGAACGCCATTTCCGCGACCGTGGCGAACAGACCGCCGTCCGAACGATCGTGATACGCGAGCAGCTTGCCGTCGCGATTGAGTTTCTGGATGGCGTCGAAGAAGCGCTTGAGGTCGGCCGGATCGTCGAGATCCGGCGCCACGTCGCCGATCTGTTGCGTCACCTGAGCGAGGATACTGCCGCCCATGCGATGCTTGTTGCGCCCCAGATCGATGGCGATCAGCACTGTCTCGCCAACGTCGGCGGCCGAGCGCAGTTGCGGCGTGAGATGACCACGTACGTCCTCGACCGGCGCGAACGCCGACACGATCAGCGAGACCGGCGCCACCACGTCCTTGCCGCGACCGGCGTCTTCCCACTTGGTGCGCATCGACAGCGAATCCTTGCCCACCGGGATCGACAGTCCCAGCGCCGGGCACAGCTCCATGCCCACCGCCTTGACCGTGTCGAACAGCGCCGCGTCTTCGCCTTCGGTGCCGCAGGCCGCCATCCAGTTGGCCGACAGCTTGATCTGGTCGAGCGACGCAATCGGCGCCGCCGCAATGTTCGTGATGGCTTCGCCAACCGCCATGCGGCCCGATGCGGGCGCGTCGATCACGGCCAGCGGCGTGCGCTCGCCCATCGTCATCGCTTCCCCACGATAGCCGGCGTAGTCCATCAGCGAAATGGCGCAGTCGGCCACCGGCACCTGCCACGGACCGACCATCTGGTCGCGCGCCGTCAGGCCGCCCACCGTGCGGTCGCCAATGGTGATGAGGAACGATTTGCTTGCCACGGTCGGATGACGCAGCACCGCACGCGCCACGTCGTCGAGCGACAGGCCGGTCACGTCCACCGGAGGCAGCGCCGCCTGCACTCGCTTCACGTCGCGATGCATGCGCGGCGGCTTGCCCAGCAGCACATCCATCGGCATGTCCACCGGATCCGGCGACTCCGGATGCATCGGATCGACGAGCTTCAGCTGGCGCTCGTCGGTCGCCACGCCGACCACCGCCACCGGGCAACGCTCGCGCTGGCAGATGGCCTGGAATGCGGGAAAGCTGTCGGGTGCGATCGCGAGCACGTAACGCTCCTGCGCCTCGTTGCTCCAGATCTCGGCCGGCGACATGCCAGACTCCTCCAGTTGCACCTGGCGCAGGTCGAAGCGCGCGCCCTTGCCCGCACCGTCGACCAGCTCGGGGAAGGCGTTCGAGATACCGCCCGCCCCCACGTCGTGAATCGACAGGATCGGGTTGGCCTCGCCCTGACGCCAACACCAGTTGATGACTTCCTGCGCACGACGCTCGATTTCCGGATTGCCGCGCTGCACGGAGTCGAAGTCCAGTTCCGCGGTGTTGGTGCCCGTCGCCATCGAGCTTGCGGCGCCGCCGCCCATGCCGATGCGCATGCCCGGACCGCCGATCTGGATCAGCAGCGTGCCGGCCGGCAGATCGTGCTTGTGCGTGTGCTGCGCGGCGATGTTGCCCATGCCGCCGGCGATCATGATCGGCTTGTGATAGCCGCGTACACGACCGCCCACGTTCTGTTCATAGGTACGGAAGTAGCCACCGAGGTTCGGACGGCCGAATTCGTTGTTGAACGCCGCGCCGCCCAGCGGACCGTCGATCATGATCTGCAGCGGCGAGGCGATGCGGTCCGGACGGCCGTAGTCCGCGCCGGTGTCGTCGGGCTTGCGCAGCGACGGCGGCACCGCCACGTCACGATCGTTCTCCCACGCTTCGCGTGCGTCCGGCAGCGCCAGGTTCGACACGGTGAAGCCGGTCATCCCCACCTTCGGCGTGGAGCCGCGCCCCGTCGCGCCTTCGTCGCGAATCTCGCCACCCGCGCCGGTAGACGCCCCCGGGAACGGCGAAATCGCCGTCGGGTGGTTGTGCGTCTCGACCTTCATCAGCGTATGCGTGAGTTCCACGCTGCGGCCGTACTTGCCGTCGGCGCCGCGCGGATACCAGCGCTCGACTTCGGCGCCTTCCATCACCGAAGCGTTGTCCGAGTACGCAACCACCGTGCCCTGCGGATGCAGCTGGTGCGTGTTCTTGATCATCTGGAACAACGACTTGTCCTGCGCCTGGCCGTCGATGGTCCATTGCGCATTGAAGATCTTGTGACGGCAGTGTTCGCTGTTCGCCTGCGCGAACATCATCAGTTCCACGTCGGTCGGATTGCGCTTGACGCTCGTGAAGGCATCGACCAGGTAATCGATCTCGTCGTCGGCCAGCGCGAGGCCCAGGTCACGGTTGGCGGCCTCGAGCGCGCCGCGTCCGGCACCGATCACGTCGACGGTCTGCAGCGGCTTGGCCGGCAGCTCGACGAACAGGGCTTCAGCGTCCTTGCGCGAGGCGACGACCGTCTCGGTCATGCGATCGTGCAGCACGGTGGCCACGCGGGCGAGCACGTCGGCCGGCAGCGATTTCTTGCCGCCGAGCAGTCCTGACTTCACGCCGATCGTGTATTCGACCGCGCGCTCGATGCGTCGCACGTGATCGATGCCGCAGTTGCGGGCAATGTCCGTCGCCTTGCTCGCCCAGGGCGAGATCGTGCCCAGCCGCGGGATCACGAGCAGCTGATCGCCCACCGGCTCTTCACGCACCGGCTCACCGTAGGTAAGCAGACCAGCGACACGTGCCACATCCTCGCTCGAGAGCGGCTCGACGCTGGCCACGAGGTGCACGTAGCGCGCGTCGACGCGCACGATCGAGCTGTCGATGGCTTGCAGGGTCTGCAGAAGACGTTGCTGGCGGAATTCGGAGAGCGCCAAGGCGCCGGCGAAGCAGGCAATGTGATTCATGGAAGGACGGAAGGCGAGGCGTTCAAAACGCGGGGGAACGACAAACCGGGATTATACCCTGCTTACCCCGGGTTATACCCGAGTGCGCAACACGTATTCTGGCCCGCTGCCGCCCTGTCGCGGCCGCTCTCTGGTAACCTATGCGCCCCGTACCGAACTCGAAATCGGAACACGGCTCGCGCCGCCCGGCGACCCCGGAGGCGAGGCCCGGCACAAAACGTCACTGGCAAGACACTAATACGACACTAACAAGCGAACGAACGGGCGTTCGCCACACACCAGACGGTTGGGAATGAAGGTCATCGTTATCGGCGGCGGGGTTATCGGCACGTGTACCGCCTACTATCTGGCCGCCGCGGGGCATACGGTCACTCTCGTCGAGCGCAACAGCACGGTCGCGCAAGAGAGCAGCTTCGGCAACGCAGGCGTCATCGCGCCGGGCTACGTCACGCCCTGGGCAGCGCCCGGCATGCCGCGCAAGCTGCTCGGCTACCTGTTCAGCTCGGCCAGCCCGCTCATCTTCCGGCCGGGCCTGTCGGCGGGGACGTGGCGCTGGGCCGCGCGCTGGCTGCGCGAATGCAAGCTCGAACGCTATCGCGCGAACCGCGAGCGCATGCAGCGCCTTGCGTTCTACAGCCAACGCTGCCTCCACGAATTGCGCGACGTCCATGTGTTCGAATACGAGCACACGCAAGGCTACCTGCAACTGTTCCGCACCGAGCGCGAAATCAAGATGAACGAGCCCGCGCGCGCCATGCTCGCCGAGAACGAGGTGCCGCACCGCCTGCTCACGGCCGAGGAGTGTCGCAAGCTCGAGCCCGCGATTTCCACCGACGCCGAACTCGCGGGCGGCCTGCACCTGCCGCGCGATGAAACCGGCAACTGCCCACTCTTCACCAAGCGCCTGGCCCAGATCGCACGCGACATGGGCGTGACGCTGGCGACCGAGACAAGCGTGCTGTCGGTGCGCTCGAACCTTGGGCGCGCCGGGGTCACCGTCGAGACCTCGAGCCACGCCGAAGGCGGCCGGCGCGCCACGCTCGACGCCGACGCCGTCGTGATCGCGGCAGGAGTGGCGAGCACGGAACTGCTGCGCCCGCTGGGCATCGATCTACCGCTCTGGCCGATCAAGGGCTACTCGATCACGGTTCCCGTCAAGAACGAGCTGTTCAGTCCGCGCATCGCCGTCATGGACGAGTCGTACAAAACCGCCATCACGCCTCAGGGCAACCGGCTGCGCATTGCCGGGACAGCCGAACTCGGCGACACCGAGCTGGTGCTGCGCGAACGCGCCATCGCCACGCTCTACAAGGTGGCGACCGACTGGTTCCCGGGCGCGGGGAAGTATCGCGAAGCCAGATCGTGGGTCGGCGCACGGCCGATGTTGCCCGACGGCCCGCCGCTGCTCGGGGCAACGCACCTGCCGGGCATTTTCCTCAACGTCGGCCATGGCTCGACCGGCTGGGCCATGGCCTGCGGTTCGGGGCGTGTGCTTGCCGACGTCATCTCGGGACAGACGCCCGAGATCGATCTGAACGGCCTGACGCTCGCCCGGTACGATCGCTGAGCGGCCCGTCGGACGCCGCCGGCAAGGCATCGGGAGACATCCTTGCAGGCAGAACGGCGCAATATCGGCATAATCTGCTGATCGACACCTAGGTTGCCTGCGCGCCATCGCGTCCCTGGTTTCCCTGCCGTCCGCCCCGCGCCTCGCACGACATCCGGCATGCGGCGCGCGGCCTGCGCCCGGTGACAGCGCGACAGCGCGATAAAGCGATAAAGCGGTAACGCTCAGGCTTACGGGAGCTTCGCCAGCCATGTCCGACCCTCTGCACGCCAACCTCCCTGCCGGGCCCGCCAGCGCGAGTCCACTGTCTCGGCCCGTGAGTCGCCCCCCGGCCCCGGTTCCCGAGACGTCGGTGGCGCTCACCGATGCCACCTTCACCTCCGACCCCAGCGCCCCCTGCCGCGACTTATACGTTCCCGCGGCCCTTCGCGATGTCGAGAGAGCTGCCGCGGCCGGACTGCCGCCGCACACCTTGATGTCCCGCGCCGGGACGGCCGTCGCTAGCTGGCTTTACGCCCATCTGCCCGCGCTGGCAACGGCTGGCCGCCATCCGGTCCTGTTGCTCGCGGGGCCCGGCAACAACGGCGGCGACGCCTACGTGGCGGCGCGCGAATTGCAGCGGCGCGGCGTGCTTGTCGACGTTTGGCAGCTTGCGCCCCCGGGCGCACCCGACGCCATCTGGGCGCATGACGAGGCGATCGCCGCCGGCGTGCCGGTGCGCCCCGCGCCAACGACGTGGCCGCAGCCTTCCGCCTACGCATGGATCGTGGACGGCCTGTTCGGTATCGGCCTGTCGCGCGCGCTCGACGGTGCGGCCGCCACACTCGTCGAGAACATCGGTTACGCCCACGCGCAGGGCACACCGGTGCTGGCGATCGACATCCCGAGCGGACTTATGGCCGCCACCGGTGTCGCCGACGGTCCGGCCATCCGGGCGGACGTCACGATTGCCATGCTCGGCGCCTGCCCTGGACTTTTCACGGGTGTCGGACGCGACCTGTCCGGCGACGTGCTCGTGGCCACGCTCGGGGCCGACGATGGGCTCACGGCCAGCAGCATCCGCACGAACGTGCCGGAAGTATTCGAGCCACATCTGGCGCAACGCCGTCATGCATCCCACAAGGGGAGTTACGGATCGCTCGCGGTACTCGGCGGCCATGAGGGCATGGTCGGGGCGCCACTGCTCTGCGCGCGCGCCGGACTGATGTCGGGTGCCGGGCGCGTCTACGTCGGTTTCGTCGCCCAGAACGGCCCGTCCTGGGATCCCGTTCACCCCGAACTGATGCTGCGTCAGGCAGAAAGCCTGGATCTGGCCACCATGCAGGCGGTCGCGATCGGACCGGGACTCGGCACCTCGGCGGCGTCGACCGCCTGTCTTGCCCGGGCCCTGGCGTTGGAGCATACGCCGCTGGTCATCGATGCCGATGCGCTCAATCTGCTCGCCATCGAGCCCTCGCTCGCCGAGCGAGTGCGCCGCCGTGCCGGCCCTACCGTGTTGACGCCGCATCCGCTCGAGGCCGCTCGCCTGGCAGGCTGCGACGTCGCGCGCATTCAGTCCGACCGGCTGGCGTGCGCGCGCGCGCTGGCGCAGCATTTCGGCGCCACCATCGTGCTCAAGGGGTCGGGCACGGTCATCGACGACGGCAACGACACCTGGATCAACACGACCGGCAATGCCGGACTGGCCACGGCCGGCACGGGGGATGTGCTCACCGGCGTCATCGGCGCTCTCCTTGCCCAGGGCATGCCGGCGACACCCGCCGCGCTGGGCGCCGTCTGGCTTCACGGGCGGGCCGCCGAGCGGTGCGTGAGCGCGGGACAGGGGCCGGCAGGTCTCACGGCATCTGAACTTTTGCCCGCCATCCGCACCGAACTGGGACTGCGGCTGAACGACTCGGCGCGTGCGACGCGAAGCGTTCAGCCCACTCGTGGGACGCCGCCCGCCCCCCGATAAGGCGGCCCCGGCGGCGCAAAGCCTGTATCCGCGCCGCCCCGCACCCGATTTCGGGCCGTATGCGCGGCGACTCCCGTTATACTTCGCCTTATCGAAATGTTCCTATCGCACATGCCGTACAAGTCATCCGTTCGTCTGGATCAACTCCCCGCCTGGCGCACCCTGCTCGAGCATCGCGACGAAATCGCCGGGCAGCACATGCGCGACTGGTTTGCCGGCAGGGGCGCCAACACACGTGTCGAGCGCTTTTCACTGCGTGCGGCCGGGCTGTATCTCGACTACTCGAAGAATCGAATTACCGACAAGACGCTGACGCTGCTCACGCATCTGGTGCGCGAATGCGGGCTGCCTGCCAAGCGGGATGCCATGTGGGCGGGGGAAAACGTCAACGTCACGGAAGATCGTGCCGCCCTGCACGTCGCCCTGCGCGCGCCGCGCACGATGGCGTTTCACGATGCCTCGGGCGACGTCAGTCACGGCGTGAGCGACACGCTGTCCCGGATGCGCGCGTTCAGCGACAGTGTGCGCAGCGGCGCGTGGGTGGGTGCCACCGGCAAGCGCATCCGGCATCTGATCAATGTCGGCATCGGCGGCTCGGATCTCGGCCCCCGCATGGTCTGCGATGCGCTCGCCGTCTACGGGCGTCACGATCTGTCGGCACACTTCATCGCCAACATCGATCCCACGGAACTCGCCCGCACACTTCCTTCCCTGGACCCCGAAAGCACACTGGTCGTTGTGTGCTCGAAGACGTTCACGACGCTCGAGACGATGACCAACGCGCGCACGATTCGCGCCTGGTTCGTCGATCACGGCATTCCGGAAAGCGAACTCGGCAGGCATTTCGTCGCCGTGTCGACGAATGCAGAAGAGGCTGTGCGATTCGGCATCCGCAAGGAGAACGTTTTCGAGTTCGGCGAGTGGGTCGGTGGCCGCTATTCGCTGTGGTCATCCATCGGGCTCATCATCATGCTGTATCTCGGCGCACGGAATTTCGAAGCGCTGCTCGCCGGGGCCCATGCCATGGACGAGCACTTCCGCCACGCACCGCTCGAAGCCAACATGCCGGTGCTGCTCGGCCTGCTCGGCGTCTGGTACCGGAATTTCTTCGACGCCCAGACGTTGTCCATCGCGCCGTATACCGACGCGCTGCAGAAGCTTCCCCCCTATCTCCAGCAACTGGACATGGAGAGCAACGGCAAGTCGGTACAGGTCGACGGCACCCCCGTGGCGTGGCAAACGGCGCCCATCATCTGGGGCGAGCCAGGGACGAACGGACAGCACGCCTACTTCCAGATGCTCCACCAGGGCACCACGCTGGTGCCGGTGGATTTCATCGCCGTGCTGGAGCCGCAGTACGACGCCCCCGGCCTGCTCGATCACCACCGCAAGCTGCTCGCCAACTGCTTCGCGCAGAGCGAGGCATTGCTGCAGGGCGGTTCGATGGCCACGGCGGAACAGGCAGGTGGCCCGCTGGGCGCGCAACGCCGTTTTGACGGCAATCGTCCCAGCAACACGCTGGTCATCGACAAATTGTCGCCGGAGCGACTGGGCGCGCTGATCGCGCTCTATGAGCACAAGGTATTCGTGCAGGCCGCCATCTGGAACATCAATCCGTTCGATCAATGGGGCGTGGAGCTCGGCAAGACGTTGTGCCGCGCCATCGAACCGGAGCTCGTCGACCCGGATTCGCTCCGGTCCGATGCCCATGACGCCTCGACCGCCTCCTTGATCCGACTGGCGGGCGAAGCGCTAAAGGAAAAACGCTGACGGAGTGTGAGACGGGCGTCGCTGGATCAGGTCGGTTCGCGCCGGACCAACCGCCCGCCCGCGAGCTGCACCGTTGCATCGCAGCGCTGTGCGATCGCCAGATCGTGCGTGACCAAGACCAGGGTAGCCCCGCTCGCCTTGTTGAGCGAGAACATCAGGTCGATGACTCGTTCGCCAGTCGCCGTGTCGAGACTTCCCGTCGGTTCGTCGGCAAACAGCACGACCGGCCCGGTCACGAACGCACGTGCGAGCGCCACACGTTGCTGTTCGCCGCCGGAGAGCTGCTTCGGGTAATGCGTGAGGCGCGACCCCAGCCCCACCCGGTCCAGCATGTCTACGGCACGATCGCGCACGTCGCGTGTCTCACCCAATAATTCGAGCGGCAGCATCACGTTCTCGAGGGCGGTCAGATGCGGCATCAACTGAAATGATTGAAAGACGAACCCCACGGCACCGCGCCGCAATGCCGCACGCCCCTCTTCGTCGAGTTCTCCCAGCGATTTGCCCAATAGCGTGATGCTGCCGTCGGTCGCCGTGTCGAGGCCCGCCATCAGCCCGAGCAGCGTCGACTTGCCGGATCCCGAGGCGCCGACGATGGCAACGCTCTGGCCTTTCGCGACGGAGAAATCGATATCCTGCAAAATGACCAGCTCACCGGTGGCATCGCGCAACCGCTTCCCCAGGCCCCGCACCTCAATTACGTTTTCGGAAAACGACATGGCAAGAAGAGAGTTCTTGAAATTGGCCGCCTCAGCCTTGATTGGCTGGTGCATGCTCTCAGGGACCGCGGCGAACGCCGCAAGTTCGGGAGCGCCCACGATCCTGGTCGTGGGCGACAGCCTCTCGGCGGAATATGGCATCGCTCGCGGCGCCGGCTGGGTGAATCTGCTGCAGCAGACGATCACGCAAAACGGGTTCGATTATAGCGTCGTCAATGCGAGTATCAGCGGCGACACGACGAGCGGCGGACGTGCCCGCCTCGCGCCCCTGCTGGCGCGCTACCACCCCGCCATCACCATTCTGGAACTGGGCGGCAACGACGCCTTGCGCGGCATTCCACTCGATCTCACACGCACGAACCTGCGCGAGATGATTGCCGCTGCACGCAAGGCAGGCAGCCGTGTGATCGTCGTCGGCATGCGCATTCCACCGAACTACGGCCCCGACTACAGCGAACAGTTCTTCAACATGTTCTCCGCGCTCGCCAAACAGGAGAAGACGGGCTACGTGCCGTTCCTGCTGGCCGGCGTTGTGGAGCACCCCGACTGGTTCCAGCAGGATCAGATCCATCCGCTTGCCAAAGCCCATCCCCAGATCTTGCAGAACGTGTGGCCGACGGTGAAACCGCTGCTCAAACCGGGAGGCAAGCCATCGGGAAAAGCGGCAGACACCCGCACACCGAAATCGGGCGCATGATCCAGACGTAAAAAAACGCGGCCACACGGCCGCGTTTTTCGTTGTGTCGTCTTCTTGTCGCTCAGGCGCTCAGTTGCTCGACGCCTTGGTGACATCATTGACCACCTTGACCTTCGAGCGCGCGCGCAGATCACCCAACCAGGCGTTCCACTCGGCCTGTGCGGCCAGTTGATTCAACTGTTGTGCTTCCGCGGCAAGACGCTGCGGATCCTGAGCGGCCGGCTGCGTCACTTTGCTGATGCGGTACACGGCGTAACCTTGCCCATCGCCTAGCTCGACGCCCACGTAGGCAGGCAGCTTCGAGGTATCCGCGCCAAAGATGGCCGTGAGCGCGGCCGGTGCCAGCTTGCCCGGATTGTCGCGCGATACCGTCTGCGCGGCCCCGAACGTCGCGTCCCCACCCTTCTTGAGCGCGTCGAGCTTCGCGATACCGGCCTTCTTTGCTTCCTGCTCGGCCAGGTCGGCAATCGTCTTTTCCCTGACCTGTGCGGCGATCTGCGCGAGCGGCGGCGTGGCCGCGGGGTGATAGCTGACCACGTGCGCCGAGACCAGCACGCCCTGGCCCACATCCACGGCTTCGGTATTGCGCTTGTTCTTGAGCGACTCGTCGCCGAACACGGCCTTGAGCAGTTTCTCGTTGCCGAGCGGCCCCTGTGCCTGCGACGGATCCGGCTTGCGCGTGACGGTCGCCGTCTGCACCTTCAGGTTCAGCTTGTCAGCGGCCGGTTGCAGGCTGTCAGGCTGCTCGTACACCGCGTTGGTGAACTGGTCGGCGAGCTTGGCATACGCCTTGGCCGACTCCTGTTGACGATACTGCTCGGCCAGTTGCGATTTCACATCGTCGAACGACTTCGTCTGCGCCGGCTTGATGCCGGTGAGCTTGATGATGTGATAGCCGAAATCGCTCTTCACCACATCGCTGATGTCCCCTTCGCTCTTCAGGGCGAAAGCGGCATCGGCAAACGGCTTGACCATCGCATCGCGCGTGAAGAAGCCCAGATCGCCACCCTTGGCCTTCGAGCCCGGGTCTTCCGAGTTTTCGCTCGCCAGCTTGGCGAAGTCGTTGGGGTTCTTGCGGAGTTGCGCGAGCAAGGCGTCGGCCTTCGCCTTCGCCTTTGCATGGTCGGCCGGCGATGCGTCTGCCGGCGATGCGATCAGAATGTGCGATGCACGACGCTCTTCCTGCGTGGTGTACTGCTTCAGGTTGTCGTTGTACATCTTGCGCAGCGCGTCGTCGCTCGGCGCCGCTTGCGCCGACGCCGGCATTGCCTTCGGATCGAGTACCACGTACTGGATCTCGGCGGACTCAGGCGTCTGGAAGGCGGCCTTGTGGGCGTCGTAGTACGCCTGGATCTGCGCTTGCGTCGGGGTGATCTTGCTGGCGAAGTCCGACACAGGGAAGTTCAGTGCAGACACTTCACGCTGCTGGGCGCGCAATTGTGCAAATCGGTCGAGAACCGTCTTCGGCAGCATCGCGCTCGCCTGCACACTCGTGGGCAGTTGATTCGACGCGAGTTCGAAACGGATCTGCGCCTCGAGACGTTGCGGCGTCAGATTCTGCGCCGACAGCAGTTGCTCGTACGCGGCCTGATCGATCGAGCCATCCGCACGGCGCAGTTGCGCAATCGCCGGAATCGCGAGCAGCGCATCACGCACTTGCGTATCAGGCACCGACAGGTTCTTCTTGAGCGTTTCCTGCGTGAGCAACTTCTGCTGGATCAGGTTATCCAGCACGGCGCTACGCATTTCAGGCGTATTGATCTGGCTTGCGTCGACCGCACCGCCGAACATTTGCTGCATGCGCTCGGTCTGCGCGCGCAGCACGCTGTCGTACTCCTGGCGTGTCACCGTCTGATCGCCGACCTTGGCAATCGTGCCGGCATCCGAGGCGTATTCCTGCCAGCCGTGCACGCCGAACACCACGAACGACGGCACGATCAGCACCGTCAGGAAGATGAGGACCAGTCGTTGATGACGGCGGATGAAGTCGAACATACGAAATCGGAAAAGTCGTCTGGAAGCGTCTTAGGACGTCATATGGCAAAAAAGGCGAACCGAAGTTCGCCTTTTCACAATTTGGCGGAGCGGACGGGGCTCGAACCCGCGACCCCCGGCGTGACAGGCCGGTATTCTAACCAACTGAACTACCGCTCCCCAAGATCTGGAACTGGTGGGTGCTGAGGGGTTCGAACCCCCGACCTACGCCTTGTAAGGGCGCCGCTCTACCAGCTGAGCTAAGCACCCGTTCCCGATTCAAGTGTTGTTCTTGATGCTGTCCCCTGCCGAAGCAGGAAAGCTCGTTAGTTTATCGTATCTTTCAAATCTTTGCCAGGGCGAAATTTCGGAACCTTCGCTGCCTTGATCTTGATCACATCGCCGGTGCGAGGATTGCGCCCTGCGCGCGCTGCGCGCTTGGCCACGTAGAACGTGCCGAAGCCCACCATCGTTACGTCATCACCCTTCTTCAGCGCCTTCTTTACTGCTCCCACCATTGCGTCAAGTGCTCGACCCGCGGCCGCTTTCGAAATGTCGGCCTCACCCGCGATATGTTCGATCAGTTCCGTCTTGTTCACTGTAACCCCCTTGCAAGGATAGTAGGCGATTGAGCCGCGGAGGCGCTCTTTGCGCGCCTTGACATTGATCTGCGAGGTCCGCTGGCTTTGCCATTAGACAAGCCGGAAACCCTGATGTCAAGCCGTTTTGCACCGTTCCGGCAGCATAGAAAGTACTCCTGAATCCGAACTTTCCGGTCGCTATTTTCGAGCACTTTGCGTGAATAAAAAAAGCCCGGGGAAAACCCCGAGCTTTTTTCGTCTTTTCCCATTAGGCGATCATTCGCTGAACCTGTCGCTCCGCCAACGCTGCCCGATGATCAATGACTGTCAGTGCTTGATGACATCCTGCTTGCCGCTGGCATCCGCCGTGGGCGTGACAGGCGCCGCCTTGGCTTCATCTTCCGGCAGCGGTTCCGGCGCATGTTCGAGCGCGAGTTCGAGCACCTTGTCGATCCAGCGCACCGGCACGATTTCCAGCGCGTTCTTGACGGTATCGGGAATCTCGGCGAGATCCTTCACGTTCTCTTCCGGAATCAACACGAGCTTGATGCCGCCGCGATGCGCTGCCAGCAGCTTCTCCTTGAGACCACCGATCGGCAGGACTTCACCGCGCAGCGTGATCTCACCGGTCATCGCCACATCCGCGCGCACCGGAATACCGGTGAGCACCGACACGAGCGCGGTCGTCATGGCGATACCGGCAGACGGGCCGTCCTTCGGCGTCGCACCTTCCGGCACGTGAATGTGGATATCCCGCTTCTCGAACTGCTCGTCGGTCACGCCAAGGCGCCGTGCACGCGAACGCACCACCGAGCGCGCCGCCTCGACCGACTCCTTCATCACATCGCCGAGCGAACCCGTGCGAATGATGTTGCCCTTGCCCGGCATCACCGCCGCTTCGATGGTCAGCAGATCGCCGCCCACTTCCGTCCACGCGAGACCCGTGACCTGGCCGATCTGGTTTTCCTTCATGGCCAGACCGAAGTCGAACTTGCGCACGCCCAGGAAGTTGTCGAGATTGCTCGCATCGACCTTGATCGAGGTGCCTTCGACCTTCTTGAGCAAGAGCATCTTCACGACCTTGCGGCAGATCTTCGAGATCTCACGTTCGAGCGAGCGCACGCCCGCTTCGCGCGTGTAGTAACGAATGATGTCGCGGATGGCGGCTTCGGTCAGATCGATCTCGCCTTCCTTCAGGCCATTGTTCTTCTTCTGCTTCGGCAGAAGATAACGCTGGGCGATGTTGACCTTCTCGTCTTCCGTGTAACCCGACAGACGAATCACTTCCATACGGTCGAGCAACGGTGCCGGAATGTTCAGCGAGTTCGAGGTGGCCACGAACATCACATCCGACAGATCGAAGTCGACTTCGACGTAGTGATCCGAGAACGTGTGGTTCTGTTCCGGATCGAGCACTTCGAGCAGCGCCGAACTCGGATCGCCACGGAAGTCCATGCCCATCTTGTCCACTTCGTCGAGCAGGAACAACGGGTTACGCACGGCAACCTTCGACAGGCTCTGCAGAATCTTGCCGGGCATCGATCCGATGTACGTGCGACGGTGACCGCGGATTTCAGCCTCGTCACGCACACCACCCAATGCCATGCGCACGAACTTGCGATTCGTGGCACGTGCGATCGACTGGCCGAGCGAGGTCTTGCCCACGCCGGGAGGCCCGACCAGGCACAGGATCGGCGCCTTGACCTTGTCCACGCGTTGCTGCACGGCGAGATACTCGAGGATGCGTTCCTTGACCTTCTCGAGACCGAAGTGATCCTCGTCGAGCACCTTCTCGGCATTCGACAGATCGTTGTTCACCTTGCTCTTCTTGCGCCACGGCAGACCGACCAGCGTGTCGATGTAGTTGCGCACGACCGTCGCTTCGGCCGACATCGGCGACATCAGCTTGAGCTTCTTGAGTTCGGCGTCGGCCTTCTTCTTGGCTTCCTTCGGCAGATGCGCGGCCTTGATGCGCTTCTCGAGCTCCTCGAGATCGGCGCCTTCTTCGCCTTCGCCCAGTTCCTTCTGGATCGCCTTGACCTGTTCGTTCAGGTAGTACTCGCGCTGGCTCTTCTCCATCTGGCGCTTCACGCGGCCGCGGATACGCTTTTCCACCTGAAGAATGTCGATCTCGCTCTCGAGTTGCGCGAGCAGATGCTCGAGTCGCTCGATGACCGGGAACATCTCCAGAATCTTCTGCTTCTGCTCGAGCTTGAGCGGCAGATGGGCCGCAATCGTGTCGGCCAGACGACCCGCTTCGTCGATGCCCGACAGCGACGTCAGGATCTCCGGCGGAATCTTCTTGTTGAGCTTCACGTACTGATCGAACTGCGCGACGATGGCACGACGCAGCGCCTCGGATTCCGGCGAATTGCCATCATCCGGCTCGAGCGGCATGACTTCCGACGTGAACTGGGTTTCCTCTTCGTCCACACTCAGCGTGCGGGCGCGTTGAATCCCCTCGACCAGCACCTTGACGGTGCCGTCGGGCAGTTTGAGCATTTGCAGGATATTCGCGACGCAGCCGATCTCATAGAGATCCTTGGCCGTGGGCTCATCCTTCGCGGCCGCCTTCTGGGCGACCAGCATGATGTGCTTGCCGCCTTCCATGGCGGTTTCAAGCGCTTTGATCGATTTCGGACGCCCCACGAAAAGGGGAATCACCATGTGCGGAAACACGACCACGTCGCGCAAAGGCAACAGGGGCAGTTGAATCGCTTCGGGCGGGAGGATTTGGGTGCCTGACATCTCGTTCCCCATATTTAACGATACCGTTGTGTTCCTGCTAATTGAGGCCGCCGGCGAGAATTACAAGAGGCCGCGAGAGGCCCTTTCGCCGATAAGGTGCACCACTCGGGGTTTCATTGCCCGTGGCACTAGTATGAAGGAAAAAAAGCCGCCCATGTTTCCATGAACGGCTTTCGGTGGCATTGAGTTGACCGTTCAATTGGAGCCGGCAACCTTGGGCGGCTCCTGGTAGATCAAAAGCGGCTTTCCGTCGCCGCTGATGGCGTTTTCGTCCAGAATCACCTTGGTCACGCCCTTGAGCGACGGCAGCTCGTACATGACTTCGAGCAGCGCCTGCTCGATGATCGAACGCAGGCCCCGCGCCCCGGTCTTGCGCTTGATGGCCTTGCGGGCCACGGCATGCAGCGCCGCCGGGCGGATTTCCAGCTCCACGCCCTCCATCATGAACAGACGCTGGTACTGCTTGACCAGCGCATTCTTCGGCTCGATGAGAATCGTCACCAGGGCGTCCTCGTCAAGCTTACCCAACGTGGCAACCACCGGCAGACGGCCGATCAGTTCCGGAATCAGACCGAATTTGATCAGGTCTTCCGGTTCGACGTCGCGCAGCAATTCGCCGGCATCGCGCTCTTCGCCCGTCTTGACCGTCGCACCGAAGCCGATCCCCGTCTTCTCCGTGCGGTTCATGATGATCTTCTCGAGACCGTCGAAGGCACCGCCGCAGATGAACAGAATGTTCGTCGTGTCGACCTGGATGAAATCCTGATTCGGATGCTTGCGACCGCCTTGCGGGGGCACCGAAGCCATCGTGCCCTCGACGAGCTTGAGCAGCGCCTGCTGCACCCCCTCGCCCGACACGTCGCGCGTAATCGACGGATTGTCCGACTTGCGGCTGATCTTGTCGATTTCGTCAATATAAACAATGCCCTTCTGCGCCTGCTCGATCTCGTAATTGCAGTTCTGCAGAAGCTTCTGAATGATGTTTTCGACGTCCTCACCCACATAACCGGCTTCGGTCAGCGTCGTGGCGTCGGCAATCACGAACGGCACGTTGAGCAAACGCGCCAGCGTCTGTGCGAGCAGCGTCTTGCCCGAGCCGGTCGGCCCGATGAGCAGGATGTTGCTCTTGGACAGCTCCACCTCGTCGCGCTTGTCGCCGAGGTGCTTCAATCGCTTGTAATGGTTGTAGACCGCCACCGCCAGAATCTTCTTGGCGCGGTCCTGGCCGATCACGTACTGATCGAGGCTCTCGCGGATCTCCTGCGGCGAGGGCAGATCGGACTTGCCGCCGCTGCCGCTTTCGTCCTCGGCTGCCGCGGCCTCGTCACGAATGATCTCGTTGCACAGATCAATACACTCGTCGCAGATGAACACGGACGGCCCCGCGATGAGCTTCTTGACCTCGTGCTGACTCTTTCCGCAGAACGAGCAGTAGAGCAGCTTTTCGCCGTTGGAAGTGCTTTTTTTATCCACCATATCTGTGTCAGCCTGCTAGCAATTTGCGCCCCGGTCGTCCCCCATCGGGGGCGGCAAACGCGGCATACGTGAATTCCATTGTAACGCCATGCCGCGCGAGCGTGTGGCCCACCCGCGACAGTGACAAATTCCCTTTTACGACAAAGACTTGACGCGAACACCCGCATTTTCGAGACGAAAATACCGAATGCCGCGTCACGCCTTTCAACCGTCGATCGCCCCGGAGTCGGGCCGCGATCAGGGACGCTTTTCCAATACGCGATCGATCAACCCGTACTCGACCGAGTCGGCGGCCGACTTGAAGTTGTCGCGGTCGGTGTCGCGCGCGATGACTTCGAGCGACTGCCCGGTATTCTCGGCAAGCAGGCGGTTCAGGCGATCCTTGAGCAACAGGATTTCGCGGGCGTGGATTTCGATGTCCGACGCCTGACCGCGCGCGCCACCCAGCGGCTGGTGAATCATGATGCGCGCGTTCGGCAGCGCGAAGCGCTTGCCCTTCTCGCCGGCCGCAAGCAGAAACGCGCCCATGCTGGCCGCCATGCCCAGGCACAGGGTCGAGACCGGCGGCTTGACGAACTTCATCGTGTCGTAGATGGCCAGGCCCGCCGAGACGGAGCCGCCCGGCGAGTTGATGTACATCGAGATTTCCTTGTCCGGATTCTCGCTCTCGAGGAACAGCAACTGGGCGACGACGAGGTTGGCACTCTGGTCGTTGACCTCGCCCACCAGGAAAATGATGCGCTCCTTCAGGAGTCGCGAATAGATATCGTAAGCGCGCTCACCGCGCCCGCTTTGCTCGACGACCATCGGCACGAGGCCAAGGCCTTGCGTCTCGAGGGCGGAGCTCTGGGGTTGGGAGGCGAGTTGGGCGAGCAATTCGGAACGGGTAAGCATATCGGTTCGACCCTTCTATCGAGATGGTTTTGCGCGCCGCAGGGAGGAGGCCCGGGGGCCATTTGGAAAAGAACCGCCACGGCCTTGCGGCCGCGGCGGTTCAGTCGGTCGTACGCGGTCGATTACGCTTGCGTGTTGCCAGCCAGCTCTTCGAAGCTAACTTGCTTGTCGGTGACCTTGGCCTTGCCCAGGACGAACTCGACAACGTTGTTCTCGACGACGAAACCTTCCATTTCCGCCATGCGCTGCTGATCGCCATAGTACCAGCGGACGACTTCCTGCGGGTCTTCGTAGCTCTTCGCGAATTCCTCGACTTCCGCCTTGATCTGTTCCGGCTTGGCCTGCAGGTCGTTTTGCTTGACGAGCTCGGCCAGGATCAGGCCCAGCTTGACGCGACGCTCGGCTTGCTCCTTGAACATTTCCGCGGGGATCGGCACGTTGCCGGCGTTGGGCACACCGCGCTGCGCGAGGTCCTGACGCGCCATCGCGACCAGACGCTCCTGGTCCTGTTCGACCAGGGCGTTCGGCACCTCGAGCTCGGCCACCGAGATCAGGGCGTTCATCACCTGATCCTTGAGCAACGCCTGCGTGCGACGCTTGACTTCACGCGACAGGTTTTCCTTGATGTCGGCGCGCATCTTCTCGAGGCTGCCGTCGGCGATACCGAGCGACTTGGCGAACTCGGCGTTGACTTCCGGCAGGTGAGCCCACTCCACCTTCTTGAGCGTCACGGTGAACGTGGCGGTCTTGCCGGCCACTTCCTTGCCGTGGTACTCGTCCGGGAACTTGAGTTCGAACTCCTTCGACTCGCCAACCTTCAGGCCCAGCGTCGCCTTTTCGAATTCGGGCAGCATACGGCCTTCGCCGAGCACGAACACGAAGTCTTCAGCGCTGCCGCCGGCGAATGCCTCGCCATCGATCTTGCCGACGAAATCGACCGTCACGCGGTCGCCGTCCTTGGCCTCGACCGAGCCGCCGTCGCCGTGCTCGCCGGCTTCGCCGCGCACGTGGTAGTGCACGCGCTGCTTGCGCAGGATATCAATGGTGCGATCGATCTCGGCTTCCGAGACGTCGGTCGTGGTGCGCGTGACTTCGGCGTTGGCCAGATCACCGATCTTGACTTCCGGGTAGACCTCGAACGTCGCGTCGAACGCGTATTCGGTCTCGGCCGCGTCGGCCTTCGGCGCAAAGCGCGGCTGACCCGCCACGCGCAGATCCTGCTCCTTCGTGATTTCGAAGAATTGCTGGCCGACCTTGTCGCTCACGACTTCGGCTTCGACCTGACCACCATACTGCTGGGTGACCATCTTCAGGGGCACCTTGCCGGGGCGGAAGCCCGGCATACGAACCGTCTTCGACAGCTTCTGGATGCGCGTAGCAACTTCTTTTTCGACGTCCTGCTTGAGCAGGGCGATGGTAAAGCGACGCTCGAGCTTGCCGAGGTTTTCAACAGCGATAGTCATGAGGATATTCGTCCTTCCAGAGGGTCGTTCTGTGTTACGGCGAGGGATGGCCGCAAGCGGACCCTGTCAGTTAATCAACCTTGGGCCGGTACCGACGATGCGACGCCGGCTTCCCTCCGCCCCCGAGAGAATCGGGGTCGCGCCAAAACGGTTTTGCACACAAAGCGGAACATTTTAGCAAACTATTGCCCCGCCTCCAGACTTTCCGGCCGGAAATCCGCGAAATGAGGCCATCGCGCGGCGTGATGACTGCGTCGCGCACCCGACCCGCCAACGGCGCCTCGACGGACCGGAATTGCATATTAGAGGGTCTCACCCAGAAAAAGGTCTTGGGGAGGACGTGCGAACCGCCTAGGATTCAATCGAACGTTTGAATGAAACATCGGTTCATTGAGACTGGATGGATGCGGCATCGCGCCGCGTCGCCGAGGAGAAATCGCCGTGAGCCCACGCCTTGCAGCCGGCCGACAAGCCGGCGACACGAAATTGCGGATACTCGACGCCGCGGAAGACCTGTTCATCGAGTACGGTTACGAAGCCATGTCGCTGCGCCAGATCACATCGCGCGCGGAGGTCAACCTGGCGGCCGTCAACTATCACTTCGGCAGCAAGGAAACCTTGCTCCAGGCGATGCTGGCGCGACGTCTCGACCGCCTGAACGACGAACGGCTGGCATTGCTCACCCGGGCCGAGGCCGAATGGCCCAACGGGCAGCTCACCTGCGAGCATGTGCTTGGGGCGATGTTCATCCCGGCGCTCGCCATCTCGCACCATCGCGAGATCGGCGGCCCTGCGTTCCTGCGCCTGCTCGGCCGGGTCTACGCGGATCCGTCGCCCTTCATCCGCGAGTATCTGCAGCAGCATTACGCACCGGTGTTCGAACGGTTCTTCGAAGCATTCGCCCGGGCGCTGCCGGAGCTTCCGCGTCAGGAACTGGGCTGGCGCCTTCACTTCGCATTGCAGGCCCTGTCGGGCGTACTCGCCAGCAGCGACACGTCGCGTCTGATCGATACCTTCGCGCAGGGCCAGCCCATGGGCGACCTGCAGGTCGTCGCCCGCCTGACCGCGCTGATGGTCGCCGCGCTCAAGGCGCCGATGCCGGGCGAAGCGCAGCTCGCCAGTTTCGCCGCCGTGTTCGCACTGGCCAGGGACGCCGACGTCACGCCGCCGCGCGAAGCGGGCGCCGCCCCTGGAGCGGATCACGGCGCCGCCTCCGGTGACGGCAACGCCCCGCCCGACGCATCCGCGGCGATGCCGGGCGGCCACGGCCGCTCGCTGGCGAGCGCCTGAAAAAATCGACGCACCCCGAGGCCCGCGCCGAAGGGGGTCCGACCGAAAGCGCGTCCTGCCGCTCTCCGGTCGAAGCAACACTCGGACGTGCCAATTCCCGGCGCACCAACATGCCGCTGGGTCATCAAACAAGAACGCCGTCGTCGTGCCAGTCGGGGGACGGGGCAACGCAACACCGCCCCCCTGACCAGACTCGCCGACAGACGGCGCGAGGAAGACAGTCCCGCCCGCTTGCCGCCGGCTTGCCACCCGCTTGCCACCCGCTAACCGGCAACGGCGATCGGCTCGAGCGCCGACACGTACGGTAGCGGGCGTCGGGACTGAACCCAAAGGGAGGAAAACATCATGGCTGTCTGGATTCTCGCGTTTGTGGTGGGCGTGTGCGCGCTGCTCCTGTATCGGGCTCGCGCATGGCAATGGCTCGTTGCCATGGCGCTGTGGCTCGGCGCGGGCGTTGCGACGGGATTGATCGGGACGGTCGCGACCGCAGTGCTCGCCGTCGCCTTCGTGCTGCCCCCGCTCGTGCTGAGCATCGATCCGCTGCGTCGGGCATGGATCACCGCGCCGGCGCTCGCCAAGTTCCGCACGATCATGCCGGAAATGTCCGAGACGGAAAAAGACGCCATCGAAGCCGGCACTGTCTGGTGGGACGCCGACCTCTTCTCGGGCCGCCCCGACTGGCGCAAGTTCATGGCGTTACCGGCCCCGAAGCTGAGCGCTGAAGAGCAGGCGTTCATGGACAACGAGGTCGAGCATCTTTGCGACCTCTCGAACGACTGGGAAAGCACGCAGGTCTGGCAAGACCTGCCGCCCAGGGCGTGGCAGTACGCCAAGGACGCGGGCTTTCTCGGCATGATCATTCCCAAACGTTACGGCGGCCTCGAATTCTCCGCCTACGCACATTCCCAGGTGGTGATGAAACTCGCGTCGCGCTGTTCCGCGGCCGCGGTCTCGGTGATGGTGCCGAACTCCCTGGGTCCGGCGGAGCTGCTGCTCCACTACGGCACCGAGGAGCAGAAGCACTATTACCTGCCCCGTCTGGCGAGGGGACAGGAAATTCCCTGCTTCGCGCTGACCAGCCCCTACGCCGGCTCCGACGCCGCCGCCATTCCCGACGTCGGCATCGTCTGTCGGGGCGTGCACGAGGGCCGCGAGACGCTGGGTTTTCGCGTGACGTGGAGCAAGCGCTACATCACGCTCGGCCCCATCGCGACCGTATTGGGCCTGGCCTTCCGCGCGCTCGATCCCGACCATCTGCTGGGCAGCGACGACGAGCCGGGCATCACCTGCGCGCTCATTCCGACGACCCATCCGGGCGTGGTCATCGGTCGGCGCCACTGGCCGCTCAACGCCGTGTTCCAGAACGGCCCCAACTCGGGCAAGGACGTCTTCATTCCGCTCGACTGGGTCATCGGGGGTCAGGCACAGGTCGGCAAGGGATGGCGCATGCTGATGGAATGTCTGGCCGCGGGCCGCGCGATCTCACTGCCGTCGTCGAACGTCGGCTATTCGAAGATCGCCGTGCGCGCCACGGGCGCGTACGCCGCCGTACGCCGGCAGTTCCGCACGCCCATCGGCAAGTTCGAGGGCGTGCAGGAAGCGCTCGCGCGCATGGCGGGCAATCTCTACGCGATGGATGCCGCGCGCCGCATGGCCGCACTGGCCGTCGATCTCGGCGAGAAGCCCTCGGTAATCTCTGCCATCGCGAAGTACCACGTCACGGAGCGCGCACGCAAGGTCGTGAACGACGGCATGGACGTCGTCGCGGGCAAGGGCATTTGCATGGGGCCCAACAATTTCCTCGCGCGCGCCTACCAGCAGGTACCGGTCTCGATCACCGTCGAGGGCGCGAACATCATGACGCGCTGCCTGATGATCTTCGGCCAGGGTGCCATCCGCTGCCATCCCTACGTCCTCAAGGAACTCGCCGCCGCGCAGACGACCGATCACGACGCTGCCGTGCGCGCCTTCGACGACGCCCTCTTCGGCCACCTGAGCTTCGTGGCGAGCAATATCGTGCGCGGCGCACTGCAAGGCGTCACGCACGCGAGATTCTCGGCCGTGCCATCCAACGCGGCGCCCGAGCTGCATGCGTACTACCGCGCGGCAAACCGCCTCTCGACACTGCTCGCGATTGCGGCCGACGTCTCGATGGCCGTGCTCGGCGGCTCGCTCAAACGCCGCGAGAGCATTACCGGCCGGTTGGGCGACATCCTGTCGCAGTTGTTCGTGCTCACGGCAACGCTCAAGCGATATGAGGACGAGGGACGCCCACAAGCCGACTTGCCGCTCGTGCACTGGGCCGCGCAGGACGCGCTGTGGCAAGCGCGTGAGGCGTTCGAAGGCGTGCTCGCCAACTATCCGTCGCGCCCGGTCGCCTGGTGGATGCGCTGGAAGCTCGCGCCGCTCGGCCTGCCTTACGCGAAGCCGTCCGATGCGCTTGCCGCGCGCGTGGCCGACCTGATGCAGACGCCGGGCGACACCCGCGAACGCCTGATCGCGGGCAGCTACTCCCCGCGCCCGGAAATCGACGAACTGGCCTACGGCGAAATCGTCTTCCAGATGTCACCGCAAGTGGCGGCCATCGAACAACGCCTGCGCATCGCCGTCAAGGAAGGCCGTCTGCCGACGATGCCGCAAAGCCTGCCGGAATTCACGCAATGGGTGGCGCATGCCGCGCGGCTGCAACTGGTGAGCGACGACGAGCAGCAGTTGCTGGGTCAATACGCCGATTACGCCGCACGTGCAGTCGCCGTCGACGATTTCCCGGCCGACTTCGGCCGCGTCGTCGACATGCAGCGTGCGCAACGGCAGGAACCGGCCGACACCGCGCTCATCTCGTGATTGCGGCGAGCGCCGACATCGATGCCTTTCTTTTCGCGATCTCGAGGGTGAACGCGCCGTGACGACGTCCGACCGATATCTGGCTTTCGCCAACTCCCCCGTCGGCAGCCGCCTGGCCAATGCGCTGGGCCTGCCGCGTCCCGTACCGCTGGAGCGCATGCCACCATACGGCGATGATCGCGATGATCGCGATGATCGCGTCGATGGCCAGCATGGCGCCGAGGCCCGCGCCGTGCCCGCGCCACTGGCCGTCGTAGGCGGTGCCGGCGACGCACCACTGTTGCCCGGACTGGCTCGCGAGCTGCATTGGCTCGGGGTACCGAGTCTTGCGCATACGCAGCGCCTGGATTGGATTTCGTACGCCAACAAGGCCGGCACGATGAGCGGACGTTTCAATCCGGACGAAGGCGTGCGACCGAAAGCACTGCTGTTCGACGCGAGCGCCATCGAAGACACCGACGCACTGAGCGCGCTGTATGACTTCTTCCACGACACAGTCGCCACGCTCGACCGATGCGCGCGCGTGCTCGTGCTCGGCTTGCCGCCGGGGCTCGCGCCGACACCGCGGGCCAGCGTTGCGCAACGCGCGCTCGAAGGGTTCGTGCGTTCGCTGGCCAAGGAAGTCAAACGCGGCGCGACGGCGCAACTACTGTACGTTGCGCCGCAGGCGCGCGAGGCGCTTCACTCCACGCTGCGTTTCTTTCTGTCGCCGCGGGCCGCCTATGTCAGCGGCCAGGCGGTGACACTGCAAGCCCCCGTGTTCGATACACCGCCGATGCGCGACCAACGCCCACTGGCCGGTCAGGTCGCCGTCGTCACCGGCGCGGCACGCGGCATCGGCGAAGCCATTGCCACCGTACTCGCACGCGATGGTGCCCACGTCGTCTGCGTTGATATCGCGTCCGCGCAAAGCGCGCTGGAGACGGTCGCCGCGCGCCTGAACGGCAGCGCCCTCACCTGCGACATCGCCGCGCCCGAGGCGGGTGCCACGTTGATCGCGCATCTGGCCGTGCACGCGCCGAACGGACTCGACATGCTGGTGCACAACGCCGGCATCACTCGCGACAAGACCCTCGTGCGCATGAGCGAGGCGCAATGGCAAAGCGTGCTCGACATCAACGTCGGCGCGCCGCAACGACTCAATGCCGCGTTGCTCGACGCGGGCGTTTTACGCGCGGCCAGCCGCATCGTGGGCGTGGCGTCGATCAGCGGGATCGCAGGCAATCGCGGGCAGACCAACTACGCCGCCTCGAAGGCCGCGGTCATTGGCATGGTGCAGGCGTGGGCGCCGCGCCTGGCCGAGCGCCGGATCAGCATCAACGCCGTGGCGCCGGGCTTCATCGAGACGCAGATGACCGCGGCGGTGCCCTTCGCCATTCGCGAAGCCGGACGCCGCATGAACTCGCTCGGCCAGGGCGGCCAGCCCGTCGACGTGGCCGAAGCGATCGCGTGGCTGGCGCACCCGGCCTCGGGCGCCCTGACCGGACAGATCGTGCGTGTGTGCGGGCAGAGCCTGCTCGGCGCCTGAGTCATCCTCGTGGAGTACAACGCGATGCCCAACGACCGCCCCCGCCCCTGCGACGACGTGCATGACGCGTTGCCCGCCGTGGACGTCACGCACCTGCCCTCGCCGCTGCATCTCTACCTGCGCGCGCTGCTGACCTCGCGCAAGCCGGCCGAGGCGCGCGCGCTCCCGACGCTGGCGTTCGCGAGGCGCAATGTCGCGCTCGATGCGGCGGCCATCGCCCGTTACGCACAGCTGTGCGGATTTCGCGACGCGAACGCAGTACCGCCAACGTGGCCGCATCTGCTGGCTTTCCCGCTGCACATGCTGTTGATGACGGATCGTGCGTTTCCGTTCGCCATGCTCGGCATGGTGCACCTGGCCAACCGGATCCGCTCGAGCGCCACAGTCGCGCCGGGTGAGAGGATCGATCTCGACGTGCGAAGCGGCGCGCTGCATGCTCACGACAAGGGACAGGTTTTCACCGTCGTCACCACGGCGCGCCGCGACGGCGTGGTGGTGTGGACCGGCGAGAGCCTGTACCTGCGCACCGGGGTGCGCGATGCGCTCGGCACGCCCTACCGGGCCGAACTGGCCGCCGGCATACCCATGGAAGCATTGCGCACATGGCAAGTGCCGGCCGACCTCGGCCGCCGGTATGCGCGCCTGTCGGGCGACTACAACCCGATCCATCTCTGGCCCGTCACGGCAAGGCTTTTCGGCTTTCAACGCCCAATCATCCACGGCATGTGGAGTTTTGCTCGCGCGCTCGCCGAGGTCGTACCTGCCCATGCCGACGATCTCGATCTTCTCGTCGAGTTCAAGACCCCCGTGCTGCTGCCGGGCGAAGTCACTTTCTGGCGCGCGCCGCGGGGCGATGTCTTCGAGTTGCGCGATGCGGCGGGCACCGTCCCCCATCTGCGCGGACGCTGGCAAGCGCCGGCGCCCTTTTCCTCTTCTTTCGACACGGAACCCCAGTCATGAGCGCATTCAAACCGACCGCACCGGCGCCTGCCTTACGGCGCGTGGCGATTCTCGGCGGCAACCGCATTCCGTTCGCGCGCTCGAACACCGCCTACGCCACCGCGTCGAATCAAGACATGCTCACGGCCGCGTTGCAAGGCCTCGTCGACCGCTTCGACCTGCATGGGGAGTGCCTCGGGGAAGTGGCCGCGGGCGCCGTCCTCAAGCATGCGCGCGACTTCAACCTCACGCGCGAATCGGTGCTGTCCACGACGCTGGCGCCGCAAACCCCCGCTTACGATGTCCAGCAGGCCTGCGGCACCGGCCTGGAGACGGCCATCCTCACCGGCAACAAGATCGCGCTGGGCCAGATCGACGTCGCTATCGCGGGCGGCGTGGACACCGCGTCGGACGCCCCGATCGGCGTGAATGAGCACCTGCGCAAGATCCTGCTCGAGGCCAATCGCCAACGCAGCACGGGCGGCAAGCTCGGCGCGCTGTCCAAGGTGCGCCCGGGCATGCTGTTCCGCCCGGCGCTGCCGCGCAACGGCGAGCCGCGCACCGGCCTGTCGATGGGCGAGCATTGCGAGTTGATGGCAAAACAGTGGCAAATCGATCGCGCGGCGCAGGACGAACTCGCGCTCGCGAGCCATCGACATTTGGCCGCGGCGTACGAGCGCGGCTTCTTCCTTGACCTCATGACGCCGTTTCGCGGCTTGCAGCGCGACAACAACCTGCGGCCCGACGTCTCGCTCGAGACACTGGCCGGCCTCAAACCGGTGTTCGACCGCAGCGCCGCCGGCACCCTCACCGCGGGGAATTCCACGCCACTGACCGACGGCGCATCCTGCGTGCTACTCGCGAGCGAGGACTGGGCGCGCGCGCACAACCATCCGGTACTCGCCTATCTGACCTACTCGCGGACGGCCGCCGTGGACTACTTCAATCCCGACGACGCGAAGCGTGAGGGCCTGCTCATGGCGCCCGCCTATGCCGTGCCGCGCATGCTCGCGCAGGCCGGTCTCACGTTGCAGGACTTCGACTTCTATGAAATCCACGAAGCGTTCGCGGCTCAGGTGCTGTGCACGCTCAAGGCATGGGAGGACCCGCAGTACTGCCGCGACCGGTTGGGGCTTGCGGCGCCGCTGGGCAGCATCGATCGCCGTCGTTTGAACGTGAACGGCAGTTCGCTGGCCTGCGGTCACCCATTCGCCGCCACCGGCGGGCGAATTCTTGCCACGCTCGCCAAACGGCTCGCCGAGCGCGGCGGCGGACGCGGCCTGATCTCGATTTGCGCCGCCGGTGGTCAAGGCGTCGTTGCCATGCTGGAGCGCGAATGAGGTAACGCCAATGAAGGGGCAATAGGTATCGCCGGACCGGGCGCGAACGTCGAGTTGCCGTCAGAGCAGCCGCGCCGCGCCGCCGGGTCGGTGAACGATACAGGGAGACGATGATGGATCAAGCCGTAGCACAGGCGCGCGTCTGGTTGCGTGCCTACCCACCCGGCGTGCCCGCCGATATCGACGTGACACGTTACACGTCGCTCGTGCAGGCGTTCGACGAGTGGATCGACAAGTACCGCGAACGCGTCGCGTTCGTGAGCCTCGGCAGCGAAATGACATACGCGGAAGTGGCGCGTCAGGCCCATGCGTTCGCGGCGTGGCTGCAATCGCAGGGCGTGCGAAAAGGCGAGCGCGTCGCCTTGATGATGCCGAACTGCTTTCAATACCCCATCTGCCTTTTCGGCACGCTCATCGCGGGCGGGGTCGTCGTCAACGTCAATCCGTTGTACACGGTTCGCGAACTGAAGCATCAACTGGTCGACAGCGGCGCGCGCACCCTCGTCGTGTTCGAGAACTTCGCGAAGACCGCTCAGGACGCGATTGCCGGCACCGACGTGCAGCAGGTCCTCGTGACACAGATCGGCGATCTGCTCGCCCCCGGCGCCAATCTGAAGGGACGCGCCGTCAACTTCCTCATGCGACACATCGGCAGGCAGGTCCCCCCCTACGATCTGCCGCAGGCGATCCCGCTGCGTCGTGCGCTCGCGCAGGGCGCGAAACATGCGCCGATGCCCGTGCCGCTCATGCGCGACGATCTCGCATTCCTCCAGTACACGGGCGGAACGACCGGCGTGGCCAAGGGGGCAATGCTCACCCATGGCAATGTGCTCGCCAACCTGTTGCAAACCGAAGCGTGGGCTGCCGATCAGCTCAACGGCGACATCGAGGTGAACCTTTCGCTGTTGCCGATGTATCACATCCTCTCGCTCACGGTGAACTGCCTCATCTTCATGAGCCTGGGCGGGCGCAACATCCTCATCGCGAATCCACGCGACGTGAAGAAGGTCGTGTACATCATTCGCAACGAGACCTTCACCGGCGTGACCGGCGTGAACACGCTCTTCAACGGCTTGCTCGAGAACGCCGACTTCTGCGCGCGCGACTTCTCGAAGCTCAAGCTCTCGCTCGCGGGCGGCATGGCCACGCAGCGCGCCATTGCCGAGCGCTGGCGTGAGGTGACCGGCAAGCCGATCATCGAGGGCTACGGGCTGACCGAATGCTCGCCGATCGTCACGATGAACCCGGTCGATCTCGCCCATATGGACACGTTCGAATTCACCGGCTCCATCGGACTGCCAGCGCCGTCGACCGAAGTCAGGTTTCGGCGCGAAGACGGCACGTGGGCCGATCTCGGCGAGCCGGGCGAGCTGTGCGTGCGCGGCCCGCAGGTCATGCGCGGCTACTGGCAGCGCCCCGAGGAGACCGCCAGCACCATCGATGCCGACGGCTGGCTGATGACCGGCGACATCGGCGTGATGGACGAGCGCGGCTATGTGCGGCTCATCGATCGCAAGAAGGACATGATCCTCGTGTCGGGCTTCAACGTCTATCCGAACGAGATCGAAGACGTCGTCATGCTCCACCCCGGGGTGCGCGAGGCGGCAGTCGTGGGCGTGCCCGACCCGATCGCGGGAGAGCGCGTGAAACTCGTGGTCGTGGCTCGCGATCCGCAGCTCGATGCCGATGCGATCCTCGCGCACTGCCGCGCACACCTGACCGCCTACAAGGTGCCGCGCATCGTCGAATTCCGCCAGGGCGAACTGCCCAAGACGACCGTGGGAAAGATTCTGCGGCGCGAACTGCGCGGCACGCATGACGAAAGTCACTCGCGCGCTGCGCACGCCACGACCGCACCGAGCGACGGGCGCGACTCGCACGCGCCGACACCCGCGAACCAGGGAGACAAATGACATGATCCATCGAACCCTCATGCGCGCCATGCCCGACGTGCCCGCCATGCCCGCCATGCCCGACGTGCCGGCTCAGCGCGCCAGCCGGGCCGCTCGCCGCACGCCGCGAACGATTCGGCTGGCGATCTCGCTGCCGCTGCTCCTGGCCGCGCTGCACGTCGCCGATGTGCGCGCGCAAGCGCAGCCGCAGCCCGAAGCCACGCCGTCGAGCGCCGTCGCCCCGGACACCGGCACACCTGACGCCGAAGCGTCGAGGCTCGCGGCGATGCCCGTCGCCGCACAGGCCCAGTGGCTCACGCAAGCGATCAAGAGCGGCGAGTTGGCCAAAATGCGCGACGAGGCGATCGTCGCCCGCCTGCAGGCGCTGCAGGCCGACGCGCTCGTTCGCGTACTCAAGGCGGAATCCGCCGCACTGCCGGAATACCAGTACGAGCTCACGCGCCACGAGCGCATCAACGACCAGTGGCAGACTACGCCCGATCGCATGTTCGTGAAGATTCGCGAGAAGCCCTTGCAGATCTACGCGAAGTGGCTGCCCGGCGGCGCGCATGCGGGGCAGGAGATCATCTACGACGAGACGAAGAACCCGAAGGAAATGTACGGCCACCTCGGCGGCATTCTCGGCTTCACGTCGATCTGGAGCAGCATCGATGGCCCCCTCGCCCGCTCGCAATCGAACCACACCGTGCGCGATCTCGGCTTCGCATTCATCGCCGAACGGATCGCGCACGACGGACGAAGCTTCCGTGCCGAAGGCCTCTCCGACAAGCCCGCAAGAATTTCGGCATCCGAACTGAATGGCGTGCGCGTGGCGGCACTGGAATGGGAAGCGCCGTCCGGGCCGCCGCAGCACTACGCCAGGAAGTCACGCGTGCTGATCGATCTGAAGACGGGGTTGCCGCGCGGCATCGAGGCGTGGGATGCCTCGGGACAGAAGATCGAGGAGATGCGCTTCGAGAAGGTGCGCAAAATGCAGTGGACAGACGCCACGTTCGATCCCAGGAACCCGGACTACAAGTTCTGATCCGTGGCCGTGCACGGGGCACGATCCGGCGCAATCTCGTGCCATCGGCGCCGCGCGCACGGCGCGGGCAAGACGAAAGCCCGCCATCCGTACCAGCGGGTGGCGGGCTTTTGCCTGACAGGACATTCGTGACCGGAGAATGCGCGCCGGTCGGCGGCGCACGCTCAGGTTTGCGGTAGTTCGATCTTCACTTCGAGCACTTCCAGGTTGTCCTGGTGCTCGACACTGACCTTGATGTCGTCTTGTCCGATTTTGACGTATTT
Organism: Pandoraea sp. E26; assembly: GCF_000681415.1. Lineage (NCBI taxonomy): Bacteria > Pseudomonadati > Pseudomonadota > Betaproteobacteria > Burkholderiales > Burkholderiaceae > Pandoraea > Pandoraea sp. E26. Next base: position 395,075 of record NZ_AYXJ01000009.1, read on the forward strand.
GGAGATGACGGCAACCAGCTCGCGCTGCAAGGCCGGCAGATAATCCGCCGGCGGCGACGAGCCCGCGCGTTCGTGCGCCAGAATGATCTGCAGGCGCTCTTTCGCCACGGCGGCGGTCTTTTTCTTCTCCCCCAGGAGGAAAGACAGGAAGGACATGGGCGCTCCTTACTTCGAGCCGAAGATGCGCTGCAACAACCCCGGCTTTTGATAGTCGGTAAAGCGCATGGGCTTGTCCTCGCCCTTGAATCGGCTCACCACGTCACGGTAGGCGTCGGCCACGTCGGTGCCGTCCAGATGAATCGCCGGCGTGCCCTGGTTGGAGGCATGCAGGACCGATTCCGACTCGGGAATCACGCCGATCAGTTTGATCCGCAGGATTTCCTGAATGTCCTCGAGCGACAGCATCTGACCGTCGTTGACACGCTTGGGGTTGTAACGCGTGATGAGCAGGTGTTCCTTGATCGGCTCGCTGCCTTCGATGGCGCGCTTCGTCTTCGACGAAAGAATGCCCAGAATGCGATCCGAGTCGCGCACCGACGACACTTCCGGGTTCGTCACCACGAGGGCTTCGTCCGCGAAATGCATGGCGAGCAGCGCGCCCGATTCGATACCGGCCGGCGAATCGCACACGATGTACTCGAAGCCCATGTCGCTCAGGTCCTTGATGACCTTCTCGACGCCGGCTTGCGTGAGCGCTTCCTTGTCGCGCGTCTGCGAGGCGGGCAGGATGAAGAGGTTCTCGCAGGACTTGTCCTTGATAAGCGCCTGGTTGAGGTTCGCCTCGCCCTGAATCACGTTGATGAGGTCATACACCACGCGGCGCTCGCACCCCATGATGAGGTCGAGATTGCGCAGACCCACGTCGAAATCGATGACTGCCGTCTTGTGCCCCTGCAAGGCGAGGCCGGCGGAAAAGCTGGCACTGGTCGTCGTCTTGCCGACGCCACCCTTGCCAGAGGTCACCACAATCACTTTTGCCATCTGTCGATGCCTTCCCAAACTTGAGGATGAAATTAGCTACGAATCATTTGAGCCCGAGGGGCTCGAAAATCAGTTTGTCGTCTACCAGCCGCACCTGCACCGACCGCCCCTGAACTTCGGGCGGCAGCGCATATTCGCCAGTCCGGTATATGCCGGCGATGGAAATCAGCTCGGGTTCCAGACAGGTGCAGAAGATGCGAGCATCGAGCTTGCCCTTCACACCTGCCAGTGCCCGCCCCCGCAGCGGCGCGTAAATGTGAATATTACCTTCCGCGATCACCTCGGCCCCATAACTCACGAGATCGAGGATGATCAGATCGCCCTTTGCGTAGATCTGCTGACCCGAGCGAAGCGGACGGTCGATGATGGTCGAAGGAATCGCCGACGCCTCGGACGGCGCCGGCGCGGCAGGCGCGGCCGCCTCGGCGACACTCGCTTCGGCCTCAGCCTCGCTCGCGCTCTCGCGTGCCGCACGCGGCACTCGGCGCTCGTGGCTGTCCAGTCGCGGAAGACCGTCGACGACTGCCCACTCGGCCTGTTCCGCATTGGCGACCACGCCGATGGGTTTCATGCGGAATTCGGCCAGCATTTCGGCCAACGCGGGCACGGCAACGCGCTCGTCGCCGGCCAGACGCCGAACGTCGATGGCGACCGTGTCGCCCGCAAAAAACTCCGGGGTCGCCTCGAAACGTTGCGCCAGTTCCGAGCGCAGGGTGTCCAATTGCGGCGTCTTGACAACGAAATGCAGGGTATCGACGGCTCCACTGCGTAACTCGAAGTACGGCGTTTTCTTTTGCGGCATGTCAGGTGAGTGTGCGCGAATTGCTGGCAAATTGGGCCATTCTACCGTTCCTTGCGTGCGAGCAAACCGCAAATCAGCAGGGCAACCCCATGATTGCCTCAAATATCGACCGTGCTGCATTGCAGCATATGCCTATGTTTCACACACCACTCGACACTTGCCCCTGCCTGGGGATTGACACACTCTCGTCATCGCCAAAGGCTACTCTGGCGGTGGAAAAGTCCATGGCAACGCTTGCTGCATAGCAGCAACGAAAGTGCGAATTTTGTCGCGCAAGTGCCATATTCGTGACCTATCCTTAAAGTCCCTGACGAGGGACCCCTAGTGGAACCGCAAACCGGGAGACGAAGATGCTGAGTCATCATGAATTTGCCACCCTGATGCTGGTGAAGGACGCTCCGGAGCAAGTGGAGCTCAATCGCCCGGACCTCGAATCGTTGCTCGAAAGCAAACTGATCGAATGGGAAGAGTTGGAGCCGGGTGTGAAGTCCCCGCGCCTGACTGTCCAGGGCAAGTACGTCCTCCAGGCCGTCGCCTGAGCCCCCCCAGCCTGCAGTAGAGGTGTCAGCCGCAACAAAAAAGCCCGCCGGAAGGCGGGCTTTTCATTGGGCGGAGCGCATTGCCCCGACAATCCGGCGCAACTCAGCTGTGCCGTATGTCGCCACGACGGGTGCGCCGCCACGTGTGCCTCGCACTCGGGTGCTCACGGCACCAGTTGCGATCCACGAGCCAGGCGACGGCCGCGCCGACGACCAGCACGATCACCAACATTGCTATCAAGCTCCCTGTAAGCATGGCGGCCTCCTAACTTCGACATGGCGGGATGGCACGCTTCCATTCTAGGCAATCCCTATCGAAATGGGTACTCGAAAGTCATTCGGGTATACCGTGTTTTGCGCCAGGTCAAAATGCGCCGCATGGATATCGCACGCCTGTCGCGGCGCAGCAATTTCCGGCCCGGCGCCGCCATGACCGTCCGTCGACATCGGTTCGCCGGACGGCCATCGTGTCATACAGGACGAACGCTCATAGCGAATCGATCACACCACCGTCCACGCGCAAGGCGGCGCCCGTGGTGGCCGACGCCTGCGGCGACGCAACATAGACGACCATGTTCGCGACCTCGGTCGTGCTTGCCGCTCGACCGATGATCGACGACGGGCGGTGCGCTCGCACGAACTCCGCCGCCGCCTGCACCATGTCGGCGTTCTCGGGCACGCCCGCCTGCCGCAGCATGCCCGCCATGCCGTCGGACAGCGTCGGCCCGGGCAACACGGCATTGACCGTGACGCCCGTGCCGCGCATACGCTTGGCCAGTCCGCGTGACACCGCCAATTGCGCCGTTTTCGTCATGCCGTAATGAATCATGTCCTCGGGGATGTTCAGCGCGGATTCCGAGGAGATGAAGATCACGCGCCCCCAGCCTCGCTGCGCCATGCCGGGCAAGTAGGCACGGGACAGGCGCACGCCGCTCAGCACGTTGATGTCGTAGAACCGCTCCCACTCGCTGTCCGGGATGTCGAAGAAATCCTGGGGCCCGAACACGCCCGCGTTGTTCACCAGAATGTTCACATCCGGTACCGCCGACACGAGTGCGTCGCACCCGGATGCGGTCGACAGGTCGGCCGCCACGCCGCGTACCTGTGCATGCGGCAGTGCTTCGCGAAGCCTGGCCACCGCTGCATCGACGCTCGCGGTCGAACGACCGTTGACGATCGTCGTCGCACCGGCGGCGGCCAGACCGTGAGCAATGGCGAACCCGATGCCCGCCGTGGACGCGCTTACCAGCGCGAGCTTGTCTTTCAGATCGATATGCATGTATGCGCTCCCGAAAATGCCAGATGTCAGGCGATGGCCCCGCCCGCGTCGATGAGCACGGTCGAGCCCGTGGCGCTCGGCGTGCCCGCGAGATAGAGAATCGCATTGGCGACATCGTCCGCGGCCACCACGCGGCGCGCCGGCAGACGCTCGGCGGCGTTGCGATACATCGCCTCACGGTCGGTTTCGGCCATTTTGTTCCAAAGCGGGGTGACGGTCAGCCCCGGCGACACGGTATTCACGCGAACGGGGGAGAGTTCGAGCGCAAGGCCTCGGCCGAGCGCCTCGACGGCGGCGTTGATCGCGCCTTGCACCACCGACGCCGTGCTCGGGCGCACGCTCAGGTAGCCCGACGTAAGCGTGAGCGAACCGCCCGCCTCGATGCGCGCGTGACGCGCCACGTGGTAGGTCCCCCAAAACTTGCTGTCGAACGCGGCATGCGCGTCTTCGAGCGGGAGTTTGCGCACCTGCCCCGTGGGGGTCTGGGCGGCGGAAATCACAACGTGCTGCCACGGGGCGTGTTCCTCGAAAAAGCGTTCGACCGCGGCGGCGTTGCCCGTGTCGAGCACAACCGCGCGCGCGGTACTGCCGATCGTGGCAAGCGCGGCGTCGAGCTTCGCCTGGCTGCGCGAGGCGATCGTCACGGCGGCGCCCGCTTTTGCAAATGCCTGCGCCGCCGCGCGACCAATGCCGGAACTGCCCCCAATGACCAATACGCGCTGACCTTCGAAATCGAACATGCTAAAACTCCTGAATGAAGAAGTGAGACCTTGCGGGAAAGGCGACATCGGTGCCTGGCGGGCGCTTGCGCGCCAACGGCGTCGTCATGTCATGAGGCTATTGTGATCCTGATCGTAAAAAACGATAATCCCTTAAAAAATGGAATCACTCTCTTCAAATTATTGAGAATCGAAGCGCGATGATCGAGCATACGCTGGACCTCACCCTCTTCGACCGCATCGTTGCCACGGGGAGCCTGTCGGCGGCCGCTCGCGAGATGGGGCTGTCGCTGGCCGTCGTGAGCAAGCGGCTCGGACTGCTCGAGCAGCGACTGGGGGTGCGGTTGCTCAACCGCACCACGCGCAGGCAGGCATTGACCGAGGAGGGGCAGGTCTTTCACACGTGCTGCCGGCGGATCCTCGCGGAAATTGCGGAGACGGAGCGGCTGATGTCGCGTCAGTCGGACACCGTCGGCGGCGTGCTTCGCATCAGCGCGCCACGCGCGTTCGGACGCCGCCAGCTCGCCCCGCTGCTGGTCGCGTTTCGCGAGCGGCATCCCGACGTGAAGATCCATCTTTCGTTGAGCGATCTGTGGGTCGACCTGGTGGCGCACGGCATCGATGTGGCGATCCGCGTCGGGACCTTGCCCGACTCCAGCCTCGTCGCGCAGGAACTCGCGCCGAACTATCGCGTGCTCATCGCCTCGCCCGACTATCTCGCACGGCGCGGCACGCCGCGCGACGCAGGTGAACTGCAACAGCACGATTGCATTCTGTTCGGTAATTCACCGCATGGCGACTGGCGATTCATATGGCAGTCCGAAACGGTTCGGGTGCAGGTGCGTGACACTTATGTCGTGGACGACGGCGACACGGCCCATGAACTCGCGTTGCATGGCGCGGGCATTGTCCAGAAGTCGATCTGGGACGTGGGCGACGATATCGAGGCGGGACGCCTCGTGCGCGTGCTGCCCGATCTGCCGATTCCGGCGTCACCGTTGCATGCCGTGTATCCGCACGGTCCACATCTGGCGCCGCGCACGCGCGCGTTCATCGACTTCATGCGAGACCGGTTGCGCGCGGCATGGCGTTGGCCGGAGCGTTGACGCACCGCGACACTCCCACTGCGCCTCGCCGGCGCATGCGCGCCCGACGGATCGGTCCCGCGCCGGATCCGCACACCGCAAAGCAAACGCCGCGATGCCCCTTTCGGACATCGCGGCGCTTTTTCATGCTGGATGACGCCTGCCACACCGGTGCAGCGCGCGGTGAAGCTTGCTATCCGTCCGCGTCCGTCCGCGTCCGCCTGGCACACGTCGGACGTATCGGACGTATCGGACGTATCGGACGTATCGGACGTATCGGACGCGTCGGGCGAACTCAGGCGGCCTTGTCCATCTGACGCTCGCCGCCCACGGCTTCGACAAGGTCGTCGAGCATGCGCGCGAGCTCACCGGTCATGAGGGCCACGTCGGCATCGAACTTCTCGGCCTCGCCTTCGGCCGTCGGATCGGCGGCGTCCTTGATGATGTCGAGCGGTGTCACGCGCTTGATGATGAACGCATCGGTGAGCACGAACGAGATGCGGTCGTTCCACGTCATCGCCAGCTTGGTACAACGCTTGCCCGCCTCGATGTGCTGGCGAACGTCCGCGCCGTCGAGCGGATGCGCCACATAGCGCACGGCGGCCTTCTCGTCGGTATTCGAGCGCAGCTCCACGTCCTGGTCGACGGTGAACCCCGGCGGCGCGTCGTTGCCCGCCAGCCACGACGTCATCACGGCCACCGGCGCCTCGTTGAGCTCCACGCTCTCGAGCGTGATGTCGAGCGTCTTCAGCAGCAGGCTGCGCACCTCGTCGGCCTTGGCGGGCGAGGCGGCGTCGATCACCAGCCAGCGGTTGACAGGATCGATCCACACACGCGTGTCGCGGCGAATGCCGAAGGCACGTGGCAGCAACTCGTCGGTGACCTGCTCCTTGAGCTCGCGCATCTGCTTGCGACCGGGCTTGAAGCCCTGCTGCTCCTCGAGCTCGGCCGCCTTCGCACGCGTGACCTGATTGACGACGGTCGTCGGCAGCAGCTTCTTCTCGGCGCGGTACGCCAACAGGAACTGCCGGTTGACGCTATGCACGAGCTCGCCGCCGTCTCTCGGCGGCGCCCAGCCCTGCACCTGCATTTCGAGGCTGCCGCCCTCGCGGAAGGCATGCTTCTCGAGCGCCTCCTCCATTTGCGCGACGCTCATGGACCAACCGGCAGGAATTCGGTGCAACTGAAGATTCTTGAACCACATCGGCATCACCGCAAAAAGCAAAAGCAGCGATTTTACCAGTGCCGCGTCATCGCGCGAAATGCAGGCTCGCGAAACACCCCGCCCCGGTCAGAGGAAGCGGTCCAGAATCTTGCGGCTGGGCTTGTCGAGCCTGGACGAATCGCGAATCAGGAAGTGGATGCCGTGACTGTCGGTAATGAGCAGCGTCTGCGCGCCGAGCCGGCGAATGTCCTCTTCGCCGCGCAACACGAACGTGGCCTCGCCGCGGTTGGTCTCGACCGTCCAGTAGCTGGGTGTTGCGTACGTCGATACGCCAACGATGCGCAGCACCTCCGGCATGAACTCGCGCGCGGCGAGCTCTTCCTGCACCAGCGCGCGCATGGCGGCGGGCAGCGCGTCGAGCGAGTCGAGCCAAACCAGCTCGCGGCCGTCGACGCTCACGAGCGCCAGCCCCTCTTCCGGCGCGGCAATGGGAAAAGCGCGCACGGGCACCACGCCCTCGTGGGCGATGCCGGCGGCATCGGTCAGCACCAAACGTCCAAAGGCGTTGCGCGACAAGGTGAAATCGATCTGCATGGGAGTCTTCGCGAACGGTTCAGTTGACGGACAGCGGCTGGACCGGGGCGGCGGTTACCGCGGCCACGCTGGCGGCGGCCTCGGCCGATGCCACGGCCTCGTCGGCGTCCGTGTCGACGTTGCGCTGCTGCGCCTGGTAGAGCTTGTAATAGGCGCCCTCGCGCGCGATCAGTTCGTCGTGGTTGCCCACTTCGACGATCCTGCCCCGATCGAGCACCACAAGACGATCGGCCTTGCGCAATGTCGAGAGACGGTGCGCGATGGCGATCGTCGTGCGCCCCTTGACGAGATTGTCGAGCGCCTTCTGAATTTCCTTTTCGGTGGCCGTGTCGACCGACGACGTTGCCTCGTCGAGAATGAGGATTCGCGGATCGATCAGCAACGCTCGGGCGATGGAAATTCGCTGACGCTCGCCGCCCGAGAGGGCTTGCCCGCGCTCGCCCACGAGAGAATCGTAGCCATGCGGCAGACGCAGGATGAATTCATGCGCGTGCGCGGCGCGCGCGGCGGCGACGATCTCGGCACGTGTCGCGTCGGGCTTGCCGTAGGCGATGTTGTCCGCGATCGTGCCGAAGAACAGGAACGGCTCCTGCAACACCAGGCCCACGTTGCGGCGGAAGTCGGAGACCGGCAGCGCCCGGATATCCACGCCGTCGATCTGGATCGCGCCTTCAGCCACATCGTAGAAACGGCAGATCAGGTTCACCAGTGTGCTCTTGCCCGAGCCGCTGTGTCCGACCAGACCGATCATCTCGCCCGGCGCGATGCGCAGGTCCATGCCCCGGATCACCGCCCGGTTGCCGTAGCGGAAGCCGATGTCACGCAGATCGATGGCCCCCTTCACTTCCTTGAGGTGCACGGGGTTGACCGGCTCGGGCACGTTCGAGACGTGATCGAGGATGTCGAAGATGCGCTTCGCACCAGCTGCGGCCTTTTGCGTAACCGACACGATGCGGCTCATCGAATCGAGACGGGTATAGAAACGGCTGATATAGGTGAGGAAGGCCGTCAGCACGCCGACGGTAATCTCATGCTTCGAGACCTGCCAGATGCCGAAGATCCACACGACAAGCAGGCCGATTTCCGTCAGGAACGTGACCGTCGGCGAGAACAGCGACCACACCCGGTTCACGCGATCGTTGACCACGAGGTTGTGACGGTTGGCCTCCTTGAAACGCGACACCTCGCGATTTTCCTGCGCGAAGGCCTTGACCACGCGAATGCCCGGAATGGTGTCGGCCAGCACGTTGGTGATTTCGGACCAGATCCGGTCGACTTTCTCGAAGCCGTGACGCAGCCGGTCGCGCACCAGATGAATCAGCCACGCGATGAACGGCAGCGGCACGAGTGTGACCAGCGCCAGCCACGGATTGATCGACACCAGAATGACTGCCGTCATGACGATCATCAGCACGTCGGTCGCGAAGTCGAGCAGGTGCAGCGACAGGAACACGCAGATGCGGTCGCTTTCCGAGCCGATGCGCGCCATCAGGTCGCCGGTGCGCTTGCCCCCGAAATATTCCAGCGAGAGACGCAGCAGATGCGAATACGTGGCCGTACGCAGGTCGGCGCCGATGCGCTCCGACACTTTCGCGAGCAGGTACGTGCGCGCCCAGCCGAGCACCCAGGCCACCAGCCCCGCGCCCAGCAGCCCGGACAAATACTTGCCGACCAGCATGTAATCGATCGGCTTGCCGTTCTGGAACGGAATCAGCACGTTGTCCATGAGCGGCATCGTCAGATACGGCGGGATCAGCGTGGCGCCCGTGGCGCACAGCGTGAGCAGAAAGCCGGCCAAAAGCTGGAAGCGATACGGCCTGGCAAAACGCCACAATCGCAGCAGCGCCCACGTCGACGGCGGGGCCTCGGCTTCCGGGTTGCACTGCGCGCACTCGTCGTCGCCCGCCGGCAGTTCGGCCTGGCAGATCGGGCAGACGCCCGGCGCTTCGGGCTCGTGACGGGCGGCATGACCCGCGACGAGCGCGTCGCGCTCACGCACGATGGTGTCCATCAACGCCAGCGCCGCCGGGTTGTGTCCCAGCGTGTAGCGCCAGGTAGCCAGTTTCTCGCGGGCGTCGCAAAGCTCGAGCGAGCCCACGCCGGCGTGGTCGGTATGCGTGATCGACAAGTCGGCGCGATACGGCCACGACTGCCAAGCGTGGGCCGCGGGCGTCGGCCGGCCACTTTGCGCCTCGCGCGCCAGAATGCGCCGGTCCGTCGCCACGGCGACACCCTGCGCGAAGTGAAGCCGGGCGTCGAGATCGAGCGAGAGCCACGCCAGCACGGTTTCGCCGTCAGCCAATTGGGCGGCAAGCGCCGGATACCATGGCTCGGCGGCAGCGTTTCGGGGCGAGGCGAACGACACGGAAGTCGAGGCGCCGGCGGGGCTGCTCTCGGAGGACGCGGTCGGAGTGGCGGCGGAAGAAGCCGCCGGAGTGGAGGTGTCGGTCATTGCTGCGGCAGACGTGTCCTCAAGGGGCGGACATCGGCAAACGGGGTAGAAAACGAGGCGAACTTTCCCTGTCAGTCCGCGAAATTGCCGCAAGTATAACCACAGCGACGCCTTTTGCGGCGCGGAGTTCCCGCATGACACGGTGCAACATGGAAATATTGTTGTGACGGTCAACCGAATGTGAATTTTTGCGTTAAGTAACCAGTTAACTGTAAGAGCGCGACCGGCCGTCCCGTCTGAAACTGGCGTTGCCGGCCTCTCCGAAACCCCGCCCTCACGCGTAATTAGCCTTAGATGAAAAAGAAAGACATTGAGATTTTCGATGTCCTGTCGCTGCGCGGCCCGAATATGTGGACATATCGGCCGGTGCTTGAGGCATGGGTCGATATCGGCGAACTCGAAGACTTCCCGTCAAACAAGATCCCGGGGTTTCCCGAGCGGCTCTCCGCGTGGCTGCCCACGCTCATCGAGCATCGTTGCAGCATCGGCGAGCGCGGCGGTTTTCTTCAGCGCCTGCGCGAAGGTACGTGGCCGGGCCACATCCTCGAACACGTCACGCTCGAACTTCAGAACCTCGCCGGCATGCCCGGCGGCTTCGGCAAGGCACGCGAAACGCCGATCCGGGGGGTCTACAAGGTCATCGTGCGCGCCTGGCATGAAGACGTGACCCGCGCGGCGCTGTTCGCCGCGCGCGACCTCGTCATGGCCGCGATCGAGGACCGCCCCTACGATGTGGAGGCTGCCGTGGAACATTTGCGGGGCCTGGTCGACAAGCACTGTCTCGGCCCGAGCACCGCGTGCATCGTCGATGCGGCCGACGACCGCGACATTCCGCATCTGCGACTGTCGGACGGCAATCTCGTGCAACTGGGCTACGGCGCCGCCGCGCGCCGCATCTGGACGGCCGAGACCGACCGCACCCCGGCCATCGCCGAGAGCATCTCGCGCGACAAGGACCTCACCAAGCAACTGCTCGAATCGTGCGGCGTGCCCGTGCCGGAAGGCCGGCTCGTCGACAGCGCCGACGACGCGTGGGAAGCGGCCGAAGACATCGGCCTGCCGGTCGTCGTGAAGCCTTACGATGGCAACCACGGTCGCGGCGTGTTCATCAATCTCACCACGCGAGAAGAAGTCACCACAGCGTTCGAGGTGGCACTCGAAGAAGGCAACGGCGTCATCGTCGAGCGCTTCGTGCCGGGTCTCGAGCACCGCCTGCTGGTAGTGGGCGGACGCGTCGTGGCGGCTGCCATGGGCGAAACGGCGTCGGTCGTCGGCGACGGCAAGCACACCATTCTGGAACTCATCGAGCGCCAGATCAACAGTGACCCGCGTCGCGGCAGTGCCGAGGACCAACCGCTCAATCGCGTGCGCATCGATTCGTCCGCGCGGCTCGAACTCCGGCGTCAGGGTTTCGACGCCGACTCGGTGCCGCCCGAGGGCAAGAACGTGCTGATCCAGCGCAACGGCAACGTTGCGTTCGACGTCACCGACCGCGTGCATCCGAGCGTGGCCGCGCACGCCTCGCTTGCCGCACGTATCGTCGGACTGGACATCGCCGGCGTCGATCTGGTGGCCGAAGACATTTCCCGCCCGCTCGCCGAGCAGCGCGGCGCCATCGTCGAAGTCAACGCCGGGCCGGGCCTGCTCATGCATCTGAAGCCGGCTGACGGCTCGCCACGCCCCGTGGGCCGGGCTATCGTCGATCACCTCTTCCCCGACGGCGACAGCGGCCGCATTCCGGTCGTCGGCATTACCGGCACCAACGGCAAGACCGTGACGGCCCGTCTGCTCGCGCACCTGCTGCAACTGGCGGGCGAGCATACCGGTCTGGCATGCAGCGACGGCCTGTTCCTCGACAAGCGCCTTGTCCAGAGTGGCGACCGCGCCAATTGGGACGCCGCGAATCGCGTGCTGATGAACGCCAGCGTGACCGCTGCCGTCTTCGAAAACGACAACACCGCCATTCTCTCGGAAGGCCTCGCCTACGACCGCTGTCAGGTCGGCATCGTGACGAACATCGATCGCCCGGACCATCTGGGCCAGTATTTCGTCGAAGACGTCGACCGAATGTTCAGCGTAATGCGCACCCAGGTCGATGTCGTGCTGCCCGACGGCGTGGCCGTGCTCAATGCCCGCGATCCGCTGGTCGTGGAAATGGCCGAGCTCTGCGACGGCGACGTGATCTTTTTCGGGCTGGACGAGCATCTGCCCGCCATCGCCGAGCACCGTGCCGCCGGCAAGCGCACCGTGTTCGTGCGTGACGGCCAGGTGGTGCTCGCGACGGGAACGGAGGAAGTCGGCGTGGGCGCCACGGCAAACATGCCGCTGACGTATGCCGGCCGGGTCGGTTTCCAGGTCGAGAACGTGCTCGCCGCCGTGGCTGCCGCGTGGTCCATGGGCGTGGCGCTCGAAGTCCTGCGCGCCGGCGTGACGACGTTCGACGTCGGCCAGGTCGACGCACCGGGCCGCTTTACGCTGTTCGAGAAGCAAGGCGCCACGGTCGTGGTCGACGACGCACACAACGCGCCGGCGCTCAAGGCACTGGTCGACGCGCTGGCCACCCTGCCCGCCGAGCGCCGCATCGCGGTCTACGGCCCGGGTCTGGACCGCATGGACGAAGACCTGCAAGCCGAAGGCCGCCTGCTCGGCCAGACCTTCGAGCGCGTAGTGCTGTGCGACGACTTGAGCGTGTCCCGCAAGCATGGGCTGGCGCAATCGCGCGCCCAGCTTCGCACCGGCATCGAAGCGGTGGAGCGCAAGGTGCAAGTGGTCGACGCCGGCACCCGCCGCACGGCGGCCGAAGCGGCGCTGGCCGAACTGGCGAGCGGCGATTTGCTCTTGCTGCAGGCCGACGAAGGCGGTGCTGCCGCGATGCTCGATCTCGTGCATCTGTGGATGGGTCAACCGATGCGGGCCATGGCCGCCTGACGCCCACGAGCCGTTGCCGCGCCTGAGCGGCGGTTCGCGGGCGCGTCCCGCGCCGCCGTCTCCGAGGCGCCTGTTAGTTAGTTACCGAACACCCAAGCCACAGTCGTTTTTTCTCGCCAACCAACCGGTATACAGGGACGCGAAGTGGACAGACAGGGATTGCAATTTATGGAAGTCTCCCGTATCCGCGCGCTGCGCGGTCCGAACCTCTGGAGCCGTCACACCGCCATCGAGGCGATCGTGACCTGCACCGATCTGGAATACTCGATCGGCAATCTGGCCGGTTTCGAGGCCCGCCTGCGCGCCCGCTTCCCCGAGCTGCCCGCGCTCACGCCCGACGCGGAGGAGCGTCCGGTGTCGCTCGCCGACGCGCTCGCCACCACGGCGTTGCACCTGCAAGCCGCCGCCGGCTGTCCGGTCACGTTCAGCCAGACGACGCAAACCATCGAGCCCGGCACGTTCCAGGTCGTGGTGCAGTACAGCGAGGAGCCGGTCGGCCGCCTGGCGTTCGATCTGGCGCAGCAACTGATCAACGCCGCACTCGAAGATACGCCCTTCGATCTGCCCGACGCCCTGTACCGCCTGCGCGATCTCGACGAAGATGTGCGTCTCGGCCCGTCGACCGGGTCGATCGTATACGCCGCCGTCGCTCGGGGCATCCCCTATCGCCGCCTGACCGAAGGCTCGATGGTGCAGTTTGGCTGGGGCAGCAAGCAGCGTCGCATTCAGGCCGCCGAAACCGACCGGACGTCGGCGGTGGCCGAATCGATCGCACAGGACAAGGACCTGACCAAGACGCTGCTGCACGCGGCCGGCGTGCCGGTGCCGCTTGGCGGTACCGTGCGCGACATCGAAGATGCGTGGAAGCTGGTGCAGGAAATCGATGCCCCCGTCGTCGTCAAACCGCGCGACGGCAATCAGGGCAAGGGCGTGGCCGTGCGCCTGCGCACGCGCGAGGAAATTGAAAAGGCGTTCGAGGTCGCGCAGGACATCTGCCGCGACGTGATCATCGAGCGCTATATCCCGGGCCACGATTTCCGTCTGCTCGTGATCGGCAACAAGCTGGTGGCGGCGGCGCGTCGCGACCCGCCGCAAGTGACCGGCGACGGCGTGCACACCGTGCGTCAGCTCGTCGATGCGGTGAACGCCGATCCGCGCCGGGGCGAAGGACATGCCACGTCGCTGACCAAGATTCGTTTCGACGACATCGCCCTCGCCACACTGGCCAAGCAGGGCCTAGGCGCGGATTCCGTGCCGGAAGCCGGCGCGCGCGTGGTGCTGCGCAATAACGCCAACCTGTCGACCGGCGGCACCGCCACCGATGTGACCGACGACGTGCATCCGGAAATCGCCGCGCGCGCGGTGGCCGCGGCACTGCAGGTCGGGCTCGACATCGCCGGGGTCGACGCCGTGTGCGAAACCGTGACCAAGCCCTTCGAGGAGCAGGCCGGCGGCATCGTGGAAGTCAATGCCGCGCCGGGGCTGCGCATGCACCTTCAGCCCTCGTACGGCAAGGGCCGCGCGGTGGGCGAAGCGATTGTCTCCACCATGTTCGACGACGGCGACGACGGACGCATTCCGGTCGTGGCCGTGTCGGGCACGAACGGCAAGACGACGACGGTGCGCCTGATCGCTCACCTCATCGCCCAGCAAGGATTGCGCGTGGGCATGACCGGCACCGACGGCATCTATATCAGCGGCCAGCGTATCGACACGGGCGATTGCAGTGGCCCGCGCAGTGCGCGCAACGTGCTGATGCACCCGGACGTGGATGCGGCCGTGTTCGAAACCGCGCGCGGCGGCCTGCTGCGCGAGGGCCTGGCCTACGACCGCTGCGACGTGGCCGTGGTGACCAACATCGGCATGGGTGACCATCTGGGCCTGTCGTATATCAATACGGTCGAAGACCTCGCCGTGCTCAAGAGCGTGATCGTGCGCAACGTGGCGCCGCGCGGCATGGCCGTGCTCAACGCCGCCGATCCCATGGTGGCGCGCATGGCCGACGCCTGTCCCGGCGACGTGACCTACTTCGCCATGGATGCGGTGCATCCGGTACTGGCCACGCACCGCGCCAAAGGCAGACGCGTGGTGTATGTCGACGGCGGCAGCATCGTCACGGCTCAGGGCGCCGAGGAGACCCGCTACGCCCTGTCGGCGATTCCGCTCACGCGCGGCGGCGCCATCGGCTTCCAGGTCGAGAACGCGATGGCGGCAATCGGCGCGGCCTGGGCGCTGAACATCGATGCGACGACGATCCGTGCCGGTCTGGCCACGTTCGTCAACGATGCGGGCACCGCTCCGGGTCGCTTCAATGTGTTCGACTACAAGGGCGCCACGGTCATTGCAGACTACGGTCACAATCCCGACGCCATCGCCGCGCTCACGCAGGCCGTCGAGACGATGCCGGCGCGTCGCCGTTCAGTGGTGATTTCGGGCGCGGGCGACCGTCGTGACGAGGACATCCGCCGCCAGACCGAGATCCTCGGCGACGCCTTCGACGACGTGCTGCTCTATCAGGACCAGTGCCAACGCGGCCGCGAAGACGGCGAAGTGCTCAGGCTTCTGCGAGAAGGTCTTGCCGGCGCGCGCCGTGCCAGCCACGTCGACGAGATCCATGGCGAGTTTCTCGCCATCGATACGGCGCTGGGGCGTCTGCAACCGGGCGACCTGTGCCTGATTCTCATCGACCAGGTCGACGAGGCGCTCGCGCATATCGGCCAACGCGTCGCCGAGGCGGCCGCGCACTGAGCACGGCCGTGTCGTTGGGCGCGCCAAGCACCCAACGACACCCCATGGCGCGCAGCGTGCAGCGCGCATGCCCGATTCAGGATGCGGCCACCGGATCCGGCGCGCCCGGCACGGGCTCGTCGGGCCGCACTGCCGCCGCGGCGTCCAACCCCGTTCCACGCAGGCGATCCGCCATGCTGCGCCGGCTTTCCAGCGCGCGGTTGATGGTGCGAATATCGACGCGGGTCCTGTGATCCTTCGCACGCGCGGTATTGCGCTGCGCCTCCTCCCGATTGCCCAGCCGGATGAATTGCTTCGCCGCTGCCTCGTACAGGGCGACCGCCTCCTCACTGGCGCCGCGCAACGCGTAAATATCGGCGCACTCGACGACGAGGTGCGCGGCGTTCATCGCGTTGGCCTTGCCATGACACTGAACGGCTTGCTCCAGTGCCGCACGCATGTTCGCCGCCTTGCCCGGGCAACGCGCAAAATTCTTCGCCGCGAAGCCGTACGCGAACGCGGCGGCATCGAGATGGCTCAGCGCCTCATGCTTCGACGCCGCCGCCAGATAGGTCGTCGCCGCGATTTCGTAACGCCTTACCCCCTCATACCGTCCCGCGGCCAGCTCTGCGTGCAATGCGCTCGCCAGGCGCAACTCCTGCCGAACGCGCGAGCGCTCGCCGCCCAGGCAAAGCAGCGCCATGCCGCGCACCCGCTGCGCCTGCGCATCCGCGGCCTTCGCGGATAACCAGTCGATATGCCCGAGTCGGAGGTTGTCGCCCTCCTGGGCAAAGAAGTTCGATGCGCCGAGCGTCGCACTCTCGGCATGCTTGTCGCGCCAGAGCGCATCGAACAGGTCGCAGAACAGCTTTCGAAACGCGGTGCCGTCGAGCGACTCGGGCACCTTGCCGTCGCCGTCGAGTGCGAGATTGAGCAGCGCGTAGGTGGCATGCATGGACAGGTCGCTCAGCTTCATGTCGCTCAGCGTCTGCAGGATGGTGCGCGATTCGTCCGGCCGCACTGACGCGCCGAGCAGCGATACCGCCTCGGCCTGCGTGAGATGGATGCCTCCCTCGCCCATGCCCGCTGTCGTCAGCGGACAACGCAATCCCACGCCAGGTGCCGTGAGCACAATCGCGCCGAAATCGCCCAGCGCCGGGCGGGCGAGCATGTCGGCGCGCGCCTCGGGCGTGAGCGAATGCAGTTGCCGGCGGCAGGCGTCATCGAAGGCCGGTTGCCCGATGCGTGCTAGCTCGACACGCAGTCCGACGAAATACGACGCAATATGACACGTCACCGCGTCGCCGCGGCGCCATTGGCTCCCGTGCATCCCGAAAAGCTGCCGGAATCGCTCGACTGACGAGGTCCGCGCCATCGCGTCGCGAAACTGCGCGATCACCTGCCGCTGGCTCTCGAGGGCGCCGCGCTCGGGACGCATTTCGGCGTCGAACGCGGCGATGCTGCGCCGGATGTCGTCGATCCCGGGTTCGTCGAACTGCTTGTTGATGTACGGACTGACCGGTTGCGTAGTTACCTCATTGACCAGCATGCAGACTCTCCTTGGTCGACTGCGTATTGAATGCGAGACGTCGCAATTCCCTTAACAATCCGCGCGACTCGAGGTCGTGCAGCGCACACGGCAGGCTGCCGTCGAACGCCCGCACGAGATCCACGAGCCCGGCCGCGGCGGCCTTGCCGTCGTCGTCCAGGGCCGTCTGCGTCAGGGCGTACAGCACGGTGCCCCTGCCGTCCATGCGGTGACGGACGCATGGCGTCGTGAGCACCTGCGCCATCTCGTCCGGCGTCAGGTCGAGGCCCGCGTCTCGCACGCACGGCGCCAACAACGGCACGCGACAGCCCGGTGTTCCGGGCACGGCGAGCGTCACCACGCCCGACGACAGCACGCGAGGCAAATCGGCATCGCTCCCGGGATGCGGCCGCCAGAGAAACAATGCGTCGCGCGCGTCGGCACGCAGTTGCGACAACACATCGCGCACCCAGGTGTCGACACGTGCCTGGCCAAAGGTATCCCGCACGAACGTCAGCCCATGCGGCTGCGAGGCGACGTGGCAAACGTGAAGCGCCTTTGCCAGCGACTGGCTGTCGTGTTCCGTCGTCCGGAAATGCGTGAGCCATGGCGCGTCGCATGCGCCGCGGCCGCTAGCGAGAAACGCATGCATCGCCTTGTGCCGCGCGGCGGCGTCGGCCGCGTCGATCCGGCCCAGCGCGATGTCAAGCGCGTCGACACGCATCGCAAGCCCCGGCCGCGGCGCGGCGGGGTCTGTGTCGGCACATGGCCACTGAAGTGATGCGACGGTTGCGGCGGCACCCCGCATGGCGTCCCCGGTGTTATGGAAAAGAGGGACTCAGTGTCGCATCGCGCCCATGTCGCGGCATGCACGAATCGCCCACACGTGGCGGGCCGTCCGACGCAAAAAGCGACGCGAGCAAAGGCGGGAAACGTGGGAAACGCGGGAAACGCGGGAAAGGCGGAAAACGCGGAACCGATGGGAACGGTTGGAACGGTGGGACCGCGGAGGAGATGGAGGAGATTGAGAGGGCGGAGAAGGCGGCAATTCAGCGGGCCGCGCGAACGGCTATCCGGTGACCAGTCGGCGCCGCATGGCGCAGCGCCGTGCAGGAGAAAGTCCCGCGGCGCGCTCGCGTGCCAGTACCGCGCGCAAACGCGCGCACAAGGTGTCGTCGTTGATCGTCTCGAAGCCCGCGCGGGCGTAGAACGGCGCATTCCATGCGACATCCCGGAACGTGGTCAGGGTCACGGCACCAAGTCCGGCCTCGCAGGCATGCCCGATCGCCGCGTCGAGCAATGCGCGCCCGATCCCCCTGCCCTGCCACGACCGATGCACCGACAGCTCCCAGACATGGAGCGCGGTGCCGAAGACTTCGGCATCGAGCAATCCGACCGGGGCATCGTCGGGGTCGGTCGCGACCCACGCGGTGCCGGCGGCGATCCACGCGAGCTGGTCCGCTGCCGCGATCGGCTCGCCGTCGGCCAGCCAGGCCAACTCGGGCAAGGTTCGAAAGCGCGCCGCCGCGCTGCGCTCCACGACCGCCATCGCAGGCACATCCGCCGGCGTCGCGAGGCGAACCCGCGCCGCCCGCTGCCGGGTCAAACCACAACCTCCTGCGGCGCCATCTCGGTGCCGTAGGCGGCCCAGCGATCGTTGGCCTTGCCCTCCGCGTCGGCCGCCGCGACCGTGGGCTTGCACTGCCCGGCGGTCTCGTCGAGCCCCTGCAACAACGGGCATCGCTCGAAAAGTTCAGCGATGAAGTCGACAAATACGCGCACTTTCGGCGACAGATGGCGGTTATGGGGATAGACGGCGGAAATGGGCATGGGCGGTGGCTTCCACTGATGCAGGATCTCGACCAGTTGCCCCGACTGGAGATACGGCAGCGCCATGAAGCGCGCCAGTTGCACCGTGCCGAAGCCCGCCAGCCCGAGTTGGAGATAGGCTTCGGCGTCGTTCACGGCGACCGAACCCTGCATGTGGATTTCGACCTCCTTGCCGTCGACGAGGAACTGCTCATCGATCACCCGGCCCGTGCGACTCGAGAAGTAGTGCACGGCGGTGTGCCGCTGCAGATCCTCCAACGTATGCGGCATGCCCATGCGCTCGAGATACGCGGGCGATGCGCACGTCAGACTCTGGAACAACCCGACACGGCGCGCCACGAGGCTCGAATCCTGCAGCGTGCCCACGCGCAGCACGCAATCGACGCCTTCCTGAATCAGGTCGACGGGTTTGTCGCCCATGCCGACCATGAGCTCGATTTCCGGGTAGCGGTCGTGAAATTCGCACAGCGACGGCAGCACCACCAGCTTGCCGAGCGAGCCCGGCATGTCGATGCGCAACTTGCCGCGCACGCGCTGGCTGCTCTCGCGAAACGACGATTCCGTCTCTTCGATGTCCGCGAGAATTCGCAGGCATCGCTCGTAATACGCGGCGCCGTCGGGCGTGAGGTTGAGTCGCCGGGTCGTGCGCTGCAACAGGCGCGTGCCCAGATGCGACTCGAGGTTCTGGATGATCGTGGTCACCGAGGTGCGCGGCAACCCGAGATTGTCGGCCGCGCGCGAAAAGCTGTTCGCCTCGACCACTCGCGTGAAGACCTGCATCGCTTGCAAGCGATCCATGATATTTCCCCAATGAAAACGCGGTTGCACTGACCGATCCGCGAATTTCGCGGCAATGCCGAACGCCTAAGCTTATTGGTCGACGGCATAAGCCAATGCCCGCAAGGCTCAGGTCGATTAGTCGAGCTGGCCGAACAGTGTTGCCAAATTATAGGCGTTTATCCGGATGTCCGTGGCCTCTAGACTTCGCTCCATCGAATGTCATCAGAGGGGCATCGCTCGCGCGAGCCCAAAGCCATATGTCCAGCAACGCCAAGCCGCAATCGGGAAGCAAGGGAACGACGACGCATACCCGTCGCCCGGGCAACGACGACGGACTGCGTATCGAGGAAGTGAGCATCGCCGGCCACGTGGGTCCGGTCACGTTGCGCCTGTACCGCCCGATGGGACCCTGCGCATCGGTGGGCGCGGCCCACGCGCATGCGGGACAACCGGGCGTGGTCGTGCCGCTCGAAGCGCACCTGCCCGCCGTCCTGTACTTCCACGGCGGCGGCTTCTGCGCCGGTTCGCTCGACGACGGCGATGCGGCCGCCCGATATCTCGCCACCCATGTACCGGCGCTCGTCGTCTCGGTCGGCTACTCGCTCGCGCCCGAGCATCCGTTTCCGGCCGCGCCCGAGGACGCCTGGAACGCCGCGCGCTGGCTGCAACGCCATGCCCGCCGGTACGGTGCCAGCCCGCGCCGCCTGGCGGTTGCCGGTCACGATGCCGGTGGCAACATCGCCACCGCGCTCACGATGATCGCCCGGGATCGCGGCGAGATCGCCATCTCGGCGCAGGCCTTGCTCGCCCCGCTGCTCGATCCGAGCATGACGCGCCTGGCCGACGGCCGCACGCCCAGCGACATCGAGGCGAGCGAGTGCGCGCAGTGCTACCGCAAGTACCTGCCGCATGCGACGCAGCGCCTGCATCCCTACGCCGCGCCGCTCGAATCGCGTCGGCTGGCCGGTCTGCCGGCCACGCTGATCGCATCCGCGGAACACGACCTGCTGCACGTCGAAGCCGAAAAGTATGCCGCCGAGCTCATCGCCGCAGGCGTGCCGACACAGGTCACGCGCCACCGCAGCGCATCCCATCACGGTCTGGCCGCGCTTCCCGCCGCATTGCGGGAGGTGGCCGCGTTCCTGACACGCCGGCTGGCGCCGCCCGCCGCCGGCCCTACCCAGTGAGTCCATCCGATCCCGGAGATATTCAATAATGACCACCCTCGCTCGCAAACCCGTACTCATTGCCGCCGCCGCGACCGCCGCGCTCGTGGCCATCGGCACGCTGACCGTCGTGCGCGTCGACGCCAGCACGCCCCCCGCCGCGCAAGTCATGCCGACCGTCGAGGTCGATGTCGCCAACGTCATCTCGCGCACCGTGACCGACTGGCAAAGCTACTCGGGCAGGCTCGACGCCGTGGACCGCGTCGACATCAAGCCGCTCGTGTCGGGCACCATCACGGCCGTGCACTTCAAGGACGGGCAACTCGTGAAAAAGGGCGACCCGCTCTTCACGATCGACCCGCGCCCGTACGCGGCGGAAGTCGACCGCGCGGCCGCGCAACTCGCATCGGCGCAGGCACGCGATGTGTTTACCAGCACCGACCTCGCACGTGCGCAGCGCCTGATCGCCGACAACGCCATCGCGAAGAAAGACTTCGATCAGAAGGAAAACGCCGCACGCGAAGCGGCGGCCAATGTGAAGGCCGCGCGTGCGGCGCTCGAGACAGCACGCATCAATCTCGGTTACACCCAGATCGTGGCGCCGGTGGCCGGACGCGTGTCGCGCGCGGAAATCACCGTCGGCAACACAGTCTCGGCCGGCGCACAGTCGCCGGCCCTGACCACGGTGGTCTCGGTCTCGCCGATGTATGCCGCATTCGATGTCGACGAACAAACGTATCTGCGCTACCTCGCACGCGATACGGGCAAGAGCGGCGTGCCGGTCGACCTGGGCCTGGCCAACGAGTCTGGCTATTCGCGCAAGGGCACCGTGTACTCGGTGGACAACCGCTTCGACACCACGTCGGGGACCATCCGCGTGCGCGCACGCTTCGACAACGCCGACGGCGCGCTGGTGCCGGGACTGTACGCTCGCATTCGGGTCGGCGGCGGCGAGCCGCACCCCGCGCTGCTCGTGGATGAAGCCGCCATCGGCACCGACCAGAGCAAGAAGTTCGTGCTCGTGGTCGATCCGGCCAACAAGGTGCAGTACCGCGAAGTCCAGCTTGGCGAGCGCCACGGGGGGCTGGTGGAAATCGCCGGCGGCCTGAAGGAAGGCGAGCGCATCGTGGTCAACGGCCTGCAACGCGTGCGCCCTGGCGACCCGGTGACGCCCAAGACCGTGAAGATGGCGGGCGACACCGGCGACGGTCACGACATTGCCGTGGCCGACGCTGCACCGGCCGCTCCGGCGGCCAAACCGGCCAAGCCGGCCAAACCTGCCCAGGCGGCCACGGCCACCGCGGCAACGGCGTCGCGCTCGTAATCGATGCGACGCCCTGAACGACACCCCAGAGTTTCGTCATGAACATCTCAAAATTCTTTATCGACCGGCCCATCTTCGCGGGGGTTCTTTCGGTCGTCACGCTGCTGGCCGGCCTGATCGCCGTGTTCCAGCTGCCGATTTCGGAGTACCCGGAAGTGGTCCCGCCGTCGGTCGTCGTGCATGCCCAGTACCCCGGCGCGAACCCGAAAGTGATCGCCGAAACCGTTGCGTCGCCGCTCGAAGAGCAGATCAACGGCGTGGAAAACATGCTGTACATGCAGTCGCAGGCGAACAGCGACGGCAACCTCACCACGACCGTGACCTTCCGTCTGGGCACCGACCCCGACAAGGCCCAGCAGCTCGTGCAGAACCGCGTGGCGCAAGCGTTGCCGCGCTTGCCGGACGACGTGCAACGCCTGGGGGTCACGACCATCAAGTCGTCGCCGACGCTCACGATGGTGGTGCACCTGATTTCGCCGAACAATCGCTACGACATGACGTACCTGCGCAACTACGCGCTGATCAACGTCAAGGATCGGCTCTCGCGCATCCAGGGCGTGGGTGAAGTCCAGTTGTGGGGCGCGGGCGACTACTCGATGCGCGTGTGGCTCGATCCCGCCAAGGTTGCACAGCGCGGCCTGACGGCGTCCGACGTGGTCAAGGCCATTCGCGAGCAGAACGTGCAGGTCGCGGCCGGAGTGATCGGCGCGACACCGGCCGGCCCGAACACGCCGCTGCAACTGAACGTGAACGCACGCGGTCGCCTGAACACGGAAGAAGAGTTCCGCGACATCATCCTGAAGACCTCGCCGGACGGTGCGGTCACGCATCTGGGCGACGTGGCGCGCGTGCAACTCGACGCGTCGTCGTACAGCCTGCGCTCGTTGCTCGACAACAAGCCGGCCGTGGGTCTCGGTATCAACCAGTCGCCGGGGGCGAACTCGCTGCAAATCTCCGACGAGGTTCGCGCGGCGATGGCCGATCTGCAAAAAGACATGCCGCCGGGCGTCGAGTACCGCATCGAGTACGACCCGACGCAGTTCGTGCGCTCGTCGATCAAGGCCGTGATTCACACGCTGCTCGAGGCTATCGCCCTCGTGGTGATCGTGGTGATCGTGTTCCTGCAGACGTGGCGTGCGTCGATCATTCCGCTGCTGGCCGTGCCGGTGTCGATCGTGGGCACCTTCGCGCTGTTGCTCGGCTTCGGCTACTCGATCAATGCGTTGTCGCTGTTCGGGATGGTGCTCGCCATCGGGATCGTGGTCGACGACGCCATCGTGGTCGTCGAGAACGTGGAGCGCAACATCGCGGCCGGGCTCTCGCCCAAGGAGGCGACATATCAGGCCATGCGCGAAGTGAGCGGGCCGATCATCGCGATCGCGCTCACGCTCGTGGCCGTGTTCGTGCCGCTCGCGTTCATGTCCGGCCTCACGGGACAGTTCTACAAGCAGTTCGCGATGACCATCGCCATCTCGACGGTGATCTCCGCGTTCAACTCGCTCACGCTGTCGCCGGCCATGGCTGCCCTGCTGCTCAAGGACCATCACGCCGAGCCCGACTGGCTCACCCGCCAGATGAACCGCTATCTCGGCGGCTTCTTCCGGGCGTTCAACCGTGTATTCCATCGCGGCTCGGAGAAGTACGGCCAGGGCGTGACGCGCGTGATCGGTCGCAAGGCACTCATGATGGCGATCTTCGCCGTGCTCATCGGCGCGACGATCCTGCTGGGCAAAGTGGTACCGGGTGGCTTCGTGCCCGCCCAGGACAAGGAGTACCTCGTGGCGTTCGCGCAGTTGCCCAACGGCGCATCGCTCGATCGCACGGAGAAGGTGATCCGCGACATGACCGACATTGCGCTGAAGATCCCCGGCGTGAAGAGCTCCGTGGCATTCCCGGGCCTGTCGGTCAACGGCTTCACGAACTCGTCGTCGGCGGGTATCGCCTTCATCACGCTCAAGCCGTTTGCCGAGCGCAAGGACAAGTCGATGTCGGCCGCCGCCATCGCGGCGAAGCTCAACGCCGAGTACTCGAAGAACAAGGATTCGTTCATCGCCGTGTTCCCGCCCCCGCCGGTGATGGGTCTGGGCACGCTCGGCGGCTTCAAGCTGCAGATCGAAGACCGCGGCGCGCTGGGTTACGAGGCGCTCAACAATGCGACGCAGGCGTTCATCAAGAAGGCGTCGCAGACGAAGGAACTGGGCCCGACGTTCTCGTCGTATCAGATCAACGTGCCGCAACTGAACGTGGACCTCGATCGCGTCAAGGCCAAGCAGCTGGGTGTGCCGATCACCGACGTGTTCGACACCATGCAGATCTACCTCGGCTCGCTGTACGTGAACGACTTCAACAAGTTCGGCCGGGTGTACCAGGTGCGCGTGCAGGCCGATGCGCCGTTCCGCGCCCATGCCGAGGACATCGGTCTGCTCAAGACACGCAACAGCAGTGGCGACATGGTGCCGCTCTCCTCGCTGGTGAAGGTCACGCCGACCTACGGTCCGGAAATGGTGGTGCGTTACAACGGATACACCGCCGCCGACGTCAACGGCGGCCCGGCACCGGGCTATTCGTCGGGCCAGGCGCAGGCGGCCGTCGAGCGCATCGCCGCCGAGACGCTGCCGCGCGGCGTGAAGTTCGAATGGACGGACCTGACGTATCAGCAGATTCTCGCGGGCGACTCGGCGCTGTGGGTGTTCCCGATCTCCGTGCTGCTGGTGTTCCTGGTACTTGCCGCGCAGTACGAGAGCCTGACGCTGCCTTTGGCCGTGATCATGATCGTGCCGATGAGCATCATGTCGGCCCTGTTCGGGGTGTGGCTCACGCGGGGAGACAACAACATCTTCACGCAGATCGGTTTGATGGTGCTGGTGGGGTTGTCCGCGAAGAACGCGATCCTGATCGTGGAATTCGCCCGGGAGCTCGAAATGCAGGGCCGCACGGCGGTGGCCGCGGCCATCGAGGCCAGCCGCCTGCGTCTGCGCCCGATTCTTATGACGTCCATCGCGTTCATCATGGGTGTGGTGCCGCTGGTGATGTCGACCGGCGCCGGTTCGGAAATGCGTCATGCCATGGGCGTGGCCGTGTTCTTCGGCATGATCGGCGTGACCGGCTTCGGCCTGATCCTGACGCCGGTGTTCTACGTGCTGCTGCGCACGCTGGCAGGCAAGAAGCCGCTGCACAGCGCACACGCGTCGACCATGCCCAACAACGTCAAGGCCGAAGTCTGAAGGATGCCAATCATGCAATCGCAATGGATCAAACGCAGTCTGGGTGTCTCGACGCTGCTCGCCACCCTGCTGGTGGTGGCGGGCTGCTCGATGGCCCCCACGTATGAAGTGCCGTCGGTGACCGACAAGGGTACGCCCACGGCATTCAAGGAGGCCTCGCCCGTCACACTGCCGGCCGGCGAGGCCGGTACGTGGAAAACCGCCGAGCCCGCCGAGGCGATGGCCCGCGGCGAATGGTGGAAAGTGTTCGGCGATGCCACGCTCGACAAGCTCGAGCAGGACGCGCTCTCGGCCAACCAGAATCTGAAGGCAGCCGCCGCCCGCGTGCAGGAAGCGCGCGGCGTGCAGCGGCAGGCACGCGCCGCCCTCTTCCCCACGCTCGATGCCGGGTTCGGGCCGACGCGCCAGAAGATTTCGCCTGCCTCGCAGATGCAGCCGGACGGCACGAACATCGCACCATTTACGCTGTGGCGCGCGCAAGCGAGCGTCGGCTACGAAGTCGACCTGTTCGGTCGCGTGTCGGACAACGTGGCCGCGGCCCGTGCCGACGCGGAACAAAGCGAAGCGCTGTACCGCTCGGTGCAACTCGCCTTGCAGGCCGACGTGGCGCAGAACTACTTCAGCCTGCGCGAACTCGACGCCGAGCAGGCGCTGTACACGCAGACCGTGAAGCTGCGCGAGGAAGCGCTCAAACTGGTTCAGCGCCGCTTCACCGAGGGCGACATCGGCGAGCTCGACGTGGCGCGTGCGAAGGCGGAACTCGCCACGGCGCAGTCCGATGCGCTGGCCGTCGCGCGCTTGCGCGCGGCGTCCGAGCATAGCCTGGCGATTCTCCTGGGCAAGACACCGGCGGAATTCACTTTCGCGCCGTCGCCACTCGTGCCGGTCACCGTGCAGATTCCGGCCGGACTGCCCTCGGCGCTGCTCGAACGGCGCCCGGACGTCGCCGCCGCCGAGCGCGCCATGGCTGCGGCCAACGCGCGTATCGGCGTGGCAAAGGCCGCGTTCTTCCCGTCGCTCTCGCTCACCGGTTCCGGTGGGTTCGAAGCGGCGACGCTGGGCGACCTGTTCAACTGGTCGAGCCGTACGTTCCTGCTCGGCCCAGTCGTGGGTGGCCTGCTCTCCATGCCAATCTTCGATGGCGGCGCGCGCAGCGGCAATCTGTCGCGCGCCCGCGCCAAGTACGAAGAGGATGTCGCCAACTATCGCCAGCAGGTTCTCGTGGCGTTCCAGGAAGTCGAGGACAACCTGTCGAACCTGCGTCTGCTCGCGCAGCAGACCCGCGCGCAGGACGACGCGGTCAAGGCATCGAACCGCGCGGCGCAACTCTCGCGCGTGCAATATCAGGAAGGCTCGATCGCCTATCTCGACGTGATCGATGCCGAGCGGACCGTGTTGCAGTCACAGCGCAGCGCGGTGCAGCTGGCCGGCGCGCAGGCGGTGTCGACCGTGAATCTCATCCGCGCGCTTGGCGGCGGCTGGGGCGATACGGCTGGTGCCGATGCGCCGGCCAAGCCGACGCCGACGGCCGAGGCGCCCACCTCGGGCGCAACCGTGGCAGCGCGCTAATTCGCTGAATCGAGCCTGGCAGGACGGCGCGACAGTCAGCAACGGATTGCGCGCCGACGTGGGGACAACGGGCCGTATGGCCGCCTCACGTCAAAAGGATGCATCGAACCGGCGGACGCCCTCGTGTCCCCCAAGGCGAGTGGCGCACTGACCCGCCCCCGATGTGCGCCGATGGCGCCGCCGGTTCCGATGCACCCGCCCGACAGTTCCTCGTAAGCGTCGGAAAGGTAATGAAAAGGGTTTCTTCCCTGCGTCCCTGCTTGCCCGGCACTGCCCGACGTCATACGACATTCGGCAGGTCCGGGCTCTTTTTTTGCCCGGCAATGGTAGGATGGACGAACGATTTTCGCTTTCGCCGCGCGTCGTATGGACGTATGGACGTATGGACGTATGGACGTATGGAAGACGAAGGGCGAGAACGCGACGATCGTCGCTGGCAAGTCATCTCGGATGCTTTCCCCGCGTCAGGCCCCTCGGCCCTACGATAAGGAGTGCAAACAATGAAGATGCGCAACACGCTGTCGCTGTGCCTCGCCGCCGGTCTGGCGGTTTCCTCGACAATGACACTCGCGCAAGGCGGCCCGCCCCCCATGGGGGGTCCGGGTGATCGCGGCGGTCCTCCGGGGCAGCGTCCCGGCGGTCCCCATGGTCCGCATGGAGGCTCGCCGGGGCATGGCCCTCAGAAGGGGCACATGAATGGACCTCGCGGCGGCCCGCCGCCGCGCGCGCAGCCGGGCCCGGGGCCGGACCAGGATTCATGGCAACACCCCAACTGGCGCCGCGGCGATCGCGTGCCGCAGCAATATCGCGACCGGCAGTACGTGGTCGACGACTATCGCCAGTACCGTCTGAACCCACCGCCGCGCGGCTATCACTGGGTCGGCGTTGGCGGTGACTTTCTGCTCGTCGCGATCACCACCGGCGTGATCTCGCAGATCGTCCTCGGCAGCGGTCGCTGACCGGCGCTGCTCGACGCCCCACCCGGGAGCCGCATGGCTTTCGCCGGGTGGTGCCGTCGATGCGGAGCCCCTCTTCCATCTCTTCCATCCTTCTCGAGCCCCGCCAATCCCCTTTGCTTCGCCAGACTGAAGCCGCCCGGCGTTGACCAACGCCTCACCCAGTGGCCCCGAGGCCATTGCCGGACAGCGCCCTCGATGCACTGACCTGCGTTCATCCGTCGCGAGCGCCGCGAATGCCCGTCGTCTCGCCGGCTCGCCTGACGTCCCCCCTGCGGCGCACTACGTCGCGGCCCCCTCCCGCGCTAGCAAGGTTCACGCCGGTTTTCCGGTCCGCTTCCCCGCCTCGTCTCGTTTTCCTTGATTTGGTGCATCGCCCGACCCGCGCGCAGACCGAGGTCGAGATTTCGCTGCGCCGCAGCATTAAAATCACGCGCTCATGCCCTCCCAATTCATCGATATACGATATATCATGCACAAAATATCAAGCAGACGCTCCAAACCGGTGCGCGTGGAGAGGGACGAAATGGCAATGACACGACGTGATTTGCGGGACTGGGCCGTGGGCTTCCTGCCTGCCGTGGTCGCCGTGCACTGGCGCGAGCGATTGCGAGCGGGGTTCGGCGCGCTGTGCGGCATCGGCCTGACGGGTGGCCTGATGCTCTGGATGCTCGGCCCACAGGGGTACATTCCCTGGCTGGTGGCCCCGATGGGGGCGTCGGCCGTTCTGTTGTTCGGCGTGCCGGCCAGTCCTCTCGCCCAACCCTGGTCGATTCTCGGCGGCAATCTGGTGGCAGCCGTTGTCGGGGTGACGTGCGCAACCTACATTGCATCGCCGGTCGTGGCGGCCGCGGCGGCCGTCGGCGTGGCCATCGCCTTGATGTTCACGTTTCGCTGCGTGCATCCGCCTTCGGGTGCTGTGGCGCTGACTGCCGTGCTCGGCGGG
This sequence comes from Pandoraea sp. E26, assembly GCF_000681415.1. Taxonomy (NCBI): domain Bacteria; kingdom Pseudomonadati; phylum Pseudomonadota; class Betaproteobacteria; order Burkholderiales; family Burkholderiaceae; genus Pandoraea; species Pandoraea sp. E26. The sequence goes on from NZ_AYXJ01000009.1 coordinate 423,669, forward strand.
CCGGCCGTTCATGCGCTCGGCTACGGTTTCGTGCTGGAGCCCATTGCGGTGCAGTCCGTCGTGCTGCTCGGCGCCGCGATCGGGTATCACGCGCTGACCGGCCATCGTTATCCGCACGCCATGCGGGCACAGGCTCCGGCCCGGCCGGTCAATGCGCAGGCAATTCCCGTCACGACGGCCGATGCCGAAAAGGCGCTGGCACGTCGCAGCGAATTGCTCGACATCTCCGCCGACGATCTGGCCAGCCTGCTGCGTGATACCCAACGGGAGGCGTTCGCGCGCCGGGCCCGCGAATTGACGGCCGCCGATGTCATGGGGCCCCCGCTGGCGAAGGTCCAACCGCACGACGAAGCGCCAGCCGCCTGGCGCCTGCTGCAACGGCATGGACTGGATGCATTGCCGGTCGTCGATGGAGATCGCGTGATCGGTCTTGTGACGCGTCACGATCTGCACACGCGGCGCGCCCGCCGTCAGCACTGGCCGCGTTTCGGCGTGTCGATCGGTACGCGGCAGCGTCCTGCGGTTCGAGACCTCATGCAAGGCGATCTCCAAACCGCCACGACCGGCATGCCGATCTCGGAGCTGGTGCCGCTGCTCATGACGCAGCGTCACGGCACGCTGCCGGTCCTTGACGACGCCGCGCGGCTGGTCGGCGTGGTCACCCACGCCGAAGTGCTGCGCAAGGTCATGGCCGCTTGAATCCCCTGCCCGCTCGCGATGCCACTTCGGCATCGCGGGCGTTGCCCTCACCCCGGCGCGTTCGCGGGCACTCCTCCTTCCCTGCTCGCCCCCTCTCTTCGCTTTCCCTGCCTTCCCGGCGCAGCGCACTTCCCGCACTTTGCGCACTTCCCACGCTTTCCTGTATCTGCTGACGACGTCGGCTTTCGCAGCGAAATTGTCAGCCCCAGGCCGATCTGCAAGAATGGCGGCGGCGCGCCACACCGGCGCCAGACAGCTTCGATGACCGAAGCAAAATTCGCTCAGGGAGAAACATGGAACCAATCACGTTCAAGCAGTGTTTTACGGGGGCATGGCGCGACGGCCTTCGGGCGCTGCGCCATCGTCCGCTGCTGTGCCTGAGCATCGCGGTGGTGATTCTGGTGACCTCGGCGCTGAGCATTTCGCTCAAGGAGCTCGCCGCGCAGGCCGTCCAGAACGGCGAACCGCTCTCCTATCGGATGCGCATCGTCCTCATGTCGTTCGGCGTGGTGACCGTCAATCTCGTCGCGTTCTGCGTGCTTGCCATTCACGTCATGCGATACACGGTGCTCGGCGCCCAGGCCACGCAGCAGACATCGTGGTACGGGCGCGATCTTTGGCGTTATCTGTGGGCGTCGATCCAGATTGTCGTTGGGCTCGCCATCGTATGGTTCGTGATCGCCTTCGGCCTGGCATTGGCGCTGCGCCTGTCGGGGCACGGCAATTCCTTCGCCATCATCGGCACGCTGCTCGCGCTCCTGTTCTGTGCCCTGATGTATGTGCTGGTACGTGTGTCGCTTATCTACCCGCAAATCGCTGCGGGGCGCAGCAAGCGGTGGCAGGCGGCGTGGCAGGATTCGCGCGGGCACTTCTGGGTGATGTTCGGGACGACGTTGGCCACCATCCTGCCGCTGATTGTTGCGGGTCTGGTGCTGACGATGCTCTTCGCGGCCGCGCTGCATTACTTGCCTGGCGCCACGACGGTGGTGCTTGGCACGCTGGTGCTGCAGACCGTGATTTCCATTGCCTGGGTGGCGCTCGCATCGAGCGTGTCCGCCTGGATTTACCGGCGTTTTGCCGATCGCCTGCTCACGCTGGAAGACGCCCCGGACGACGTCTGAGGCGCGGACTTCGTGCCTCGGACGTCGGGGGCGTATCGACGCATCCGCCGCTCAGGCGGCATTGACGTTCGCGATGCCGGCCGTGTTCGCGGTGACGGCGATGCTGCCGTCGACCGCCCCATACCGGGCGAACTCGCCGAGGCCATCGGGCCACTGCGTGAGTACCTGGAAGCCCGTGTCCGTCACGGCGACCATGTGTTCCCATTGAGCGGACAACGAGCGGTCGCGCGTGACGACCGTCCAACCGTCGGCGAGTTGCCGGGTGTCGGGCTTGCCGGCGTTGATCATGGGTTCGATCGTGAAGATCATGCCCGAGCGCAGCGTAAGACCGGTATTCGGGCGACCATAGTGCAAGACTTGAGGATCGTCGTGATAGGTGGTGCCGATGCCGTGTCCGCAGTAGTCGCGCACCACGCTGAAACCCTCGCGATGCGCGACTGACTGAATGGCGTAGCCCACGTCGCCCAGCGTGGCACCGGGGCGCACGGCGCGAATGCCGGCGAGCATCGCCTCGTAGGTCGTGTCGACCAGGCGTTTGGCGAGAATGCTCGGCTTGCCGGCGTAGTACATGCGACTTGTATCGCCGAACCAGCCGTCCTTGATGAGCGCGACGTCGATGTTCACGATGTCGCCGTCATGCAGTTTCTTGTCGCCGGGAATGCCATGGCACACGACGTGGTTCACCGACGCGCAGACTGTCTTCGGGTACCCGTGGTAACCGATGTTGGCCGGAATCGCCTTGAGGTCGTTGACGATGAAGTCGTGGCAGATCCGGTCGAGTTCGTCGGTCGTGACGCCAGGCCTGACGTACTCGCCGATCATCGCGAGCACCTGTGCCGCCAGTTCCCCCGCGTGACGCGACAGCGCAATTTCTTCTTTCGAGCGGATGACAACGCGTTCGCGCACCATTAGGCCACCTTGTTCAATGCGGTGACGGGTGCACCGGTTGCGGGAGGAACGGCTGCCGCGGTCTCGCTGACCGTGGCGCCGTCGGACTCGATGAGACGACGGCAGATTTCGCCATAGCTCAACGTCGGGTTGAGCTCGGCGAGCATGCCCACGCGCAGCCAGTGTTCGGCCTGCGCGTTGATGGAGCGACTCAGCGCGCCGCTGGTGTTGCGCAGCGCCTCGTGCATTTGCTCCGAAATCTTAACGATACCCATGTGGCGGGCTCCATATATACGAAATAGCTACGGAACGTATATTACCACCTGGATGGCCAGTTGTCTTGCCCGCCCGCCCCTCACGCCATCATCGTGTAGAACATCACCACAACGCACACGGCCATGAGCGCCGTGGCGAACCATCCTCCGATCGTCACTGCGCGGGCATTGACCATCTTGCCCACGACGGCCCTGCGCGACGAAAGCGACATGACCATCACCATGCAAGGCACCGCCGCGACACCATTGATGACCGCGCTCCAGTAAAGCGCCTTGACGGGACTGATCGGACTGAAGCACAGCAACGCACCGAGCACCGTGCAGACGACGATCACGGCATAGAAAGTGCCCGCGCTGCGTGGCGTCTGGCTCATGCCGCCTGGCAGTCTGAGCGCGCCGGTAAGCGCGTAGGCAGCGCTACCGGTGAGCGAGGGGATGGCCAGCAACCCGCATCCGATCATGCCGGTCGCGAACAGGAGAATCGCCGACTTGCCGGCGACGGGTGCCAGTGCGTGCGCCGCCTGGCGAGTCGATTCGATCTGATGGACGCCATGTCCGAAGAACGCGGATGCCGCGGTCACCATGATGCACACCGCGATGAAATTGGAGGTGAGCATGCCGACCCACGTGTCCGAGAGAATGCGCCGCGCCTCGGTCTTCGCTTGCGCGGTGGCGTCGCCGCGCGCATGCGCATCGCCGTTCGCCTTGATTTCCTCGACCTCCAGGGCGGACTGCCAGACGAAGAGATAAGGACTGATCGTCGTGCCCAGGATCGCGACCAGCGTCGTGGCGTACTCCCTCGTCGGCGTGATGCGCGGCCACACCACGTCCCGCAACGCGGCGTGCCAGTCCGTATGGACCACAAAGAGATTCGCCACGTAAGTGAACAGCGCGAGCGTCAACCATTTGAGATACCGCGCATAGGCTTCGTACTTCAGGCGGATCTGCAGGAACAGGGTGAGTCCGGCGAAGAGCAGCGCATACGCGTAATTGGGCCCACCGAGCGTGACGGAGGCGGCATCGCCCATGGCGGCCAGATCGGCACCCACGTTGATGATGTTGGCGATGACGATCAGAAGCGCCAGCGATGTCGCGATTCTGGCCGAATAGTGCTTTCTGACCTCTCTCAGGATGCCATGTCCTGTGCCGCTGCCGATGTGTGCCGAGGCGAGTTGGATGCACACCATCAACGGCACCGTGACGACAGCCGACCAGAGGACCTGGTGCCCGAATTGCGCGCCCGATTGCAGATAGGTGCCGATGCCGCTGGGATCGTCGTCGGCCACGCCGGTCAGCAGACCGGGGCCGAGTCGTTGCAAAAACGAACGCGGCTTGTCGCTGCGTCGATCCTCGGTATGCGCACCACGCGGCTCGCGTGTTGTTCTCATGGTCGCCCTCCCGCGCTTTCGCGCAATGGCTGCCCGATGGCTGTGTCCTTCCCGCGCTTTCGACCTGGGTTGGGGTCTGAATTGGGGCCCGACGTCGTAACGCCATCGTCGCATCGCTGCCCGGGCCGTCTCGCCGTCTCGCCGTCTCGCTGCCTCGCCGTATTTGCCGTATTTGCCGTATTCGCCGCAATTTCCATGCCACCAGATACCGGCATGAGACTTGCGTGCGTCGTCTGCTGAAGTCGACGCGGCACTTTCACTCAAGGAGAAACAACATGGCATCAAGCAAGCACAACCCGCACGAGCAAGGTATTCGCGAGCTTTTGTACCAGGCGTACGAGACCGAGCTTGGAGGCGAGAAGGTCTACTCCGCGGCATTGGGGTGTGTAAAAAATGCAGACCTCAAGAAGGAATGGACCGAATATCTCGAGCAGACACGACAACACCAGCAAGTCTTGTTGAACGTCATCTCCGCGCTTGGCCTCGATCCGGACGCGCAATCGCCGGGACGGGATATCGTTGCCCACCACGGGGCGTCGCTCGTCAAGGCCATCGCTCTGGCAAGCAACGCCGGCAATCCGACGCTCGCGCAAATCGTTGCAGCGGAGTGCGTGGTGCTCGCCGAGACGAAAGACCATCAGAACTGGGAGTTGCTTGCCATGATCGCCGGCAAATCGGAGGGGGATCTGAAAGCGGTGCTGTCAGACGCGGTGGCCGCGGTCGAGCATCAGGAGGACCACCATCTGTACCACACGATGGGCTGGGCCAGGGAACTGTGGATCGATACACTCGGCTATCCGGCCGTGCTGCCACCCCCGGAGGAAAGAAAGCACGTCGAGTCCGCCATTGGGGCTTCGCGCGCGGAGCAGGCACGCGAGACGCTGCTGTCATCCCGTCACTGACGTTTGGGGGCACGGGTCCGCGCGGCGTAAAGCGTCGCTTGCGCGGCCCGCTGCCGAGCGGCCTGTCGAGGATGCCGCACACACCGAACGAGCTCTTCGCCATAGGGAATCACGGCGAAAAGAATGGCTGCCGTGACCACCCCACCGATGTACGGCAACGGCACTGGGCTGGGAGACATCGTCCAGTCCTGCGGACTCGCATGCACGATGGCACGCCACACCCGCTCCGCGTTCGCGCCGATGACCAGCGTTACCGCGCAAATCGGGAGCAGCTCGAGAAAGCTGTGCGCATGTTGCTCAATGGTGCCGATGTCACGCTTTTGCTTCGCGTAGTGAACATCCCATAACGCCGTGATTTCGTGAAGTATCAGGCCCAGCAGCATGATGGCGATCACGATCGCGTTGATTCGGAAAATCAGTGCGACCAGCAATGGAATACCGACTTCGAGCATTTGCGCCAGATGCATGGCGGATTCCTTCGCCCCCGCATTGCGCTCGATATGGGCGCGGCGATGGCATGCCCAATCGGCCAATCCCGCGATGAGCCAGGCAGGAACGATCGCGTATCGAAGATAGGCATCTACAAATTCCGAAACGCTCATTGGCGGCCTCCGTGGAAACCTGGCGCGGTGCGGAGTATGCAAGGCATTGCCGGTTGCGGCGCGAATGCCATCACTCGGATGCGTCTCGTATGAGCCGCTCCCATGCTGGCGTGAGCGCCGGATCGGATGCACGCGTGCCTTTGGGCTGTGTTCGTGCCCGACGCTTTTCAAGGCATTCTTCGCCGTTCGTCGACATGCCATCCGAAATCGGGCCGGGCGTGCAATAGGTGTCGCATGGGACGTGTGCTGGCCAATAGCCGTTGCCGACGCAACCGTGGTGGGTGCCGATGGTCTCTTCATCGCCGTCTTCATGCAGAAGCCGGTAATCGAGACATTCGTCTTGCGACGGCATGCGATCGGTCATGAAATGCAGTCTCCGGCGAAATTGCGCGTGGTTCACGATGACATCGCCCGTCTGACTCGCAGTTTTCATGCCGACGCGCACCGCCGGTTCATGCGCCGTCGTGCCGACATGCCCGTTCAGCACGGCATGTCGGACAGCGGCATTTCTGCACGAATTTGTAGTTCTTCGATGCTTCGTGCTGTTGCGACACCGCAAAATGCTGTGCCCTGGGTCGGATCACCGTGGCGCAATGCCCGACATCAGCGCTTGCGCCTCGACGACCACTTCCGCGAGAAGATCGGCAATCAATCGCACACGCGGCGAACGTTTGACATCGGGATGCATGACCAGCCATAGCTTCCGTACCGTGGGACAGACCGGGGCGGGCACCAATGCCAGTGCGTCGTCGTTGGCGGCCAGGAAGTGGGGCAGGACCGCAATGCCGAGGCCGACGCGTGTGGCATTGAGCAGTGCCGTGAGGTCATTGCTCCTGAACACAAAGCGTCGACGGCCTGCGACCTCGGCCAGCCAGCGCTGCTGCGGCACCTGGTCGAGGCTGTCGTCGTAACCGAGAAACTCCCACGCGTCGGCCGGTCGGCGGGTATAGCCATGGGCTGCGTAAAGTCCATACCCCATGTCCGCAATGGCACGGGCTACCAGGCCCGCCGCAGTGGGCCGGGACATTCGGATCGCCAAATCCGCCTCGCCGCGCGCCAGATTGGCGTCGCGCGTTTCCCCGATTACCTCCAGGTCGATGTTCTGCCATCTGCCGCGCATGGCGGCCAGCCGGGGCGCGAGGAAATGACCGGCGAACGCCGGCGGCGCCGAGAGCCGGACCGTCCCCTGCAAGGACGAGACACCGAGCGCCACTCGTGAGAATGCCTGCGCCTCATCGTCGAGTCGCCCCGCCTGAGCCACCAGCGTCTCGCCTTCCGCCGTCAGCGACCATGCCTTGGGCAAGCGATCGAAAAGCCGAATCCCCAGCGACTGCTCCAGTGCCTCGACACGCCTTGCCACGGTCGAATGCTCGACCCTGAGCCGCCGTGCCGCGCCAGACAGGCTGCCTGTGCGCGCCAACTCGAGGAAATAGCGGATGTCATCCCATTGCAGCGCGCGCTTCTCGGCCGCACTGGCCGCATCGCCATCTGTGTTTTTTTGCACAATAAATGTCGAATTCTTGAGAATTGTTGATCCATTTTGCTCAACGTAAGCTGCGCTTGCAAGCTCATTCCTCAGGAGAACCCCCATGACCCAGCGCGAGTCATTTCCCGACACATCCGCCGTTTCCGTTTCCCAGATCGTCATCGGTCAATATGGCGACGCTTCGGCACTGACCGCCGTGGAGGCGGTGTTGCCCGCGCCGGGGGCGGGTGAGATCCGCGTGCGGCACACCGCGATCGGCGTGAACTACGTCGATGTCTATCACCGCACCGGTCTCTACCGGTTGCCGTCGCTTCCCGCGGTGCTTGGGGTGGAGGCTGCCGGAGTCGTCGAGGCGCTCGGGCCGGGCGTCGACTCGGTGCGTGCGGGGCAGCGCATCGCGTATGCCGGCCCGCCCACCGGCGGCTATGCCAGCGCCCGCAACTTGCCGGCCGACCGGGCCATCGTGCTGCCCGACGACGTATCCGACGACGCGGTGGCCAGCCTGCTGCTGCGGGGTATCACCACGCACATGTTGTTCACGTACGTCTACCCGCTGAAGGCTGGCGATACAGTGCTCGTGCATGCAGCGGCCGGCGGGCTGGGGTTGGTGCTGGTGCAGTGGGCGAAGGCTTTGGGCGCTCGCGTCATCGGCACCGTCAGCTCGCCGGCCAAGGCAGCGCTGGCCATGGAACACGGCCTTGACCATGCCATCAATTACCGCGAGACGGATTTCGTGACGGAAGTCATGCGGCTGACCGACGGCCGGGGCGTCGATTACGCTGTCGACGGCATCGGCGGACAGACCCTGGTCGACACCCTCGGCTGCGTGCGCCCCTACGGGATGGTCGCCAACGTCGGTCAGGTGGCTGGCGACCCCGGACCGCTCGATTTGTCGCTGCTGGGTCCGACGCGCTCCGTGGCGCTCTCGCGGCCGGGGGTTTTCCGCTTCATGACGGATGGAGCGCGTTACCGCGAAGGCGCGCTTGCCACGATCCGGCAACTTCAGGCCGGGCTGCGACCGACGATCGGCGATATCCTGCCATTGAGCGAGGCGGCACAGGCACATCGCCGGCTGGAAGCCGGGCAAACCGCAGGTGCCGTGCTGCTGCGCCCCTGAGCCAACCCAACGAGGACCCTCATGTTGTTTCTCATCCTTCTCGACTACCTTCGCCCGCTGTCCGAAGTGGATACCCACATGGAAGCGCACCGCGCTTTTCTGAACCGCCATTACGCAGCGGGACACTTCCTGCTCTCGGGCCGGAAGTCGCCGCGAACCGGTGGCGTGATTCTCGCCAGAGCCAACACGCTCGACGAAGTTACGCAATGGATTTCGGAAGACCCGTTTCGTCAGGCCGGAGTGGCAAGCTACCAGATCATCGCGTGGGAACCCACGATGGCCGCGGAGGGAATGCCTGACTTCAGCGCACAATGATTTGTCATCCTAACTATATCGCAAGGAATTGAGATGTTCCGGCGACGCGACGCTGCTTTGCCGACCGTCCCGGAACATTGAAGCAGTGCAAGCGCCTCCGCATCGGTGTCCGGGGGCGTTCCACGGTCGTGCGGGGGCGCGGCAATGCCGCGGCGGGCGCACGCGTTGCGAGATGCTCGACCATGCGCTGTGCGTCGGGCGGCAGGAATCCCATCGAAAGGCTCACCTCAGCCCGCCCCATCAGTCTTGGCACTTGCATCAGTAATCCCCTGATTGATCGGCGATTCCGAGAGGCGTATTGTGTTTCGACAGCCTTGATAAGGCCGCCTTCCAAGAGCGCTCCCATGGCCAACGCCCTCCTCCGTTTTGCTCTGGACGCCTCATCGCGATGCGGCACACGGAGGCCATCGCCGACTGGGAATCGGCATTGGTGTGGGCGCCATCGCTTCCCCCGCGCTCGGCGGGTAGAACGCGACATGTCGCCAGCCGTGCGCTGCAACGTAGGCACATATGCGCGCCAACCGAACGCTGCGGCGACCATCGCCTCGCGAGCGTTTCGTCCTATCTCGCCCAACGTGATTCGGCCCTCTCTGGAGCTACCATGAATGCCCTCACCCAAGCGCTCGGCTCCGCCGCACCCGCCCTGATGGCCGATCTGGAAGCGCTCTACAAGGACCTTCACCAGCATCCCGAGTTGTCGATGCAGGAAGTCCGTACAGCGAAAATCGTTGCCGACACGATGCAGGACCTTGGCTACGAGGTAACACGCGAGGTTGGCGTGACCGGCGTGGTGTGTGTCATGAAGAACGGCGACGGTCCGACCGTGATGTTGCGTGCGGACATGGATGCATTGCCCATGGCAGAGAACACGGGGCTGCCCTATGCCAGCAGCGTCACAGCGCGCGATGCGGACGGCGTCGAGGTCGGGGTGGCGCACTCGTGCGGCCACGACATGCACGTCACGTGGATGATCGGCGCGGCACGCGTCCTGTCCACGAATCGCGCCGCCTGGCGGGGCACGCTCATGATCGTGTTCCAGCCCGGCGAGGAGACCGCCGAGGGCGCGCATGCCATGGTGCGGGACTGGGGCGAGGGTCGCTTTCCGAAGCCCGACATTATTCTCGGACAGCATGTGATGGTCGGGCCCGCCGGCACCGTCAATTACCGTCCTGGTGTCACCCTGTCCGCCGGCGACAGCCTGAAGATCAAGCTCTTCGGGCGCGGCTCGCATGGTTCACAGCCGCAGACCTCGATCGATCCCGTGATCATGGCTGCGGCGACCACGCTGCGGCTCCAGACCATCGTGTCTCGCGAGATCGCGCCGAACGAGCCGGCCGTGCTCACGATCGGCTCCCTGCAGGCCGGCACCAAGGAAAACATCATTCCCGACGATGCCACCATCAAGTTGAACATGCGCACGTTCAGCGAAGATGCGCGCGACTACATGCTCAAGTCCATCCGTCGTATTTGCTGTGCGGAGTGCGATGCCTCCGGTGCCGAGCGCCCCCCGGAGTTCACCACCATCAACAGCTATCCGCTGACCGAAAACGACCGCGTCGCGACGGAACGGGTGGCACAGGCATTCAATCGGCAATTTGGCGAGAACGCTACGCTGGCGCCAGGCCCAGCATCGGCCAGCGAGGATTTCAGCGTCTTCGGACGTACCTGGCGTGTGCCGTACGTGTTTTGGTTCGTCGGCGGCACCGACCCCACGGTGTTTGCCACGGCGCAGCGGGAAAAGGCCGTCAACAAAATTCCCAGCAATCACTCGCCGAAGTTCGCGCCGCAGATTCATCCCACGCTTGAGACGGGCTTGCAAGCCATGCTGACTGCCGCCGCTGCCTGGCTATGTCCCCCCGATGTCGCCGTCTGAATAGAGTCCATGAACGTTCATGAATTGGCGCTAGCCGGCCTGAACGACCATCGCCTGTTCACAACGCTCGACCTGGCGGGCACGTTCGCGTTTGCGATCAGCGGTGCGGTCGCGGCCCGAGGCCGCGGCCTCGACTGGTTCGGTGTGATGGTCATCGCGTTTACGGTCGCGTGCGGCGGTGGCGTTCTGCGCGACCTGTGCATTGGCGCCGTGCCGCCGGCCGGGTTGACAGACTGGCACTACCTTGCGGTTTCGATGGCTGCGGCATTCATGGCGATCGCGGCGAACCCGTTGGTGGGGCGCCTTGCCCACCCGGTGATCCTGTTCGACTCCATCGGACTGGGACTGTTTGCCGTAACGGGTGCGCAGAAGGCCATGATTTATGGCCACAACGCCGAGGTGGCGGTGCTGCTGGGCGTTGCCACCGCGGTTGGCGGCGGCGTGGCGCGCGACGTGCTTCTCAATCGTGTCCCCGTCATACTGCAGCGCGAGATCTATGCGTCCGCGGCACTTGTCGGCGCGGGCATCGAGGTTGTCGGCGAACGGATGGGATGGATGTCGAGCGGCAGGACCTGGTTCGCGCTTGCGGCGTGCTTCGCACTTCGTTACCTGTCGCTGCGGTACCAGTGGAACCTCCCGCGCGCCGACGGGCGCGATGCAAGCGACGCCGATTAACGCGGGGGCTCGACGCTACAGCGTGGCATCGGCATATAGAGAGCTTCACCTGACCATGGGAAGCCATTTCGAGGCGCGTCTGATCGGCACGTCGGATGAGTAATCACCCCGCGTCCGCGGCGCAGTCGTAATGGGGGACGCGGCGCGGACGTCGCTGCGATTTATCACAGGTGACCGCGATGGCTCGCGTTGATACTCTGGCGTCACCGCTCGGGCAACACCAATTTCCGGGCACGAATGCGCTGACGACCGGAGGCCAAAATGATGTTCATCCCCGCTATTCCTTATATTGTCGCGGCAGGCAAGGGAGCCCTCGTGGCCGGCGCCACCTACGGCACGTACCAGATTTACAAGGGCATTCAGTTCCTGGCCGATGCCATCCCTGCCTTTCTGTAACACGGCCTGGCAGGTTCCTTGCCCGTGGCCCGCATGGTTCTGCGACGCGAATAGACGTTATTCGTCATCAGTGCGGCGGCCGCCACGGACGTGCCAGCGACCTTGGCGCCCGGATCACACAAATCCATCAATCCGCCGGAAGAATGAAGCATGCAGACAGGACGTCGACGATTCATCGCCCAAGGCGCGAGTTTGGCAGCAGCGGGGAGCTTGGCACCGTTGCTCACACAGGCCCGGTCGACACGCGAGCCGCAGCCGTTGCGTCGGGCCATCACGATTGACGCGCCGGCGGGTCCGGTGCGTGGTGCGGTGGAAGATCAGGTGCGCGTGTTCAAGGGCATTCCGTTTGCGCTGCCGCCGGTGGGCGAACTGCGTTTTCGCCCACCACAGCAGTATCCCGGATTCACCCAGCCGCAAAATGCGTTCTCCTTCGGTCCTGCGCCGATGCAGCCGGTGCGCATCCAGGCCGGCACCGGCCGCAATTTCCTCGGTGATGCGCGACAGGGCGAAGATTGTCTTTACCTGAACGTGTGGGCGCCGGACACACCGGGCCCGCATCCTGTGTTCGTCTGGATCTATGGCGGCAGCAACATGTTCGGCGCCACCAGCCAGCCCATCTACGACGGCACGCAGTTCGCGCGCAATGGCGTCGTGTGCGTGACCATCGGGTATCGCGTCGGTGCGCTTGGCTTCCTCGAACTTGGCGACCTTTTGGGCGAGTCCTATCGCGGCTCCGGCAACAATGCCCTGCGCGATCAGGTGATGGGGCTGCAATGGGTCCAGCGGAATATCCAGGCGTTCGGGGGCGATCCCAAGCGCGTCACGCTGGGGGGCGAATCGGCCGGAGGGAAGAATGTCTCCACGCTGCTGACGCTGCCGGCGGCACGCGGTATGTTCCAGCAGGCAATCATCGAGAGTGGCGGCGCCCTCACCACGCATTCGCTGGACGAGGCGTACAAGGTGGCGCATCTCTTCGCCGAACAGGTACAGCCGAATGGCCGCGGCGAGGCACTTCGCGCGCGCCTGCTCAGCCTGCCGGCGGATCAGTTGATCAAGGCGCAGATCGCCACGGCTGCCGCCTATCCGCGCAACTTCGCATTCCGCACGGTCATCGATGGCGACTTCGTGCCGCGCTCGCCGCAATTGAGTCTGGAACAAGGGCACGCGAGCCACTTGCGCCTGCTCGTCGGCAGCAACCGCAATGAATCGCTGATCTTCTTCCGTCCCGAATTGCTGGCTGCCTATCGCAAAGGCGAGGCCACCACTGCGCCCATCGCGGCTCGCGAGATGGCGCAGCTCGATGTGCCCACCATCGAGCGCATGGCCCAGCGCTATCGCGACGCCTTCCCTGACCAGCACGCGTTTCTGCGACGTATCGACCTGCTGAGCGCCGAGGAATACTGGGTGCCCATGCTGAGATTGGCCGAGGCGCATGCCCGCAATGGTGGCGAGAGCTACATGTACCGCTACGATCAGGCATCAGTGGAGGCCCCTTTCCGGGGCTTTGCCGTGCATGCGTCGGAGCTGCCGATGGTCTGGAAGAACTTCCGCGAGCCCTTTCTTTCCATGCTGTATCGCGAAACGCCCGCACTGGATGCGTTCGCCAGTGTGGTTCACGAAACCTGGATCGCCTTCATGCGCGAAGGCCGGCCCTCGCACAGCGCACTGCCGTCCTGGCCACGCTTCCAACTGACGCAGCGCCCGACCATGCTTCTGGCCGCAGGTGATAACCGCGTTGAGGAAGACCCCGCAGGCGATCAGCGACGCTTGTGGGAAGGAGTGCTCTAGGCTAGGTCGGCGAGCGTTTGCGAGGTATTTCGGGAAGAAGTAAGACCTACGAAACCGATGCCAAAACGGGGAGTTGGTGCGAGGAAGGGGACTCGAACCCCTACACCCTTGCGGGCGTCAGGACCTAAACCTGGTGCGTCTACCAATTTCGCCATCCTCGCAGCCCGTGGGTGTCGTGACCTGGGTAAGGTACGGCATCCCGGCATCGGGTTGACGTCGTGCATCCTGTCGGACATGAAAAGGGGCGACTTGTCGCCCCCCGTTGCACGCGTCAAAGCAGGCCAGCATTCTACATGAAGTGATTTTCACCGGCAAATTCCCCGCGCGCCCCAAGCCTGCCCGCGCACCCCGGCCCGTCTTCTCGTCGCGCAATGCTAAAATTCGCACCAATTCATGGCAGTTGCCCCGACTGCGCGCCCGCGCACCGGCATCCGGGCACCTGACCAAACCGATACCCCATTCGCATGCAACCCCACGACAACGCCGAGAACGCCAACCAAAGCACCGGCACCCCAGCCAGCCCCGCTCAGGCCAACGATTACTGCCGACAGAAAGCCGGCCCGCCAGGCTCCGCGCTCTACTACGCGCTCCTTCAGCTCCCGCCGTCCAAGCGCGATGCCGCCTACGCCGTCCACGCCTTCTGCCAGGAAATCGCCGACATTCATGCCGCCGTGCACGACCCCGGCGTCGCCCACGCGAAGCTCGACTGGTGGCGCCAGGAGCTCGCTCGCCTCTTCTCCGGCGCCCCCGCCCACCCGGTCGCACGCGCACTCGCCCCCGTCATCGACAACGCAAGGCTCAACCGCGCACAGTTCGAGGCCGTCCTGCATGGCGCCGAAATGGACCTCTCGCAGATGCGCTACCTCGACTTCGCCGGCCTGTCGCACTATTGCGATGCCGCAGGCGGCGCCCCCGCAGAACTCGCGTCGCACATCTACGGTTTCGACAACGACAGCACCCCCGCCCTCGCCCGCGCACTCGGCCACGCCATCACGCTCGGCCGACGCGTGACCGACGCAGGTGTCGACGCCCGTGCCGGCTACGTCTACTTCCCCATCGACGAACTACAGCGCTTCGGCGTTACCGCCGCCGACCTGCAAAACGGCAAGTACTCGCCCGCGTTCGTCGAACTGATGAAGTTCCAGCATGAACGCGCCAGCCAGGCGATCGCCAACGCCGCCCGCGCCATTCCTCAAACGGATCGCCGCCGGCAAAAGCCCCTGCTGGCACTCGCATCCCTGCAGTTGGCCCTGATGGATGAAGTCGCCGCCAGCGACTATCAAGTCCTGCACCAGCGCATCGACCTCACGCCGCTGCGCAAATTCTGGCGCGCCTGGCGCGCACGCTGAACCCTCCAGGCGCGCACGTCACTCAGGTCCGAAACACATCCAGCGGCCTGAACACGCCACCCAGCACCGGCCGCGGATTCACCCCCCACCAGCGCTGCAATACCGTCGCGTACACATCCCGGAAATCGACGGCGAACGGCAAATTGCCGTTGCCGTCGAGTCGATCCAGTCGCGGCGCTTCACCGTACAGACCGCCACGAACACGACCGCCCGCAACGAAGTGCGGCGCCACCGTCCCGTGATCCGTGCCGTTGCTCTGGTTCTCGCGCGGCCGACGCCCGAACTCGGCATACGTCACGATCAGCGTCGATTGCCAACGATTGAGCTCCGTCAGCCCCGCGCGCAACGCCATCATCCCCTGCGACAACTGACGCAACAGATTCGCCTGCTGCCCCGGTTGATTCTGGTGCGTGTCGAATCCGTTGAGCGTCAACCTGAGCACGGCCACCCCGCGCCCCGGCTGTGGCATGCCTGACGGTGAGTCAGCGGCAGCCACGACCTGCAACGCCGTCTTCACTACGTTGCCGAACGCCCCTGCCGGCATGGGCGTGCGTAACGTGTACTGGCCCTGGCGAGGACGCAGGCCATCCGCCGCCTTCACGATATCGTTCTCCACCCGCAGCACATGCGCGAGCGCCGGATTGCTCACCCGCGCCGCATGCGCCGACGCCAGCCCCGCCTCCCGCAGGAATTGCGCCGGATTCGTCAGCGTCACCGCACGTGCCCCACCGCCCAGCGGTCCCAGTTCCGCGCTGCCGACGATCACCCCGTCCGCATCGAACCCGGCCGGCACGGGCCGTTCGGCAAACGCGCGCGACAACCAACCGTCACGCAAGTACTCGTCCGCGCGCGACGCCGTATTCCAGATCTCGATGGAACGAAAATGCGAGAGATTCGGCTCCGGATACCCCACGCCCTGCACCACCGCCAATTCTTTCGCCTGCCACATCGGCAGCAGCGCGCGCAGCTCAGGATGCAGGCCGCTATGCGCGTCGAGTTGCACCACCTGGTCACGCTTGACGCCAATGTTCGGGCGAAGACTCGCGTATAACGGATCGGCATAGGGAATGACGGTATTCAAGCCGTCATTGCCGCCCTTGAGTTCAATGAGAATCAACAGATTGCCGTAATCACCGCCTGCGCCGACTGCGCCCACCGCGCCCACTCTGCCGCCCGGCATCATGCCGGAGAGATCACGTGCCGCAGCATGCGCCGGCCACGGCGCGAGCCATGCCGCCCCAAGCCCCCCGGCGAAAGTCAGAAAATCGCGTCGACGCATTTCACACCTCGCATTGCGTGCCATCCATTCGCCTGTCGGCATCGCCCATTGGCGATCGGCCATTGGTCATCGCCGTTGCCACCGCGCCCGACGTCATGCCGTCAGGCCCGTCGTCTCACTTCAATTGATACGCCGGATCCATCAACAGCGCCTGTAGGTACGCCGCGCTGTTGTCACCGGAGGTCTGCGGCGCAGCGGGGGCCATCGGCAACACCGCCCGTTGCAGTGCCTCCCGGGCACGCGCGTCCGGTACATCCACCGGCCCCAACGCGTACGGTTGCAGCCAACGCGCCAGATCGAAACGCACGCCCGCCACCGTCCTCGGCATCGACGGGGCCATCGTCAACGCCGTGCGACGCACATCGGTACGCATGGACATCGACGGCACCATCGACGCTGCGCCGGCGTTCGCCTTCTCCGTCGCCCGGAACATGCGCTCGACGAATTGCTTGCGCGCAAGCAAGGTGCTGCTGTCGATCCAGGCGTCGCCGCCCGGCCACCCCTTCACATTCGGCGGACGAAACAGGGCCTGGCCGAGCGCGCCCATCTGCCGCGCGAGCATTTGCGGATCGTCGTAGCCGATATCGAACTCTCGCACGGTGTCCGTCACAAACTCGGAAGGCGACTTCACGAGCGTGCCGCGCGCGTCGCGATCCCAGAACGACGGCGTGAGCAGCAAGGCGCGCAGGGCCACGCGGATATCGTAGCCACTCGCCCGAAATGCGTTCGCCACGCGTGCCGCCTGCTGCGGATCGGGTGTGGGCGACACGAATTCACGCCACAACTTGCCCGTGACGAAGGTAGCCGTCTCCGGACGCGCCAACAAAATGTCGAGCACCTGGTCGCCATCGAAATCGCCTGTCTGGCCCAACACGGTCTTCGTGCCGGTATCGTGCAAGTTGGCGCGCCAGACATAAGTCATCGTCGGACGGTCGATGCTCCATCCGGTATAGGCGCGTGCGGCTTCGCGCACGTCCTGCTCCGTATAGTGACCTTCCCCGAGCGTGAAAAGCTCCATGACCTCGCGCGCAAAATTCTCGTTGGGCCGCCCCTTCCGGCTACCCGCCCCATCGAGATAAATCAGCATCGCCGGATCCTTCGAGACGGCATGCAGCAACGTGCCGAAGTTTCCCAGCGCATTCGCCCGCAGCAGCACGTTCTGCCGGTACATCACGACGGGTTCGCGCACCTTGTCGCTGCTCGACACGAAGTGGTTGTGCCAGAACATGGTCATGCGCTCGGTCAACGGCGACGGCGTGGTCGCCATCTCCTGCGCCCACCAGGCGGCAAGCGACGCCGCCATCCGGTTGCGCCGCTCGTTGAGATCGCGCTTCTGCTCGGCGGTCATGGACTTCACGCGCGCGTCGTAGAGCGGCGGATCCGCAGCCCAGGGCGGCGGCTCGGTCACGGCGGTGCGTCGCGACTCGTCAAGCAAACGGTCGACGGCCTGTGCGCGCGTCAGCCCGACGAAAGGGGCAAGCTCACGGGCATCGGGGGAATAGCCCGTACGCGTGAGCAGGTAGCGGGCGTCGTCTTCGCCAAGCAGACGCTTCGACATATCGACGTTGCGCGAACTCGCGCGCGGCCCAGGTGCGGAGGCGACGTGCCTTGCCCCGGCCGCGTAAGCGTCGGGTGACGTGCCCAGCGCGGTGACAACCAGTCCAGCCAGCAGGGCAATGCAACGTGGCACGAAGCCAAGCGTCTGCGGTACAGCGGACGGCGGCGAGCATGTCGCTGCCGAGCGGCACGCCGTCGG
Source organism: Pandoraea sp. E26 (assembly GCF_000681415.1). NCBI lineage: Bacteria > Pseudomonadati > Pseudomonadota > Betaproteobacteria > Burkholderiales > Burkholderiaceae > Pandoraea > Pandoraea sp. E26. The sequence goes on from NZ_AYXJ01000009.1 coordinate 441,578, forward strand.
CGACACGCCCGGGGGCGATCGGCGAGCACAAAAAAAGCCAGCGTCGGCAGAGGCTGGCGGATTTCGATTCGGCTTCATGGGACGCTCGCGTCAAAATGACATCAGTGGCGTTTGGTGAGAAGCGATGGGCGCATGTCGCGACGCATTGTCGGCGCACGCACCGTCTGTCGGCTAGTGACTGTAGAGCTCGCGCACGGCGTCCTGAATATGCTGGCGCAGCAGGCGTCGGTCGTCTGCCGACATATGGCCGTTCGGGCGACGGCCCGGCGGCGGGTTGGGCAGCTCGTCGCCCCGACGCTCGGCGGCGGCGTCACTCGCAGGGGCGGCTTTCCCGCCATTGCGCGGCGCCGGCGCCGCATGCTGCACCCGGGCCGCACTGCTGCCATGGGATTGCGCACTGAAATGGGGGACGGGACGGGCATACGTCACGCCCAGGTGTCCCCAGAGCATGATTCCCCCGAACAGTAGCGTCAACTCAGCAGCCCATCTCATCTTGTGCGTGTGTCCTTCATGCCGTACGACAGGTTTTCGCCCTGGCAGGCGTGCAAGTGTACCCACTGCCTATGGTCAGCGCACAAGCCGTAGGGTAAATTGTGTAACCCTTTGTAACCCGCTTTGGCGGCCTCCTCAGTTCGCAACATTTCGGGCTAAGATACGTGGCATGGAAAACAAAAACTCTCCCAAAATTCTGGTTGTCGACGACGATCCGCGCCTGCGCGACCTGCTGCGTCGTTACCTCGGGGAACAGGGTTTCAATGTCTTCGTGGCTGAAAATGCGACGGCCATGAACAAGCTTTGGGTGCGCGAGCGTTTCGATCTGCTCGTGCTGGACCTGATGCTCCCCGGTGAAGACGGTCTCTCTATTTGTCGCCGTCTGCGTGGCGCCAATGATCGCACGCCGATCATCATGTTAACGGCCAAAGGCGAGGATGTCGACCGTATCGTCGGTCTCGAGATGGGCGCTGACGATTACCTGCCCAAGCCCTTCAACCCGCGCGAGCTCGTCGCCCGCATCCACGCCGTGCTGCGCCGCCAGGCACCGCCCGAACTTCCCGGTGCGCCCAGCGAAACGATGGAGACGTTCGAGTTCGGCGACTTCGCCCTGAACCTGGCCACGCGCACACTCACCAAGAACGGGCAGGAAATCGCGCTCACCACTGGCGAATTCTCCGTGTTGAAGGTCTTCGCGCGCCATCCGCGCCAGCCGCTCTCGCGCGAAAAGCTCATGGAGCTCGCGCGGGGGCGCGAATACGAAGTCTTCGATCGCAGCCTCGACGTGCAGATTTCGCGTCTGCGCAAGCTCATCGAGCCGGACCCGGGCAGCCCGCGCTTCATTCAGACCGTTTGGGGCCTCGGGTACGTGTTCATTCCGGACGGCGGCGCGTGATCATCCGCGCCCACGTCTCGCATCGTAAAACAACGCCGGTCGCGATTCACTCGCGCACCGGCGTTGTGCGTTGTCCGATGCCGGCCGGTGACGTGCCGCATCCGTCTCTCCCGGGCCATCGCACGAGCGTGTGTCTTGGGGTGCCCCGGGACTGTCGACAGGCCCGAATCACGCATTAGCGGAGCAACCCCATGCATCCGATCCGGATGGTACGCGGGCTGTTCGGCGGTCTGTTCTGGCGTACCTTTTTTCTCATTGCCCTGCTCATCGGCGTGAGCCTCGCCGCCTGGTACCAGAGCTTTCGCGTGATCGAGCGGGAGCCGCGCGCGCAGCGCGTCGCACAGCAGCTTGTCTCGATCGTCAAACTCACGCGTACCGCCCTGCTTTACTCCGAGCCCGATTTGCGCCGAGCGCTGCTGCAGGATCTCGAGAGCAACGAGGGCATTCGCGTGTATCCGCGCGAACCCGCCGACAAGATCGAGAAGCAGCCCGGCAGCGTGGTGCAGGATCTGATCGCGCGTGACGTGCAGCGACGCCTCGGCACCGACACGGTGATCGCCGCCTCGGTCAATGAAATCCCCGCCATGTGGATCAGCTTCAAGATCGATGAAGACGACTATTGGGTCGCCATCGAGCAAGACCGGATCGACACGGCCACCGGTCTTCAACTTTTCAGTTGGGGCACGTTCGCGCTTGCGCTCTCGCTCATTGGCGCCGCGTTCATCACGGCACTCGTGAACCGCCCGTTCGCGCGACTGGCGCACGCGGCGCGCGCCATCGGCGAGGGACATCGTCCGGACCCACTGCCCGAACGCGGCATGGGCGAAGCCGCCGAGGCCAATCGCAGCTTCAACCAGATGGTGCAGGAGCTCGAACGCCTGGAGGCGGACCGCGCGCTGATGCTCGCCGGCATCTCCCACGACCTGCGCACGCCGCTGGCCCGTCTGCGGCTGGAAACCGAAATGAGCCCGTCCGAGGAGTCCGTCAAACGGGACATGATCAGCGACATCGAGCAGATGGACGAGATCATCGGCCGCTTCCTCGATTACGCGCGCCCCGCCTCTCGTACGATGCAGTCGCTCGATTTGTCCGACATCGCGCGCGAGACGGTGTCCGCCTTCGAAGGTCGCGAGGATCTGAGCCTGAGCACCGATCTGGCCGATGGCGCCCCCGTACTCGCCGAACGCACCGACCTCAAGCGCCTGCTCACAAACCTGATCGAGAACGCGCGAAAGTACGGACGCGATGCCCAGACCGACATCGCCAACGTCCACATCTCCACGCGCGTGATCGGCGAACGCGTCGAAATGCGCGTGCGCGACACCGGGCCGGGGATTCCCGAGGATCAACTGGGACTGGTGTTCCGTCCGTTCTATCGCGTGGACACCGCCCGCACGAAAGCCGACGGCACGGGGCTGGGCATGGCCATCGTCCAGCGCATCGCCAGCCGCTACAAGGGCCTCGCCACGCTGCGCAACGTCCGGCCGGGTACCGGCCTTGAAATCATCGTGTCATTTCCACTTGCTAAATAGATGATGTCGTGCCGAAATTTGGCTATGCTCAAGGCCTGCCCCGCATGCGCTGCGCAAAATCCTATCGACGGCATTTGATTTAACTATCCCCTGCATAAAAAGAAACTATTGCGATCGATTCGCCAATAGCGTACACTACTTTGGTTGACCGGGATCGCGAGATTCCGGTCAGTTGCCAGTTGCGATGTCCCCTGCGATATCTCGACATAAACCGCACTAATTTAGGAGTAATCGATGAAGACTGTCGGCGACAAACTCGAAGCGTTCTCGGTCGAAGCTGCCAAGCCTGGTTTCAACAACCACGAAGAAAACGGCGTGTCGGCTTTCGAAACGATCACCGAAGCCTCGTTCCCGGGCAAGTGGAAAGTCATTTACTTCTACCCGAAGGATTTCACGTTCGTGTGCCCGACCGAAATCGTTGAATTCGGCAAGCTGGCGAACGATTTCGCAGACCGCGACGCCGTGCTGATGGGCGGCTCGGGCGACAACGAATTCGTGAAGCTCGCATGGCGCCGTGAGCACAAGGACCTGAACAAGCTGAACCACTACTCGTTCGGCGACACCACCGGCTCGCTGATCGACCAGCTCGGCGTGCGCGACAAGGCTGCCGGCGTGGCCCTGCGTGCAACGTTCATCGTTGACCCGGACAACGTCATTCAGCACGTCTCGGTGAACAACCTGAACGTCGGCCGCAACCCGGAAGAAGTGCTGCGCATTCTGGACGGTCTGCAAACGGACGAACTCTGCCCGTGCAACCGCGCTGTTGGCGGTGCAACGCTGTAAGCGTCGTCTCGAAGCCCGCGCGAGCGGGCTTTTTCAGCCCCACGCAATAGGAGAAATTTATGGAATTCATCACCGCGATTAAGGCCCAGATCCCTGACTACGCCAAGGACATCCGCCTGAACCTCGACGGCACCATCGTCCGCTCCTCGCTGGAAGGCAACGACGCCGTGGGGGTGGCGCTCGCCGCCGCTTTCGCCGCCAAGAGCCAGCCGATCGTCAAGGCGATTCGCGAAGCCGGCGTGCTGGCCCCGGAAGAGCTCGAAGGCGCGTTGACCGCAGCCGCGCTCATGGGCATGAACAACACCTGGTATCCGTATCTCGAGATGGCCGACAACGCCGAGCTCAAGAACGAGAAGGCCCAACTGCGCATGAACGGCTATGCCACGCGCGGTGGCGTCGACCAGCGCCGTTTCGAAATGTACGCGCTGGCCGCGTCCATCGTCGGCAAGTGCCACTTCTGCGTGCAGTCGCACGCGGCGTTGCTCGTCAACGAGCACAAGATGAGCACCGCCCAGTTGCGCGACGTCGGACGTATCGCCGCCGTCATCAACGCTGCGGCTCAGGTGCTCAGCGCCGAGGCAGCCTGATGTCCGGGCAATGCCAAGGTCGTGCCGCGTCGTCTCGAGGACGCGTTGAGGGTCTGATCGTCTGACGGCCCGGGCCGTCAGACGCGGCGCAAAAAAACGGCGCTACCGGGTGCACTCCGGTAGCGCCGTTTTCACATCTTGCGGATTGTCACATCCCGCCGTTGCCAACCACGGGACCGCGTGCCTCGGCACGAGGCCTGCGCGTTGCGCGATCATCACCTTCTGGTGCGCTCAATGCTCAGGGTGCGATGAGCAATGCGGCCGCCTGTGCCTCGATCCCCTCCTGACGCCCCAGATACCCGAGCTTCTCGTTTGTCTTGGCCTTCACGTTGACCTGACCGACGGCAATGCCGAGCGCGTCGGCAATCGACTGCGTCATCGCAGCGATGTGCGGCGCCAGTTTCGGCGCCTGCGCAATGACCGTGCAATCGACGTTGACCAGTTCGTAACCGTGCTCGCGTACGCGCCGCATGGCTTCCTTGAGCAGCACCACGCTGTTCGCGCCCTTGAATGTCGGATCGGTGTCGGGGAAATGGCGGCCGATATCGCCGAGCGCGGCGGCGCCCAGCACCGCGTCGGTGATGGCGTGCAGCAACACGTCGGCGTCCGAGTGGCCAAGCAGTCCGCGATCGAACGGAATCGTGACGCCGCCCATCACGAGCGGGCGGCCCGGCACGAGCGCATGAACGTCGTAGCCCTGACCGATGCGGAGTTTGGAAAGCGCGCCGAGCACGGCGAGCGAGGAGGAGGAGGAACCGGCTTGTTCAGTCATGGAGAGTCGCCAAATGCGAAAAATCGATGCGTCGAATCGGAGGCGCTCAGGCCGACCGGACCGCGCCGAGAAACGCCTCGGCCAATGCGAAATCCTCGGGGTACGTCACCTTGAAGTTGCGCAGACTGCCGCGAACCAGCTTCGGTGCGTGGCCCATGCGCTCGATGGCGCTGGCTTCGTCGGTCACTTCCGCGCCGGCGGCGAGCGCGTCTTCGAGAGCGTGGCGCAGCATGCCCAAACGGAACATTTGCGGCGTTTGCGCCTGCCAGAGGCCGTCGCGCGACTCGGTCGCCCCCACGGCCGCCAGCTCGCCCTTCTCTCCCGACGCCGCTTCGCGCTTGAGCGTATCGGCGACCGGCAGCGCGAGAATGCCACCGACGGGATCGTCGCGAAGCGCCTCGACCAGCGCACGGATCAGTGCGGGCGTGATGCCCGGGCGCGCGGCATCGTGCACGAGCACCCAGTCGCTGTCCTGCGCCCCGAACTCGGTGAGCGCCTGCAGACCGCCGAGCACCGACGCGTGCCGCGACGGCCCTCCGCAGCGACGCACGGCGAAACGCAGCGGACCGAAGCGCCGGCCGTCGAAGTGATTGTCGTCAGGCGCGAGCACCAGCACCGTCTGAGCGAACTCGGAACAGGCGTCGAACGCAGCGAGCGCATAGTGAAGCATCGCCCGTCCGCCAACGCTTCGGTATTGCTTGGGCACGTCGGCCCCGGCGCGCACGCCGGCCCCGGCGCACGGGATGACGGCAAAAAGTCGGTCGCTCACGATAAAACGCAGGTAAGGGTAAAGCAGGGATTTTATAATAGTCGCTGACTGTCACGGGGCCCCATGCGAATGGAGCCCCGTGCTTTGCCATTTCTGCAACGTTTTCCTATGTCATCCGCCAACGCCCCAGCCCGTACTACCGCGCCCGTGCCGCTCGTGAAAGCGGGACAGCGTTACGCCTTCGCCGGATCGCACGCCTCGAGCGATGCCCTGCTCATCGCCCGCTATTTCGAGGGCAACCGCGAGCGCCTGCCGCTGCTGGCGGTGGTCTGCGCTCAGGCCACCGACGCCCTGCGTCTGCAGCAGGAACTCAAATGGTGCGCGCCCGAACTGCGCATACGTCTGCTGCCCGATTGGGAGACGCTGCCGTACGACACGTTCTCGCCACACCAGGATCTGGTTTCCGAGCGCCTCGCCACGCTGCACGATCTCGGGGAAAAGCGTTGCGACATCGTGCTCGTGCCGGCGACTACGGCGCTCTATCGCATGGCCCCGGCGAGCTTCATGGCGGCCTATACGTTCTTCTTCACGCAGGGCGAGCGACTCGACGAAGCGCGGCTGAAGTCGCAACTCACGCTCGCGGGATACGAGCACGTGAGTCAGGTGATGCGCCCGGGCGAATACTGCGTGCGCGGTGGCCTGATCGACCTCTTCCCGATGGGCTCCGCACTCCCCTACCGTCTCGACCTGTTCGACGATACCGTCGACAGCATTCGTGCCTTCGATCCCGACACGCAGCGCAGCCTGTATCCCGTCAAGGAAGTCCGCTTGCTTCCCGGGCGCGAGTTTCCGTTCGACGAGCCGGCGCGCACCGCGTTTCGGGGTCGCTGGCGCGAGGTGTTCGAGGGCGATCCGAGCCGCAGTCCGATCTACAAGGACATCGGCAGCGGCGTGCCTTCCGCGGGCATCGAGTACTACCTGCCGCTGTTCTTCGAAGAAACGGCCACCCTCTTTCACTATCTGCCGGCCGACGCGCAGCTCGTGTTCGTGGGCGACCTCGACGCGGCCATTACCCGCTTCTGGAACGACACGCGCCAGCGCTACAACTTCCTGTCGCACGATCGCGAGCGGCCGGTGCTGCCGCCCGAGCAACTGTTCCTGCTCGATCAGGACTTCTTCACGCTCGCCAAGCCCTTCGCACGCCTGACGCTGCCCACGCCGGGCGACGGCACCTGGGCCACGGCACTGCCGCCGCTGGCGATCAACCGGCGCGCCGACGACCCGCTCGCCGCGCTGCGCGCCTACCTCGCTCGCACGCCTGCGCGCGTGCTGCTGTGCGCCGACTCGGCCGGACGCCGGGAGACGCTGCTGCAACTCCTGCACGACCACGATCTGCGTCCCGTCTCGGTCGAATCGCTCGAAGATTTCCTGACGTCGGACGCCCGCTTCGCCATCGGCGTCGCCCCGCTCGCCGCCGGCTTCCTGTTGCCGACCGAGGATCTCGCGTTCATCACCGAGAACGAACTTTACGAAGGTCTCGCGCGCCGCGCCGGCAAGCGCCGTCAGGAACAGGCGACGTCCGTCGACTCCATGGTGCGCGATCTGGCCGAACTCAAGGTCGGCGACCCGGTGGTGCACAGCCAGCATGGCATCGGACGCTACCAGGGCCTCGTGAGCATGGACCTCGGCGAAGGAGAGACCGAGTTCCTGCATCTCGAGTATTCGGGCGACAGCAAGCTGTACGTGCCCGTCTCGCAGCTGCATCTGATATCGCGCTACAGCGGCGCCGATCCGGACACGGCACCGTTGCACTCGCTCGGCTCGGGGCAGTGGGAAAAGGCAAAGCGCAAGGCGGCACAGCAGATTCGCGACACCGCGGCAGAACTGCTCAACCTGTATGCCCGTCGCGCGGCGCGCTCGGGCTACGCCTTCCAGCTCTCGCCGCGCGACTACGAGAAATTCGCCGACAGTTTCGGCTTCGAGGAAACGCCGGACCAGGCCGCGGCCATCGCTGCCGTGATGAGCGACATGACGAGCGGCCGCCCAATGGATCGCCTGGTGTGCGGCGACGTGGGCTTCGGCAAGACCGAGGTGGCCTTGCGCGCGGCCTTCATCGCCGTGCTCGACGGCAAGCAGGTCGCCCTGCTCGCGCCGACCACGCTGCTTGCCGAGCAGCATGCGCAGACATTCTCCGACCGCTTTGCCGACTGGCCCGTGCGCATCGCGGAACTCTCGCGCTTCAAGACGACAAAGGAAGTCAACGCCAGCGTAAAGGCGATCAACGAAGGCCAGGTCGATATCGTGATCGGCACGCACAAGCTGCTCTCGAACGACATTCAGTTCCAGCGACTGGGGCTGGTCATCATCGACGAGGAACACCGGTTCGGCGTGCGCCAGAAGGAAGCGCTCAAGGCGCTGCGCGCCGAGGTCGACATGCTCACCCTCACCGCCACGCCGATCCCGCGCACGCTGGGCATGGCGCTCGAGGGACTGCGCGACTTCTCCGTCATCGCCACGGCGCCGCAGAAGCGGCTCGCGATCAAGACGTTCGTCCGACGAGAGGAAGATGGCGTCATTCGCGAAGCCATGCTGCGCGAGCTCAAACGCGGCGGGCAGGTGTACTTCCTGCACAACGAGGTGGAGACGATCGAAAATCGCAAGGCGCAACTCGAAGCCCTCGTGCCGGAAGCGCGCATCGTCGTCGCGCATGGCCAGATGCACGAGCGCGATCTCGAACGCGTCATGCGCGACTTCGTGACGCAACGCGCCAACGTGCTGCTGTGCACGACCATCATCGAGACCGGCATCGACGTGCCGACCGCCAACACGATCCTGATGCATCGCGCCGACAAATTCGGCCTCGCGCAGCTGCACCAGCTTCGCGGACGTGTCGGACGCTCGCATCACCAGGCCTACGCCTATCTGCTCGTGCACGATCCGAAGTCGCTCACGAAGCAGGCCCAGCGACGTCTCGAAGCGATTCAGCAAATGGAAGAGCTGGGTGCGGGCTTCTACCTCGCCATGCACGACCTGGAAATTCGCGGCGCGGGCGAAGTGCTCGGCGACAAGCAGTCCGGCGAGATTCACGAGATCGGCTTCCAGCTCTACACCGACATGCTGGCCGACGCCGTGAGCGCGTTGAAGGCAGGACGCGAACCCGACCTCACCGCGCCGCTGGCCGCCACCACCGAGATCAACCTGCACGTGCCGGCCATTCTACCGAGCGACTTCTGCGGCGACGTGCAGGAGCGCCTTTCGCTCTACAAGCGGCTGGCCAACGGTACGCAGCCCGACGCCATCGACACCATCCAGGAAGAGCTCGTCGACCGCTTCGGCAAGCTGCCGCAGCAGGCCCAGGCGCTCATCGAGACGCACCGCCTTCGGCTGCTGGCCAAACCGCTCGGCATCCTCAAGATCGATGCGAGCGAGGAGGCCATCGCGCTGCAATTCGAGCCCACGCCCGCCGTCGATCCGATGCGCATCATCGAGCTGGTGCAGAAGCATCGCCACATCAAGCTCGCTGGCCAGGACAAGCTGCGCATCGAGGTCAAGCACGCGCAACTGACCGATCGCGTGCGTGCCATCAAGGAGACGTTGCGTGCGCTCGGATCACCCAGCGCGAGAGCGGCCTGATCCGCGCGACGCCTCCGGCCAGGCGCGCCGACGAGGAAAATCGCCGGCGCACCGCCGTGTCGCTTCACGCCGCAAAATGGTGTGCATTGCAGCAATTTCATCGTCTTTCCTTTCAGGCGCGCCCGCACGACGTCCGTGCGGACGCGCCAATTCCCGCGAGGCAAGAATGGTTGTTCGCACAACCTTTTACCTCTAAATTATTTTTGAGTAAGATTTCCCAGTATCGATACGCATTACGCGTGTTGCACGAAGGACTGGAAGATTCACGGAGATTCGAATGACAAGCGCTTCCCCCCAAGCCGTTGCGGCTCAGGCTACCCCCGAGACCGAACCGGCATCGCTCGACTGGATCAAGAAGCTGGTCAGTATCGACACCACCAGCCGCGAATCGAACCTCGGCCTGATCGAGACGGTACGCGACAGCCTCCAGCAGGCAGGCGTCGAACCGTGGCTGTCGTACGACGCCACCCAGCGCAAGGCCAATCTGTTCGTCACGCTGCCTGCGGCCGATGGCAATACCCAGGGCGGCATTGTGCTCTCGGGCCACACCGACGTGGTGCCCGTCGACGGCCAGCCGTGGGACACCGATCCGTTCAAGCCGGTCGTGCGCGACGGTAACCTGTATGGCCGCGGCACCTGCGACATGAAGGGCTTCATCGGCTCGGTCATGACGCTGTTGCCCGAAATGCGCGATGCCAAGCTCAAGACACCGTTCCACTTCGCGTTTTCGTACGACGAGGAAATCGGCTGCGTGGGCGCACCGGTCATGCTCGCCGAATTGCGTGAGCGCGGCATTCGTCCGGACGGCTGCATCGTCGGCGAGCCGACGAGCATGCGCGTGATCGTCGCGCACAAGGGCATCAATGCCTATCAGTGCTGCGTGCGGGGCCACGCTGCCCACTCGTCGCTCACTCCGAAGGGTTCGAACGCCATCGAGTACGCCGCGCGTCTGATCTGCTACATCCGTGATCTGGCCGACCACTTCAAGCAGAACGGTCCGTTCGACGAACTGTTCGACGTGCCGTTCACCACGGCACAGACGGGCACGATCTCGGGCGGCATCGCCCTGAACACGATCCCGGCGCTGTGCGAATTCGTCTTCGAGTACCGCAACCTGCCGGGTGTCGACGCGGAAGGCATTTTCCAGCGCATCCAGCAATACGCGATGGACGAACTCGTGCCGAAGATGAAGAAGGAGCACCCGAACGCGGGCATCGAGTTCAAGAAGATCGCCGCCGCGCCCGCGCTCGATGCGTCCGAGCAGGACGCCATCACGCAACTCGTGCGCGCACTCACCAAGGACGCCGACAAGCGCAAGGTCGCCTACGGCACTGAAGCCGGTCAGTTCCAGCGGGCTGGCGTGCCGTCGATCGTGTGCGGCCCCGGCAACATCGAACAGGCGCACAAGCCCAACGAATTCGTCTCGCTTGAACAGATCGCCCAGTGCGAATCGTTCCTGCATAAGCTGATTCGCAGCAATACCGTCGGCGCCTGACACCACGTGCGGCCGAGCGTGTGCAATGCACCGACCGGCAGCACCCGCAGGCCCGACGTCGCGTACGTCCAGCCGGGCCGTATTCCGCTTGCGGGATGCGGCCCGTTCCCATGGCGGCGTCGCTTCACGAGACAGGCATCACGCATCACGTATTACGTATCACGCAGCTCGTATCAGGCACCAGACAGTACAAGACGCCTCACGCAAAGGCGCACAGGACATCCCGTCGCAGCAGAACAATCACATAACAAGCACCTACGCCACACAGGTATTGGAGATCTCGCCCATGAGCGCAAGCGCAGCCCCCAACGCGACGGCCTCGTCCGCCCGCACTTCCCCGCACGCATGGCGTGTGATCGTATCGGCCTCGATCGGTAACGCGCTCGAATGGTTCGACCTGGTGGTGTACGGCTTCTTTGCCGTCACCATCGCGAAGCTGTTCTTCCCGACCGGCAACGATACGATTTCGCTGCTGCTCACCCTCGGCACGTTCGGTGTGTCGTTTTTCATGCGGCCGCTGGGCGCCATCGTGATCGGCGCGTACGCCGACCGGGCGGGACGCAAGGCCGCCCTAACACTCTCGATTCTGCTGATGATGGTGGGCACCCTGCTCATCGCGGTCATGCCGACGTATGCGTCGATCGGCGTGCTCGCGCCGGTGGGCATCGTCATCGCGCGCATGGTGCAGGGCTTCTCGGCGGGTGGCGAATTCGGCAGCGCGACGGCGTTCCTGGCCGAGCACGCGCCGCAGCGCCGCGGCTTCTTCTCGAGCTGGCAGGTGGCGTCGCAAGGCCTCACCACGCTGCTTGCCGCCGGTTTCGGCGCACTGCTGACCGGCAATCTGTCGGCCGAAGCGATGGCCTCCTGGGGCTGGCGCGTGCCGTTCTTCTTCGGTTTGCTGATCGGACCGGTCGCGTACTACATTCGCCGCCGCCTGGACGAGACGCCCGAGTTCCTCGACATCGAGCCGACGCAGAGCCCGCTGCGCGACACCTTCGCCAGCCAGAAGGAACGTCTGATGCTCGCCATCGGCGTGGTCGTGATGGCGACCGTGGCGACCTATCTGGTGCTTTACATGCCGACGTATGCCGTCAAGCAACTCGGCCTGCCGTCGTCGGCGGCGTTCTCGGCGGTGCTGCTCACCGGGGTGGTGCAGTTGATCGTCGCCCCGATCGTCGGCCACTGGTCGGACACGCACGGGCGCATCAAGCCCATGCTCAGCGCCGCCGTGGCGCTGCTCATCCTCGTCTACCCGATGTTCCACTATCTCGATGCGCACCCGACGTTCGGCTCGCTGATGGTGTTCCAGATCGTGCTCGGCCTGCTCATGACGACCTACTTCGGCGCCCTACCCGCCTTGCTCACCGAGCTGTTCCCGGTGCAGGTGCGCACCACCGGTCTCTCGCTCGGGTACAACATCGCCGCGACCGTGTTCGGCGGCTTCGCACCGTTTATCATCACGTGGTTGATCGGTGCCACGGGCAACAAGCTCGCCCCCAGCTTCTACCTGATTTTCGCGGCCGTCATCAGCATTGCCGCGTTGCTGCGCAGCCGCTCGCTCGGCATGCGCTGATGCCCAACGCAGGCGGCCCCGGGCGGTGTCCCCATCGCCCGGGCCTCATGACTAAGGAGACAGAATTCAAGTGACACAATCGCTCCCCGAACTGCACGCCGAAACCATCGACGGCCAACCGGTGCCGACGAAGGACGCCATCGCCGCCCTGCACGAGCGGCTCAAGCCTTACGTGCGCACCACGCCGGTGTTCACCCGAAACGACTTCCCGACGCTCGGCGACACGCGTGTGACCTTCAAGTACGAGCTGCTGCAGGCATCGGGCACGTTCAAGGCCCGCGGCGCATTCTCGAACCTGCTCGCGCTCGACGACGCGCAACGCAAGGCCGGCGTGACGTGCGTATCCGCGGGCAACCACGCCGTGGCCGTGGCCTACGCCGCGCAGGCGATGGGCGTGGGCGCCAGGACGGTCATGCTCAAGACTGCCAGCCCGGCACGCTCCGCGCTGTGCCGCGAATACGGCGCCGACCTGATCCTCGCGGAAAACGTGCACGAGGCATTCGACATCGTCAAACGCGTCGAACAGGAGGAAGGCCGCTACTTCGTGCATCCGTTCAACGGCTACCGCACGGTACTCGGCACGGCCACGCTAGGCTACGAGTGGGCACAGCAGGCGCCGGATCTGGACGCCGTGATCGTGCCGATCGGCGGCGGCGGACTGATCTCCGGCGTCGCAACCGCCTTCAAGCTGTTCGCCCCGCACGTGAAGGTGTACGGCGTGGAGCCGGCCGGCGCCGACGCCATGGCACAGAGCTTCGCCGCCAACGGCCCGGTGAAGATGGGGCCGATGACCGGCATCGCGGACAGTCTCATGGCGCCGCATACGGAGCTGTACAGCTACACGTTGTGCCGCCGTCACATCGACGAACTGGTCACCGTCACCGACGACGAGATGCGCGCCGGCATGCTGACGTTGTTCCGCCAGCTGAAGCTCGCCGTGGAACCGGCCTGCGCCGCGGCGACGGCCGCGCTCATGGGGCCGCTGCGCGATACGCTCATGGGCAAACGCGTCGGGGTGCTGCTTTGCGGCACGAACACCGACACCACCACATTCAACCGCCACATCGAAGCCGCACTCGCGGCGCAGGCCAACGGTTGAGACACGGCGCTCCAAGCCCTGCATGACACCTGAGACGCGACCCGACGGTCGCGTCTTCGTTTGGCCACCCGTGAACGCTCGTTCACCCCGACCGCGCACAAGGACCCCCGCATGCCCGCCACCTCCCCCTCCCCGGCCGTTCTGCTACTCGACGCCGCGCAAATCGCCGCACTCATGCCTGTGGCCGACGCCATTCCGGTCATGTCCGACATGTTCGCAGCGCTCGCGCGCGACCGGATCCACCTGCCGCTACGCCAGATCATCCGCCCGCCCGAGGCGCTCGGCGCCAAGGGCATGCTGGGCATGATGCCTGCCTTCCTCGGCGCCGAAGCCTGTGGCACACCTGTCTACGGCGCGAAGGTCGGCACGTTCTTTCCCGAGAACAGCCGCCTCGGCAAGGACCCTCATCAGGGCTGCGTGCTGTTGATGAGCGGCGAGACGGGCGAACTGCTTGCCGTGATGAACGCGGCGCAGATCACCGGCATTCGAACGGCGGCCGTCACCGGGCTCGCCACGCGACTGCTCGCTCGCCCCGACGCTTGCCGGCTCGCGCTGATCGGCGCGGGCCATCAGGCGCACTGGCACCTCGCCGCGCTAGCCGCCGCGCGAGGGTTGACCCACGTGCGCGTGGCCAGCCGCTCGCTGGCGTCGGCCCAGGCCTTCGTCGATCGTGAGCAGCCGAACTACGCGTTCGGCCTCGAGGCGGTGTCCACTGTCGAGGCCGCGGTACGCGACGCCGATATCGTCGTCACGGTCACCAACACGACCGAGCCAATCCTTCAGGCCGAGTGGATCGCCCCCGGGGCGCACGTCAATCTGGTCGGCAGCAGTACGCCACGCCATCGCGAAGCCTATACCGAACTCATGGCGCGCGCTGAATTGTTCGTCGATCGCCGCGAATCGACCGTCAACGAGTCCGGCGATTACCTGGCCGCCGCCGCCGAGGGCCGCATCGGTCCGGAAGACCTGCTCGCCGAACTCGGCGAACTCGTCATCGGCCAGCACGCCGGACGCTCCGGCGCGACGGCTGTCACGTTGTTCAAATCGCTCGGTATGGGGGCGCAGGACGTCGCCCTGGCGGCCGCGTTGTACCGGCGGGCACAGGCGGAAGGCGCGGGTACGCACGCATCGATCTGACGCCGGTACTGCGCGAGGTGTCGACCGGGATTCGGCATTGCGAGGTCTGAATTCGATGTCGGAATCCGTCCGGTTCCGGTCTCTCCAGGGGCTGTCGTGCGCCACGACCCCGCCTTAACATGGGGTCATTGCCACCCCACCGGAGCCACGCCATGTCGCAAACCCCATCGTCCCGGACCGCCCTGCTCGTCATCGACGCCCAGGAATCCTTTCGCCAGCGCCCGTTCTGGCGCGAAGACGATCTCGCCCAGTACTTCGAGCGCCAGCAAGCGCTCATCGACGGTGCCGTCGCGCGCGGCGTGCCCGTCGTCCAGGTGTTTCACGTCAGCTCAGGCCCGTTCGCCCGGGACTCGGGCTTTGTGCGCACGCTCGAGGAACTGCGCATCGCACCGGACTTCACGCTCGACAAGGTCAAGCACAGTGCCCTCGCCGGCTCGACACTCGGCGCCTGGCTGGTGGAGCACGGCATCACGCGGCTGATCGTGTCGGGCATTCGCACGGAACAATGCTGCGAGACGACCACGCGCGCTGCCTCGGACGCGGGCTACGCCGTCGATTTCGTGACCGAGGCCACGCTCACCTTCCCGATGACGCATCCGGGCACCGGCCGCGAGCTGTCCGTCGCCGAGTTGAAGGAACGCACGGAAACGGTGCTGGTGAATCGCTTCGCACGTATCGTCACGGTTGAGGAAGCCCTCGCCGCGGTGTAACTTCGAGGTCTGTCCGAATCCGTCCTCAACGGGATTACCCACAATGCCGCGCGAACAACCCGTCTACGTTCTGGTCACGCCCAACGCGTTGTTGCTCGATATCGCCGCGCCGGCCGAAGCGCTGCGCATTGCCAATCACCAGCAGGACGCGGTTCGATTCTCGCTGCGCTACGTTGGCGCGCAGCGCTCGGCCACCACGTCCATCGGTCTGTGCGTCTCGCCGCTGGAAACGCTTCCCGAGACGCTGCCCGACGGGGCGTGGCTCGTCGTCACGGGAACGGTGTCCAAACCGTTGCCGACGGTCCTGCCGGAGGCTTGCGCCACGACTGCGGACCCCGCCGACCCGACGCAGCACATCGAGACCGGGGAGGCGATCGAAGCCCGGGTCGTCGACTGGCTGCGCGGCGTCGTGCGGCCGACGCATCAACTCGCCTGCATCTGCACCGGCGCACTGCTCGCCGCCCGTGCGGGTTTGCTCGACGGGCGCGCATGCACGACTCACCATGCCAGTTGCGACGCGCTGCGCATGCTCGCGCCAGGTGCTCGCGTAGCCGACAACCGTCTCTATGTGCACGACGGCAACGTATGGACGAGCGCCGGCGTGACCACCGGGCTCGATCTGATGCTCACCCTCATCGCAGAGACGACTGACCCGTTGTGCGCGGCTGCGGTGGCACGACAGATGGTCGTGTATGCGCGTCGCGCGGGCGCCGATCCGCAGCTCTCCCCATGGCTCGAAGGGCGCAACCACCTGCATCCGGCGCTGCATCGCGTGCAGGACGCGATTGCCGCCGACCCCGCGCGTGACTGGACCCTGGCCGGCATGGCGGAAATTGCGTGCGTGAGCGAGCGTCAGGTCACGCGGCTGTTTCGCGAGCACGCGGACACCGCCCCCATCGACTATGTCCACCGGCTGCGCATCGCACTGGTGCGTGAGCTGCTCGGCAACAGCCAACTGGACCTCGAGCACATTGCCGAGCGCGCGGGCTTCGGTTCGAGTCGTCATTTGCGGCGCGTCTGGCAGAAATTCAGTCCGACGCCCCCGAGCCGGGTGCGTCGCGAAGCTCGCGCCACATGACATGCCGCAGCACTATTGATCGTCGGGATGCCATCCAGGTTGCGGAAAGTGCGCCCAGTCGGGGGCGTGCAGGAGCGTGCCGTCGCCTCGCTCGTCGTAGGGCGACACACCCGGCTCGCTCTGGTACTCCAGCGCAAGGTCGACCGCGAGATCGGCGTGAATCGCCGTGCGGTACTTGATGCATTGATTGCCGGCCCTGGCCACATACATCTGCGCCCACGCGTGCTCGCCCAACACATTGCCGGCCGTCGAGACGCCCTCTTGTGCGCCCAGCACCCGTGACGCAAACAGGTCGACCACGAGATTCCGGTCGCCATCGGTGTCACCCTGCGGGCGAGACGTGCGCCCGATCACAGCGAACGACATCGACGGTCTGAGCTGCGTGGGACGCGACCACGCCAGCACGATGCGATAGCGGATCGACGTCACGCCGAACTGCGTCAGAATCCCCTCGATCTTCCCGAGCACGTGCCGCTCGGCACCCGTCAACGCCCAATGCCCCATCGCCACGTTCTGCTGAATCGCCGCTCCGATCTGCTTGTCGTTGAGCAAGGCGCGAAGGATGTCCGCGGTGTCCAGGGTCGCGTCGCTCGCGGGCGGCGCGGGAATCTCTGCAAAGATGCCCGGCGTGCCGCGCTCCGCCCACAAGCGAACCGGTATGGCGCCATTGAGCCACCATCGCCCATCCCTGAACCGTATCGGTGCGTTGCCGCGCGCCAGATCGACGCAATAGTATGCCGTGGACTGCACCGCACCGTCGTCGTCGATGTGATGCATCGCCGCGAGGCCGTCGCCCAGACTCATGATGTGGACCGGTTCCAGGATCCGATGCTCGTCGGCCTCCACCACGAAGACCCGATACCCCGACGGCACATTGCGCAAGGCGTCCAGGCTCATGATCTCGACGCCGGAGGACAAGCGAAGGTCGCGACGTTCACACACTCGTCCTCCGGTCGGGATCCCCCGCCAGATCGATGGCAGCACGGGCCCGAAATGCCCGCTGCCTTCGTAGGCGGCCGCGTCGAGCAACGCGGCCCCGAACGCGTGGTTGCCGAGCCCCGAGCGCACCAGGTGTGCCGCGTCGCGATGCGCGATGTGAGGGACATAACACGCCCACACGCGTGCGATGTAGTCGCCGGCGAAGTCGACGAGCCACTGACTGTCGTGTTGCGCCGACAGTGGCGTCGAGGTTCCCATCACGAAATCCTCGATGGATTCGCCGAGGAAATGCGCGAACGGCAATCCCATGCAGTATCCGGACTGTGCAAGCGTATCGTAATGACACGTGCCGGGACGCGGGAGCGGGTGGGCCGCCGTCGCGCAGGCCCGGCGGACGTCCGCGAGAAGCCGTTCGCCCTGACGCGGCGGCAAGTCACGTGCCGCGTAGGCGATCGGGTAAAGCATGTCGCTCGCCGGGCGCCTGGGCAGCCCCGTCAGTTCGCCCGCCAAGCCCACCTCCGAGAGCAACCATTGCCGCAGGCCGCCCGCCACGTCTTCGTGACCGCGCCGGGCGAATGTCATGCGCAGCGCCGAGGCGGGC
Organism: Pandoraea sp. E26; assembly: GCF_000681415.1. Classification (NCBI taxonomy): domain Bacteria; kingdom Pseudomonadati; phylum Pseudomonadota; class Betaproteobacteria; order Burkholderiales; family Burkholderiaceae; genus Pandoraea; species Pandoraea sp. E26. The sequence continues at coordinate 459,613 of NZ_AYXJ01000009.1, forward strand.
GCGCTTCCTTGCGCGGTATCGCTCAGCACGTTTTTCAGCCGTTCGGCATCGAAACGCGTGACGTGGGGCGCGAGAAACGCCTGTAGCGCGGGGTTCCCAGGCACGTCCAGGCGCGTGCCGAGCAGGAGCGCTTCACCCGTGACGAGCGACACGAGCAAATGGTCGAAGGCGCCTCGCAATGCCACAACGCCGGCTATCCGGCACCCCGAGACCTCCACGACCGACAGCTCGGTTGCCCCCGCGAGCCGTTCGCGAATCAATGTCTGGTGGACCTGCGGGACCCTCGGGAGGTACCAGAACAGCAGGCCCGCTTCGATGCGGGCAAGCGTGCGAACGAGCGATGTCCGAAAACGCGCGTCACTCCATGGTGCTTCGATGCGCTGTCGGATGTCCAACTCCGGCGCCTCGTCGGCAGGGCTCGCGGCGAGCGGCGTTATGACCGGTTCGCCGCTACAGGGCTGCGTACCGAACACATACCCCGCTTTCCATCGATCGACAAAGTATGCCCATCGTGCAAAGGCTCGCTGCCGGAGTGTCTCGTAGGTGGGTTCGTTGAAGTCGGGCGTGGGCCGCCGGGTCGTGGGTGCCGGCGGTGCGGGCTTGGACGGTGGCGGGCGGACGGACGACGCGCCCGCGCGCGTGGAATCGATCGCGGCGGCGCGCGTCGGCGTGCCGATGAGGATCACGGGGATCAGATCCTTGAGCGGCTCGATAAACACTTGAAAAGCGCGGCCGTCGCTTTCGACGCAACCGTTGCCCGTGAACTTCAACGCACTGTCATGCGCCGCGCCGCCGACCATGCCGAATCCGCCGTTCGGCAGTGTGGCAATGCTGTCGTCGGTACACGCGCCGGCGATGCGTCCCGCGCCGCACGTGACCCCCGCGAACAGCATGCGCCCCCGTGTGTCAGCGAAGGCGATCAGGTAGCCGGCGGGCACGCGCATGAGTTGCGCCTCCGACTCGACCGGCATGCATGCCGGACCGAGGAAATCATGCACGTTGTCCTGCCCCTCTCGTAGCGGCGGGCGCTGTGCACCGTCGCCACCGATGCGCAAATCCGTGCGGAATCGGCTCAACACGCGCCACGGGGTGTCCGGCACGCCGGAATGCCTGGAGAACTGCGTGAGCGCAGTCGCCAGATGGGTCAACTCCTCGCGCGCCCCGTCTGGGACCACGCTCGGGTCGAGGATGCGATCGACCAGCGCATAGACGGGTGGCACATCGCTCAGATGCGTGAGCAAGACGTTGACGGCGTCGGACAAGGACTGGTTGTCGGGACGCCGGAAGAACATCCGCATGGCGTTGGCGAACAGCATCTGACGGTGAATGCTGCGCAGCTCCGTGAGGTCCGCACCGGCCGAACGTTGCGAGAGCACGCCGTAACCAGCCCCCATCATGCTCGCCGCACTTGCACCGTAGACCAACTCGGCCTTCCAGCCGAAGCTGCGAACCAGCACGCCGCAAATGGCGATGGCCATGACCTTGAGTCCGTCGAACGCAGATAACCGCACCTGGTCCCAATGGCGAAGTTTGCGCCATGACTCGGTCACGATGTGCACGTCGATATTGAGCCGAATGTGGCGCACCCTCGCCGACCACATCAGGTCGTCGAGGTGCTCGGGCACGATGAACCGGAAGTCGGGATACGGCAGCAGGGCCTCGTACAGCGCATCGATCGTCGACGCTCGCGCGGGCGTCACATTTGCACCGTGCTGCGCCGCGCGCGCAGGCACCGTGTCGCCGGCCGACGCCGCGGCGATGCGAAACTTTCGTTGCTCCCAGAAGATTGGACTGTCGAGCTTCGACGCATCGACCATGGACATGTGGTCGCGCATGAATGACTTGAACGCCTGCGTGTCTTCCGTGGACGGGCGCCACACGAAGTAGTCACCCCGCTTGATGGAGATCAGTACGGCCAACTCTCCCTCGCGGACCACGTAAGCCGCAAGATCCGCGATCACGTGATGCCGGAACGTGATCAACTGTGTTCGCGCCGCCATCGCCTGATCGTCCTGTTCGAGCAGGAACCGGTCCGCGCCGCAGCCGATGGCGCGCTCGGCAATCGCGCGGTACAGCGTGCTGACGAACACCGCTCGCGCGAGTTGTGCATGGGCCGACGCCACCTCTCGGGAACGCTCCAGCGTCTGCACGGCCGCCACGTCGCTATCATGCAGCGCCTGCCGAAAGGCGTCGTTGTCGACGGCGGCGAGCAAGCGCTCGGCGCGGGTATCGCGGGAGGAAACCGACGTCACCTCGCGCGACCCGCCAAGTTTGAGATACTCCTTGCGAAAGTGGTGGCCCAGCGCGATCTGCGCCAGAGAAAACGTTTCGGGCGTCACGAGCTGGGCGTTGGCACCGTGCCCCTGAAAGTGAAATCCCTGCTCGCGATAACGCACCTCGACGATGGCGTCCCAAGGCAGGGCCTCGTCTCGTGCGTAACCCAGCGTGGTGCGATCGCCGAGCACGCGCTCCATCAAGGCTCTCGTATACGTCACCGTCTGACGCTCATAAAACGTGAGATCGCGCAGCGCATCCCGGACGGCCTCGCCACTCTCGTACAAGGTCAGCACCTGATCGAGCGACAGTACGTCACGTGCGTCGAACCGCGGCTCCGATCGATCCGCCAGGTCCGATCCATCCGACGGATCCGCGCGCTGTGCGTCCCCCGCGGGTGAGGCATGCCCCGGATCGTCGCCGCCGAGCAACGCTTCGCCCGACGGGCCCATGGGCGTCTCGCCGAACACCTTGCGATATGCCACGACGCCCGCGAGTGCGGCGACCGGTAGCAACGCCCCCCCCGCAACGACCTGACGCTTTCGCGTCGGCCAGTGTCCACACAGCGTCGCCAGCGACGCGCCCGCGCCGACCAGCCGCGCCGCCCCACCCAGCAGCGGCTGCGCAACGTCGCCGGAATTCACGGGCGGCGGTGCGGACGGCGGTGGCAATGGCGCGGCGGCGGATCGCGTCGTCGGCACGTGCGGCGCGTGTGTCGGATAGGGGGCGGCAGTCAGTTGCCTGACGGCGTTGGCCCGCGCGCGATCGTCGGCGTCCCACTGATCGCAGGTATGTGCCCACCGCCGCAGCTGCAACTGCCGATGGGCCGCCGCCACATGCTCGACGCCGCCCGACAGCGCGAATGCGCCGTGTTGATGCATCAGCGCGAGCAGCGCATCGAGCGCCTGTGCGGCCGTGCACGGTTGCAGGCGAAATGCTCGACCGGCGTTGTGGGCAGCCGCACGAACAAAGTCACGCGCATTGAGCCCTGCGATCACTTCGCCCGGCGTCTGTCCCGGGCTCCGGCTCTCGAGTCGGCGTCGAATCGCACTCGTCAGATGAAAAAAATCCAGCTGTGCATGCACGCCCATGAACCTGACGACGAGCGCGCCGATTTCCGCGCACGTCAGCATCGGCAAGGCGAGTGCCAGTGCCGCTGCGTATCGCGCTCGCGCATGCACGTCGCCCCCCCGTGGCAATGCCACTATCGCACGCGCCATGGCAGCGGCTTCCAGCGACGTGCTGACCACAATCCCCCACATCGGCAAATCGGACAGGACATAACCGGCGATGCCTGCCGCACCCAGCAACGCAGCGCTTTGCGCCAACGCACGCACCGGGCCGGGCCCATTGGGCGCCGCCACGCCATCGGCGTCGATCATGCCGGCCATGACGTGCTCCCATGCCCGCGTCGCCAGCGCGGGATGCCGCCTCACGAACGCGGGCAACCGTTCACCGAGCCATTGCGCGTCGGCGCTCGTGATGTCGTCGATGCAGCCCCCTTGCAAGGCGGCAAGAATCGCATGGCAAAGTCCGCCGAACGGCAGGTCCGGTACTCCCCAGTCGGGTCGGCCATCATGCCACACGCCAAACCGGCAGCCGTCCTGACACAACGTCAATCCACATGTCGCGCCCGCGCGCGCGGGGAGCGCCCCGGGGTGTTCAGACAGCAGCGCGTACAGCGACGTCTCGCCGAGCGTCCAGTGCGCCGCGTTGCCTGCGTCGCGCAGGACGTCCTGCCCGCCGAGCAGGCCCCGCATCAGTTGCGCGGCGACCGGCCCCCAGCGTTCCGGGGAAACGGCGAATCGATACACGACCTGCACGCGCCAGTCCATCGTGCTCACCGGCGCGAGATCCTGGGTTTGCTCGCACCATTGCGCGCGTGTGCGCGCCGCCGCCTCCCCCGGCGTCTCGGCGCCGTGAAGGCGCCACGGGGCGTACCCCCCGCCGTTGATCCGCATGCGGCCTCCTTGAACCGGTGTTCGCCGTTCCGACGGCATCCCACTGTCATCTTCGAGTCCACAGGCAGGCATCACTGCCACGATTCGCTCATCGGCCGCCGGACGGGCATCCCGGCGCACGCCCCACCGACGGCTCGATGCGCAACCCGGGTAGAATGGCGGTCGCACGTATTCGCAAGACTTCCGATTCCACGATGAACCACGATCTCGTCATTCTGGGCACCCCTGCCTCCCCACCGACTTCAGACGCGCTGCAATCCGCCATTCACGCGCTGGTGCCCGGCGCACCGGTGACCTTCGCCGGTAATGCGGCACGCATCGCCGACGTTGCCGACACGCCGGCATTGCGCGCGGCGGCGGCAGGCTTCGCGCAGCAGCATCAGGTCGACGCCGTACTCGTGGACAGCGCGCGCCGTCTGACGGACTTCAAGGTGGTGGCAATGGACATGGACTCGACGCTGATCACGATCGAGTGTGTCGACGAAATCGCCGACTACTGCGGGCTGAAGGCCGAGGTCTCGGCGATTACCGAAGCCGCGATGCGTGGGGAGATCAAGGACTTCAACGAAAGCCTCACGCGTCGCGTGGCGTTGCTCAAGGGGCTCGACGCCTCCGCGCTCGAGAAGGTGTACGACGAGCGCCTGCGGCTCTCGCCCGGCGCTGAATCCATGCTGCGTGGCGTGCAGGCGCTCGGTATTCGCACGCTGCTCGTCTCGGGCGGCTTCACGTTCTTCACGGAACGGCTGAAGACTCGCCTGAACCTGGACGTCACCCGTGCGAACACGCTGGAGATCGTCGATGGCAAGCTCACCGGGCGGGTGCTCGGCGAGATCGTCAACGCGGAAGTCAAGGCCCGCACCGTCGCCGAAGTGACGGAGCGATTCGGCGCCGCGCCCGAGCAGGCCATCGTCATGGGCGACGGCTCGAACGACCTGCAAATGATGGCCCTCGCCGGGTTGTCCGTGGCGTTTCGCGCAAAGCCGGTGGTGCGGGAAAAAGCGTCCGTCGCCTTCGACTACGTGGGACTCGACGGCCTGCTGTCGCTGTTCCGCAACGACTGAGACACCCCCAGCCCGACGGCCGCGCCCCCGTCGTCACGTGTCGCTCTCGCGCCCGCCAGACGATCCCGGCGTCGCCGCGGGACGGCACGACGCGAAACTCACCGGGTTGAGCAAGTGCGTCGTCGCGTCGTAGAGCAGATGGTCCGGGCGCAGATCCGGATGCGTTATGCCCGCGGCCCCGTGTCGACGCCCGGTGCAAAATCCGTGAAGCTGAAGGAGAACAGCAACTTGTAGACGTACGTTGCATCCGCCGGATCGGCAAAGACCTCGCCGCACCGCGCCGCCATCCGGACGCAGGACTGCCAGTGCACGAGTTCGAAAAGTGGTGCATGCACTTCGTCCACTTCCGGCACATGGCTGTCCATCAGCGCAGACACGCGCGCCTGCAGCGAAACCATGTGCGAATCGTCCGACGCCAGCGGGCCAGGCGTTGGCGCGTCCGGCCCCATCCGCAACCAGGCAAATACCGATGCGGCACCCAGGTCGACCGGCCAGAAGCGACGGGCCTGCGCGTCGAAATGCACGTTGGCGCTGTGAAGATCGCCATGCGTCACGCCCACCTCCACCAGTTGCGCCTGCATGGTGTCGAGCGCCTCCAGGATCTCTCGCTTCGACTCGCCGTACTCCGATGGCCAGACCTTGTTCAAGGGCTTGCCCGGCACCCGGCGCATTCGCAGACAGAGGTAATCGTCGCGCGTGAAAAATGCCTCGGCACTGCACGCGCCGTAGAACCGGTTGAACATTTCCGCCTCATGCTCGACGGCCGCCCGGATGAAATCGATGCCATCGACGCCATCAATGCCGCTCGCGCGCGGGCCGTGAAAAATCTTGATGACGAACTCGGGATCGCGAAGATCCTCGAATACCGCTCCGCCGTCGCCGCCACCGATTGGCCTGCGCTCGCCCGGTGCCCCGAGAAGATCGTCGCGCGTGCGGGGGTCGCGAATCATCGCGGAACACTCACCGCTCGAATGCGACGGGATTGGCGCAAAGGTCTGGGGCGATATCGCGGATGGCGATACGACGCGAACTTCGGTGGGAGGCGGCATGAGAGACGTCGATGGCATGGGTGACATGAACCGGATGAAGAAATCGTCGCGGCAGCACGGCCCGAGCTTGCAGGAACGTGGCCGGTTTGGGTGCACGCGCGTGCGGCGCTCAGCCGCTGTGCCGGGCGTCCGCCCGCGCTTCCGGCACATCTGGGCTCGGCCACGCGTCGCCAAAGCTCAGCGGATTGAGTCGATCGGTCGCGGCATCGAACAGCACGCCGGAGTTTGCAAAACACCCCGCATGAAGGATGCCCCGCGCCAACAAGCGTTCGTTCATGGCGAAGAGCAAATCGTAGAGCTTATCGGCATCGACTGTCCCGGCCGTCAACGGCTTGCCCGTCATGCGCTGCATGTGCAGAAAGATATCCCCGTCTCTGGTACGCACCAGCCGTGCGGACCCTTCGCCGTAGTACGCCTCGAACATTCGCTTCTCGCGTATCGCCCGCCCGAGCTTGGCAGGCCCTTCCGGCGCGCCGGCCCAGAAGTCAGGCAAATGAAAGCGGAACAGCAGCTTGTATACCTGGGACGCATCCCGAGGATCCGGGCTCACGTAGCCGCAGCGCGGATGAAGCGCCTGCGCGACGTCTTCGCCCAACAGATCGGCTCGCGTGGCGGTCGTTTCCGCAATCTCCGGCGAACGGCTGTCGATCAAGGCAAAGAGCTGATGTCGCGTGTAATCCAGTTGGCAATCGTTGACGGCGAACAGCGAGTGGGACTTTACCGGGGTGACATACGCTTCCCGGAAGCCAATGGGCAGAAAGGCCCCTTCGTGATAAAGCAGGTTCTCGGCGTGAAGACCGTGATGAATGACGCCGCTCTCGATCAATTGCCGCCTGAGCGCGTAAAGCGACTCGTTGACCTGCGCCTTCGAGCCGAGCGCCGACGGAAGCATGCCTCGCACCGGCATGCCCGCGAGCAGACGCATGCGCACACAAAGCCGGGCGTCACACGTGACGAATACCTCCGCGCCGGCTGGCCCGTAAAGTGCATTGAAGCACGCCACCTCGTGGTTGGCGCGGGCCAGTCCTCGCTCGGGCCGGGCCGCGGTGTGCGTGTCGTCGTAGACCTTGATCACGTATCCGGTGTTGCCGATCTCGCGAAAGACGCGCGAGTGCTCGCCGGGAACGACGCACTGTTGCTCCACGGGATAACCGATGAAAGCGTCCAACGGCCGCGAATCGTGAACGACGTTCAGCGTCGCATACGGGCTGGGGGAGTCGGCGGGAAGCCCATGGGCCGGGGCCCGGGCCGGATCGTGCTCCGGCAACCGGATGCCGGCTTGAGAGGCCGGGCTCGCCGTGGAGGGCGGCGATGAAAAAACGAAAGGCGTCAGGACGATGGAGAACATGGCGGCGGCAGCCAGCCGACGCGCCCGCGACGGCGAGCGTCATCCTCTGGCTGCGATTCGGAACGGAGGAGCCGCCAGCTTCCATCGTCCGCGCCGCGACGGCTTGCGAGATTCGCTCGCCGGTCGTCGCGGCAACCGCTCAGGCGCCCAGGTGCGCCTTCAGGCTGGCTTCGATGTCGGCCTGCAAATCGCGCACATCCTCCAGCCCCACATAGAAACGCACGAGCGAGCCCTTGTGCACCCATGGCGTTGCCGTACGCATGGACGACACGCGATACGGCACGACCAGGCTGTGCGCACCGCCCCAGCTGAATCCGATCTTGAACAGCCGCAACCCCTCGATGAACGCGTCGATCTGCGCCTGAGAATAGCGCTCGTCGAACACTACCGAGAACAGGCCGCCCGCGCCGGTGAAATCGCGTCGGAAACACGCATGTCCCGGGCAGTCCTCGAACGCCGGGTGCAGCATCGCCGCGATCTCGTGACGCGAATTCAGCCACGTGGCCAGCGTCATGGCGGCGCGATCGTGCGCCTCGAAGCGCAAGCGCATGCTCGGCAGGCTGCGCAGCACCAGACTGCAATCGTCGGCCGACACGCCCACGCCCATGCGCATGCGCGCCTGTTTGAGACGGTGATGCAGATCGTCGTCGACGCTCACCACGGAGCCCATCAGCACGTCGCTGCCGCCCGACTGGTATTTCGTCAACGCCTGTACCGAGATGTCCACGCCATGATCGAACGGCCGGAACGCCAATCCTGCGGAGTACGTATTGTCGATGGCGGTGACAACGCCACGCGCGCGGGCGACGCGCGCGATCGCGGGCACGTCCTGCACTTCCATCGTCACCGAGCCCGGCGCCTCGAGCCAGATGAGCTTCGTCTCGGGTCGAATCAGCGCGCCGATGCCGTCGCCGACCATCGGGTCGTAATACCGTACCGTGATGCCGAACGATTCGGCCAGCCAGTCACCGTGCTCGCGGTTCGGGCCATAGGCGTTGTCCGGAATCAACACGTCATCGCCGTGCCTGAGCAGCCCGAAGTACACATTGGAGATGGCCGCGAGCCCCGACGGGAACAGCAGGCAGTGCTTGCCACCCTCGAGCGCCGCCAGACGACGCATGAGCTCCATCGAGGTCGGTGTGGCATGCAAACCGTAGCGCCACTGGCTGTCGTTCTTCCAGTCGAGCGAGCGCATCGCCGACAGGTCGGAAAAAACGACCGTCGAGGCGCGCGCCACCGGCACCGGCATCGCGGAGAAGCCCGCCGGGAGCTGCGTGTCGGCGTGCAGGATGTTGGTCTGCCAGTGCCAGCCGTTGGCTTCCGGCGTATCGAGGGGCTTGCGGTTGTCTTGCGTCATCACGGCTCCGGAAAAGACTCGGGCCGGCAACGACGCCGGCCCCCGGGAGTAACTTACACGCGCTCGAACACGGCCGCAATGCCCTGGCCGCCGCCAATGCACATTGTCACCAGCGCGTAACGGCCACCGATGCGCTGCAGTTCATGCAGCGCCTTGACGGTAATCAGTGCCCCCGTCGCGCCGATCGGATGGCCAAGCGAAATGCCCGAGCCGTTCGGATTGACCCTGGCCGGATCGAAGCCGAGATCGCGCGTGACCGCGCAGGCCTGGGCGGCAAAGGCTTCGTTCGCCTCCACCACGTCGATGTCGCCGACCTGGAGTCCGGCACGCTCGAGCGCCTTGCGCGAGGCCGGCACGGGACCGATGCCCATGTAATTGGGGTCCACGCCTGCGTGCGCATAGCTCACCAGACGCGCCAGCGGCTTCGCGCCGCGGCGCTGCGCTTCGGCGCGCTCCATCAGGATCAGCGCGGCCGCGGCATCGTTCAGGCCCGACGCATTCCCCGCCGTCACGGTGCCGTCCTTCTCGAACACGGGACGCAACTTCGCCATGTCTTCCAGACGTACGTCGGCCCGCACGTGCTCGTCGGTCGTGAACGCGATCTCGCCCTTCTTCGTCTTGATCGAGATGGGAACGATCTGATCCCTGAAGTACCCCTCGGCCATCGCGCGCGCGGCGCGCTGGTGCGACTCGACGGCGAGACGATCCTGATCCTCGCGCGTGATGCCCCACTGCTTCGCGATGTTCTCCGCCGTCACGCCCATGTGGATGTTGGCGAACGGATCGTGCAGCGCGCCGAGCATCATGTCGACCAGGCGCGATTCGCCCATTCGGGTACCCCAGCGCGCGCCCGGCATCACGTACGGGGCACGGCTCATGCTCTCCGCGCCACCCGCCATTGCCACTTCCGCGTCGCCGAGCAGGATCGACTGCGCGGCCGAGACCACGGCCTGTAGCCCCGAGCCGCACAGGCGGTTCACCGTCATGGCCGGCGCGTGCTGGCTCACGCCAGCCTCGATGGAGGCGACGCGCGCCAGATACATGTCCTTGGGTTCGGTATGAATGACGTTGCCGAACACCACGTGTCCGACGTCTTCGCCGCTGACTTGCGCGCGCGCCATGGCTTCGCGGGCGACGATCGCACCGAGCTGCGTCGGCGCGAAATCCTTCAGGCTGCCACCAAAATCACCGATCGCGGTACGAACTCCGCTGACGATCACGACTTCTCGTTGCATGTCTCTTCTCCGGGTGGATATCAGTTGGCAACGAGTATAGCGCCGTCGCGGGTTCCCGCGATGTAAGGGTCACTGGAGGGAAGCTTCAGTGGCCAGTATGGCCAGCACGGCGTCCGTGCGCGGCACCGGGGCCACGGCGCCATAGCCGGTCGTGGACAACGCGGCGCAAACGTTGGCATAGCGCGCCGCCGCGAACGGATCGTCGCCGAGGGCCAGCCGCGCCACGAACGCACCGCCGAAACAGTCGCCGGCACCGGTGGCGTCGACCGCCTGCACGGGATACGGTGCGACGATGCGCCGTTCGTGCGGCGTGGCAACGTAGCACCCTTCCCGACCCAGCTTCAACGCCACAACCTTCACGCCGTGGGAAAGAATTTCGTCCAGGATGGCGTCGCGGTCGTCGAGGCCGGTCACGGCGGTCACGTCGTCCCAGCTCGGCAGGCAGACGTCGGTCAGCCCGAACGCTTCGCGCATCGTGGCGCGAGCGCGTGCCAGCGGCCAAAGCTTCAGGCGCAGGTTCGTATCGAACGACACCTTGCCGCCCGCCTTTCGGACGCTCGACATGGCGTCGAACGCGGCGTCGCAGGCGTTCACGCTGATCGCGAGGCTGATCCCGGACAGGTGCAGAAACGATGCGCCGGCGAGCGCATCGGACGGCAACTGCTGCGCACGATAGCGGCTCGCGGCCGACCCGGCGCGCAGGTAGTCGAAGTGATGGCCGTTTTCGTCGTGGGACACGAAGTAGACGCCGGTTGGCGCCTGCGGGTCCACCGTCACGTAGCGAGTATCAACCGCTTCGTCGCGCCACAGGTCGAGCAACATGCGGCCGAAGAGATCGTCGCCCACGGCGCTCACGAAGCCGGTCGTCACCCCCTGACGGCGCGCCGCAATGACGAAGTTCGACGTATCGCCGCCGAAGCCCTGCAGATACTGGCGGGCGTCGTTCGGCGACTGATTGAACTCGACCATCGCTTCGCCCATGGCCAGCACCTGGGGAACGGGCGCCGCCGGTTGCGGTTCCACGCGCGCCATCAGACGACCTCGCCCCACAGGTCGTGACCGTCGGCGCCGGTCACAGTCACGTTCACGAATTCGCCGACCTTCAGGCGCTTCGCGGCCTTCGCGGTGGGTTCGATGTACACGAGGCCGTCGATTTCCGGGGCGTCCGCCGCGGAGCGGGCCACGCCGCCATCCTGATTGATTTCGTCGACGATTACCTGGAGGGTCGTGCCGACCTTGCGCTGCTGGCGTTGCGCCGAAATCTCCTCGGCCACCTCCATGAAGCGCGCGCGGCGCTCCTCGCGCACTTCGTCGGGCAGGGCGCCCGCCAGCTCGTTCGCCTTCGCGCCCTCGACCGGCGAGTAGGCGAAGCAACCCACGCGATCGAGTTCGGCTTCGCGCAGGAAGTCCAGCAGGTATTCGAATTCGGCTTCCGTTTCGCCCGGGAACCCGGCGATGAACGTGCTGCGGATCGTGAGGTCCGGACACATCTTGCGCCACGCCTGGATGCGCTCGAGATTTTTCTCGCCCGAGGCCGGGCGCTTCATGCGCTTGAGCACGTCGGGATGCGCGTGTTGAAGCGGCACGTCGAGATACGGCAGGATATGGCCTTCGGCCATCAGCGGGATGATCTCGTCGACGTGCGGGTACGGATAGACGTAGTGCAGACGCACCCACGCGCCGTACTGCCTGGCCAACTCTCCCAGCGCCGTAACCAGTTCGGTCATGCGAGTCTTGAGCGGACGCCCGGCCCAGAACCCGGTACGGTACTTCACATCGACGCCGTAGGCGCTGGTGTCCTGCGAGATCACCAGCAACTCCTTGACTCCCGCCTTGAACAGGTTTTCGGCCTCGAGCATCACCTCCGCGACCGGGCGCGAGTCGAGATCGCCGCGCATCGACGGAATGATGCAGAACGTGCAGCGATGGTTGCAGCCTTCGGAAATCTTCAGATACGCGTAATGACGCGGCGTGAGCTTGATGCCCGCGGGCGGCACGAGATCGGTGAACGGATCGTGCGGCTTGGGCAGGTGTGTGTGCACCGCGCTCATGACTTCGCCCACGGCGTGCGGACCGGTCACGGCGAGCACTTTCGGGTGCACCGCGCTCACGATGTCCTGACCGGCGGCGTCTTTCTTGGCGCCCAGGCAACCGGTCACGATGACCTTGCCGTTTTCGGCGAGTGCTTCGCCGATCGCATCGAGGCTTTCCTGGACGGCGTCGTCGATGAAACCGCAGGTGTTGACCACAACGAGGTCGGCACCGTCATAGGTACCGGCGATGTCGTAACCTTCGGCGCGCAATTGCGTCAGGATCTGCTCGGAGTCGACCAGGGCCTTGGGGCAGCCGAGCGAAACGAAGCCGACTTTGGGGGTGCCGGCGGGCGATGGGCGGGACATGGGGCGAAATCCTGATCAGGTAAATACGGTAACGACTGCGCGAAGCCGCGTATTTTACCTTGTTCGCCCGCGGTCCGTTCCAACTATCGTTGCCGAGCGCTCCCTGCCTCCGCCCGACTGGCCATGAGACAGCGGGCGCGCCGCGCGGACACCCGTTATCTCGGCGCGGACCGCTCAGGGCTTCTTGTTCGGATCCTTGCCCGGCATGCCGCCGGGGGCGCCCGGCGCGCCCGGGAACGGGAACGTGCTGAACATGTTCTTGGCCTGGCTCTGCATCTGCTCCTGCATCTGCACGAACAGGTTCTTCGACTGCTCGATGTAGTTGGTCATCATGCCCTGCATCATCGGCGCCTGCATGTTCATGAATTGCGCCCAGACGTCCGGGTTGAAGGCTGCGCCCTCATAGATGCCCTTCGACTGATCGGCCAGCTTGTTCTGAATTTCGATGAACGTCTGGATATTCTTCTCGAGGTAAGTCCCCATCATCCCCTGCAGCGCATGGCCGTAGAAGCGGATGATCTGGGCGAGCATCGCGCTCGAGAACATCGGCACACCGCCGGTCTCCTCTTCCAGAATGATCTGCAGCAGAATGCTGCGGGTCAGGTCCTCGCCCGTCTTGGCGTCGACGACCTTGAACTCCTCGGTCTCGAGCACCAATTGCTTCACATCGGCAAGGGTGATGTACGTACTGGTTTGGGTATCGTACAGACGCCGGTTCGGATACTTTTTGATCAGGCGTTCGTCAGTCTTCTTGCTCGCGGCCATGCGGTGGGTTTCCTGCTTTTATGAAGGACTTCCCCGACCGGCGGTCGGGGTTAGTCACATATTATCGATTCTAGGACGTTTGCTGCTATGCGGCAAAGCCCTAACCCGCAACGGAGCGCGGCACCTGCTCTCGGCCCGCACGGGCCATCGCCCCGTTACCGCTTACCCCATGTGCAGACCGCCGTTGAGCGAGAAGTCCGCACCGGTGGAGAAGCCCGAGTCGTCCGACGCCAGCCATGCCACGATGGACCCGATCTCGCCCGGTTCGCCCAGACGCTTGACCGGAATCGTCGCCACGATCTTGTCGAGCACGTCCTGGCGGATCGAGCGCACCATGTCCGTGCCGATATAGCCCGGCGACACGGTATTGACCGTCACGCCCTTGGTCGCCACCTCCTGCGCCAGCGCCATCGTGAAACCGTGAATGCCAGCCTTGGCCGTCGAGTAGTTCGTCTGACCGAACTGGCCCTTCTGCCCGTTGACCGACGAAATATTGATGATGCGGCCCCAGCCGCGCTCGCACATTCCCTCGATCACCTGCTTGGTCACGTTGAACAGGCTCGTGAGGTTGGTGTCGATGACCGCGTCCCAGTCTTCACGCGTCATCTTGCGAAACACCACATCGCGCGTGATCCCGGCGTTGTTCACCAGTACGTCGACTTCGCCGACCTCGGCCTTCACCTTGTCGAACGCCGCCTTCGTGGAATCCCAATCGCCGACATTCCCTTCGGATGCGACGAAATCGAAACCCAACGCCTTCTGATCTTCGAGCCACTTCACGCGACGCGGCGAATTCGGACCGCAGCCCGCCACGACCTTGAAGCCATCCTTGTACAGCCGCTGGCAAATGGACGTACCAATACCGCCCATCCCGCCTGTCACATATGCAATGCGTTGAGTCATGGAACGCTTCCCCCTAAATAACGGCAAATCTGCCGCCTGTTGCGACTGCCAATTGACCGACGCGCAGGCCGCGCGTTCCCGCGCATGCCTTTCGTCTCCTGATGACCCGCCATCGCCGGTGCGCGTTGCACGCGCACGACCCTGACGGTTCAGTGTTTTTTGGTGGACCGCGCGAGTCGCGCCCTGCGCTTCAGCGCCTGGCGCCCTCGATGTCTCAGACGCGCTCGACCGCCAGCGCCACGCCCATGCCGCCGCCGATGCACAGCGATGCCAGACCGCGACGCGCGTCGCGACGTGCCATTTCATGCAACAACGTCACCAGAATACGGCAGCCCGACGCGCCAATCGGGTGACCGATGGCGATCGCGCCACCGTTCACGTTGATCTTGGACGTGTCCCAGCCCATTTGCTGGTTCACGGCCAACGCCTGCGCCGCGAACGCTTCGTTGATTTCCATCAGATCCAGATCGCTCGCCTTCCAGCCGGCACGCGACAGGCAGCGCTGCGAGGCCGGCACCGGGCCGATCCCCATCACCTTCGGATCCACGCCGGCGTTGGCATACGCGACGATGCGCGCAAGCGGCGTGAGGCCAAGCTGCTCGGCGCGCTTGGCCGACATCACCACCACGGCGGCGGCACCGTCGTTGATGCCCGACGCATTGGCGGCGGTGACCGTGCCGTCCTTCGCGAACGCCGGCTTCAGACCGGCCAGCGCTTCGGCGGTCACGCCGTGACGCACGAATTCGTCGGTCTTGAACACCAGCGGGTCGCCCTTGCGCTGCGGAATCGAGACCGGCACGATCTCGTCGTCGAAGCGGCCTGCTTTCTGCGCCGCTTCCGCCTTGTTTTGCGATGCGGCCGCAAAGGCGTCCTGCATCTCGCGCGTGATGCCGTATTCCTTGGCGACGTTTTCGGCAGTGATGCCCATGTGGTACTGGTTGTAGACGTCCCACAGGCCGTCGACGATCATCGTATCGATCAGCTTGGCGTCGCCCATGCGGAAGCCGTCGCGCGAGCCCGGGAGCACGTGCGGCGCGGCACTCATGTTTTCCTGGCCGCCGGCCACGACGATGTCGGCGTCCCCGGCGCTGATCGCGTTGGCGGCCAGCATCACGGCCTTCAGGCCCGAGCCGCACACCTTGTTGATGGTCATGGCCGGCACCATGGCGGGCAGCCCGGCCTTGATCGAAGCCTGACGCGCCACATTCTGGCCCGAGCCGGCCGTGAGCACCTGCCCCATGATGACTTCGCTGACGTCTTCACCCTTGAGCTTCGCACGCTTGAGGACCTCATCGATCACGATAGCCCCCAGATCCGGCGCCGCCACCTTGGCAAGCGAACCGCCAAACTTACCGACCGCAGTGCGCGCAGCCGACACAATCACGATATCCGACATGTCTCTTTCCTCGTTTTCAAATGGTTCGAACCGGGGGGGTGCCCGCTCGGTGTCCGTGGACGCGCTTCGGCGTCTCGCGGCACTTGCCGATCGCCGCCACACTCAGGCCTTGGCCTTCACATAGCGGCCGGGCGCCGGTTCGATGGGGGTATAAGCAACATTACCATACGCCTTTGGCGCCTTGATGCGTTTGCCGGCGTAGCCCGCGAGCCACTCGCTCCAATCGGTCCACCAGCTTCCCGGGTGTTCCGTCGCGCCCGCGAGCCAGTCGCCGGCGTCCACGCCCGTGTCGTCGTTGCGCCAGTAGCTGCGCTTCTTTTTCGCCGGAGGATTGACCACGCCGGCAATGTGGCCCGACGCCCCGAGCACAAAGCGACGTTCACCGCCGAGCAACGGCAGCGAGCGGAAGGCCGACGTCCACGGCACGATGTGGTCCTCGCGCGAACCGAAGACATATGCCGGGGCGTCGATGGCCCCGAGATCCACCGCTACGCCGCACGTTTGCACCATGCCAGGCTGCTTCAATTCGTTCTGCAAGTAGAGATGGCGCAGATACCAGCAGAACATCGGCCCCGGCAGATTGGTGCCATCGCCGTTCCAGTAAAGCAGGTCGAACGGCTGGGGCGCGTTGCCCTTCAGGTAGCTGTCGACCACGTAATTCCACACGAGATCGTTCGGACGCAGGAACGAGAATGTATTGGCCAGCTCCACGCCACGCATGAGTCCCGGAGGCTGACCGAGCCCGCCGCCGATCGTCTGCTCGCGAAACTGAACGTGCGGCTCGTCCACGAAGACGTCGAGAACGCCGGTATCGGAAAAGTCCAGCAATGTCGTGAGCAGGGTCACGCTCGCGACCGGCGATTTCGGGCCCTTGTGTCCCTTTGCCGCGAACACCGCCAGCGCCGCGGCCAGCAGCGTGCCGCCGACGCAGAAACCCAGCGCATTGATGCGCGACTGTCCACTGATCTCGCGCACCACGTCGATCGCGGCAATCGGCCCTTCGCCCACGTAGTCGTCCCACGTCTTGTGCGCGAGCGACATGTCGGGGTTGCGCCACGACACCACGAACACCGTATGCCCTTGCTCCACCGCGTAGCGGACCAGCGAGTTCTCGGGTTGCAGATCGAGGATGTAGTACTTGTTGATGCAGGGCGGCACGACCAGCAACGGCCGTTGATGCACGGTCGGCGTGAGCGGCTTGTACTGAATCAACTGGATCAGGTCGTTCTCGAAAACCACCGCGCCCTCGGTCGTCGCCACGTTGCGACCGACCTCGAAGGCTGCCTCGTCGGTCTGCGAGACCTTGCCCTTGCCCATGTCGACGAGCATGTTCTGCACGCCTGCGAGCAGACTGTCGCCGTGCGTCTGCACGAGGCGCTGCTGCGCATCCGGATTGGTGGCGATGAAATTGGCCGGGGAACTCGCCGCCACCCATTGCTCGACGGCGAAGCGAATCCGCTCGCGCGTCTTGGCGTCGGCGTCGATCAACTCGGCCATGCGCATCAGGAAGCGGCCGTTGAGCAGATAAAGCGCCGCCGGCAGTGCATAGAAGGGATTCCGCCAGCCTTCGCCGGCAAATCGACGGTCGCCCAACGTGGGCGCCGTGTCGAGCCCCGGCTGGTTGAAGCTGGCGACAAGTTCGGAAAATTCACGGGCATATTCGGACTGAAGCGCGTTCAGTCGCGCCGGGTCGACACGCATCGGTGCCGGATGCGGCAGAGTGCCCGCCTTGAAAAGTTCGAAAAGTCCCGCGAACGGATTCGCGGCGCTGGCAGCCCCATTGGCGGCAGCGGACGACGGGCCGGCAGCCCCCGGCAATGCCCCGAACATTTGTTGGGCGGCCTTGAACCACTGCGACATGTCCTGAGCGGAGAGCGAAGCGGAGGGAAACTGCTGGGCAAACGAGGCGGCAAACGAAGCCGGATCGAAGTTGGCACTGGCGCGATTCATGATAGCCTGAGTGTCACGTCCGTTGCGTTCACGGGCCGGCGCCCGAAACGCGGCGGCGTGCTTCGCTTTTACAGCGATGCGCCCCGCCTGTGAAGCATTCTTGCGTGCGCGCGCAGGCGTGTCAATGGCTTGCGGCGTACGTCCTGAGCGCATTGTCGCGTTGCAGCACCTTTTTTTGAATGCGCGTTTGCCCCGATGTTTATCGTCATTCTCGGTTGGCTTTATGTCATTGCGATGGTCGCCATCACCGCGCCGTCCGCATGGCTGGGGGTCATGATCTTCCTCGGCGGCGGCGTGGCGCCCGTCGCCCTCTGGCTTTACATCGCGGGAAGCCGCATCCGGCGCTCCCGCGCGATGCGACGCTCTGACGCAGGCGGTGTTGCACTCACGCCGTCCGCGTCCGATGCCGGCGCCGCCTCGCCCGGGGCCAGCCCCGCAGCGGGCACTTCGCCGGAGCGCGATCTCAATTAGTACGCCAGACGAGCGCGGCCATGCGACCGGTCGTGCGGTCACGGCGATAGGAGTAGAAGCGAGACGGTTCAGCGACGGTGCACCATTTGCCGCCCGACACGCTTGTGACGCCTTCGCGCGCGAGTCGCAGACGCGCCAGCGCGCAAAGATCCGCCATAGACTTGCCAACGTCCGGGGCGCCGTGCGCGACGAAGGCGGCCCGAGTGGCATCGTGCTCTTGCGGCGTGGCCGCGGCAAGGAACGCCTCGCGCACCTCGGGACCGACTTCGAACGCTGTCGGGCCGATGCACGGCCCGAGCCACGCAATGACGGGCGCGTCCGCGTCGTCTTGCGGCAGCCGAGCGCGGAGTGCCCGCACCGTCTGCTCGATCACCCCGGCGCAAAGTCCACGCCAGCCCGCATGGGCGGCGGCGACAGCGCGCCCCCGGGCATCGCACAGCAACACGGGCAGGCAATCGGCCACCATCACGATACTGGCCAGACCGACGGCGCTCGTCGCACTGGCGTCGGCCTGCAACGGCTCACCGGCATTCAGGGCATCGAGTGCTGTGCCGGCGTCGACCACGCGCGGACCGTGGACCTGCGCCACAAACGCCGACGGCACACCCGTGCGGGCAGCCAGCAATTCGCGGTTGATGCGCACGGCATCGGGATCGTCGTCTGCCTTGTAACCCAGGTTGAACGTGGCTTGCGGGCCTTGGCTCACCCCGCCCGCGCGAGTGGTGAACACGGCGCGGACATTGGCGGGGGCCGGCCAGTCGGGCACGATCCAGTCCGCGGGCATCGGGTCTTGCTCCGGCAGGAACTCAGGCAGGAAAGAAGTCATCGAGCGAATCGGGGAGCGTTGAGAAGTCGAATTCGAGCCCGAGCGCGGTCATGAGTTCACGCATGTCGTCAGGCAAAGGCGCCTGCCAATGCATGGGCCGTCCGTCTTCGGGGTGCATCAGTCCAAGCCGCCAGGCGTGCAGTGCCTGCCGTGCGAAGCCACCCGGCAGGGTCGGTCGCTTGTGGCGAGGCTTGTATAGCGGGTCGCCCAGCAGCGAATGCCCGAGGTGCGAGAGATGCACGCGTATCTGGTGCGTTCGCCCCGTGTCCAGCGAACAGAGCACGAGCGACACCGGGGAGCCGTCCCATTCCGTACTGGCGACGGTGACGACGCGGGTGCGCGCCGGTTTGCCGCCCTGACCGTGCACGACAGCCATGCGGGTACGCTCGCGAGGGTCGCGCCCGATGGGCGCGTCCACGAGGGTGCGTTGCGGCGCGCGCCCCCATACCAGCGCGGCATAGTGTCGCTTGACCGTGCGCGCCTGCAATTGCCGCACCAGATCGGTCTGCGCCACCAGCGTGCGCGCCACGACCATCAGGCCCGAGGTTTCCTTGTCCAGTCGATGCACGATCCCCGCGCGCGGCAGGTCTGCCGCCGCCTGGCCGTAGCGATGCAGCAAGCCGTTGAGCAGCGTGCCGGACCAATTGCCCGCGGCCGGATGCACGACCAGCCCCGGAGGCTTGTTGAAGACCGCGAGCGTCGCGTCTTCGTACACCGCATCGAGCGGCACCGGTTCCGGCGCGAACGCAAGTTGTTCCGGCAGCGCGGCGGGGGTGATGCATACGGCCTCGCCGCCCGCCACCTTCTGGCGTACCTTCGCCGCCTCGCCGTCGAGCGTCACGCGACCGTCCTCGACCCACGCCTGCAAGCGGCTTCGGGAATATTCGGGAAAGCACTGCGCGAGCGCCTTGTCGAGGCGCTCGCCCGCGACCGATTCGGGCAGGATGGCGCGCAGCGGCGCGGAGTCCGGGGCACCGTCGGGCGCGGCTGCCCCCGGGGATTCTCCCGCGGCAAGGGCGACATGGGGGGCACTCGGAAAAGCGTCGGGAAGCGAATCGAGGTCGTCGTCGGACGAATCCTCCGCAATTTCCGTGGCAAATGAGGCGGTTACGCTATAATCCGGCAGAATTGATCGGGTCATCGAGAAGTGAAGCCAACGAGCATGCAAGCCCTGAAACTTGTCAAACAACTGATGCTGGCCGCAGTCGTGGTCGGCGGCGTGGCCGCCTGCGGCATTTTGCCGGAGAAAGTCGACGAAACGGCCGGCTGGTCGACGAACAAATTATACTCGGAAGCCAAGGACAGCTTCGATAGCGGCGACTACACCAAGGCCGCGAAGTACTACGAGTTGCTCGAAGGCCGCGACCCGTTCGGCCCGCATGCCCAGCAAGCGCAAATCAACACGGCTTACTCCTATTACAAGGACAACGAGCCGGCACAGGCGCTGGCCGCCGTCGATCGCTTCATCCGGCTGCATCCGGACAGCCCTTCGATCGATTACGCCTATTACCTCAAGGGTCTGATCAACTTCAACGACGACCTGGGTCTGTTCGGCCGCTTCTCCGGCCAGGATCTGAGCGAGCGCGACCCGAAGGCCCTGCGTGCGGCCTACGACAGCTTCAAGTATCTGGTCGAGCACTATCCGACCAGCAAGTACGCGAACGATGCGGCCCTGCGCATGCGCTACGCCGTCAATGCAATGGCGGCCCATGAGGTTCACGCCGCCGAGTACTACTATCGTCGCGGCGCCTATCTTGCCGCCGTGAACCGGGCGCAGAGCGCGCTCAAGGAATATGACAAGGCACCGGCGCTGGAAGATGCGCTCGGCATCATGATCAAGTCGTACGACAAGCTCGGCATGACCGAACTGCGCGATGACGCCCGCCGTGTGATGGAGAAGACCTATCCGAACAGCGGTTACCTGACGGTCGGCCATCGCACCGATACGAGCGGTGACAAGAAATCCTGGTGGCAGATCTGGCGCTGACCGGAAAAGCGAGCGCCGACACAGCGCCCACGAAAAAGCCAGACCCGCGGGTCTGGCTTTTTTTATGCTCTCCCGCGACGACTCAACCGTTCGCGCTGGCGGCGATCTCGTCGAAAAAGCCGCGCACGATGGGCAGTTCCCGGGTCCGCTTGAACGGCGGCAGACTTTGCCAGATACGGCGCCCGTAAGGCTTGTCGACAAGACGCGGGTCACAGATCATCAACACCCCGCGATCCCCCTCGGAGCGGATCAGTCGCCCCGCCCCCTGCTTGAGCGTAATCACGGCCTGCGGCAATTGATGAACGGCGAACGGACTGAGTCCCTTCTTCGTCAGCGCGTCCAGACGCGCAGCCAACACGGGATCGTCGGGTGGCGCGAAGGGCAGCTTGTCGATGATGACCAGCGACAACGCCTCACCGCGCACGTCCACCCCTTCCCAGAAGCTTTGGCTGCCGATGAGCACCGCGTTGCCGAGCGCGCGGAAACGGTCGAGCAACTCGGTTCGGCTCGCCTCGCCCTGCACGAGCAACGGATACGTCCAGCCGCGCCGCTCGAATTCATCGCGCAGGCGCTCCGCCGCACGATTCACGGCGCGCAACGTCGTGCACAGAACGAACGCGCGCCCGCCGCTCACCTCGAGCACTGGCAAGGCGGCGTCGAGCACGGCGTCGGTAAAGCCCGGCGCGGACGGCTGCGGCAAGCCACGAGGCACATACAGCAGGCTCTGGTTCGGATAGTCGAACGGACTGGCGAGCGTGAGCGACTTGCCCGCATCGAGCCCCAGTTGCGCCGCATAGTGCATGAAATTGCCCTTCACCGACAACGTCGCCGACGTGAAGATCCACGCCCTCGGCGCGCCTGCGCGCTGCTTGGCGAAAATGGGGGCAATCGATAGCGGCGTCTGATGCAGTTGCACCGCCTGCGAAAACACTTCGATCCACCGGACGGTCTCCGGGGGCGTATACGTCTTCGGCTCGCTGCCCTCGCCTTGCCCCGCCTCGGCTTGCTGCGCGGCCTTCGCTTCGGCGGCCACGCGGGCCGCCTCCGCCTCGCGCGCCCTGGCGGCCTTCTCGCGTTTGCCGTCGGTCACGCGCGGCGCCTCGGGATCCAGCAGCGGCAACGGCGTCTCGCCTGGCGTGGGTGGCGTCACCCCCATCTGCCATCGCTCGAGCTGCTGATGTAGTTCCACGGCGCGGCGCGCGCATGCCCCCAGCGCTTCGGCCCGTTCGGCCTGGTGCTGAAGCGTCTCGATCATGTCCTGCAGGGCGAGATCCACCGCATCGAGCGCACCGAACAGTTCGTGATCGTCCGCAAGTTGCGCCACCGACATGCGCACATTGTCCTGCCCGAACGTCAGGCGCACGTCGCGCGCGGCACGCTCGAGACTGGCGCCGAGCCTGACCCAGTCGGCTGCGTCGCGCGCATGGATCAGGCCCTCGGCCACGCAGTCGCGCGCCAGTTCCAGCAACTGTCCCGTCGAAACCGTTTCACCGAAGAAGAGCGTCGCGGTTTCGGGCAACTGATGGGCTTCGTCGAAGATCACCGTGTTCGCGCTTGGCAGCAACTCGGCCATCCCCGTGTCGCGCAGCATCACATCGGCGAAGAACAGGTGATGGTTCACCACGACGATGTCCGCCTGCTGCGCCTCCTTGCGCGCCTGCATCACGAAGCAGTCCTTGTAGCGCGGACATTCCTGGCCAAGGCAGTTATCGCGTGTCGACGTGACCTGCGCCCAAATCGGCGAATTCTCGGGCACCGACGCCAGTTCGGCCTTGTCGCCGCTGTGCGTGATCTGCGCGAACGTGGTGATCTCGCGCAACTGCGCCGCTTCGTGCCGCGACGCGAAGCGGCCTTCCTGCTGAGCACGCTCCAGATAATAGTGGCAGAGGTAGTTCGCGCGGCCCTTGAGCATGGCCACGGTGACCGGCACGGCAAGCGCCTTGCGCACGGTCGGAATGTCGCGCGCGAAGATCTGATCCTGCAGGTGCTTGGTCCCGGTCGAAATGATGGTCTTGCCGCCCCACAACATGGCGGGCACGAGATAGGCGTAGGTCTTGCCCGTGCCCGTTCCGGCCTCGGCGATCAGCGTGTCGTGCGTGTCCATGGCGGCCGCCACGGCGCGCGCCATTTCAGTCTGCGGTTCACGCGAGCGGTAGCCGTCGATCGCGCGCGCAAGCATCCCGCCCTCGCCGAAGATCTCCTGCAACTCGCGCTCGCGCTTGGCGGCGAGCGGCTTGAGTCCATGGAAAGTGGGTGCGTCGGGGCTCAGGGAAGCGTCAGGGGAATCGCTGGGTGCGGCGGAATCGGTCAAAACGGCTCAGAAACTCAAAGGCGCCGCGAATCGCTACAGCGGGATTCGCGACGCCGGCAATGGAAAAAAATGGCGCGAACGTCGAGGCAGTCGCCTCGAACGCCGCGCAGACGCCCCGCTTACGCGGGTTGGTCCGGCATCTGCTGCACTTGCAGCAGCGTGATCGTGTCCTTGATCTTCAGGCGCCGCTTCTTGAGCCGGGTGACCTGAAGTTCATCGTACGCGGGCTCCGTCAGCAATTTGTCGATCAGGTAGTCCAGATCGCGGTGTTCGATCTGCAACTCGATGATGCGGCGTCCAATGGAGTGAAGATCGTGCTGCATCGTGGCAACTCTCCTGCAACTCTCGAATGTTTCCCGTCATGGCCAGTGACGTCATGCCCCGAAGGCCGGTCGGCGGTAACGCAGTGACGCGAGGGCGTTGCGCACACCACCCCGGCGCTACGGGGTGCGGCGCACGGCGCCCGAGCGCGGCGCCAACAGGTTACTGTCCTTGCAGCGCCTTCTGTGCCGGCGTACTTCCCGATTGCGACTCCTTGCGACGCTCGTCCGACTTCTTCTGGCGCTCGATCGCTTCCTGTTGCTTCAGGTTGTACTTGCGTACGTTCTCTTCGCGCTCGGCCGCCTTCTGCGCCGCCGTCGCCTTGGCATCGTCGAGCTTCTGCTGTTGCTCGGCCTGCTTGGCATTGTACTGCTCGGCGTTTGCCGCACGCTGCGGTGCCTGCCCCGTTCGCTCGGTCACGCGCTGCTGATATTCCGCTTGCTTCGTCTGATAATCCTGGACGTTCTTCGCGCGCTCGGCTGCGCGTTGCGGCGCTTCGGCCTGCGTTTGTGCGCGCTTTTCGGCCAGACGGGCGTCGCGCTCCTCGGCGCGCGCCTTGCGCTCCTGGTCTTCGAGCACCAGACGCTGGCTGCGCAGCGCACGCAGCGCCTCACGTTGTTCGTCGCGCGCATTGTCGATGCAGTAGTTCACGAAGAACTTCGACGCGCATTCGTACTTCGCCTCTTCGAACCGGTAATCGATCCAGGCGCGCTGGCGATCGAGCAAGGCGCGCCGGCCGGCAAAATCGTCGTCGGCGGGATGCAGGTCGAGTTGATCGTCGTAGGCGACCGGCTTATCGTCTTCGATCCGGGCCGCAGCGGCCTGACTGGCAGATGCCGGCACGCGGTCGGCTGTTGCATCGAACGGCACCTGCGGCACGCGGATCTGCGACGAAGTGCGCCCCGCCGCCTCGGTGGCCGAAAGGCCTTGCGCGAACGACGCGCCGGGCACGGCGGCCGCAACCGCCGCGAGGCCGAACACTGCGGCAACGACGCGCGAGGCGCGGCGTTCACGATGCAAAGTCAGGCGCGGAAACAATTTTGCGAAAGAAATCATGAGGTTGAGCAGAGTGATGCCAAATTTTAGCATTGCCGGCCCGGACGCGCCCGCGGTTTATGGCAAAATGCCCCGCTCCTGGCACTTGGGTAAATCGCAACACTCATGACGCAAAACGTAGCCCTTCAGATCGTTCAACGCATCGCCGACGAACTCAGCGTGCAGCCGCGTCAGGTCGCCGCCGCCGTGCAACTGCTGGACGAAGGCGCCACCGTGCCCTTCATTGCGCGCTACCGCAAGGAAGTGACCGGCAACCTCGACGACACGCAGCTGCGCACGCTCGAAGAGCGCCTGCTTTATCTGCGCGAGCTCGAGGAGCGCCGTGCGTCGATCCTCGCGAGCATCGACGAGCAAGGCAAGCTGACCGACGAACTGCGCACCGCCATCGAGGCGGCCGACACGAAGCAGACGCTCGAAGATCTCTATCTGCCCTACAAGCCGAAGCGCCGCACCCGGGCGCAGATCGCCCGCGAAGCCGGCCTCGACCCGCTCGCGCAGGCCCTGCTCGCCGACCCGACGCTCGATCCGCAAGCCGAGGCCGCCAAATTCGTCGACGCCGAAAAGGGTGTGGCGGACGTCAAGGCCGCCCTCGACGGCGCCCGCGACATCCTCTCGGAACAGTTCGGCGAGACGGCCGAGCTGCTCGGCAAACTGCGCGACTATCTGTGGAATCAGGGCGTCGTGTCCTCCAAGGTCGTCGAAGGCAAGGAAAGCGAGGAAGGCGAGAAATTCCGCGATTACTACGACTACGCCGAGCCGATCGCCGCGGTGCCGTCGCACCGTGCGCTCGCGCTGTTCCGTGGACGAAATCTCGGCATCCTGATGGTCAAGCTGGGCCTGGGCGAAGAACTCGATGCGCAGGTCCCGCACCCGTGCGAGGGCGTGATCGCCGGCCACTTCGGCATTCGCCAACAGAACCGCGCCGCCGACAAGTGGCTTGCCGACGTGTGCCGCTGGTGCTGGCGCGTGAAGGTGCAGCCGCACCTCGAATCGGAACTGCTCACGCAAATGCGCGAGAGCGCCGAGAGCGAGGCCATTCGCGTGTTCGCGCGCAACCTCAAGGCGCTGCTGCTCGCCGCGCCGGCCGGCCAGAAGGGCGTGATTGGCCTTGACCCGGGCCTGCGCACCGGTGTGAAGGTCGCCGTGGTCGACGCAACCGGCAAGCTGCTCGGCACCGACACCATCTACCCGCATGAGCCGCGCCGCGATTGGGACGGCTCGCTTGCCCGCCTGTCCAAGATCGCCGCCGCCACCGGCGCCGAACTCGTCAGCATCGGCAACGGCACGGCGTCGCGCGAGACCGACAAGCTGGCGCTGGAACTGATCAAGCGCCACCCCGAGCTCAGGCTGCAGAAGATCGTGGTCTCGGAAGCCGGTGCTTCGGTCTATTCCGCATCCGAATTCGCCGCCAAGGAATTCCCGGAACTCGACGTGTCGCTGCGTGGTGCCGTGTCGATCGCCCGTCGCCTGCAAGACCCGCTGGCCGAGCTCGTGAAGATCGAGCCGAAGGCCATCGGCGTTGGCCAGTACCAGCACGACGTGAACCAGCGTGAGCTGGCCCGTATGCTCGATGCCGTGGTGGAGGACTGCGTGAACGCCGTGGGCGTGGACGTGAACACGGCATCGGCACCGTTGCTCGCGCGCGTGTCGGGCCTGAACAGCACGCTCGCCAAGAATATCGTCGACTTCCGCGACAGCAACGGCCCCTTCCCGAACCGGGAGGCGCTCAAGAAGGTGCCGCGCCTGGGCGACAAGACGTTCGAGCAGGCCGCGGGCTTCCTGCGCGTGAACGGCGGCGACAATCCGCTCGATCGCTCGTCGGTGCACCCGGAGGCGTACCCGGTCGTCGAACGTATCCTCGCCAGGATCAAGAAGTCCATCGGCGAAGTGATGGGCAATGGCTCGGTGGTGCGCAGCGTCTCGGCCAACGAATTCGTTGATGAACGCTTCGGCCTGCCGACCGTCAAGGACATCCTGACCGAACTCGAGAAACCGGGTCGCGACCCGCGCCCCGAATTCAAGACGGCCACGTTCCAGGAAGGCGTCGAGAAACTGACCGACCTGAAGCCCGGCATGCAGCTCGAGGGCGTGGTCACGAACGTGGCGGCCTTCGGCGCGTTCATCGACATCGGCGTGCATCAGGATGGTCTGGTGCACGTGTCGGCCATGTCGACGAAGTTCATCAAGGACCCGCACGAGGTCGTCAAGGCCGGCGACATCGTGAAAGTGAAGGTGCTCGAAGTCGACCCGCGCCGTCAGCGCATCTCGCTCACCATGCGGCTCAACGACGACCTCCCGGTGGCCGGCGCGGGCGATCGCCCGGGCAACGGCGGCGGTGCACGCGGCGGCAATGGTGGCAGCGGCCATCGCAGCGGTGGTGGCGCGCGTCAGCGCGAACCGGAAACGGTCAGCGCCATGGCAGCCGCTTTCGCCAAGCTCAAGCGCTGAGCCGTGTGACAAGCACGCCGCGCGGCAGTCGAATCGCCGCACCGCGGAGCAAGCACGAAAACCGCCGTCTCGCGACGGCGGTTTTTTTTTTGTCGATGCCTCGCCCCCGGACCGAAGGCGGAAATAAAAAGCCGGCGGAGCCCTCGCTCCACCGGCAGCTTTCGATACTGCGCGCGGCGTGTTACGCCGCTCGCCTCCTTCGCATCAGATCTCGATCTTCGTGCCCAGCTCCACCACGCGGTTCGCGGGAATGCTGAAGAAGTCGGTCGGCTTGGCCGCATTCTGATGCATCCAGGCGAACAGGCGCTCGCGCCAGATCGACATTCCCGGCAGCTTCGTCGGGACCACGGTCTCGCGTGCGAGGAAGAACGACGTATCCATCAACTCGAAGTGCATGTCCGTCTTCTCTTCGAGCAGATGCAGCACCTCTTTCACGTCGGGTGTCTCGTTGAAGCCGAAGGTGGCTACCACGCTGAACAGCCCGCCGGTGTGGTCCTTGACCTCGATACGGGTCGAATCTTCCACGTACGGCACGTCGACGGTTCGGAACGTCAGGAAGATCGTGCGTTCGTGAAGGATGCGGTTGTGCTTGAGGTTATGGAGCAGGCTCACCGGCACGAGCGAATTGCCGCCGGTCAGGTAGATCGCCGTGCCTGCCACGCGGTGCGGCGGGTGCGCCAGCAGACCCTGCAGGAACGGGCCGAGCGGGATACCGTCGGCGGCGGTGCGCTCGCGCAGCAACTGACGTCCCTTGTGCCACGTCATGAGCATGAAGAACAGGAATGCGCCCAGTGCCAGCGGCAACCATCCGCCCTCTTCCACCTTGATCAGGTTGGCGCCGAAGAACGCGAAGTCGACGACCAGGAAGCCGGTGATGACCAGCGCGACGAGAAACTTGTTCCAGTTCCAGACCTTCACCATGACGACGCAGGCCAGCACGGTAGTGATCACCATGGTCGTGGTCACGGCGATACCGTACGCCGCCGCCAGGTTGCTGGACGACTTGAATGCCAACACGATCCAGACGATGACCAGCAGCAGCGCCCAATTGATCACCGGCATATAGATCTGCCCGATCTCACGATCGGACGTATGCAGGATCTTCATGCGGGGCACGTAGCCGAGTTGAATGGCCTGGCTCGTGAGCGAAAACGCGCCCGAGATCACCGCCTGCGATGCAATCACGGTCGCTGCGGTCGCGACGATCACCAGCGGCATGAGCGCCCAGTCCGGGGCCATCAGAAAGAACGGATTCTCGATGGCCTTCGGGTTCGTCAGCAACAGCGCACCCTGACCGAAATAGTTCAATGCCAGCGCGGGAAACACGAGGAACGACCAGGCGAAGCGAATCGGACGAATCCCGAAGTGCCCCATGTCGGCGTACAGGGCTTCCGCGCCCGTGAGCACCAGGAACACGGAGCCGAGCACGATATACGCCTGCAGCGCGTGCGTGTGGATGAAATGAATGCCGTAGTACGGATTGATCGCCTTGACGATCTCGGGCGCGGCCACGATGTTGTAGACCCCGAGCACGCCGAGAATCACGAACCACGTCACCATCACCGGCCCGAACAGGCGGCCGACCTTGGCCGTGCCGGACTTCTGCATCGAAAACAGGACGATCAGGATGACGATCGTGATGGGAAGCACAAAGCGCGAAAGCGACGGCGCGGCGATCTCCAGGCCTTCGACGGCCGACATCACGGAAATCGCAGGTGTAATCACCGCGTCGCCGTAGAACATGCAAGCGCCGAACATACCGAGCATCATGAGCACCGCGGCCCATTTGCTGCCCGCCCGCACACTGCGCAGGCTGAGCGCCATGAGCGCAAGCACGCCGCCTTCGCCGCGGTTGTCCGCGCGCATCACGAACAACACGTACTTCAGGGAGACGACGATCACCAGTGCCCAGAACAGCAGCGAGATGATGCCGAACACGGCTTGTTGATTAAACGGAATGCCGTGTTGCGGATCGAAACATTCCTTGAGCGCATAGAGCGGGCTGGTGCCGATATCGCCAAAGACCACGCCAATGGCCGCCACCATGAGCGCGGGCATGGCCTGAGGGCGGTGCCCGTGTCGTATGTTTTGCGTCATAAGGTTTGGGTAATCGCTTTATTGCGCTGCACAAAATGGGCGCTATTCTAACTGGGCGCCGGTTCCCTCGCCAGTCCGGGCAGGTGCGGATTTCCGGGGGTAATGCGCGACATGCCACGCTA
The DNA here is from genome assembly GCF_000681415.1 of Pandoraea sp. E26. Lineage (NCBI taxonomy): Bacteria > Pseudomonadati > Pseudomonadota > Betaproteobacteria > Burkholderiales > Burkholderiaceae > Pandoraea > Pandoraea sp. E26. Next base: position 488,950 of record NZ_AYXJ01000009.1, read on the forward strand.
GGATAATTCGCGCCGCGCCCCATGACCAGTGCGGCACGCCGAGGGTTTTACCGCGTCTCGGCGGCGCGGGACCGCGCGGGGAGTCCCGTATTTCGAGTTGCAAATGCGCGACATATCCCAGGCATGCGCGATTCGTGAGTCGACAGTCCCCGCAAATGCGTGTAGCGCCCACGAAAAAGCCGCCCGAAGGCGGCTATCTTTTGCTGCGAGGTGCCCGCTGCCTCCGAAGGGCCGCAGGGCCGGTCGGGGCCCTCCGTCAGCGCGCCGCCTCAGACGAGGCGGCGGCGATCGGCGGCGATCGGCGGCAATTAGCGACAATCAGCGACGACGTGCCGGCTTGCGCGTGCCGGCCCCCTTGACCGAGCGCACGAGGTCGGAATCTGCGCTGTTCTGCTCGGCTTCGAGCGAGCGGATCTGGCCCTGGAGGTCCGTCAGGCGAATACGCGCCGCGTTGCGTTCCGTTTCCAGCGCCGAGGCCTGCTCACGCACGGCCTGTTGATTCTGGGCCAGCGCCTGTTCCTGCTGGCGCTGAATTGCCAGATCGCTCTGCACGGCGTTCAGGCGCGCTTCGCTCTCGGCCAACTGGCGCTCCATCATGGCCCGCTGCGCTTCGAGCTTGATCCGGCGGATTTCCACGTCGGCGAGCACTTGCGTCTGGCGCACGAAGTCGGCGTACAGCGATTCGGCCTTCTTCTCGTTGTTCAGCTTGACGGCACGCCAGAACTGGCCTTCGTGAAACAGGGCGACGTAGTAACCCATCGTCTGCGGATAGAACAACAGGCTCGCCCCGTAGCGGCCGTTGTATGTGGTGCGAAGTTCGGTGACTTCCTTGTTCTGGATGCGATCGCGCAGTTCCTGGATGGTCCCCGATGCGGCGGCCGGCGCCGTGGTCTGCGAACGCGCAGCAGGCGCAGCAGGCGCGGCGGGCGCTGCCAGTTGCGAAGGCGTTGCGCCGGTGACATCCTTGACCGGTTCGGCGGCGCCTGCCGACGTTCCCCACGCAGCCAGGCATGCCACCCCCACGCCTAACCAAAACCGCCCCCGGCAATCACTGATTTTCATCTGATCTGTTTTCCTGTTATCGACTGGATCGTTTGTCGACCCTTATTCGTCGCATTCATTCGCCACCCCGGACTCCGTCCCGAGGATCTGAGACCTGCGTATTTGTTGAATGATAACCGCACGCCCGCAATAGCCGCCAATTCTATCCATTGCGGGGCGCTCTTCCAAGCAGGGAATGCTGAATTGTGCAGGCGCGATTTCAACTGTTGATACCGCGCAACTCCGGCGAACGCGCGAGTTCCTCCGAGCGGAACCTGCTTGTCGGAAAAATCCCGTCACAAGCCGACACATTGCGCACGCGCCCACGCAAGCCGCGGAAAATGCCCCGTGCCCCGTGCCCCGTGCCCCGTGCCCGGTCCGCCCGCTTACCCCTCGTACTCGCTGGCCAACTCCGAGTCGTTGCCGAGGATCTGATATTTGCGCATTTTTTCCCACAGCACCTTGCGGCTAATGCCCAGCGCGTTGGCGGTGTCCTGACGGCGCCAGCCGTTGGCATCGAGCGCCGCCACGATACGGGCCCGTTCGGTGGCGTCCCAGCGAGCGCGATCGGCCGAAGCACCGGCGCGCGCGGTATCGTCGCCGCGCGTGGCCGGGCTGATCGCCAGCGCGTCGAAGATCGGCCGGATGCGACGCTCGTCCCAGCCGCCGAGTTGCCGGTAGATGATGCCGACGCGCTCGGCGATATTGCGCATTTCGCGCACATTGCCGGGAAATACACCGCCTTCGACCAGTTCGCGAAGCCACCCGGGCACCTGCGCCGCGACGTCGCCATCGCCATCGCCGGCGAGCTTGCCGACGACCTTGTCCAGGTACGCCGTGAAGACCGCCAGCTTGTCGATGGCGCCGCGCTCTTCGAGGCTCGGGATATGCAGTTCGATGACCGCGAGCCGATAAAACAGATCGGCGCGAAACAGCTCGTCGCGCACCATCGACTTGAGATTCTTGTTGGTCGCCGCCACCAGCCGGAAATCGAGCTTGACCGGCTGTGCGGAGCCCAGGCGCGTGACCGCGCTGTCTTCGAGCACGCGCAGCAGTTTGACCTGTTGATACAGCGGCAGATCGCCGATTTCGTCGAGAAAGAGCGTGCCGTCGTTGGCCTGCTCGAAATAGCCCTTGTGCGAATAGAGCGCTCCGGTGAACGCGCCCTTGGCGTGGCCGAAGAAGTGCGACTCGAAGAGCCCGTCCGGGATCGCGCCGCAGTTCACCGCCACGAACGGCCCCTGCCCGTAGTGACTGTGCTTGTCGTGCAGCAGGCGCGCAATGCGCTCCTTGCCTACTCCGGTTTCGCCGTGAATAAGGACGTTGGAATCGCAATCGGCGAACGCATCGACCTCGGCGAGCAGTCCGAGCATGGCGCTCGATCGCGCGACGAGCGGATCGGCCGGCGTGGGCGCGCGGTCGGCGTCGGCAATGGCGCCCGAGAGCTTGAAGATGAGCGTGCGCAGCTCCGCGCCCGTGAAGTCGAGCGTGAGGATATTGCTGTACTCGGGCGGATATACGCGCGGATCGTTCTCGCGCGGCGACGTGGCCACCCAGATCACGGGCATGCCGTGACCGAGCTGCCACTCCTGTGCGTTGGTCGACGCCCCCTCAATGACCGACACGCTGACCACGGCGATCGACGGACGCGCCCTGGTGCGCTCGCGCGACAGGTCGATGCCGTCGGCGCGAATGACTTCCATGTCGAAGCTCGCGAGGCAATGCGCCACCCGGTCGGCAATGTCCGACTTGCCTTCCCACACGTACACGTCGAGGTCTTCACGTACTGGCTTGCTTTTCATGCTGATCCGCGTTTTGCCGAACGCCCCCGGCGTCCGGCATGGTGAAGTTCCGTAGTCCGGCCCGATGCCGAATCCGGGTCAGGGCAGCGTTCGTGATCCATTGGCCATTGTCGTCGCCCTGCCCTAATACACCAGTTGAACGAGGCCGTTCTGACAGTTGATGCTGTCGACGGTCACCGTCGTGGTACCGATCGTGATGCCGAGCGCCGACAGCGCGCTGTTGATCAGGGCGCTCAACGGCGCGAGCAGCGGGTTGAGCAGCGTGTAGAGCACGCTCGTCAGCACCGGCGTGAGGTTGCTCGTGCTGATGATGTTGTTGTCGTTGATGTACTGCGCGCGACAGCTCGTCGGGTTGCCACTCAGGCTGCATCCTGTGTCGGCCAGCGTCGTGACGACGTTGCCGAGCAGCCCGCCCAGAATACTCCCTACCGTATTGACCAAGCCGGTGATCGTGCCGGTCAGGCCGCCGACGATCGATCCGACGTTCAGCGTGAGCACGCCGCCCAGCGTCGTGTTCAGGCTGGAGAGCGTCGCTTGCAGGTTCGACGCCGCCGTATTCAGGTAATTGTTCACGGTCGTGATGCCCAGTCCGGCATTGGGGACGACGCCGAGCAGCCCGTTGGTGACATTGCTCAGACTCGCGCCCGACGAATTGCCGATCGGCTGCGTGCCCACGTCCACCGTGAGGCCGCCGAGCAGCGCCCCCACGATCTGGCTCAGGTTCACCGTCGAGCCGACCGGCCCCCAGGTTTGCGGAAACGGGCCGGTAAAGGTCTTGGTCGGCGCCGGCGTGGTACTGGTCACCAGCGAGGCGCTGACCTTGCCGTTGACCGTGATCGCCCCGAGCAGCGTGGCGATCGGCACGCGATTGGTCAGCACCGTCGTGCAACTCGCGGCGCTCGTGTTCTGCACGCTGCCGGATGCGTCCGATCCCACGCACAGATTCACGAGCCCCGAGGTCTCCTGAAGTGTTGCCGAAGGGGTCGCACCGCATTGCAGGGCCGTCACGGTCGCCGTCGACTGGGCGAGCTCGACCGTGAGCGGCAGGGTCAGCCTGGTGCCGGCGATGTTGAGCACGCCGCCCAGCAAGCCGTTGGCCTGCGTATTGACCTGGAGAAACACGCGCACCTGCGCCGTGCTCGCCGTGGCGCCCACGCCACCGATGCCCAACTGCGGCGGTGAAATGATGCTGGCCTTCGCGCTCACCGTATTGCCGAGAATCGAGAGCGACGGGATCGAGATCGCGCTCGTGCCGCTGCCACCGATGATCGCCGTCGAGATCAGGTCCATCACATTCACATTGGCCGTCAGCGCGTTGGCGGCACTCACCCCGGCCATGTCGATGTTGGCGAACACGCCCGGCGTGGTGGCCGTGCCGAAGAGATTCACCGGCAGGCTCAGTGCGTTGGACCCCGCCAGCGCGCTCACCACACCGTTGAGCGCCGTGACCGACGCCGAAAGCGCACCGCTTTGGGCGGCGAGCGCCGTTTGGGTAGCGCTCAGCAACGTGCCCACCGTAAGATTCTTCACGGTCGCCAGCCCCTGCAGCGATGCGACGGTGACGTCGCCGGTAATCGGCACGCCCAGCGCCTGCAGCAGGCCACTCGGGGTGATCGTCGCACCCACGAGCTGCTGTCCGTTGGCGATATACGCCGCGGCATTCACGCCGAGCGACGTGAGCAACGGACCGAGCACCGAGTTGCCCGTATTGAGCGCGAGCAAGCCGGAATCCACGGTGAACGTCACCACTGCCGGCGCCTTGCGCGCCGTTGCCGTGGCGGTGATCGTGCGGGTTCCGGCCAGTTGAAAGAACGATGGCACCTGCTGGAAAAGCGTGACCGAGACCGCATTGCCGGTCGATGCATTCGCGGACGTGGCCGCCACGAAGGTGCCCGGGCCGCTGGCCGTCGCCGCGGGCGAGGTCCAGAAACCGCACGCCGAGGTCACCTGCAAGTCGGTCGCGTTGGTCCCCATGTTGGCATTGACGTTGTTCTGCACGGCGGTGGCATACGACGTTGCGTTGGCGCACCCGGGCAATGTCTGCGCGCCGGCCAGCGCGGCCATGTCGGCGGCGCGCTGCAGATCGCGCCGCTTCATGAACGCGAAGCCCGCGTCGATGGCGACCGCGAGAATCATCACCACGATCACGAAGACGAAGGCCAGGATCGGCACCGACCCGCGCTGCCGCCTGCCGGGCGGCAGCGCACGATCCGTTGGGTGCACGGGCGCACGCACTGTCATGGCACCTCACTGGCTCGCGCCAGCCCCCGTCGCCGTTGCGCCCCCGACCCCGCCACCGCCGCTCCCACCGCCGGCGCCGTTGTTTTGCACCACGGCCGAAAAGAATTCGGGAATCGGATAGGCGAAGCTGTCGAGGTAACGCTTGTACGCCCGCGTGGTCGTCGCGCCGAGCATCGGCAGGCCTGGGCCAGCGGCCATGCCGCTCGCCTGCAATGCCAGCAACGCTTGCGTTTCATCGCCGAGCATGCCGTCCGCGGCATGTTCGCCAACGCGCAGCGGGGTCGTGCGGCGCACGACATTGGCCGGGATGGGCGAAGCCTGCGGCGCACCGGCCGTTGCCGCCGTCGCGGCACCGGGCGCGCCGGTCGTTGTTATTGTCGGCACCGCTTGCGGTCGCGCGACCGGTGCGGACTGCGCCTGTGCGGGCGCGACGGCGCGAGCGTCCGTGCCGCCCATGGTCCCCGTAATCGGCGGATTGATTTGCGCGACGACTTCAACCGCCCACAGCGCGAGCATGGCCACCGCAAGCCGCATTGCGGGGGGCGGCCGGGTGCCAGAGGCGCGTTGTGATGTCTGGACAGCCATGATCACCTCTCCCTGAATTTGCGTGACTCGTTTCCCGAGCGGGTCGCTCGTCGCCTCGCGGGTACGGACGATCCGCGGCGTCATTGAGACCGCCCGAAACGATCGAGCATCGATGTCGGCATATCGCTGCGCGCGACGTCCGCCGCGCGTGCGAGTTTTGCTTCCGCGCCACCCGTCGCGGGCGTGGCGAGTGTGGCAGGCGTAGCTGCCGTAGCTGCCGTAGCGGGCTGCATCGGTGCCTGCGCCGGGCGCGACAGCTGCACGACCACCGGACCCGAGTCGCCCATCGTGGCGCCTGCGTCGTTGGCGGCGCCGCGAGTGGCGGCGACCGGCAACGCACCCGACGCAAGCATGCTCAACGACGCAGCCTTGAGCGCGGCCAGGCGCGCTGCGTCCGCCGCGGCCGCGGCCCGTCTGGCCTTCGCGTGCGCCTTGATATCGGCGGCAAGCTTGTTGATGGCCTCTCGCGTGGACGGCGGCATTTTCGCGCGCGTCATCATGTCCTCGGCGCGCGCACGCTCGCCGGTCACCACGAGATAGACGGCGAGATTGCTCAATACCTTGCGGTTGTCGGGGCGCAATTCGGCCGCCTGCGCGAGCGGCACGCGCGCGGCGCTCGTCTCGCCATTGCGCAACAGGGCGAAGCCGAGGTCGCTCAGATAGAACGCTTCGGTCGGCGCACGCGTCACGGCCTCGCGAAGCGCCTGCGCCGCGCTCGCGTAGTCCTTGCGCTGCGCCGCCACCAGACCGAGACCGTGCCATGCCGCTGCCGATTCGGTTCCGCCGAGCAATGCCCGGTAAGCCTGCTCGGCCGCATCCGGTTGGCCGGTCTCGCGCAACGCATCGGCGCGAAGCAGATCGACATCCGGCGCAGCACCATACTGAATGCGGAACTGGTCGATGTGCGCGAGCGACGCGAAGTAGGAACCGTGCTCCTGCATTTGCCGAATCATGGAGAGGTACAACTCGCGCGTGTCGGGCCTGGCCGCCTTGGCCTTCTCTTCATCGTTCTGCTGGGCTTGCATGAGCGCGGCGGCCGACGGTGCACCGTACCCGCCGATATTCGTGGCGCTACATGCGGCGAGCAACGACAAGCCCAGCGCGGCAAGCGAGACGCCCGCGAATGCACGGGCGAGCACGCCGGCCGCCGGCCCGACGCGCACCACGGGGTCGATGTCGCCAATACCTGCGATGTCGATCGACCGACGCACCTCACGGGCGCTCGGTCCTGATGTCGGAATGGGTCGATTCACTGCATGACCTCCATGGATTTGGTCAGCGAGAGCAACGCCGGCCCGGCGACCACCAGCATCAGCGCGGGCAGGAGGGTCAGCATCATCGCCAGAGTCATCTTCACGGTGAGCTTGCCGATACGCTCCTTCATCGTCTGACGACGCTGCTCGCGCAACCGGTCGCTGAACTGTTGCAGCGGCTCCTGCACGGCGCCGCCGTGCTGCTCGACCTGCACGATCAGGCGCACCAGCGCGCGCAGATCGTCGTTGTCGTACACCTCGCGCAAACGGCCCATCGACGCCTCGCGCCCGCGCCCCGAGGCATATTGCCGGTTGGCGTTCTCGAACTCCTTCGACAGGATCGGCAGCACTTCGCGGAAATCCGACACCATCACATACAGGCTCTGGTCCATCGACAGCCCCACGCCCTGGAGCAGGCGCAGCAGGTCGATGAGCAGCGGCAGTTCCTCGATCAGATCGCGACGGCGCGCAGCCGCCTTGCGCTGCACGTAGAACTTTGGCGCAAGCAGGCCGACGCCGACCGCGCCGAGCAGGCGCACGATCGTGCTCAGGCCGCCGCCGCCCGGAAACCAGAGCCACACGAGCAGGGGCAGTACCACGGCGAGCGCCACGCGGGAGAACAGGAACAACGATTTGGCGCGCACGCTGTCCCAGCCGCACTGCGCGAGCAGCAGGCGATCCTCTGCGGCGATCAGGTGCTGCCCCAGACGCGTCTCCGACCACTGCTTGCCGAGCGCCGCTGCGCGGTCGAAGACGGCACGCCAGCCGCGTCGTACGCCCTCGCCCGCCTCGCCGGGGTCCGTCGCGGCATCGTCGCCCGCCGCCCGATGGCCGAGCGGTGCGCTGGCCGCACGCAGCGCGGCGAGCGCCTGTTGCTGGCGGCTCGCGAGAACCTGGTCGATCATTCGTTCGTTGCGCCCCTGGCGCATGGCGCGCAACAGGATGGCCGAGGCGGCCAGCAACAGCCCGGCGGCGACCATCAGCACGCCGAGCATCATCCACAGATGCGAATTGCCCGACAGGTTCGACAGGGACGAGAAGTTCATGGACGTCACCCTTGCCCGCTCACAGCGACTTGGCCAGCCGGTACAGCAAGAAGCCGCCCAGCACTTCCAGCCCAACGCCGACGGCCAGCAACTTCTGCCCCGAGGGCTCCTGGAACATCGGCTCGAAGAATCGTGGATTGAGCAGCATCAGCATCGCGCTCACGATGATCGGCAGCGCCGCGAGCACCCAGGCGGACAGACGGGTCTCGGACGACAGCGCATACAGTTCGGCCTGTGCCTGCTCGCGATCGCGCATGAAACCCGCCATGCGCGCAAGAATCTGATCGGCGCGCCCGCCGAAGCGCGTCGAGAGATCGACGACCGCCGCAAACAGGTAGATCTCCTCGACCTGGTACACGCGGGCGATCTGCTTGAGCGCCACATCCAGATCGACCCCCGCCTGCACCTGCCGCACCGCCCGCTCGAGCAGTTCGCGCAGTGGCATGTCCGCATTGCCCGCAGCCGTCTGAAACGCGGCGGGCAAACTGTTGCCGACCGTGAGCATGCGCACCATGCCGTCGAGAAACACCGGCAATTGCCGCACGATATTGCGATGCCGGCGCGCCGCCTTGAACCAGTAACGCAGAACGGTGCCCACGGCATACATCACGAGAATGACGATCGCCGAGAGCGGCCCGTGCCAGAGCCAGAACCCCAGCACCAGCGCCAGCCCCGGCGCGATGAGCAACGTGTAGAACGTCGGATCGGGCTGCACGCCCGCGCGCTCGAAGAAGAACTCCCATGGCAATGACTTGCGCCGGGGCGCGCGCCTCGCGCCGTTCGCGCCGGCGTCACCGGGTGTGCCGGGGGTACCGAAGCGCGGGGCGGTCTGGGCAAGCTGCCTCTCGATGAACGCGCTCGTCGCCTGCGCCCTGGCGCGCAGTTGCGTGCGGCGCCAAAGCTCGAGCCCCGCCGCCACCAGCAGCAGCGCGATACATGCGGCCCACAGCACGACGGCGTTCATCGCCGGCGTCCGAAGAATCCGCCGCCGCCGGAATCGGGCGGCGGGTTGCCCTGGGTCTGCGCGGCGGCAGCCGCCGCGTTGCGCGTGTGCTCCCTGTAGCGTTGCAGCTTCGGCGAATGCGGCTGGAGCCCCAGTGAAATCCAGCGATCTTTCTCTTCCCCGTCGGGCCCCACGACCGTCTCGTGGCGATACAGTTCCTGCGTCGAGATCACCGTATCCGAAACACCGGTGACTTCGGTGATCGACAAGATTCGGCGTCGCCCGCTCGACAGGCGCCCGATCTGCACGATGAAATCCAGCGCGCTGGTAATCTGCCGGCGCAGGCTGCTTTCGCTGCCCTGGAAGCCCGCGAAACCCGCCAGCATTTCGAGGCGGTAGAGACACTCACGCGGCGAGTTGGCGTGAATCGTCGCCATCGAGCCTTCGTGGCCCGTGTTCATCGCCTGCATCATTTCCAGCACTTCGGAGCCGCGCACCTCGCCCACGATGATCCGGTCCGGGCGCATGCGCAAGCTGTTGCGGATCAGGTCGCGGATCGTCACTTCGCCCGAACCGTCGAACCCGCCCTGGCGGGACTCGAGGCGCACCACGTGCGGGTGATTGAGCGAGAGCTCGGCCGTGTCCTCCACGGTCACGACCCGCTCGGTGGCCGGAATGAAACTGGCAAGCGCGTTGAGCAGCGACGTCTTGCCCGAGCTGGTGCCCCCCGACACGAGAATGTTGCAACGAGAGCGCACGGCCGCTTCGAGCAGCGCGTAGATTTCTTCGTTGAAGCTGCCGAGCGCGAGCAGGTCCGACGGCTTGAGCGGGTCCTTGCGGAACTTGCGGATCGAGACGACCGGTCCGTCCACGGCAAGCGGCTCGATCACCACGTTCAGACGACCGCCGTCGGGCAGGCGCGCATCGACCATCGGGTTCGATTCGTCCAGACGACGACCGATGGGCGCGAGAATGCGGCGTACGATGCGCAACAGGTGCTGGTTGTCCGAGAAGCGCAGCGCTTCACGGGCCAGCACACCCTTGCGCGACACGTACACGTCGTTGTAGCCGTTGATGAGAATATCCTCCACGGCCGGATCGGCCAGCAGATCCTCGATGGGACCGAAACCGGCGAGTTCCTTGGTGAGCGCGTCGGAAATCTGGCGCAGCTCCGACTCGTTGATCGGAATGCGGCGCAGGCGCACGAAGCCGTCCATCTCGAGGTCGACGAATTGCTGGATCGCGCCACGGCTCCAGCGCCCAAACTCCGCGCCGAGTTCCTCGATGCGCGCGAGCAGATGTTCGTGCGCCGCGTTCTTGATGTCCTGGAATTGCTGCGAGTTGGCGAACGCGCGCTTGTCGTCGGCGAATTCGATGGAGTCGGTCATATCAGTGCTTTCCCATGAATCGCCCCAACCAGCCCGAAGGCTGGCGGTGCGCTGCGGTCTTCGCATGCTGCGCCGAGAGCAGCCGTTCGACGAGCGGTTGCAAAGCGCGCACATAGGGATCGCCGCGCGCGGTGTCGAGAATCAGCTTGCCCTGGTTGGTCGCCGAGAGCATGGCCAGCGGGCGGTCGGGCAACGTGGCGAGCAGCGGCACATCGAAGCGCTTTGCGATCTGATCGGCCGCCATGCCATAGCGCGGGTCGTAGCGATTGAGCACCAGATGCAAATGGCCGCGATCGACGCCCTTTTCCTCGAGATCGCGCAACATCGACGCAAGCGAAACGATCGCCCCCACGCTCTGGTCGACCACCAGCCAGACCTCGTCGGCCGCGCGTACGAGGCCCGCGACGAACGCCGGGTTCGAGAAGCCTCCCAGATCTGCCACGATCAGATCGAAGAACGCGCGCAGACGGTCGGTCAGCGCGAGTGCGTCGGCGGCCGCCACGCTGCGCATGTCGCCCAGGTCAAGCGGCAACGGCAGCACCGCGAGTCCGCTGGGCGCATGCGAGAGCGCGGTGTGCACCAGCGTCTCGTCGAAGCGCCGCAGGTTCTGTACCGCCTCGGCAAAACTGAACTGGCTTTGCGTGTTCAGGTACAGCAGCCCGTCGCCGGAGGGCAACCCGAGGTCGAGCAGCGCGACATGGCCCAGCAACGACGTATCGACCTTGTCGTCCTTGCCGGCCGCCGCTTTCGCGAGCCTGGCGGGCTTGTCGTCGACGGACCCGACCGACATCTCCTGCCCGAGTTGCGAGAGATGCGCCGCGAGCGTGCTGCAGCCCACGCCGATACGTGCGCCCAGCAGAACGACGAAGCGTCCGTGGCGCTGTGCAGCGCTCGGGCCCGGCGGCGGCGTGTGATCCACCACGCGACGAACCACCTCGAGCGCCTCGTCATGCGTGGCGTGCACGTCGATGAAATCGTGCACACCGGCGCGAATCGCGGCCTTCATGCCGTCGGCGCGAGCCATCGATCCCACGGCCACGAGCGGCAGCTTGGGCGCCACGCGCTTGAGCATCTGTGCGAGCTCGACGGCCTGGGCGATGCCGCCTTCGGGCGCGTCGTCGGCGTGTCCGGTCGGCTCGCCCGAAAAGTCGAGCAGCACGACCTGCGGATCGAGATCGCCAATGCGCTGCTGCAATTGCGCCGGACGCCCCGCTTCCTGCAGCACCACGCCCGCTTCGCGAAGCGCTGCCGAGAGCCACTGTCCGTGGCCCGCGTGCGCACTGCAAAAGAGGAAACGGTGCAACTCGGTCATGGTGTCCAGTATTCGCGTCGGTGCGTTCATTTATGCACTCCTTACTGCTTGCGCGCAGCGCTGCGGCTCCCGCGTCGCCCGGCCCCGTCGTGACGACGGTGCCGGCGCTACTTCGAGAATCCCGGCAGCTCGCTGTCGCTTGCCCCACCCATCAGATAGTCGCCCCACACCGGCCCCGGGCGCTTCTCGCGCGTATCTCCGGGCAACGGCATAGCCACATCCTTGGCCACCGGCTTCACCAGATGCGGCGTGACGACGATGACCAGCTCCTTTTCGGCGCTGCTGTACTTCAGATTCCGGAAAAATGCGCCGATGAGCGGCAGATCGCCGAGCAGCGGCACCTTGTCGACGGCAGCCGTCGTGGTGCGGGAGATCAGGCCGCCGATGACGAAACTTTCGCCGTCGCCCAGTTCGACGGTCGTGTCCGCACGGCGCGTCGTGATCGCGGGGATCTGGATCGAACTGGTCACGATGGCGTTGGTGTAATCGATGTCGGACGCCTCGGGCGCGACCTTCAGCGCGATGCGATTGGGTGACAGGATCGTCGGCGTCACCGTGAGTCCCACGCCGAACGGCTTGTAAATGATGCTCGTGGTGCCGAGCCCACCCGCCTGCGGCACGGGGATCTCGCCGCCGGCGAGAAAGCTCGCGCTCTGTCCCGAGAGGGCGACCAGCGTGGGCGCGGCCAGCACGCGACCGAGACCATTGGTTTGCAGCAGGTCGATTTCGGCGGCGAGATTGAATGCGCCGCGCGTGATCGTGCCGAAGAACGATCCGAAGTTCGGCACGGCGCCGCTGCGGAACGCCGAGTTGAGCGTGGAGCCCACGCCGAAGCTGCCCGAGCCCGAAGTGCGCGAGGCGCTGAAGCTCGCACCCAATTGATTGAGGATGTTGCGATTGATCTCCACGATCTTCACGTCGACCTGCACCACCCCGGTGTCGCCCACCGTCGAGCGGTCGACGACCACCCCGCCCTTGCCCGACGCATCGACGGCCGCCGATTGCAGGCCGCTGTGCTCGATCATCGTATTCGCGTGGCCCTTGATGAGCGCTGCATTGCCACGCGCATCGACGCTGGCGGTGCCGGTGTCGCCGAGCGCCCCTTGCAGGTCCCCGGTGACATGCACTTCCCAGCGCACGGGCTCCCCGCCACGCGGCCACGCCGAGACCTGCGTCGTACCCGGCTTCTTGCCCACGACGAGTACCGAACCGCGCCGCCCGCCGGTGCCCTTGAGCACGACGATGTCAGCCACCGTGGGGTCGGCCACCGCCACACGCTCGAGCGAGCCGGGCACCGGCAACTCGCGCTGCTCGCGAACGCCCATCGTCAGCGAGCGCGTTGCGGCGCTCACGCCCGAGTCGGCCGCATCGGCCAGGCGTACCGATACCGACGCCGAGCACGCGAGCAACGCGGCGAAGCACAACAGCAGTCCCGTAACGCGTCTCGTCTCTCGTTTGGCAGTGCGAACCTGGCTTCTGGTCATGGCGTGGCTGTATCGGTCACTGTGTCGGTTGATGGGTTTGTCGGCGGCTTCGTGTGGCTCAATAAGCGGCCGTCGATCGTTCGGCGCCGCGCACCACCTCGATGGCCCCGCCCGTTGCGCCGCCCGAAGTCCCCGACCCACGCGACGCCGTCGCCCGACGCACCGGCTCTCCCGCGAGCCCGGTCGCGGCGATCCCGGCGTAGGCCTGGTTCTCGGGTGTGGAGAGCGCAGCGCGATCGTCGACCCTCAGACCGGCCTTGCCAGCCAGCACCGGCGGTGGCGATGGGAACAGCGACGTGTCGGGCATGGCGTCATCGCCCGGATTGCGAAGTGCCAGCATGATTTTTCCCTGCTGTGTGCCGAGCATTACCCGGTTGACGTCGGCCACCGGCACGGCGACCACGGCGGACGTCGCCGGCACCGGCGGCGGGTTGCTCGCCGGTTGCGGCGGCGGTGCCGTGGACGCCACGGCCTGCACCGTCGAGGCCACGCCGGGCGACGCCGGCGGCGGCGTCACGTCGTCGAGCGACGCATTGCCGTAGGTCAGCACCCGCACGCGCGAGGCCAGCAGACGTGCCTGCGTGTCATCCGCCACGGCGCCGTTGGGTCCCGCCTGGTTGGTCTTGAGGGTGAAGAAGACGTCCACGTAGTCGCCCGGGCGAATCCGGTTGCTCACCCCGACCGTTTCCGTGACGGGGATGGCGACCGCACGCTCGCCCGGCGCGAGTTGCAATGAGAGACCATGCGCGAGTGTGCCTTGCGTGAGCGCCACGCCGGGCGCCAGCGCCACGAGCGGCACGCGCCCCACCACATCGGCCGGGTTCGAGAAACCGCCCACCGTCTGGCTATTGAACGCCTCGATCTTCACGTCGCCCGCGCCGATCGGCTGCCCCGGCGCGAGCGCCTTGGCCGCCACCACGGCCGGGAAGCGTTGCGTGAGCGTTTGCGTCACCGGCGACGGCGTGGTCGCGGGCGCAGGCGCGTTCGACGTCCCCAGACGCAACGCGAAGAGCGCGAGCAGCACGCCTGCGACAACCAGCACGGCAGCAAGAATCTTGGTGGCTTTGTTCATGGCTTGGGGCCTTTCGGCCGTTCAGTCACTACCTGCGGGACGCCGGCGCACCGGCGGCATGACAACCTGGCAAACCGCACATCGCTTGTTTCGAGCCCGGCACGCAAATCACGCGGCGACACGGCTAACTTCCGCCGATCGTGGACGTATCGAGTGTGACCGCCGCCGCGCCCACGACACTGGCCGGCACGAGCGCCCCCAACCCCGGCCAGTTGACGGTCATGGGCTGCGTCAATGTCAGCGTCACGTGAACGATGCATTGCGAACTGGTGGCCGACCCCGATGCCGGACAGGGATACGTGGCGTCAGCCGGAAAACTGGTGCTCACGACCGACGGTGACGGCCAGGTCAGCGTGTTGGCGATCGCCGACGTGGCGTAGCTCTGACGCTGGGCCATCGTACCCGCGCGCAGCATTGCACGGCCGGCCTCGGAGGCGGCTTGCGTGAGCATCTGTCGGGCGAGAATATTGATGGAGAAAGCGACGGCGACATAGAAGGCAGGCAGCAGGACCATCAGGATCAGCATGAATTCGAGAGCAGCGACGCCGCGCGAGCGCGCACTTAGCCGTCCCGGCCATGCCGATGCTGCCTGTGCCCCAAACCGCTTCATGACGAAACTCCCCGTCGCGCACGGCGCTGTGTGGCCGTGTTTGGCGACGCATTGGTGCTGCTCATTTGCGCGGCGTCGCCCGCGCCTCCCGTTCTAGCGGTGCCGCTTCTTGCAGCACTCGTCCCCCAACACGCCACCTCGGCGACATCTCGAACGACGCCCTCACGCCGTACCGGCTTCGCCGCCGCCAACGACTTCCAATCTTCCGATCACCTCACGACGAGCGCCGCGGCGGCCAGATACGCCCCGTAGGGCAATCCGATGCGTCCATCCCGCCAACGCAGAATGCTTTGCCAGGCTCGCGATGCCGCAAACCGGTCACGCCACCGCGCCAGGCCCCTCACCCGTCCGGCCAACAGCACCAGGGCATGCAGGCCGGCCGCCACGCTCGCCAGACACCAGACCGGCAGCAACGCGGGATATCCCGCCACCAACCCGATCACCGCGAACAGCTTCACGTCGCCCGCTCCCATCACACCCCGCCACCAGAACGGCAGCAACACGATCAACCCGACGAGCGCGCCCAGGCCATGCACCCACCACACCCGAGGTTCGCCGTGCCACGCACGCCATGCCATCCAGGCCAGCGTGAGCGCACCGACGCACAATAGCCACACGTTCGGAATACGGCGCGCAATCAGGTCGGTGACCACGATCGGCACGCACAACAGAGTCAGCAATATCAGCACGCGATGTTCCGCCTCGATACGAGCAATGCAGAGCAATGCCGAGCAATGCGCTCCCCGCGCTAATGCGAGACCGCCGACGTCGCCGCCGACGACACGGTGCTGAAGGCCGTCGTCAACGCGCTGCTCAGGTTCGTGTACACGACCCCGCCGATGATGAGCGCCACGATCGCCGCCAGAATTCCGTACTCCAGTGCCGTAACGCCGCGTTGCCGCGAAAGACGGTGCCCTCGATGTCTTGTTCCCGCTCGCATTGCTTTCATGATGCGCATCCCCGCGAATACAGCATCCGACTTCCCGCAACGGCGTCTCGATGACTGCGGCGCCCGTTGTGTTTTTTTGCATGGGCGGCGGCAGCCGCGAACACGCTCGGCGCCCGCCGGTCGACGTCAGTGAGCGTCAGTGAACGTCAGGCACCGACAGCCGTCACGGCAGAGGTCACTTTCGAGAAGACCGTCGAGAACGTGCCCGTGAGGTTGGCGTAGATCGTGCCACCGATGATCACGGCGACAATCGCGGCGAGAATGCCGTATTCCAGCGCCGTGACACCTCGCTCGTCGCGAGCGAACAGTCGAATACGTTTGCCGAGTTTCATATCAGTCTCCCTCATGAAGGCGCGAGGCGCCCATTCACCCACGGCGGCGCATCATCGGCCTGTCGGCCGCGTGACGCATCCCGCCAAATCACTCATCAATTCTGGACTTCGGCCTCAGGTTCGTTGCGCAGCAAGGCTTTCGAACCTCTTTTACGTTGTACGCCACCAATTCTTTGCTTGTCGACACATCATTTGCGGCGGCGCGCTGATTTTTTCTGATCGTAATTTAAAGTAAATCGCAAAAACTAGAGTCTTGGTTCCAATCACCACCGAGAGTGTAAGAAATCGTTACATGGGTTGATCAAACAATACTCCAAAACCACGCAGCACAACGCTTGCGAGGGAAAACCATGATTTGCGCGACGCCACATCCAATCGCGAATGGAATACACCAGCCGTTTAAATAACTTTTCATTCATTTCCACGCTGCCGACGCCATTGTCGAGTGCAACATCCGCCCCGTTTCATTCCGAGGTCGGACGTACTTCAACGACCGGCCTCGTAATGCGCCCGGTTTCGCGCCCGGTTTACCACCCGGGAACGCGCTCCGCAACACGCTCTATAGCACGCTCCGTATCGCGCGTCGAAACCGCCTTGGCACGCCGGCACAGGCGAGCCAGACGCGCAGTCTTTCCCATCCTTTCCATTCATGATGCGTTCCGGGCCCCGCCCCGCGCCCGAGAGATTGGTTCGTCATTCGATTCGATTTCAATGTCGAAAACTAGCCGTGCCACGCGTGCTGTAACAACCCAATTCGAGCACGACGACCATATCAGCGCGAATTCGCATTGAAGCGGACACGACGCATCCAGGCGCTTCAATTTGTCGGCACCCCGAAGGCTTTTCGAACAGCGGCGTTACGTAACGTTACCCGTAACGCCCGACGTAACGGGAACGGATTTGCGCCCGACACTCGCCATATTCCGATCGCGTTAACCCTGACTTTTACCCATTCCCTGCGAACACCGATCTCTCGATCCAAAAGATTCTTGTTTTCCAAAACGCAAATAAATACAGGCTTTTCAGCCGTTTGACGGAAAAACTAGAGCAAGTCTTCAAATCCGAAATCATTGATTGGCACACCTCTTGCGCATACCCCTGCATCGCAACGCTGAAGATCACCGGGGGGACACCATGATCATTGGCAATACCAAGCAACCGACGCAGCGCACCGAAGCCATCACCGCGCAGCGTCAGCGCATCGGCGGCAACGATCGTAGAGGCGCAAGCCCAGGGAGGGGCGGTGAAGACGGCGGTGGCGTGCGCGCCACCGCCACACCGTTCGATCCGGCCAACGGCCACGCCACGCATTCGGCCCATGCAATGACGGGCTTCGGCAGCGCCGCTGTCGACGCGCTGCTGTTCGCGCTCATCGCACAACGCATGAACAACCGTCTGGCGGCACAAGCCGTGCTCGCCTGATAACGACAACGACCAGAGGACACCATCATGAACAACCTTCAACGCAACCTGCTCGCTTCCGCCTGCCTGCTTGCCGTCATCACGATGACCGGCTGCGCCAGCTCAGGCTCCGGGGGCACCAGCGGCTCGCTCGGCGACGGCGGTGGCAGCGGCACCACGGCCGGCGCTGGCGGTGGCGGCGGCACGGGCGCCGGAACGGTCAGCGACGGTTCGGGAACCGGCGGCTCGGGCACCGGCGGCAATGGCAACACGGGTGGCAACGGCAACGGCGATGGCGGCACCGGCACGAGCGCGACCACCAACCCGATCGGCACGGTCGCCGGTACGGCAAGCACGGGGGTTGTCACCCAAGTCGGCAAGACCGTCAGCGACGTGGGCACGACGCTCGCCGGCACGCAACTCCCGCTGCTGAGCACACAAACGCAATCGGGTCTGTCGGGCGCCGTCGTGTCCACCGGCACCGCCGTGCAGACACTTGGCACGGGCCTGACCAACGGCATCGGCAAGCTCGGTTCGGTCAGCGACCCGCTCAACCCGACGCTCGCCAGCGTGGGCGGGGCGGTGACGAATCTCGGCACGGCGGGCACGCAGTTGGGCAGCGCCGTCGCCGGTCTCGGTCAGACAGGCCCGCTCGGCAGCACGCCGATCAACGGCGTCACCACGCTGCTCGGCGGTGTCGTGACCTCGGTCGGCATGGCCGGCCAGTCGCTCGGTACCGGGCTCACGCAGACCGTTACGAGCGCGCCGGTGCAGCAACTGACGACGTCGCTCTCCTCCGCGATCACTCCGATCACGAACGTGGTGACGAACACCACGCAAACGGTCGGCAATGCGACGGGCCTGGGTACGCCGGTTGCCGGCTTGCTGGCCACCGTGGGCGGCGGTCTGGCCGGCGTGGGCACGAAGATCGGCGGGCAACTCAACAACCCGGTCGCCGCGGACGTTGGCGGCATCGTCGCAGGCGTGGGCAACACCGTGGCAAGTCTCGGCGGCGCCGTGCACGGCACGCCGACCAGCGCCAATCCGCTCGCGCCGCTTACGTCGGCATTGGGGGGATTGACAGGCGGCCTGGGTGGCCTGGGTGGCGCCACTGGCGGCGCCAACCCGCTCGCCCCGGTCACGAGCGTGGTCTCGGGCCTGACGGGTGCGCTCGGCGGTGCCGCTGGCGGCACGCCGGGCAGCAACGCCCTCGCCCCGGTCACGAATCTCGTCGCCGGTCTGACAGGCGGGATCGGTGGCGCCACGGGCGGCGCCTCGGGCGGCAGCCCGCTCGCACCGGTCACCACCCTCGTCGCCAGCGTGACGGGGGCGCTCGGCGGCGCCGCTGGCGGCACGCCGGGCAGCAACGCCCTCGCCCCGGTGACGAATCTCGTCTCGGGTCTGACGGGCGGGCTCGGCGCCGTGGCCGGCGGCGCGACCGGTGGCACTGGCGGCGCGACCGCGGGCGGCGCCCTTGCGCCGGTGACCAACCTGCTCGGCGCGGTCACGGGCGCGGTCGGCGGCGCAACCAGCGCCGGCGGCACCGGAAGCACCGGCCCGCTCGCCCCGGTGACGGGTCTGCTGGGCGGCCTGCTCGGCGCGAAGAAGTAAGCGGCGATGCGCCGAAACCGAATCGAAACTTTCAGAACGACACAGGAGATAGACACCATGAACCTCGCACTCCAACGCACGCTTCTCGCCTCGGCCGCCATCGCCGCCATCGCACTGACCGGCTGCTCGAGCGGCGGTGGCGGAAGCGGTGCCACCTCGGCCGGCACCACGGGCACGCCGAACGCCGTGGGCACCACCGCAACGAACGCGGGCGGCGTCGTGAGCTCCGCCGGCAACGTCGTGAGCGCGCTCGGCGATCAGGTCGCCAGCACGCAGTTGCCGCTCGTCTCGCCGCAAGCGTCACAGGGATTCGGCGGCGCACTCAAGAGCACCGGCAACGCCGTCACCGATCTCGGCAACGGCGTGAGCGCGGGTCTCGGCCAAACCGGCACGTCAGGCGATTCCGTCGGCACCACGCTTGCCAGCACCGGCAACGTCGTGACCGATCTGGGCCAGGCGGGCGTTCAACTGGGTAGTGGTGTGGCCGGCATCGGCAAGAGCGGCCCGCTCGCCGGCACGCCGGTCGACGGACTGACGTCCGCCGTGGGCAATGTGGTATCCACGGTCGGCCAGGGCGGCATCGCGGGCGGCGCAATTCTGAAGCAGGCCTTCACGGGTGGACCGGTCACGCAGGTCACTTCCACGCTCTCGAAGGCGATCAACCCGGTCACCAACGTCGTGTCCGACACCACCCGCACGGTAGGTACCACGACCGGTCTGGGCGGCCCGGTGCAAAACCTGCTCACGACGGTCGGCAACACAGTCGGCACGGTCGGCACGACGATGAAGGGCACCTCGTCGAACGGTGTGGTGACGGCGCTCGGAAACACCGTCATCGCCACCGGCAACACAGTCGGCGGCGTGGGCTCGTTCCTGAACGGATCCACCTCGACCGGCACGGCCAACCCGTTCGGCTCGCTGCTCGGCAATCTCGGCTCGACCGCGGCGGGCGGCAACGCGAATCCGCTCGGCTCGGTGACGGGTCTGCTGGGTGGACTTGGCGGCACCAGCGGCGGGGGCAGCCCGCTTGCGCCGGTCACGGGTCTGCTGAGCGGACTGAGCGGTGCCGCGTCGGGGTCGGGCGGCAGCGCCAGCCCGCTCGCGCCCGTGACGGGCCTGCTCTCCGGCGTGACGAGCGCGGCCGGCGGCAGCTCGGGTGGCGCCACCGCCGGCCTCGGCGGTCTGCTCGCACCGGTGACCACCCTGCTCGGCAGCGTCGCCAGCGTCGGCAAGTAAATCGCAAGTGACACATGGCATCGCGCGCGCCGCCGACGTTCCGGCGCCGCGCATGCCTCAGGCAATTCATCGATAAGGAGATGCCATGGCCCGCTTCCTATCCGACACCGGCGTGCTGATGCGCGGTCTTGGCGAATCCGCCTCGCAATATGCCGAACCCCCGGCCATGCGCGAGACCGCCGGCGGTGTCGGCGCCCGCCAGAGCCACAACACGTACGGCGCCGATTCGGGCGCTGCTTCCGGGGCGACGGCCACTGCCTCCCCGCTCAACGCAACGCACGGCACCATGAGCGACCGACATACGAACCGAAACGATCTCGTCGCCGGCATCGTCCGCTCGCTCGGACGCCGGCTCGCCGTGTACACCGCGCTCTATCACGCAGCGCTGGCCGAACAGCTCGGCCTGAACGTCACCGATCTGAACGCGCTCGACCTGATTCTCGAACTCGAATCGATCACCGCCGGTCAGTTGGCCGAGCTCATGGGCGTGAGTTCTGGCGGCATCACCACCGTCATCGACCGGCTCGAGCGCGCCGGCTTCGTCGAGCGCGAAAAGAATCCGCACGACCGTCGCATGGTGATGATCCATCCGATCGCCGAACGCTGCGCACAGATCGAGCAGTTCCTGTCGTCCGTCTCGCGCGAGCTCACCGCCGTGAGTGCCGCCTACGACCACAGCGAACTCGCCGCGATCCACGACTTCCTGGTGCAGAGCATTCGCACCCTGAAGAGCGAAACCTTCCGTCTGCGCTTCGAGGCCGACCAGGACATCGCCGGTCTGGTCTCCAGTGCCAGGGGCCCCACGTCCAAGGCCTGACGGCCGCCGGCGAACCACGCCCCCGGAAGCGCTCGTCCCTGTTCGAGGAGACATGTCATGTCGAAATGGCTTCACCCCACCTTGCTCGCCGCGCTCGTCGCAGCGCTCTTCGGCGTCACCGGCTGCTCCAGTTCGGGCGGCGGCAGTGGCGCGACGTCGAACACGCCGACAAACCCCAACAATCCCAACACACCGACCAATCCGAACGACCCCAACAACCCGACGAACCCGACAACGTCGAGCAACGGTGTGGTGAGCTCGGTCGGCTCCGTGGTCAGCGCCGTCGGAAACCAGGTGTCCGGCACGACGATTCCGGGCGTGTCGCCGCAGGCCACGCAGGGCTTTGGCGGGGCCCTCACGCAAACCGGTAACGCCGTGACCGATCTGGGCACCGGCGTGGGCAGCGGGCTCGGACAGTTGGGCAAGACCGGCACCGATCCGGTCGGCACCACGCTCGCGAGCACCGGCAGTGTCGTGACCGATCTCGGCAACGCGGGCAAATCGCTCGGCAGCGGCATCGCGGGCATCGGCAAGAGCGGCCCGCTCGCGAACACCCCTGTCGACTCGCTCACGGGCGTGCTGGGCAATGCGGTCGCCACCGTCGGCCAGGGTGGCGTGAGCGGCGGCGCGGCGCTCACGCAGGCGCTCGGGAGCGCACCCGTCGTGCAGGCGACCACGGCGCTCTCGTCCGCCATCTCGCCGATTACGAATACGGTGGTGAGCACCACGCAGACCGTGGGGAACACGACCGGGCTGGGCACGCCGGTGGCAGGCCTGCTGGGCACGCTGGGCGGCGCGCTGAATCTGGCGGGCACCCAGGTGAAGAGCGCCGCGCCGAACGCCGTGGTCGCCAGCCTTGGCAATCCGCTCATGGCACTGGGCAACACGGCGACCAGCGCCGGCGGTCTGCTGTTCGGCAACACGGGCGCAACGAGCCCGAACGCGCTGGGCAATGTGCTCGCCAACGTCGGCAATACGACGGTGTCGCCCGCAACGGCCGGTGGCAACAATCCGCTGGGCGCCCTGACCGGTCTGCTCGGCGGTCTCGGCGGGACAGCAGGCGGCGGCACGTCGGGCGCCAATCCGCTGGGCAGCCTCACCGGCCTGCTCGGTGGCGCCACGGCAGTGACCGGCGGCACCGGGGGCGTCGGTGGAAGCGGCAGCAGCGCCACGAATCCGCTCGGCACCGTCACCACGCTGTTGAGCACCGTCACGACCCCGCTCACGTCGCTCGCCAGCGCGGGCTCGGGCGGCACGACCGGGTCAGGCAGTGCCGCCGGTGTGCTGGCGCCGGTCACCGGACTGTTGGGCGGGCTGGCCAGGTAAGCGGACGCGTCGGCATCCGAAGATCGCGAGGGGGAACGTCAGCGGCGTGCAGGCGCCAATGACGTCGGCAAACCCGGACAGTGAAGCGACACTGCCCGGGCTTTGTCGTGCTCGGGTGTTGCCCCACCTGTCGCCATGGCCCGACGTTTGGGAAATGAGCCATTCCTGGTGTCCGACAGCGTCGCGCGCGAGCAGAATCGCTCGCCGTTCCGCCACCGCGTCGCCCTTACCCGCGTCATTTCCCGACGCCGGGCGACCCGCGCGCGGTTTCCCACGACGCTTCCCCTGACGCACCGACATCATGATTGGCCCAACAAGTCTGCGGCACGCCCCTGCCGCAACGCCCAACGTCGTCCTCGACGAAACGCCTGCCCCCGCCACCCATAGCGAGGCAAACCCCGAGCAAGCGCACCATTCTTCGGCATCCGAAACATCAGATCAGTGGCATGCCCTGACGCGTGAGCAACGGATCGCCAGCGCGCGATGGCGACGCACCTTGCGCGGCGTCCAGACGTCTCCCCGAATCGGACATGACGCCGATCCGCATTACGCGCACGAGCGTCGCTCGAGGGCGTTGACGCAGGCATGGATCGATGCGACGCGCGAGCTGTGCCGGCGCTCGTCCCCGGTGCGCCCGTCGGACCCGCAACAGGCGGCGGCTTTCGACAGCGTGCTCGAACAATTGACATCACTCGTGGACGAAAGCGAGGCGAAAGCGTCGGCATATCAGACGTCGCGTCTCGTGGCTGTCGCGCAGCGCGTCGACGAGATTGATGCGTGGATCGAGACGCACGGCATCGACGCGATGCCTCGCAAGATGCTCGAACAACGTAACGTCGTGACCGCTGCGCTTGTGGATCATGACGTCTACTTCGACCAGTCGATCCCGCAGATCCTGCCCGCGCGCGTGCAACGCATCGACGCGCATGACGACAACGGCCCCGGGGGGTCCGGGTTCTTTGGTGCCGTTTACGCCGACCCCGTCAGCGGCAACATCCTGGCCGCCAATCGCGGCACGGAGATGAACATCGCGGCACGCGCTTACGTCGACTGGAAGCAGAATGTTTTGCAGGCGCTGGGGTTACCTTCACGCCAATACGAGGCGGCCATCGCCTGGGGGAAGACGTTGACGCAGTTGTACCCGGCGTCGCGGCTGATGTTCACGGGGGCACTCGTTGGGCGGTGGCCTCGCTTCGGCGCAGACCTCCGTGGTGGAGCGATCGCACGGCCTGACATTCGACGCCGCCGGACTGCACGAGCGCACGGTGGCCCGGCATCACGCGACACCGGCGTCCTCGCGCGTGGACGCCTATCACGTGCAGGGAGAAGTGCTCTCGCGGGTTCAAAGCGTGGTGCGCACCGCCACGGAAATCGCCGAGCGCATTCCCCTGATCGGCACGACGGTGGCATGGCTGGCACGGCTGTCGATGCCGCATCCGGTCGGCACACGCATCGGACTGCCGCCCGCGGCGCCGTCGGGTTCGCGCGGGACGCAACCGGCGTCTTCCCCGGCCACCAGCAGCCTCGCCGAATCGATCGAGCGTCATTCGATGCCGCAGATGATTCGGTCGCTATTCGTACGTCTGGCACGTCTGGCACGTCTGCCTTCGATGGCATCGGCAAGCCGTAACTTCATACCGCTCGAGTGACGCAGGCGCGAGGCATCCGAGGCAGGTCACGGATCGCATCGGCGGCGCGACTCCCTCGGCGCGGCACCGCCGCGGCAACCCTCGCGACGTCTGGCCACGCATGAACGAGAAGGCCCCGGACGTATCGTCCGGGGCCGTTCCTGAGCCTCGACGACGAAATCGCGCCGAGGTCGATGCACACGTGATGGCCGCTGCGTCCGAACTCGCGGCCGCATCGGCGACCGCTTGCATCACCCTGCTTTACTGCTCGCGCTCCCAGGTCTGCGTGCGGCCCAACAGCGAAATGCCGATATAGCCACGCACGTCGAGCTTCTGACCATCGTCCTTCACAGTCATCTTGCACTTGTAGACCTTGCCGTTCTCCGGATCGAGAATGGTGCCGCCGTCGTAGGTATCGCCGTCCTTTTGCATGCCGCGAATGATCTGCATGCCGAGCATCTTCTGGTCCTTGCGCTCGTCCGTGCACTTCGTGCAGATGCGCTCCGGATCGTCGTTCGGCCCCAATCCCTTGGTGATCACGCCCACGAGCTGGCCATTCTGCTCCGAGATCGTGACGAGGGCCTTCGGCTTGCCGGTGTTGTCGTCGATCGTCTTCCATACGCCGACAGGCGAGTTGTTGTCGGCCGCCATGGCCGCTTTGGCGACGCCGCCGAGCAACGCCACGGCGACAAGCGCGTGAGCACCCAAACGTCGCCACGACGTTGCATTCGAGATCTGCTTCATGATTGTCATCCTCCCAGATACGGATTGATTGTCGTAGGACTCGCGCTGGCGATGAGCACCCCGGCGCATGCACCGGTTCGCACGTGAGTCGCTTTGAAGATTACGCCAAAGGCGTGACGTCGTGCTGAGGAAGTCCTCTAGCTGAGCTCACACGTCTGGCTTATGTGCACGTCAATCGATGTCCCGGGAAAATCGGCTAAGGCTCGCGAATCCACGTCTGTGTGCGGCCCAGCAAGGAGATGCCGAAATAACCTCGAACTTCGAGCTTTTTTCCGCCGTCCACCACGCGGATCTTGCAGCCGTATTCGCTGCCGCTGTCCGGATCGAGAATCTTCCCTCCGGTGTATTCGTCACCGTCCTTGCGCAGGCCGCGAATGATCTCCATGTCCTGGAGCTTCTTGCCCTTGCGGTCGTCGGTGCAGCCATCACAGCGACGCTCGAGCGCATCGCGTCGCCCGAGACTCCTGACAAGCGTCCCCACATACTGGCCGTCGCGCTCGGAGATGACGATCAGCGCCTTCGGGTCGCCGGTCTCGTCGACGATGCGCCACACCCCGACCGGCGAAAGCGTGTCCGCGAACGCCGGTGTCACGGTCGCGCTCATCGCGCTTAGTGCGTAGAGCACGCACAGCCTCAACAAGGCAGGCAGGCAACCGGCGGCGAGCAGACGCCGCCGGAACATGCCGTTCAACATCGCTTTCAAAGGGATCTTCCTGCGAGTGTGCAACGCGCCGCGCCGATTACAGCGGCGGCAGCGCGATGGCGCTCAGGCGCCACTGCACGAGATTGCGCCGGGTGAGCGTAAACGTCACCACGCGCTCGGGGCGGTCGCTGCGCGACACGTGCACGAGGAAGTGGTTGAAATCCTGGAACTCGGTGCGTGTCGTCGTTCGCGGTGGGGCGGTGTCCGCACCTTGCGGCCTCCCACCATTGGACGGCGCGTCGGAAGACGGCGGCGTACCGGACGGTTGCTGCGGTGCCTGGGGCGCTGGGGGTGTCGGAGGTGCCTGAGGCGCCACCTGGTCCGGGGCCGGAGCGCCTGGTGCAGGCGGCAGGCCGGTACTGTCACCGCGCAGCATCGCGGCAACGGCCTCGGGCGTGAGCAATGCCTCGACCACCCGATCTGACACCCAACCGCCAAGTGCCAGCGCCAGTGCACCCAGTGGATTGCTGCGCTGTTTGTCCATCTGACGCGCCATTTGATCGTGCAGGCTCGTCTTCAGGCTGTCGCGCACGGCGGGGTAATCGACGTACGACGAGAGCGTGTCGGCATCGCGGGCGTTCGCGGCTTCGCGCGCACGCCACAGCGTGTAATACGGTGTGCCGAACAGCAGCCCCACCACCACAACCACGGTCACGACGCAGGTCGTGACGATCGAGAGCTTACGCATTTCCAGACTCCGACGTTCAAACAGCGCATGGTAGGGGACGCACGCCAGCCCGCACCCTCCGGCTTACATTGCTTTACAAATCTTTACAGCACGCGGGCGTCCACCCTTTTACTCTCGAAGCGTAGCCGCAACGTTCGTCGCCCATGCTGCATGTCTCTCATCCGCACGCCGGCTGGTGCAACCCGGGTCCGACGCGCGGCAATCCAACCGACAAGGAGGTGGCACCATGCGTCACACCCGACTTGTCCGGATGATGGGTATCGTCATGCTGGCCGGCGCCGCGATGAGCGCAACGGCCCAGGCGGCGTCGGCCAGTCAGTTCTTCCAGGGCTGGTTCGCACAGGGTGCCGAACGTCCCAACGGACGCGGCGATCATCATGGCGGCCCACGCTCCGGACCGTCGCGCCCGCAGCCTCAGGAAATACGGCCGCAGGGCGACCTGCGCGGCGACATCTACAACCATATCCGCGAGCAGCGCCAACCGCCGGCGCCGCCTCCTCCGCCTCCGTCACGCAATCCCAACGGACGACAACGCGGCGGACGCTGAAGACGGTCACCCCCGGGTCGAACAGACAAGATCGGCCCCGTGACATGCGCTGATCGGGCACCGATTCCTCAGTCCCATCGGGCGCATTTTTGCGCGTTTATCTCGCCCTTCCCGGGCTTCCCGACCTTATCCAGGCCTTATCGCGGCCTTATCCCGGCCTGACCGAGCCCGTGTCGCGCCCTGTTTCCGCCAGCAGGCGTCGGCCAACGATGCGACGCCACCTGAAGTTCAGGTCAGCGAAGTGTCCACCACGCGCCGCGGGGCCTCGAGATATTCGCGCGACTGCATTTCCACCAGGCGCGACACCGTGCGCGTGAACTCGTTGGCGAGCGTACCTTCCGTGTAAAGCGCCTCGGGCGGCACTTCGGCGGAAATGAGCAGCTTCACCTTATGGTCGTAGAAAACGTCGACGAGCCACGTGAAGCGTCGCGCCTCCGACGCCATGCGCGGCGTCATGCGAGGTACGTCCGAGAGCACCACGGTGTGGAAGCGGTTGGCCAGTTCAAGATAGTCGTTCTGCGAACGCGGACCGCCACACAGCGTATGGAAATCGAACCACACCACGCCACCCGCGCGGCGCAGCGCCTTCAGCTCGCGTTGCTCGATATGCAGCAGCGGGCTTTCGTCGGGCACACCGGCAATCTCGCTGAACGCCGCGCGCAGCGCACGGTTGGCCTCGTTGCCGAGGGGGTAGTGATACACCTGCACCTGCGCCAGCGTGCGACGGCGGTAATCGATGCCGGCATCCACGTTGAGCACGTCGAGCCGGTCTTCCAGCAATTTGATCGCCGGCAGCACACGGTCGCGGTGCAGACCGTCGGGATACAACGTGTCGGGACGATAGTTGGACGTCATCACGAACTGCACCCCGTTCTTGAACAACTCGGCGA
Source organism: Pandoraea sp. E26 (assembly GCF_000681415.1). Lineage (NCBI taxonomy): Bacteria > Pseudomonadati > Pseudomonadota > Betaproteobacteria > Burkholderiales > Burkholderiaceae > Pandoraea > Pandoraea sp. E26. The sequence goes on from NZ_AYXJ01000009.1 coordinate 516,599, forward strand.
GCAACCGGTGCAGGATCATGGCGTCGGCCACATCGGACACGTGAAATTCGTCAAAACAAATCAGGCGGTATCGCTTGGCGATGCGCCTGGCCAGTTCGTCGAGCGGATCGGGCAAGCCCTTGAGCGCCTGCAACTGGTGGTGCACTTCGCGCATGAACTCGTGAAAGTGCAGCCGCGTCTTGCGCTGGAGCGGCACCACCGAGTAGAAGCTGTCCATCAGGAAGCTCTTGCCGCGCCCCACCCCGCCCCACAGGTAAACCCCCTTGGGCAGTTCCGGATGCACGAGCCACTTCTTGAGGGTATTCGAGCGACGGGACTTGTATGCCGCCCATTCGTCGTAGCATTGTTGCAGACGATCGACGGCGCGCTCCTGCGCCTCGTCGGGCTTGTAGCCGCGCGCGGCGAGCTCTTGTTGGTAGTATTCGCGAACGTTCATGCGGTACGGCGACGGGCCGGGGGGCAAGGGTCATCGGGAAAAAACAAAGGCGAGTCGCCTCGCCTTTGTTCCTGCAAGTCAGCGCGAATCCGCTTACTTGTTCAGTGCGCGCTTCTCGACATCGAGCGCCGCTTCACGCATCACTTCCGACAGCGACGGGTGCGGATGGCAGATACGGCCGATGTCTTCCGACGCGGCCTTGAACTCCATTGCCACCACGGCTTCGGCGATCAGATCCGAAGCGTTCAGGCCGATCACGTGCACGCCGAGGATCTCGTCGGTCTTGGCGTCCGCCAGCACCTTCACGAAACCGTCCGACGAGCCCATGCCCAGCGCACGGCCATTGGCCGCGAACGGGAACTGACCCGGCTTGAACTCGCGGCCCTCGGCCTTGAGCTGCTGCTCGGTCTTGCCGACCCATGCGATTTCCGGCGAGGTGTAGATGACCCACGGAATGCAGTTGTAGTCGATATGCGGCTTCTGGCCCGCGATGACTTCGGCGACCAGCACGCCTTCGTCTTCGGCCTTGTGGGCCAGCATCGGGCCGCGCACCACGTCGCCGATGGCGTACACGTTCGGCACCGACGTCTTGCAATGGTCGTCGACGGGGATGAAACCGCGTTGATCGGCCGCCAGACCGATGGCTTCCAGACCAAGGTTGTCGGTGTTCGGCACACGGCCGACCGACACGATCAGACGGTCGACCTCGAGCGTGTTCGCCTTGCCGTCCTTGTCCGTGTAATGGATCGTGACGTTGTTCTTGCCGGTCTTCACTTCGTCGACCTTCACGCCGACGTGAATGTCCAGACCCTGCTTCTTGAACTGCTTCGCGGCTTCCTTGGCCACGCCCGCGTCGGCGGCAGCCAGGAATTCCGGCATGGCTTCGAGCACGGTGACTTCGGCACCCAGACGGCGCCACACCGAACCCAGCTCCAGACCGATCACACCGGCGCCGATCACGCCCAGCTTCTTCGGCACGGTGTCGAACGAGAGCGCGCCCTCGTTATCCGAGATGAGCTTGTTGTCGACCGGCATGCCCGGCAGATGACGGGCCTTCGAACCCGTGGCAATGATCACGTTCCTGGCCGTGACCGTCTCGACTTCGCCGTCCTGGGTCGGCGAGACTTCGATCTGCACACCGGCGTCGGTCTTGCCGACGAACTTGCCGTGACCCTTGAGCCACGTGATCTTGTTCTTCTTGAACAGGAACTCGATACCACCGGTCATCTTGTCGACGATGCCCTGCTTGCGCGCGAGCATCTTCGAGATGTCGATCTTGACATCCGACGTGGTGATACCGTGATCGGCCAGATGGTGACCGACCTTCTCGAATTCCTCCGACGAGGCGAGCAGCGCCTTCGACGGAATGCAACCGACGTTCAGGCAGGTACCACCCAGCACCATTTTGCCGGTCGGGTTGGTCCACTTCTCGACGCAAGCGACGGAGAAACCGAGTTGGGCGGCGCGGATCGCGGCGATATAACCGCCGGGGCCGGCGCCGATGACGACGACATCAAATTCTTTGTTTGCCATTTTGAGACTCAGTGAAGGTTGACGGCAGGGGGAGGCGCGGGGCGCCGGCCACGCTGCGCGTGGCCGGGCAACGCCGCGCAGTGCGCGCTAACGCTTACAGGTCGAGCAGCAGGCGAGCCGGATCTTCCAGCGCTTCCTTCATCGCGACGAGGCTCAGCACGGCTTCACGGCCGTCGATGATACGGTGGTCGTAGCTCATGGCCAGATAGTTCATCGGGCGGATGACGATCTCGCCGTTTTCCACGACCGGGCGGTCCTTCGTGGCGTGCACGCCCAGGATGGCCGACTGCGGCGGGTTGATGATCGGGGTCGAGAGCATCGAGCCGAACACACCGCCGTTCGAGATCGAGAACGTACCGCCGGTCATTTCCTCGATAGAGAGCTTGCCGTCGGCAGCCTTCTTGCCGTACTCGGCAATCTTCTTCTCGATGTCGGCGAGGCTCATCTGGTCGGCATTACGCAGGATCGGCACCACCAGACCACGCGGCGAGCCCACGGCGATACCGATGTCGAAGTAGCCGTGATAGACGATGTCGTTACCGTCGATCGAGGCGTTCACGGCCGGGTACTTCTTGAGCGCATGGACGGCGGCCTTCACGAAGAACGACATGAAGCCCAGCTTCACGCCGTGCTCCTTCTCGAACTTGTCCTTGTACTTGTTGCGCAGATCCATCACCGGCTTCATGTTGACCTCGTTGAACGTGGTCAGAATGGCGTTGGTCTGTTGCGACTGGAGCAGACGCTCCGCGATACGGGCGCGCAGGCGCGACATCGGCACGCGCTGCTCCGGACGGCCTTCGAGCGACGTGTCGCGGCCCACCGGGGCCGAGACGGCCGGCAGCGAGGCGCGCGGGGCCGGCGCCGGAACCGACGACGTGGCAGCGGCGGCCGGCTTGGCACCGGCGGCCAGGGCGTCGCCCTTGGTCACGCGGCCGTCGCGGCCCGAGCCGGCCACATCCGTGGCCGACAGGTTTTTCTCGGCGAGCACCTTGGCTGCGGCCGGGCTGGCAATGCCACCCGACGCGCCGCCGGCCGCGGGGGCAGCGGCCGGTGCGGCGGCGGCGGCCGGTGCAGCGGCTTCGGCCGGCTTGGCGGCGACCGGGGCGGCAGCGCCTGCCTTGGCTTCGGTGTCGATCTTGGCGATGATCTGCTCGGACGTCACGGTATCGCCCGCTGCGGCGCTCACCTCGACGAGCACGCCGGCTGCCGGCGCCGGCACTTCGAGCACGACCTTGTCGGTCTCGACTTCGATCACGGTTTCATCTTGTGCGAAAGCTTCGCCGACTTTCTTCTTCCAGTCGAGCAGCGTGCCTTCGGAAACCGACTCGGAAAACTGGGGGACTTTGACTTCAACAATGGCCATTTCTGGATCCTGGATTCGATAAACGTTCAATTCGGAAATACGGCAGCGGCCGTCCCTGGGGGAGGACGACCGCTGTAAGACCTGACCGGTTACTGCTTCACGGTCGCGCCCTTGAGGCGACCGAACGCGGTGTCGAGCAGCGACTTGAGCTGTTCGTAGTGCTTGGCGTAGTAACCCACGGCAGGCGAGGCCGAAGCCGCGCGACCCGCGTAAGCCAGCTTCTGACCCGCGCTCATCGCATCAATCAGGTGGTGTTCGATGTAGAACCACGGACCCTGGTTTTGCGGCTCATCCTGGGCCCACACCACTTCGGCGAGGTTTTCGTACTTCTTCAGTTCGTTCTCGAACGCCTTGTGCGGGAACGGATACAGCTGTTCCACGCGCACGATCGCGACATCGCTCGACTTTTCTTCGCGACGACGGGCGATCAGGTCGTAGTAGAGGCGGCCCGAGCAGGCAACGACACGCTTGACCTTCTTGGCGTCGATCGAGGCATCGGTCTCGCCGATGACCGTCTGGAAGCCACCCTTGGCGAGTTCCGACAGGTCGCTCACGGCTTCCTTGTGACGCAGCAGCGACTTCGGCGTGAACACGATCAGCGGCTTGCGCAGCTGGCGGATCATCTGACGACGCAGCAGGTGGAAGATCTGTGCCGGCGTGGTCGGCTGGACCACTTGCATGTTCGTGTCGGCGCACAGTTGCAGGTAACGCTCGATACGTGCGGACGAGTGCTCCGGACCCTGGCCTTCATAGCCGTGCGGCAGCAACATCGTCAGGCCCGACACGCGGCCCCACTTCACTTCGCCGCTCGAGATGAACTGGTCGATCACGACCTGAGCGCCGTTGGCGAAGTCACCGAACTGGCCTTCCCACAGCACCATCGTGTTCGGCTCGGCGGTGGAGTAACCGTATTCGAAGCCCAGCACGGCCTCTTCGGACAGCACCGAGTCGATCACCGTGAAGTTGGCCTGACCGTCGGCCACGTGTTGCAGCGGCACGTACGTACCGTCGTTCCAACGCTCGCGGTTCTGGTCGTGGAGCACGGCATGGCGGTGCGTGAACGTACCGCGGCCCGAATCCTGACCGGTCAGGCGCACGGCGAAGCCCGACGAGACCAGCGATGCGAACGCCAGATGCTCGCCCATGCCCCAGTCGAGCGGCTGCTCGCCCTTGCCCATCTTCTCGCGGTCCTTGATGACCTTCTCGACGAGCGGGTGAACCTTGAAGTTCGCGGGAATCGTGGTGATGCGCTCGGCAAGACGCTTGAGCTCGTTGAGCGGCACGGCGGTGTCGCCGGCGTCGGTCCACTTCTTGTTCAGGAACGGCACCCAGTCGACGGCGTACTTGCTCTTGTAGTTCGAGAGCACCGGGTCGATGGTGTGATGGCCGTCGTCCATGGCCTTGCGGTAGGCCTTGACGAAGCCGTCGCCCTCGTCGGCCGAGATCACGCCTTGCGTGACCAGCTTCTCGGCGTACAGCGCGCGCGTGCCCGGGTGCTGGGCGATCTTCTTGTACATCAGCGGCTGCGTGACCGCCGGGGTGTCCTGCTCGTTGTGACCCAGCTTGCGGAAGCAAACGATGTCCACCACGGCATCCTTCTTGAATTCCTGACGGAATTCGAGGGCCAGTTGCATGGCCAGCACGACCGCTTCGGGATCGTCGCCGTTCACGTGCAGCACCGGCGCTTCGATCATCTTGACCACATCCGAGCAGTACGTCGTCGAACGAGCGTCACGCGGATCCGACGTGGTGAAGCCGATCTGGTTGTTGATGACGATGTGCACCGTGCCGTGCGTGCCGTAGCCGCGCGTTTGCGCGAGGTTCAGCGTTTCCATCACGACGCCCTGACCGGCGAATGCCGCGTCGCCGTGCACTTGCACCGGCAGCACGCTGGCCGCGTCGGCTTCGCCGCGACGGTCCATACGGGCCTTGGCCGAGCCTTCGACCACCGGGTTCACGATTTCCAGGTGCGACGGGTTGAACGCCAGCGACAGGTGGACCGGACCACCGCCCGTCGAGACGTCGCTCGAGAAACCCTTGTGGTACTTCACGTCACCGGCCGGCAGGTCGTCGACGTGCTTGCCCTCGAATTCGGCGAACAGGTCCGACGGCATCTTGCCGAGGGTGTTGACCAGCACGTTCAGACGGCCGCGGTGGGCCATGCCGATCACGATTTCCTGCACGCCCTTCGCACCGGCGTGGTGGACGAGCTCGTCCATCGCCACGATGAACGATTCGCCGCCTTCGAGCGAGAAGCGCTTCTGGCCGACGAACTTGGTGTGCAGATAACGCTCGAGGCCTTCAGCGGCCGTGAGACGTTCGAGGATGTGCTTCTTCTTGTCGGCGCTGAAGTTGGGCGTTGCACGCACCTTCTCCAGACGCTCCTGCCACCAGCGCTTTTGCACCGGATCGCTGATGTACATGTACTCGGCGCCGATCGAGCCGCAGTACGTGTCGCGCAGCGCCTTGAGCAGATCGCGCAGGCTGGCCTGTTCGAAACCGAAGTACGTGTTCTCGGCCGAGTACACGCTGTCCATGTCGGCTTCGGTCAGGTCGTAGAACGCGGGTTCCAGTTCCGGAATGGCCGGGCGCTCCTGACGCTTGAGCGGATCCAGATTGGCCCAGCGAGCGCCGAGGAATCGGTAGGCTGCCACGAGCGACTGCACGTGAACCTGCTTGCGGGCCACGGCCAGGTCGGATGCGCCGGCGTGCGACACGAAGGCATTGGCCTTGGCGCGCTGGGCGAACGACTCCACGATCGGGGCGTGAGCCACGTCGTTGGCGTTGGAACCATCAACAGCGGGAACGTTTTGCAGCGCGTCGAAATACTGGCGCCAGTTGTCCGGCACGGACGCCGGATTATCAAGATACGACTCGTACAGTTCTTCGACATAGGGGGCATTGCCGCCGAAGAGATACGAGTTCGCTTGGAATTGTTCCATCAAACTCATTTTGCGCTCACCTTTTCTACGAGTGTCTCGAGAAATAGCGGGTTACGAAACCTTCCGCGACACGGCCTGACCGATTAGCGGATTGCGAGAATCAAGTGGTGCTTGGAAGGACCTGATCAATCACGGCGAGGAGCATAGCACGTTTTACCGACAGCCATCCCCCCGGAAAGCCGTCACACGGGGACTTCCGGCGTGCCCGCCGCATGCGTCCCCGGCGCCGGCCCGGCCCCGTTCGAACGCCCGTTTGCCATGGTCGCATCGTGCCCACATCCGACCCCCAATGGGCGGCACTGCCATCGAACCTACCGCGAACATGCCGTCATCGCGCACTTTGCCATCCCCCCCGTCCCTGCCCGCCAAGACGCCCCGTCTTTATGCTTATATGGAAAATGGATATATAAGAATTAAATTTTATTATTTTAATTTCTAAGCACCAGCCGATAAGGTGTTGCGTATCCCCTTGCCGGTCCATCTGGGGGTGGCCTGGCGGGATCGACCCGCCCTGGCCCCCATGCTGATCCGGCCCCTGGAGCCAAGCACGACATGCAAGAGACGCCCCTTTCCTCCCAGCAGGCCCAGTTGCTCAGCCAACTGGTCGACGGACTCTCCACCGAGCAACTCGCCTGGGTGCGGGGCTTTCTGGCGGGCATCAATCACTCGGTGCGCCAGGCCGGCGCGCCTGCTGCCACGCCGGCCAATACCGGCGCCACCGCACCAGCGCTGACCATCCTTTACGGTTCCCAGACCGGCCACGCGCAGGAAGTGGCGGAGCAAGCCAAGGCGCGCGCCGTTGCCGCCGGCTTCAAGGTCGATCTGTTCGCGATGGGCGACTACAAGGCCTCGCGCCTGAAGAACGACAAGCTGTTGCTCGTGGCGGTCTCCACGCAGGGCGAGGGCGAACCGCCCGACGACGCGCGCGATTTCTACGAATTCCTCCACGGCGAGAAGGCCCCCGGGCTCGCAGGTACGCGCTTCGCCGTGCTCGGCCTGGGCGATTCGAGCTATGAGAAGTTCTGCCAGGCCGGCAAGGACTTCGACGCCCGACTCGCGGCACTCGGCGCGGAGCGTCTCGTGCCGCGCGTCGACAGCGACGTCGACTATGACGCTCCGGCCGAGCGCTGGATCGAAGACGCGGTGGAGGCGCTCTCGCGCGTGGCCGTGCCCGCCGGTACCGCAGGGGCGACGGTAACGACGGGCGGCAATGCGAGCGCCGCATCCCTCATCGACACCTTCACGTTCGCCGCCCTGGGTGGGAGCGCTACGTCCCCCACCGGCGCGGCGGCCAGTCAGTACAGTCGCAAGCACCCGTTCGACGCCGGCGTCATCGAGAACATCACACTCTCGGGTCGCGGCTCGTCCAAGGAAGTGCACCACATCGAACTGTCGCTCGAAGGCTCGGGCCTGACCTATGAGCCGGGCGACGCGCTTGGTGTGGTGGTCAAGAACGACGCGGCGCTGGTCGACGAACTCATCGACACGCTCGCGCTCGATCCGCAGGCCACGACCACCACGCAGGACAGCACGCTGTCGCTGCGCGACGCGTTCCTCGGCGCGTACGACATCACCACGCTCTCGCGCGCCTTCCTCGAGAAGTATGCCGCGCTGGCTGAATCGAGCGAATTGAAGACCTTGCTCGCGGCGGGCAACGAAACGGCGTTGCGGGAGTATCTCCACGGCCGCGACGTGCTCGACGTCGTGCGTCAGTTCCCGGCGCGCAAGGTCAAGGCCGCCGAATTCGTCGGCACGCTGCGCACGCTCCAGCCGCGTCTGTATTCGATTGCGTCGAGTCTTGCCGCCAACCCGGAAGCGGTCCACATTACCGTGGGCGCCGTGCGCTTCGAGAGTCATGGCCGTGCGCGTCGCGGCGTGGCGTCGACCTATCTGGCCGACGTCGCGCGCGAAGGCGAGTCGGTGCCGGTGTATATCGAGGCAAACCGCAACTTCAAGCTGCCTGCGGACAGCAACGCACCGGTGATCATGATCGGCCCGGGCACCGGCATTGCGCCATTTCGCGCCTTCGTCGAGGAACGGCAGGCACTCGATGCGCCGGGCAGGAACTGGCTCTTCTTCGGCGACCGCAACTTCCGTACCGACTTCCTGTATCAGCGCGAATGGCAGCGCTATGTGAAGGACGGCGCGCTCACCCGCATCGACCTGGCGTTCTCGCGCGACACCGAAGACAAGGTCTACGTCCAGCATCGCATGCGCGAACAAGGCAAGGCGCTGTATGCGTGGCTTCAGGAAGGCGCACACCTGTACGTGTGCGGCGACGCCGATCAAATGGCCCGCGACGTGAACACCGCGCTCGTGGACATCGTCGCGGAGCACGGCGGCCTCGCACCCGACGCCGCGGCCGAGTATGTGAAGACATTGCAGCGCGAGAAGCGCTACCAGCGCGACGTGTACTGAACGTGGCGCGCGCCACGCCCCCGACACGCAAGCGACACGCCACCGATGAGAACGCGATAAGCGTACGGTTCGTCCCCAATTCGCACATGAGGCGCGCCCGAGCACCCGCACCGCGCGCTCACAGAGACAGCAGGCCCACATGACGCAAACTACGCCTACCAGCGCCGCCCCGGCGCGCTCCGAAGTCGAGAAGATCAAGGACGCCAGCAACTACCTGCGTGGCACCATTGCCGAGGGGCTGGCCGACCCACTCACGGGCGCGATCTTCGAGAAGGACGCGCAACTGCTCAAGTTCCACGGCTCCTACATGCAGGATGATCGCGACCTGCGTAGCGAGCGGCAGAAGCAGAAACTCGAACCCGCGTATCAGTTCATGATCCGGCTGCGCATGCCGGGCGGCGTGTGCACGCCCGCGCAGTGGCTCAAGCTCGACGAGCTCGCGCAGAAATACGGCGGCAACACGATCCGGCTGACCACCCGCCAGACGGTGCAGTATCACAACGTGCTCAAGCATCAGTTGCGCCCGCTGATCAAGGGCGTGGACGAAGTGGCCATGACGAGCATCGCCGCGTGCGGCGACGTCAATCGCAACACGCTCGTCTCGAACCATCCGCACCTCTCGCCGGCCCACGCCGAAGCACTCGACTGGTGCCTGAAGATCGACCGCCATCTTCTGCCGCAGACCACCGCGTATCGCGAAATCTGGCTCGGCGACAAGCGTCTTGGGGCAGGCAAGGAAGATCACGAGCCGATTTACGGCAAGCACTACCTGCCGCGCAAGTTCAAGATCGCCATCGCCATTCCGCCGAACAACGACGTCGACGTCTACGCCAACGATCTGGGCTTCATCGCCATCGTGGGCACCGATGGCAAGCTCGAAGGCTTCAACGTCTCGGTGGGCGGCGGCATGGGCATGACGCACGGCGACGCCGCGACGTATCCGCGCACAGGCACCGTCATCGGTTACCTGCCGGCCGATCGCATCGTCGACGTGGCCGAGAAGGTGCTGCTCGTACAGCGCGATTTCGGCGACCGCACCAATCGCAAGCACGCCCGCCTGAAGTACACCATCGACGACCGCGGCGTGGAGTGGTTCAAGGAAACACTCAACCAGTATCTCGGGTGGCATCTCGCCCCGGCGCGCGACTTCCGGTTCACGACCAACGGCGATCAGTACGGCTGGCTCAAGGGCGCCGACGACTTGTGGCATCTCACGCTGTTCATCCAGAACGGCCGCGTGAAGGACTGGGAAGACTATCGCCTCATGACCGGTTTGCGCGAGATCGCCAAAGTGCACGATGGCGACATTCGCATCACGGGCAACCAGAACCTGATCGTCGGGCGCGTGAGCGACGCGAAGAAGGCGCAGATCGAAGCGCTGGTCAGTCAATACGGCCTGCTCGACGGCAAGCACCAGAGCGCCCTGCGCATCAACTCCATGGCGTGCGTGGGTTTCCCGACATGCGGCCTCGCGCTGGCGGAGAGCGAACGCGCCCTGCCCGGCCTCGTCACAAGGCTGGAGTCGGTGCTCGACGACGCCGGCCTCGCGGGCGAGCCGATCACCATTCGCACGACGGGCTGCCCGAACGGGTGCGCGCGGCCGTACATCGCGGAAATCGGACTGGTCGGCAAATCGGCGGGCAAGTACAACCTGTACCTCGGCGCGGGCTTCCACGGCCAGCGCCTGAACAAGCTGTACAAGGAGTCGGTGAGCGAAGACCAGGTCGTGGCCGAGCTCACGCCCCTTTTCCATCGCTACGCGAAGGAGCGCGACGCCGGCGAAAAATTCGGCGACTTTCTGGTGCGCCAGGGCGTGGTGAAGGAAGTCATCGAGGCGCGCGAGGACTTTCACGGCTGAAAAAAGAAAAGCCCCGGCCACATCGTGCCGGGGCTTGCCGTCATGGAATTGCCTGGATCGGGCTCAGTCGTTGCTGCCCGAGTAAGGCACCATGCAACGCTTGACCGTATTCTCGAAATCGCGCGGCAGATGGCTGCCCGGCGTCTCGAAATACTGCAAACGCGTGCCGAAGCCGCCTTGCATGATGTCGACGTAGGGATTGTAGATAGCGTTGCCCTGCGCGTCCTGACCTCGATACACACGCACGCGGTCGGCCCCCTGACGGGCGTACGACGTCGAATCGACGTTCTGCGACAGCTCGCTCCAGCCGTGGTAGATGCAGTTGAGCACCATGAAGCGGTCAGCCCCGGTCCCCTGGTCGAGCAGTCGACCCGTTGCCGGATCGGGCCGGCTCATCTGGTTGATCGGGCCGCAACCTGCCAGAACAGCCACGGCCACCGCCGCCATCAGCGCCATTCGCTTCATACTTCGACACCCTCAACTGAGCAAAAGATGGGCAATGTTACCCGGTTCGGCGTGCCGCCGCCATGAACCTGCCCCGCTTTTGCCCGCGCACCGGCGTCTCGCGCCCCGACTCAGGCCGCCAGCGACAGCGGCGACGCCCCCACGGCATGCAGCGCCGGTCGCCGTGCGGCACCGCTCGTGCCTCCCTCGTCGCCCAGGCGGAACCGCGCCATTTCCTCGCGCAAGGCGTTCGTCTGGTCTTCGAGCGACGCCGCGGCAGCCGCCGCCTGCTCCACGAGCGCCGCGTTCTGCTGCGTCACGGTGTCCATCTGGGTGACGGCCTGGTTCACCTGTTCGATACCCCCGCTTTGTTCGTCGGACGCGGCCGAGATTTCGCCCATGATGTCGGTCACGCGCTGCACCGCCTGAAGGATCTCGTCCATCGTGCGGCCGGCCTCGGTCACGAGCGTCGAGCCGTCGGCCACCTTCTGCACCGACGTCTCGATGAGTCCCTTGATCTCGCGCGCAGCCGTTGCACTGCGCTGCGCGAGCGTGCGCACCTCGCCCGCCACCACCGCGAAGCCCCGCCCCTGTTCGCCGGCGCGCGCCGCTTCCACGGCCGCGTTCAAGGCCAGGATATTGGTCTGGAACGCGATGCCGTCGATCACGGCGATGATGTCCACCACCTGCGAGGAACTCGCCGAGATGCCCTGCATCGTGTCGACGACGCGTGCGACGACCTGACCGCCGCGCGCGGCGATATCCGACGCGTTGACCGCGAGTTGGCTCGCCTGCCGGGCGTTATCGGCGTTCTGCTTCACGGTTGCGGTCAGTTGCTCCATCGACGACGCCGTCTCCTCGAGCGACGCGGCCTGTTGCTCGGTGCGCGCGGACAGGTCGGTATTGCCCGCAGAAATTTCGGCGGTGGCCGTCGCCATGGCGTCACAGCTGCGCCGTACACCGCGAATCGTGTCCGCCAGACGGGACTGCATGGCGTCAAGCCCGCGCATGAGCATCGACATCTCGTCCTTGCCGCGCACCTCCACCGGATTGTCCAGGCGCCCTGCCGCGATCTGATCGAAGTGCGTCAGTGCCTCGCCGAGAGGACGCATGATCGCGCCGCGCAACGAGAAGTAACAAGCGATGGCGATCAGCACGCCGAACACCGTCGCGCCGATGCTCAGCCAGCGAAACGCCGCGAGCTCGGTCATCGACGCCTCGTAGGTGTCGTGCCCAAGCTTCAGCTTGTACGCGGCGAGCGCGTCGCTCGCGGCGGTGAGCGCCGCGTAGTACTTGGGCAGCGCGTTCATCGTGAGATCGTCCATCGCCGTGCGGTCGCGCGCATCGATGGCGGCGAGCATCGGATTCATGCCCTTGTCGAAGAACGTCGCGCGCTGGCGCGCGACCTCATCCGCGAGCCGCGCCTCCTGCGCCTCGCGCGGCAACGCCTGATACGTGGCCCATGCCGCATTCGCGTCCTTGATCATGCCGCGCGCGCGGGCGGCGATCTTGTCGCCATCGGGCGATTCGGGATGCAGCACCACGCGGTCGAGAATGGCCCGGGTGCGCGCGAGCGTCGCGTTGTCCTTGCCAAGTGCCACCGTGGCCGCGAGATGATTGGCATACGTCTCTCGCAATGCGTCACCGGTGCGCGTCATGCCCGCGATGCCCAAGGCCCCTAACAAAATCAACAATACCGCCAGCAGCGCCATGGTGATGCCAAGGCGTGCCTTGATCGAGAAGCTACGCAACATTCTGTCGTCTCCGTCTTTCGTAATGGGTCACCACCCGTGGATCCGGGCCTCTGACGGGCCGTTATCACTTGTCACATCGGCGCGATGTGCACCAGACTTGAGCATCGTGCGGGTTTACGTGCCCATGCGCCACGGGATGTCGCGGCGTCCGGTTGATGCAAGTCAAGTCGTCGACGCATACGAGGTGGCGTCGGGCGTCTCGAACGCCGAAACGGAAAACGCCACGGCGAATGACCATCGCGCCGCCGGTGATCGGGGAAGCCTCGCAATCTTATTACGTTTTTTATATATCAATTACATATATACAAATCATGATCGAAGGACTCGAGAAACTGCTGGCCGCCGGCAAGGACAACGCGCTGCTGCGCTTCGGCCTCGGCAAGGGTTATCTGGACGCCGGCAATTATCCGGTCGCGGCCACCCATCTGACGCAATGCGTGGCGTTCGACCCGGCCTACACCGCTGCGTGGAAGCTGCTGGGCAAGGCGCGCCAGGGCGCCGGCGACGTGGAAGGCGCGCGCGATGCCTGGACGCGCGGCATCGCGGCGGCCCAGGCGCACGGCGACCGTCAGGCCGAAAAGGAAATGACCGTGTTTCTCAAACGGCTGGGCTGATTTCGCATCGCGTGACCGAGCGGTTCGGGCCAACCGGCGAACCCGTCGGCACCGTGGTATCGTGCAGCTTGCCCATTTGAGACGCATCGAACATGCCTGCACTTTCGACCTGGCTGGCCTTCGCATTGGTCGCTATCGGTATGGCCCTCACGCCGGGGCCGAACATGATGTACCTGATTTCGCGTTCCCTGTGCCAGGGACCGGCCGCGGGACTCGTTTCGCTGGGCGGTGTGGCGCTGGGCTTCGTCTTCTACATGCTGTGCGCGGCCTTCGGCATCACCGCCCTGCTCTTCGCGGTGCCGTTTGCCTACGACGTGCTGCGTTTCGGCGGCGCCCTCTACCTGCTCTGGCTGGCCTGGCAGGCGCTCAAGCCGGGCGGGCGCTCCCCGTTCGAGGTTCGCGCCCTGGCGCGCGACGGCAACCGCCGCCTGTTCCTGATGGGCCTGTTCACATCGGTGCTCAACCCGAAGATCGCCATGCTGTACCTGGCGCTGCTGCCGCAGTTCGTGCATCCCGAGCATGGCAGCGTGCTCACGCAGTCGCTGGCCCTCGGCGCCACGCAGATCGTGTGCAGCGTGATGGTCAACGCCGGTGTCGCCCTGTCGGCGGGGGGGATCGCGCGATTCCTCGGCCAGCGTCCGGCATGGCTGCGCATCCAGCGCTGGCTCATGGGCGGCGTGCTTGGGGCGCTCGCCCTGCGCATGGCCACGGAAGCCCGTCGCTGACCCATACGTGGTATGCCTTCCGGGCCTCCCCCCCATTTTTTTGGAGGGTGACGCGCCGGGCGTGGCATACTGCTCCGATTTCGCCGCGCGGCGGGGATCCACGCAGCGCTAGGCCGGCCGGCCTGTTCCCATCCTGCAATTTTCGTTGGGTATGTCCTTGAAGCATTGTTTGCCGCCTCGCACGCCGTCTCATCCGGCGCGCCAACACCGCCAAATCCGCCAACACGCCCCCGCCATCGCATCCCAGGCGCCTGCTGCCTCGACCAGCCGCCATGGTCGTCAGCGCGGCTTCGGCACGCTTGCCGTCGTCCTGGCCACGCTCGCTGGCCTGGCGGTCGTCGGCGCCCTGATCGTCGGTTATGCGCTGATCGTGATGCGCCCCAACCTGCCGCCGCTCGACGTCATTACCGACTATCGCCCGAAGGTGCCGCTGCGCATCTACACGTCCGATAACGTGCTGATCGGCGAATTCGGCGAGGAGCGCCGCAGTCTCGTCACGATCGACCAGATTCCGGACGTGATGAAGAAGGCCGTGCTCGCGATCGAGGACTATCGTTTCTACGATCATGGCGGCGTCGACTTCATCGGCATCCTGAGAGCCGGGGTGTCGGACGTACTGCACGGCGGCGCCGCGCAGGGTGCCAGCACGATCACCATGCAGGTCGCGCGCAACTTCTTCCTCTCGCGCGAGAAGACCGCCACGCGCAAGATCTACGAAATGCTGCTCGCGTACAAGATCGAGTCCGCGCTGTCGAAGGACAAGATTCTCGAGCTGTACATGAACCAGATCTATCTGGGCCAGCGCGCTTACGGCTTCGCGAGCGCCGCGCGCATCTACTTCGGCAAGGATCTCAAGGACATCACGCTTGGCGAGGCCGCCATGCTGGCCGGCCTGCCGAAGGCGCCGTCGGCCTACAATCCGATCGTCAATCCGAAGCGCGCGAAAATCCGTCAGGAATACATCCTCAAGCGCATGCTCGACCTGGGCTACATCACTCGCAACCAATACGAAGATGCACTGCACGAACCGATCCGCACCCGGACCGCGGGCAACGAGTACAACGTGCATGCCGAGTATGTGGCCGAAATGGTGCGCCAGGCCGTGTACGACGAGTACAAGGACGACGCATACACGCGCGGCCTGACGGTCATCACGACGCTGGATTCGAAAAAGCAGCAGGCGGCCTACGACGCCGTTCGCATGGGCGTGCTCGATTACGAGCGCCGTCATGCGTACCGCGGGCCGGAGGGATTCGTCGAGCTGCCGGCGGCCATGCCCGATCGACAGCAATTGATCGAGGACACATTGCTGGAACATCCTGACAACGGCGACCTCGTCGCGGCGGTCGTGGTAGCCGCCAGCTCGTCGCAGGTCACCGCGGTGCCGCTCTCGGGCGACGCGGTAGTGGTCAGCGGCGACGGCATCGGCTTCGCGTCGTCGGCACTCTCGTCCAGAGCGAGCGAGAAGCTGCGCATTCGCCCGGGCTCGATCATCCGCGTGATGAAGGACGCGCGCGGCAAGTGGCGCATCGCGCAGTTGCCGGAGGTGCAAGGTGCGCTGGTTTCGCTCTCGCCCGACGACGGGGCGATCCGCGCGCTCGTCGGCGGGTTCGACTTCAATCAGAGCAAGTTCAACCGCGCCACGCAGGCCTGGCGCCAGCCGGGCTCGACGTTCAAGCCCGTGGTGTATTCGGCGGCCATCGAGAAAGGGGTGAGCCCCGCCACGATGGTGATGGACGGGCCGCTCAACCTGCCGCCCTCGCAGACCGGCGGGCAGGCTTGGGACCCGCACGACGACGACGCCTTCAGCGGTCCGATGACCGTACGCGAAGGCCTGCAGCGCTCGAAGAACCTGGTGGCGATTCGTCTGCTGCAATTCGCCGGCACGCAATACACGCAGGAATACGCCACGCGCTTCGGCTTCGACGCCGACAAGGTGCCGCCGTATCTGCCGATGGCGCTCGGCGCGGGCCAGACCACACCGCTGCAACTGGCGGGCGCTTACGCGGTGTTCGCCAACGGCGGCTACCGTGTCGCGCCGTATCTGATCAGCGAAATTCGCGACGCGCGCGGCAACGTGCTCAACAAGGCCACGCCGGTCATCGCGAATGTGAACGCCGCGCGCGCGATCTCGGCACCGAACGCGTTCATCATGAACAGCCTGCTGCAATCGGTGGCGCAGCGCGGCACGGGCGCCGGCACGAACGTGCTCAAACGCACCGATCTGGCCGGCAAGACCGGCACCACCAACGACGCTCTCGATGGGTGGTTCGCGGGTTACCAGCACACGCTCGTGGCGGTGGCCTGGCTCGGCTTCGATCAACCGAAAACGCTCGGCAGCCGCGAATTCGGCGCGCAGTTGGCGTTGCCGGTCTGGACCAAATACATGAGCGTTGCCCTGAACGGCGTGCCGCAGCAGCAGATGGCCATGCCGCCGGGCGTGAGCGTGGTCAACGGCGAGCTTTACGAGTCGGACAAGCTGCCCGGCAACGGCTTCGTGGCGAGCATCGGCATCGACGACAACAGCGGAGGCTTCTCGCTGCCGTTCTTCGGCAACAGCACCCCCGAACCCGCCGCGCCGCCACCGGCGGCCGCCCAGCCGCCCTCGCCCGGCGGCGTGGATGCCCGCGAAAAGGCGCGCATTCTCGATCTGTTCAAACATCCCTGAGTCGCGCCGGGCATCGTCCATGCGCTGAGCGGCCACCCAGGCGGTGGCCGCTTTTTCATGAGCACGGGCCTTCGACCTCAAGCACCTCAAGCACATCACGCACTTTAAGCGCAAGAACGTACAAGCGCGTCGGCCCGGGCAGGCGCTAAGCTCCGGGCATTGGCGCGCGATCCTGCCCGCGCCGCTTCCATTGACCTGCATCGACTTCGGTCGACTTCTATCGAGGAACGTTTTTCCATGCCGGCTCCGTCCCGTGCGGCAAGCTTCGCCGCAGGCGCTCGCGACACCCTGCCGATGATCGTCGGCGCAGCACCGTTCGGCCTGATTTTCGGTGCGCTGGTTGCCACCACGCCGCTCGCGCCATGGCACGGGCAGCTCATGTCACTCACCGTCTTCGCCGGCTCGAGCCAGTTCATCGCCGCAGGCCTGTTCGCCACCGGCGTAGGTTACGCGGTGCTGTGGGCCACCACGTTGATCGTCAATCTGCGTCACATGCTGTACGCCGCGAACCTGTTGCCCCATGTGAAGCATCTGGATCTGCGGTGGCGCACGGTGCTGGGATTCCTGCTCACGGACGAGACCTTCGCCGTCACCAGCGGTCACTTCCATCGTCACCCGGACGATCCACTGGGGCAGTGGTACTTCCTCGGCTCGGGCCTGTCGATGTACCTCAACTGGCAAGTGTGGACGCTCGCGGGTCTGCTCTTCGGCGCCGCCTTCCCACGCCTGCAAACCCTGGGCCTGGATTTCGCCATGGTGGCCACGTTCATTGCGATCATCGTGCCCCAGATGGCCCGAGTGCCCTGGGCGGTGGCTACCGTGGTCGCCGGCGCGAGCGCCTACGCATGCCAGGGCTTGCCCTACAAGCTCGGCCTGCTCGCGGCCGTGGCGTTGGGCATCGCGGCCGGCATGATCATGCTGCATGCGAAGCGTCGCAACGGCGCACGCCCGTCCCGCAAGAGCGGCGAAGACGATGCGCGCAAACCCGGTGGCATGCGCGCGTCTGGCAAGCCGGCGGGAGGTGCGCAATGAACTACGTTCTGGCGATTCTCGGCATGGCGGCCGTGACATTGGCGGTCAAGGCGGGCATCTTCGTGCTGGGCGACCGGGTGAGATTCCCGGAGTGGCTGCGCGAGGCGCTGTCGTTCGTGCCCGTCACCGTGCTCACGGCCATCATCGTACCGATGACGCTCGCGCCCCACGGCAATGGACTGGAGCTGACCTGGCGCAATCCACAACTCGTGGCCGCGCTGGTGGCGATCGCCGTGTGCGCGGCCACGCGTCATCAATTGCTCACTATCGGCGCCGGGCTGGCGGTCTTCTTCGCCTGGCAACTCGGCGTGCTCGCCTGACGCCATGCCACGCTCGTAAAAAAGCGCCCTGAGGGGCGCTTGTTTCGTAGAGCGGTTCGTTCGGCCTCAGACGCTGACCGTCCCGAGCGTGCCGGCGCGATAGGCAGCCACGAAGGCGTCGAAGTCGCCCACTTGCGTGCGCTCCAGTTCGGCCTGCGATGCCAGCGACTTCTGCGCGAGCGCCTCGAAATGCGCCTCGACCTTCGGGTCGAGCGGCATGTCGCGCAAGGTCTTCGCATGACGCTTGCTCTGCTCGAGCGCGAACGCCTGGAATGCGCCGCCCTTCGTGCCACGCAGCGGTTCGAGCGCCGCCATCACGCGCGCCGACGGCGTGAGCGAGACGTCCTGCACCTTGGCCCGCTGCAGTGCCATGGAGTGCGCATAATGAGCGCCGCCACGCTGGGCGTCGAAGGCCGCCGCCGTGCGATCGATGCGATCGAGCAACGCCTGCGCCCAGTCGAACAGCGTAATGGCTTCGCCGCCGCGATGCAGCACGAGGCCGGGCTTGCGGCCTTCCTTGACGACATGCGCGAAGTTGTCGCGATTTTCCATGTTCTCGGCATTCGAGCACGACGGGCTGTCTTCGAGTGCGCAGAACAGCAGGAACGCGTCGATGAAGCGTGCGGTGTCGACGTCGATACCGACCGGCAGGAACGGATCGATGTCGATGCAGCGCACCTCCACGTACTGCACGCCGCGCCGCGCGAGTGCCTGCACGGGGCGCTCGCCGCTGTATGTGACCCGCTTAGGGCGGATCGTGGCATAAAACTCGTTTTCGATTTGCAGCAGATTGGTCGAGAGCTGGATCCACTCGCCATTGCGCTTCGTGCCAAGCGCCTCGTACGCCGGGTGCGGCTGACTCACCGCTTGCGTGAGCGCATCGATGTAGCTGGGCAGACAGTCGTAGCACGGTGACACCTCCGACTGTGCGCTGTTCTGGTAACCCAGGTCGCTCATGCGCAGGCTGGTCGCGTAGGGCAGGCCGAGCGTGCCTTCGTCGAAAGCGTCGAGGCCGTGTTCGCGTCCGCGCAGGAATTCGGCATGCAACACCGGCGACGCACCGAACAGATACATCAGTAGCCAGCTATAGCGGCGGAAGTTGCGGATGAGCGCAACATAGCGGGCCGACTGGTAATCGCGCGGCGACTCGGTTGCGCCCTCGCGCTTGCGAAGCAGTTCCCACACCGGCTCGGCGAGCGAGAAATTGTAGTGAATACCGGCGATGCACTGCATCGGCTTGCCGTAGCGGAGCGCGAGACCGCGGCGATACACGTGCTTGAGCATGCCGATGTGCGACGTGCCATAGTCGGCGATGGGAATCACGTCTTCCGGCGGCAGCGCGGGCGGCATCGAATCGCTCCACAGCAGTTCCGCGCCGAGCTTGCGATAGGCGAACTGGTGGATCTCGTCGAGCCGGGCAATGACGTCGGCGGCGTCGTGCTGGGGTGGCGTGATGAACTCGAGCAGCGCTTCGGAGTAATCGGTGGTGATTTCGTCGTTGGTCAGCGCCGAACCGAGGGCACGCGGATGCGGGGTCAGTGCGAGCGCGCCATCGGCCTGTACGCGCAGGGTCTCGCGTTCAATGCCGGACAGGCCATCAGCGAGCAGCGCGCGGTGGGCGGGTTGCATGATGAGCGCCAGACGCCGATCGAGCAGCCCGTGAGCGGCCTCCTGACCGGCGTGTGCGATGTGTTCGTGTTGACGATTCTGGTTTTCCAACTTCCATCCCTCTGGGCAGGCGCAATGCATTGGCATGGCTGTCGTCGCCGACGCCCCCTCATGACGAAGGCCATGATCGGTGCGGGGGCAGCGACGGGGGTCTACGGGGTGCCGATGGCATCGGCACGGCCGCCGGAGCGAGGGCTCCGGGGGACGCGCCCGATGCGCGGCACGGCGCGAATTTGGCCTGAGCATAACTGAAAACGCCAAACCGCGTCGGACGCCGTCCGGGCGCAAGCCTCACCGCTCGCGCCAGCCTCAGCGTCTGCCTGAGTCCGCCTGCGCGAATGCCGCATTGGCGGCCCGATGCGCGACGCCGATACTGGCGCCATGACGACGATCCAACACATGACCCATCTCATCCCCGTGCTCTCGCTGGGGCTCGTTACCTTTTTGCTTGCGGGCTTCGTCAAGGGGGTCATCGGACTGGGCCTGCCGACGGTGGCCGTCGGATTGCTCGGCCTGGCCATGCCGACCGCCGAAGCCGCGGCACTACTGATCGTACCGTCGCTCGTTACCAACGTCTGGCAACTGCTCGCCGGTCCACGTTTCGCGGCTTTGGCCGGAAGACTGTGGCCGATGTTGCTCGGCATCTGCGTCGGCACCTGGGCCGGCAGCGGATGGCTTGCCAACGGCGGCAATGTGGCCGGCATGGCACTGGGTGTGGCGCTGCTCGTCTATGCGGCGCTGGGGCTCGCGGCCGTGCGCCTGCATGTGCCCGGGCACTGGTCGCGGGCGACGACCGGTGCGCTCGGGGGTGGCATTGGCGCGATCACGGGCCTGGTCACGGCGGCGACGGGCGTATTCGTGATCCCTGCCGTGCCGTTTCTCCAGGCGCTCGACCTCGACAGGGACGATCTGGTTCAGGCGCTGGGGCTGTCGTTTACCGTGTCGACGTTGGCACTTGCCGCGGGGCTGGCGCACGACGGCATCTTCCACGGACATGCGATCGGGGTTTCCCTGCTGGCGCTCGTCCCGGCGCTGGGCGGGATGTTCCTCGGCCAGTGGGTGCGCACCCGTGTGAGTGCGCCGGTCTTTCGCCGATGCTTCTTTGTCGGCCTGGCAATGCTCGGTGCGGAGCTGGTGATTCAGCACATCCGATGAACATGGCGCCGCACGTCACTTGAGATCGGGAAAGTCGACGTCCCAGAATTCCATCTCGCGGCGCAACTCCAGCGCACGCCCCTCCTCCGCCCGGCGCAATTCGACACGCCGAATCTTTCCGGAGATCGTCTTCGGCAACTCGCAAAACTCGATGCGCCGAATCCGCTTGTATGGCGCGAGATGGTCGCGGCAAAAACGCAGGATATCGAGAGCGAGTTTATCGTCCGCCTGAAAGCCGCTGCGAAGCGACACGAAGGCCTTCGGCACCGCGAGGCGCACGGGATCGGGGCTCGGCACGACGCCCGCCTCGGCCACCGCCGGATGCTTGATCAGTTCGCTCTCGAGCTCGAACGGGCTGATGCGGTAGTCGGACGCCTTGAAGACGTCGTCGGCCCGGCCCACGTAAGTGAAATAGCCGCGCTCGTCACGCATGGCGACGTCGCCGGTGTGGTAATAGCCGTCGCGCATGACTTCGGCGGTCTTCTCCCTGTCATCCTCGTACCCCTGCATCAGTCCGGTTGGACGCGACGCCAGCGCGAGACAGATCTCCCCTTCGTCGGTCTCGTTGCCGTCGTGGTCGAGCAGCACGACGCGGTAGCCGGGCATGGGACGCCCCATCGCGCCCGCCTTGACCGGCTGACCGGGCGAATTGCCGATCTGGCAGCACGTCTCGGTCTGGCCGTAGCCGTCGCGGATAGTGATGTTCCAGGCGCGCCTGACCTGATCGATGACTTCGGGATTGAGCGGCTCGCCCGCACCGATGAGTTCGCGAAACTTCACCGGGTGCCGCGCGAGATCTTCCTGAATCATCATGCGCCAGACGGTGGGTGGGGCGCAGAGGGTGGTGACCTCGCAGCGTGCCGCGGTTTGCAGCGCGGTGCGGGCGTCGAAGCGCGAGAAGTTATAGATGAAGATCGCCGCGCCGGCATTCCACGGCGCGAAGAAGCAACTCCATGCGTGCTTGGCCCAACCGGGCGAGCTGATGTTCCAGTGAATGTCGCCGGGCCGGAGTCCGAGCCAATACATGGTGGCGAGGTGCCCCACGGGGTAACTTTGATGGGTATGCAGCACGAGCTTCGGACGCGATGTCGTGCCCGACGTGAAGTACAGCAGCAGCGGATCGGTCGCCAGGGTCTCGCCATCGGGCACGAACCGATCGCTGGCCTCGTAGGCCGGGGCGAACGGCGTCCATCCTTCGGGCGGGGCATCGCCCACGGCAAGGCGCTGGTAGTCGCCGGCGAGCGCGGCGAACTTGGCGGCCTCGCGCGCGGTGGTGATCACGTGCCGCACGCGACCGCGCTCGAGTCGGTCGACGAGATCGCCCGCGGCGAGCAGCGTCGTGGCGGGAATCATGACGGCGCCGAGCTTCATGCACGCGAGCATGAGGTCCCAGAGTTCGACCTGATTGGGTAGCATGAGCAGCACACGGTCGCCGCGCGCAACGCCTCGCTGACGCAGGAAATTGGCGACGCGATTGGAGCGCGCCGACATCTCGGCGAACGACAGACGCGTCTCGCGCCCATCCTCTTCGACGACCCAGAGGGCGGGCCGATCGTTGCCTTGCGCTTGCGGATCGAAGAAGTCGAGCGCCCAGTTGAAGCGGGTCAGCACCGGCCAGCGGAAGTCACGATACGCCACATCGTAGTGCGCGCGCTGTGCGAGCAGCAGATCGCGCGCGTCCTCGAAATTCAGGGTTTGCGGCATGGCTTGTCTCCGAGCCACGAGGGGGCAGGATGTCGGCAGAATTCCATTATCGTGAGCGCCTTCGAATTCGACATTCGGGATAACCATCACCGTGCTCGGGAGCGGAAATAGGTCGTCCTGGACGCCCGAAAATTCGGTGTGAATCGATGCATGATGCGCGACGAACGCAGCGATGACGCCCGTCACGCAAAAAAATATGCGTCCGGCCCGCATCGACCCTTTCAATCCCGCGAAAAGCTCTGCTATAATCGCGTTCTTTCGAGCGATGCTTCTTCCAGACGCATCTCTCACGGGGCGTAGCGCAGCCTGGTAGCGTACCTGCATGGGGTGCAGGTGGTCGGAGGTTCAAATCCTCTCGCCCCGACCAGAATAGAAAAACCCGCACAGTCATTGGCTGTGCGGGTTTTTCGTTTGTAGCGGTGCCAGCCGACAACCGCGGGCGCGCGTCCGACTTTCAGGCAACCTGAGCGCCCCCGGACGTCGCGTCGCGCGCAAGTGCACTTACACAATATTCATTGTGTTAGGTACCCAACCCGCGTATAAGTGATCTATCGAACATCAAGTCTGACGTTTATCGATCAAGCGTCGATCTCATCGATCTTTGCGAGACACTTCCGATCTCTGAATTTCTTGTTTGTCCGCCACTGGCGCCCAGTCACGCATTTCGCGTTGTCGGCTCGCCGGGAAAACCAGGAGTTCACATGAGCGCCGGAATCGTCAAATGGTTCAACGACAGCAAAGGCTTCGGCTTCATCAAGCCGGATGACGGCAGCGACGATCTGTTCGCGCATTTTTCCGAGATTCAGCCGCAGGGACGCACCGAGTTCCGCAGCCTGCAAGAGAATCAGCACGTCACGTTCGACGTCAAACGCGGCCCCAAGGGCTTGCAGGCGTCCAACATCAAGCCCGCCTGATCCTTTCGCGCTCCGCCTTCCCGCTCGCCTCGCGCATGCACGGTGACGTGAATCTGCTCATCCCGTCGGAGGAAATATGTCCCACATAACCCCGTCGTATCGAGGTTTTCGCCTGGAAACGTTGGTGTTTCACGACCCTGCCGGCGATCCGAACGGGCGCAAGCACGAAAGACTACTCGCCGTCTCGGTACGGATCAGCCCGGTCGACGCGGAAGACCGGGCGCCGTCGGACGACTCGCGCGTCTTTCGACTCGAGAGCGTGCTGTTCGATTCCATCGGTGACGCACGCCGCGCCGGCGATGAGTACGCACGCTCGCTCGTCGACGGCTTTTTCGACCGAAGCGCGGCGCAGGCCTAGTGCCAACATAACGCCCATGACCGCACCCGCCCATTGGTTTCCGTTTGCGCGGCATGCGCCGTCGAACCCGGCGAGGTTGCTTTCGGTCGCGTCGATTGATGACGCCATGGAACTCAGCCGAAAGACCGCTTCCGCGACACGATGCCGACACGGTCGCGTTGGAAAATGGACCCGGTTGCGCGCCTCACCGGCCGTCCACGCCCTTCAACGCCCCCACTGAGCGTCTCTATCGAAACGCAATCCCGAGGGTTTCCTACAAATCCAACAGGAGCACATCATGCTCGCCCTTTCAGCGCAAGCCATTACCGCCGCGCTCCAGCGCATCGCGGAAAAAAGCCCTCAGCAGCCGTCGGATGCGGTGATCAACGCGTTGCTCGCGCGAGAACTGATCCGCCCTGTCGGCACGCACTTCGAACCGACCGAGTTTGGCCGCGCCTATTTCCGGCACGCATACACGATCCGACCGACGTGGTAACCGTGTAGCCGTCTGCGACGGCTACACCGCGGTCGAACCGTCTACCGACTCAGACAGTGGTGCCGAACACGGCCCCCACGCCGGCAGTCACCGCCATGGCCAGGGTGCCCCAGAAGGCCACGCGCAAGGCGCTTCTGAACAAAGGCGTTCCGCCCACGGCGGCGGCGGCGACACCGAGCAGGGCAAGGAAAACAATCGCCGTTGCCACCACCCAATAGAGCAGGCTTTGCTCGGGTGCCAGCAGAACCACCGCCAGCGGCATGGCGGCCCCGACGGCGAAGCTCCCGGCGGAAGCCAGCGCGGCTTGCAGCGGACGCGCGCTCAACGCCTCCGAGATCCCCAATTCGTCACGCGCATGCGCGCCCAGCGCATCGTGCGCCATCAGTTGCGTGGCGACCTGGTCCGCGAGCTGGTGATCCAGGCCCCGCCGTACATAGATGGCGGCCAGTTCCCGATGCTCCGCTTCGGGGCTGTTCTTCAGCTCTTCGCGCTCCCGCGTCAAATCCGCCTTTTCCGTGTCGGCCTGCGAATAGACCGATACGAACTCGCCAGCCGCCATCGACATGGCCCCGGCCACCAGTCCCGCGACCGCCGTGGTCGTGATGCTGGCATGGCTCGCATGGGCCGCGGCGACGCCCGCGACCAGACTGGCCGTGGAAATGATGCCGTCATTGGCCCCCAGGACGGCGGCACGCAACCAGCCGATGTGTTCGGTGCGATGACGCTCCGGATGAGCGCGGCGTTGAAACGTTGTCATTGAGGATTCCGATCCGTGTGAAACCGCATTGGGCAGTCCGTTCATGCGCGACACCCGCCACGCATGCGACGCAGTATGCTCCCGCGCAGCATCCGGGTGAAGCGGTCGCGCAAAATTCAGTGCGACGAGACATAAGGCGTATCGGCAAACTCCGCCGGAATCGCGAAACTCTCGCGCATACGCCGGGCTTCCGCCGCGGGCGTCGAACCGAACAGACGCCTGAACTCACGACTGAACTGCGACGCACTCCCGTACCCCACGGCAAGGCCCGCAGCCTCCGCCGTCATCCCCCGACGCACCATCAACAGACGCGCCTGATGCAGCCGTGTCGACTTCAGATACTGCATCGGGGAGACCCGCGTGATCGCCTTGAAATGACTGTGAAAACTCGGCACGCTCATGCCCGCTTCCCGGGCCAGTTGGCGCACGTCGAGACGCTGTGCGTAGTTCGCGTGAATCAATCGCAGCGCGCGGCCGATCCGGCCGAACTGCCCGCGCATGGCCAACGCCTCGCGCATCGCGCCACCCTGCGCGCCGGTGAGCACGCGGAAATATAGCTCCCTCAGCAGTCCCTCCCCCAACACCGCCACCTCCAGCGGCCGATGCAGCGCCTCGAGAAGGCGCAGAACGGAGGCGCGCATCGCGTCCTCCATCGGCGTCGACATCATGCTCTGCGGCGCCACCCCCGACGCCGCGCCCCCTTCGTGAGCAATCCGCTCCGCAAGCTCGGCCGCCAATGCGAAATCCAGATGCAGGTACAACGCGAGCAACGGACGATCTTCGGAGGCATCCGTCTCCATGCTGAACGGCACGGGCACCGATACGGCCAGGTAATGCTGCTCGTCGTATAGGTATAGCTGATCACCGAAATAGCCTCGCTTGGTGCCCTGACAGACGATGACGATGCCCGGATCGTACAGAACGGGGGTGCGCGACAACGGACGATTCGAGCGCAGGACGCGAACGCTCGGCAGCGCCGTCAGGTTGTAACCCTCATCCGGCGCCAACGCTTCCAGCAAGGCGACCATGCGCGTTCGACCTCGCGGGGAAGGTGCGGACCGTGGCGACGGCGAAGACAGCGAATTTGAAGCCGGTCCGAGATTCATAGTTTTGTGCAAGAAAGTTCGCGGAATTTGGATTAACTCCGCACCTTCACAAGCCTAACATGCAATCTTCCATCGACATTTGGGAGATATCTCCATGACACCCGGCAAGACACTTCTCATCACTGGCGTCAGCAGCGGCTTCGGACGCGCGCTTGCACGCGAAGCCCTGGCGGCGGGGCACAAGGTCATCGGCACGGTGCGAAGCGACGAGGCGAGACGAGAATTCGAGTCACTGTCGGCAAACGCCGCGTGGGGACGTGTGCTCGACGTCACCGACTTCGTCGGTATCGACGGCGCCGTAAGCGCCATCGAAGCCGAGGTCGGGCCGATCGACGTACTGGTGAACAACGCCGGTTATGGGCACGAAGGCATCATGGAGGAATCGCCACTCTCGGAAATGCGGCGGCAGTTCGACGTGAACGTCTTCGGCGCGGTCGCCATGATGAAGGCTGTGCTGCCGCACATGCGTGCGCGCCGCCGCGGCCACATTCTGAACATCACGTCGATGGGCGGCTACATCACGATGCCGGGAATCGCCTATTACTGTGGCAGCAAGTTTGCACTGGAGGGCATCTCGGAGGCGCTTGGCAAAGAGGTCGCACCGTTTGGTATCGCGGTGACGGCGGTGGCGCCGGGCTCATTTCGCACCGACTGGGCAGGCCGCTCGATGGCGCGAACGCCTCGCTCGATTGCCGACTATGACGAGACGTTCAATCCCGTGCGGCGTGCGCGCGAGGAAAAAAGCGGCAAGCAACCGGGAGACCCGGTGCGAGCCGCGCGCGCCATGTTGACCGCCATTGCGGCGGACCATCCTCCCGCGCATCTCCTGCTCGGCAGCGACGCGCTCGGGCTCGTTCGGGCAAAGCTGTCCGCGTTGAACGAGGAATTCAACGCGTGGGAAGCGATCACGGTTTCGACGGACGGTTGACGAGGACAGGTCGATGCCGCGAGCCACGGCGCTCCCGCCCCGTCAAGTCAAGTCGGCGCGCCCCCGCCTCAATCCGTGAGCGACACGAACCAGACCTTCTTGACGAATTCGTCGACCTCCCAGTGGCCCTTGTAACCCTCGGGCATCACGAACGGATCGCCGGTCTTCAGGGCGTGCACCGTGCCGTCCGGATCGACCACGCGGCACTCGCCTTCGAGGATGTAACCGAATTCGATATAGCCCGTGGTGTCCGCCCGGAACTTGCCCGCCGTGCTCTCCCAGACGCCCGAGGACGCGCGTCCCCCGTTACCTTCAAAGCCCTGCATGCTGCGAAACACGGTATCGCCCTCCATCGGGCGCTTCGGCTTGCCGACAATGGGATGCTCCAGGGGACCGGCGCTGAAACGCACCAGACGCGAATGACTCTCGGCCACAACTCACCTCGTTATCGATGGGAAAAAATTCTGGAATGAATCGCACGACGAACAGCGCGTGAAGCACAGCGCACGACGAACACACATGCCAGCCGGCACGCATCGCGACGCCCTGCCTCGGTTCGTCATGCCGGGAAAGTTCGAGGCCCGTCGCTCACCGTTTGTCGTACCTGGACAGACGGAAGGCGTGCGGATCGACGCGCGGCGAATTGCCCTGCACCAAATCCGCCATCAGCGCCCCGGCGGCCGGACCAATGCCGAAGCCGTGGCCCGAGAAGCCCGACGCCAGATAGAAACCGGGCACCCCATCGACGCCCGAGATCACGGGAATCGCGTCCGGCGTCACGTCGATGAAGCCGGCCCACGCGTGCGCGACCTGCGCAGGCTCGAACGCCGGAAACGCCTGCTTGAGCTTGTCGAGCGCCACGCCAATCGACTTCATTCCCGGTGCCGGGTCGAGCGTGCGATGCACTTCGAACGGCGTGACGTCGTTCGCGCCAAAGCGGGTCGGCATGCGTAACTCGTCCAGAAAGCGTTTGCCGACGCGCAGCTTCAGATACTTCTTCTCCGAGAGCCACGCCGGGAAGAATTGCCGGCACAGGCGAATGCTGTCGGGCGTGAGATCGGCCACCGACGCCCCCAGTTGCGACACCGAATACCCGCCATCGGCACGCTTGCGGCAGGTGAAATCCTTGCCATTGATCGCAAGGTCGAGCCCCGCGTCGACCGGCGTGGTGCGCAGTACCGACGCATGCACCTTCAGTTGCGGAAAACTCACGCCAGCATTGCCGCAGAACAATCGAGACCACGCGCCACCGGCCAGCACCACGGCATCGGCCGCCACCCGCCCGCGCTCGGTCATGATGCCGCTCGCAAGTCCGCCCGTGCGGTCGAGACAGCGCACGGCCGTCTGCTCGAATACCTGCGCGCCGGCAGCGATGGCGAGCTTCGCGATCGTTTGCGTGGCCCGATCCGGCTCCGCCACGCCATCCACCGCACAATGCAATGCGCCGATCCAGGCGCGCGCCGAGCGTGTCTTGAACAGACCAGGCAGCTGCTCACGATCAAGCAGTTGCGCCGGCACACCCAGCCCTACCGCCTTGTCGAGCCATGTGCGATAGCCGTCCATGTCGGCCTGGGTCTCCGCCAGATAGGCCACACCGGTTTGCCGATACCCCACATCGTGCTGTGCCTGAATTTCCTTCCACAGGTCGATGGCGTGCATCGCGAGCGGCAGTTCCCTCGGGTCGCGGCCCACGGTCCGGATCCAGCCCCAGTTGCGTGACGACTGCTCGCCCGCGATCACGCCCTTCTCGAACACCGCCACGCGTACGCCGGCCCTGGCCAGTGCCCACGCCGTGCTCAGTCCGATAATGCCGGCCCCGATGATCGCGACATCGACCTGTTTGGGGAGAACGCTAGCCATAAATTACCCATCGAGAAGAGAAGATGAATCGGGATGCCCGCGCGGCGAACCCGCTCAGACGTAGAAGTGGTTGCTGTTCACGACCATGAAGACAGTCGTGTCGTCCCAAGCGTTTTCCCAGCGATACGGCCGGTTGCCCGTGAAGCCGTAGGTATCGCCCGGCCCCAGCAACAGCGTGGTGTCGTCGATATGGACACGCAACTTGCCGCTCAGCACGTAGCCGACCTTGTCACCGCTCGCCACCAGCAAGTTCGCGTCGGACGATGCCCCCGGCGCCAGCTCCATCAGGAAAGCCTCGAGCGACGCACAGTTCGCCGGGGTGATCCGCGACTTCGTCACGCCCGAGCCGGCCAGGCGCAGCGGCTTGCGCTGGCTCGCCCACACGACGAACTCGCTCGGTTCGGTCGCGCTCGGAGCGCCTCCCGCCTCGGCCGGCGCCGACGCAAACAGCGCCGCACCGTCGACCCCCAGCGCATGACACAACTGGCGCAACGAACGCATCGACGGCGAACTCACGCCTCGCTCGATCTGACTCAACATGCCGATCGACATGTGGGTACGTGCCGCAAGCGCCTTGAGCGTGAACTTGCGCTCGGTGCGCATCGCCCGCAGGCGCATGCCCAGCTCCCGGTCGCTGGCCTGGGCCGAATCGTCCTCGGGTAAATCGCCCGTCACCGGGGCGAACGTCTCGGTCTCCGGCTCATGCCCGGCAATCACGGAGGAGGTCGGTACGGCAGCGGCTTTCGGCTTCGATGGCATGGCAATGGAAAATCAGGATCGCGACGAAGGCGCAAATGGGGGGGGACTGAAACTTGCGCCAGGCAAGTTTCAATCATACTTCAAAGATATCGAGGCACGGCTTACGTCACGTGCTTGCGGCTGGCGTAAAGGCCGATCAGCGCGAAGACCGCGATGACCACGATGTAGTAAGCGGGGGCCATCACGCTGCCCGTGGCCTTCACCATGAAACCGACCACCAGCGGCGTGATGCCGCCGAAGAAGGTCTGCGCGATCACATAGGCAATCGACACGCCGGTGGTGCGGCAGGACGTAGGGAACAGTTGCGAGAGCAGAGAGCCGATCGGCGAGAAGTAGAAGCTGTAGAACACGACCGAGAGCGTGCACTGGAACACCGCCAGCGTGAGCAGCGAGGGCGATCGCGTGAGCAGTTGGAACAGCGGGAAGACGAGAATCACGCCCAGCACCAGCGCCGTGCGCATGACCTTGACCGTGCCCAGCCGGTCGGCCGTGATCCCGCCGAGCATCGGCACGAGCGTGCAGACCACGCCACTGCAGATCGAGGCGATGAACGCGTCGTCCTTCGTCAGCCCCAGATTGTTGATGGCGAACGTCGGCATGTAGAGATTGAGGAAACTGGCAACGACGCCCGCGGCCGCCACGACGGCGCCGATCAGCACAAAGCGCTTGTGAGAGCGAAACGTCTCGGCCAGCGGATTGTGCACCGTCGCCCCCTCGCGCTTGACCTGCTCGAAGTCGGCTGTCTCCTCGATCCTGGAGCGGATGTACAGGCCGACCGGCCCGATCAGACAGCCGAACAGGAATGGCAAGCGCCAGCCCCACGCGTAGATCTGGTCCTGCGAGAGGAAGTGGTTGGAGAAATAGGCGAAAAGCGACGCGGCAAGCACGGCGAGCCCCGACGCCGAGAACTGCAGGCTCGCAAAGAATGCCTTGCGCGAGGCACTCTGCTCCGTCAGATAAGAGTTGGCGGTGCCGAACTCCCCTCCGACCGAAAAGCCCTGCAACAACCGTCCCGTCACGAGAATCACCGGCGCCCAGACGCCGATCGCGTCGTAGGTCGGCGAGATCGCGATCAGGATTGTGCCGGCGAGCATGAGCATCGCGGCAAAGCTCAACGTCGCGCGCCGGCCGACCTTGTCGGCCATGATGCCCAGCACCACCGCCCCCACCGGCCGGATCAGGAACGAACTCGCGAACGTCATCAGGCTCAGGAGCAGCGCCGACTGCGGATCGCCCTGCGGAAAGAACAGCCTGGAAATGGTGATCGCGAACATCGCGTACACCAGAAGATCGAACCATTCGAAAAACGTACCGAAGTTTGCCGCAATCACGTCGCGCGTGCGGCTTCCCGTGCGAGGCTCCCGGGCGACGAAACTACCGATTTTGGTGCTTTCCATATGTGACATTCCAGAGCGAGACGTTGCTGTGACCTGCGCCTGCATTCTGGGCAGCCGAAATCGCTGTCGATATTAGAGATTTCACCTATGTGAAATTAACCGACATATTTACGTGAAATTTTCACTAAATTGAAATTCACTCCCCCGATTCATGAACATGAGCCTCTCCCCTGCCGTCGCGCCGTCGCGTTGGGGCGAAAAAAAACCGCCATTTCTGGCGGCTTTCCGTCGAGGCCCTGTGCGGTCGGCGACCGCGCTGAGTGCATCAAGCTGTCAGGCGCGCAAGCAGCGTGCGCGGGCGGGCCGCGCGTCCGGCGGCGACTTGTGCAGCTTCTTGCCAGCGGGCCGTCGGCACGTCCGAAGGCGAGAGCAGGCTGTCGAAGCCACAGGCCCACAGCATCGCCAGTTGGTCCGGCAGCAACGGACCGGCGGCACGGATGGCGCCTTCGAAACCCCACTTGTCGCGTAGCACCCTGGCAAGCGTGAAGCCCCGTCCGTCTCGCGTCTTCGGAAACTCGATCACGACGAGCTCGACTTGCGCCAGCCACGGCGCGATGCGTTCCGGGTCGTCGTGGCCCTGCACGCGCACACCGGCAGGCGCCGCGCCTTGCGCGTTCGCCGACAGCCAGGCGTCCAGCGGCAGCACGTCTTTGTTGCGCGCCCCCGACGTCGCCGAAGCATCGTCACCGAGATAGGTCCAGACGTCTGCGGCCGGCAGCCCGTTTCGATCAATCAACATTCAAAGCTCCCTTGAACGGTTCTGCGCCCACACGAGCGAGCGTATCGATGAAGCGCTCGCCCTCGTGTCTGAGCGAGCGATAGCGATCGAGAATGTTCTCGATCACCTGCGGCACGTCGTCGTAGCTCACGCCGGGGCCGAGAATCTTGCCGACCGCGGCGTTGTCGTCCGCCGAGCCGCCCAGCGTGATCTGATAGTTTTCCTTGCCCGCCTTGTCGACACCGAGAATGCCGATGTGCGCGACGTGATGGTGCGCGCACGCGTTGATGCAGCCCGACACGTTGAGCGTGATCGGCCCGATGTCGCGTTGCTGCTCCGGTGTGAAACGCAGGGCGATGCGCTGGGCCACGGGCACGGAGCGGGCGTTGGCGAGCGCGCAGTAATCCAGGCCCGGGCACGCGATCGCGTCGGAAATCAAGCCGATGTTGGGCGTCGCCAGTCCGGCCGCCTTCAGGCGCGTCCACAGGGCATGGAGCTCGTCGCGCTTGACGTGCGGCAGTACCAGATTCTGCTCGTGCGTCACGCGCAACTCGTTGTGCGAGTAACGCTCGGCCAGGTCGGCGAGCAACAGCATTTCCTGCGAACTGGCGTCGCCCGGGATACCGCCGGCGGGCTTGAGCGACACAACCGCGCTGATGTAGCCGGGCACCTTGTGCGCATGGGTGCAGGTGTCGACCCAGCGACGGAAATCGACGTCGCTCGCGTAAGACTGCTCGAAGGCGGCGGATGTGTCCGGCAGCGTCGCGAATTCCGGCACGATGAATCGCTCGCGAATCGCGGCGATGACCTCGTCGGGCAACGGGCGATGCGTTTGCGCGATACGCTCGAATTCGTCCTCGATCATCTCGATGAACTTCGCCGGCTGCATTTCCTTGATGAGGATCTTGATGCGCGCCTTGTAGATGTTGTCGCGGCGGCCCAGCGCGTTGTACACGCGCAGGATGGCCTCGACGAAGCGCAGCAGATCGCCCTCGGGCAGCCAGTCCCGTACGAGCGTGGCAACGATCGGCGTGCGCCCCAGACCACCGCCGGCGTAGATCTGGAAGCCCACTTCGCCGCGTTCGTTGGTGCGCGCGAGAATGCCGATATCGTGAAAGCGCACGGCCGCACGGTCGGTCTGGCCGCCCGTGATTGCAATCTTGAACTTGCGCGGCAGATAGGTGAACTCGGGATGGTCCGTCGACCATTGACGCAGGATCTCGGCATATACGCGCGGATCCACGATCTCGTCGCGGGCGGCGCCGGCGAACTGATCGGTCGTGACGTTGCGAATGCAGTTACCGCTCGTCTGAATGGCGTGCAGGTCGACGTCGGCGAGCTTCGACAGGATCTCGGGAGCATCGGTCAGCGTCGGCCAGTTGAATTGCAGGTTCTGACGCGTGGTGAAATGGCCGTAACCCTTGTCGTAACGGTTGGCCACAAAGGCCAGCTGCCGCAACTGAACCGCACTCAGCGTGCCATAGGGAATCGCCACCCGCAACATGTAGCCATGCAGTTGCAGGTACAGGCCGTTCATCAGGCGGTAGACCTTGAAGTCGTCTTCGCGCAGTTCTCCGCTCAGGCGACGCGCCACCTGCTTGCCGAACTCGTTGGCACGGTCCTTGAGGAACTCGCGCTCCGACGGATCGTAGCGATAGATGCCCGCATGTTCCGGCGCGACGCTCAGCGCCGGCGCGTCGGCGAGCGCGGCCTGGACGGCGGCGTCCGATGCCTGCTTGCCGAGGTCCGCACGCACGGACGGGCCGCGCGAGCGCAGTTGCTCGCGGAAATCCACCGGCACAGGGCCGGTCGGTCCGATCTGCGCCGGGCGCGGCATCGGATCGACGATCCGGTTGGCCGCCAGCGCGACCTGCGCGGCCGCCTGGGCCGACTCGAGGCCATGCTCATCGAACACTTCCGCCTTCGCAAGGTCGTCGACCCAGTCGTGATGCTTGTCCAGCCAGACGACCAAGCCGTCTTCGAGCCGGTTCGCCGAAATCAGATTGCCTGCATTCATTCCACGCTCTCAATGCCTGTTGTTTTGTGGTCGCATGTCGCGAGTCGACCGGCAGGCTATCAAGCTGAGCGGGAATAGACGACCATTAAGAAGTAATTTAGACATTACGCGATGTTGTTTGGACATCGCGCCACCCCGCATCGTCCTGTCCGGTGCGGCTCGTGGCGAGGTGGCGGCAGGCAAGCGGCCGGCGCGTGCGCGCCTAGTCGGAGATCGGGATATAGGCGCGCAGGGCGAATTTCGCGTCGGGCATGACCACCAGGCGCGCCTCCACGACGCGGGTGCCTTCGACCTTTGTGAACACAGGCATCACGTACACGCAGTCGAAAACCCGCTGGATCGTGGGGTCGGCGCCCGACTCCACGGCATTGAGGCGCATGCAGCGCAAACGGTCGAGCAGGAAACCCCGGATGTCCTGGTCGGACGGCGATTCCACGCCGATGGACCTGGCGAACTCGTCATGGGCGAACTTGCGCACGAGATCGACCGTCTCGTCGAGATTGGCTTGCACGGCAACGACTTTCATGTCTTCCCCGCTCACGATGGTCTGCGTCCAGTGTTTCGAGGCGAACTCCCCGAGCGCGTCCGCCGGCGATGTGCTCGCCCGCCGTCGTCGACGCCACATATTAGCAGGCGCGCGCCTCGGACCGGAACGCCCCGGCGCCCCGAAAGACGAGCGTGCCGGGCCTCGCAAAATGCCTGTATTTTTATACAGTATTCATGCTACATTTCCGCTCATCACTCCCATCATCGAGAGAGACATCATGAGCGACACCAAATCCATCAGGTTTATCGTCGTGCCGTACCGCAAGAACAAGGACGGTGTGTTGCAGCCGGGCGAGTTGCGCCAGGCAAGCACGGAATTCGGTGCGGTGCGCATCGCACAATCGATGGCGTCCGGCTTCGCGGGGATCGCCGCCTACGAGGTGCTGGTCGACGAGGAAGACGGCACGATGGACGCGCCACGCGTGCTTTTCCAGGAAGGCGCCATTCCCGCGATGGCCGAGTAACGCGACGTTGCGGCGCGTGCACGCGCGGTCACTGTGCCCGCGTGGGCCGTGGGATGGCGTCGAACGAGCGGGTCTGGCGGGGGTGCTGGAGGTCGCGCGTGTCGAGCGCGCGCTCTCTTGCCGAGAGTGCCTGTTCGTTCGACGTGGACGCGGCACCGTTGCGCTCGCTGGCGGTGCGGTTGATGGTGGCGCTGGCGCTTTGGGCATCCGTCACGCCGATCGACGGCGCACCGACCGCCGTGACCGCCGGGTTTCGGGCCGGCGACTGGTTGGCCTGACGGATGCTGCCAAGATCTCCCGCCCCCAGATAGGACTGCGCGCCGGCCTGGCCGGACAGCAATGCGGCCGCGAGACTCAGAAAGACGACGATGAATTTGCCGTGGTTCACAATGGCTCCCCGTTGGATGGACCCGGTTGCAACGTGCGGTCTCCGCGCCCTTGCGCTTTCACACCGCCTCGCGCAGGCCGGATCCCGGCATGGCTCGCATTGTCGCAGCGACGCGACACATTGTCGCCTGCATAAATCACAGTAGACTTCCCTATCAATATCGACAGCCCGCTCTGCTACACTTCGCGAAAAAGCGAGTCAACGGCTCGGCAATAAGCGATAACGGGGGGTCCCATGTCGGACGACGTCAGTTTTCGACGAGCATCGGAAGCGGTGCGGGCCGTGGGCGCCGGTCAGGCGGACTGGCTGGATGTCGTGCAGACGGCGCGCGAATTTCTCGGCGCGGATGCGGCCACGTTCCTCTGCCACGACAAGCAAAGCCGTTCGGTGCGCTTCGTCGAGCAATCCGGGCATGAGGCCGGCCTGATCGAAGAATATTCCCAGCGCTTCTACCAGTATGACGATTCGACGCGGCGCTTCTGGGACGCGCCGGCGGGCACCTGGTTCGACTCCTCCATCGCGCTGAAGCACGAATCGGCGAACGACCGCGTGTTCTGGAACGAATTCATGCGGCCGCACCAGCTACAGCAGCTCGTCGGCGTGGTGATCTGCAACGACGACGACGCCCTCACGGCACTGAGCATCCAGCGCATGCATGTGGTCGAACCGTCCTTTGCGCATGCTGCGCGAATCGCCGAGTACGAACGACAGCTCGCCGCTGCCTTCGCAACGCGCCGCGCCGCCACGCGCGCCAGCCTCGATATCCTCAGCCAGATGCTCGACCCCGAGCGCGAGGGGTTCGCCATCGCCTCCCCGGACGCCTGGATACTGGCCTCGGCGCCGGGACTCGATTCGCTGCTCGGCGGCAACGACAGCCAACTGATGATCCGGCAGCGCAAGCTCGTGCATCGCCAGTCCGAATGGCAGGCACGCCTGACGCAGGCCTTGCAACGGGTCGGCGCCTCACGCGAACCCGCCTCGCTCGTACTGCCCGACTCATGGGGCAACGCGTTTCGCCTAACGATGCGCGCCGTGGGGCACGAAATGAATCACGGGCTGCGCTCAGCGGTCGGGATTCGCATCGAACGCCGCAGCATTTTCAATGTGCCCACGGAAGCCGCCCTGCGCCACCATTTCGCGCTCACGCAGGCCGAAGCGCGCCTGTTCCACCATCTTGTGGCGGGGCTGACCATCGGGGAGTGCAGCGAGGTGCTGAAGCTGAGCGCCAGCACGTTGCGCACGCAACTCTCCTCGATTTTGCGCAAGACCGGTTGCCATCGCCAGGGGGAACTGTTGCGGCTTGCCGCAATGCTCTCGCCATAAAGGACTCACGCGCCCGCGTTTTCGCGGTGCACCACCACCGCACTGACCCGGTTTCGCCCGGCCAGCTTGGCAAGCCGGCGCTGCGCTTCGGCCGCCTTCAGGAGCACTTCGGCACTGTCGCACTCCCCAGGCACGCCGGTCGCCGCGCCCACGCTGATCGTGAGCGTCCCCGTCGCGCTGCCCTCGTGCGCGATATGCAGGCGCTCGGCGTCGCGGCGAAATTGCTCCGCCATGACGGCCGCGGCCGCCGCATCGGTCTCGGGCAACACCACCGCCAACGCATCGCTGTCGTATCGCGCCGTCAGGTCGGTATCCCGACGCATGTGTCCACCGATATTCGAGGCGACCGCGCGCAAGACATCGTCGGCCACGGCGTGCCCATAGGTGTCGTTGAAGTGTCTGAAGTGATCGATATCGGCGATCAGCACCGACAGCGGATTGCCGGAACGCTGCGCGCGACGCCACGCATCGGCCAGTTTCGCGTCGAGCGCACGGCGATTGCCCTGCCCCGTCAGGCCGTCCGTTGCCGAGAGACGTTCGCGTTGCGCGACGGCTGCCGCCCGCGACCGCATCGCCGCCACCAGCAACCATGACCCGGCAATCAATGTGGCCGCGCAAGTGGCGGCGATCGCACCCAGCAGCGCGGCGTTACGCCGCCATTCGCGCATCGCCGCTTGCGTCGACGGCGTGACCACCACGTACATCGAAGCCCCCGGCACGCGCACGGAGCGATACTCCCGCGCTCGTACGCCCAACGGGAAAGACAACGCTTCGGTCAGGTTGCGCTCGCGCGTGGCATTTCCCGGCAGCGACACGAGCGCTCCCAGGCGCGATCCGATGCAAGGATCACAGGAAAGCACGGCGCCTTTCTCTTCGACGATGTCGATCGTCCGAAGATCGGCCGAATCGATGTCTTTGACCAGCGAGCCCAGGTGGTCCAGGCGCAATGCAATGACGGCGACACCATTGAACGAATGATCCGGCGCCGCTATCCGGCGCGTGAGCGCGACGGATAGCGTCCCCCGGTGATTGCGCGATGCATAGGGCTGCGAGATATAGAGCCCGAGCGACGGGTTCACCTGGTGCGAGCGGAAGTAATCGCGGTCCGCCACGCTCTCGGGCGCCGCCTCCATGGCGCGGAGCGGCGCCGCGATGATGCCGCTCTTGTCGACGATGTAGGCATCATCGAGAAAATCGCGGACGAGCGCCTGACCGAAACGAACGCGCTCGCGCACGCGCTCGGGAAACATGGGGGTGGCGGGGTCTTCCGCCTCGCGCACCATCTCCTTGAGCAACGCGTCATAGACGGCGATATTGGCGCCAAGACTTGCCGCGACCACGGATGCCACGCTCTGCGCCCGCTCCAGTACAAGCGTCTCCCGGGCCTGCTGGTCCATTCGCAACAACACGCCCACGCCAATGAGGATCGCAAGCGCCATCGCGGTGCCTGCCCAACCCACTACCGACGGCCGGGCATCGATCATTTCCGACAGGGCACGCAGCCTTGCCGGCCACTTCTTTTGCGAAAGTACTCCCGAGCGTTGGGTCATATCGAATGGCCTTGCGGGATGACAACGAAAGGTTGCGATGTTCCCGGCCGAGATCGTGGGACGACACGACCCCGGCGCCG
This sequence comes from Pandoraea sp. E26, assembly GCF_000681415.1. Classification (NCBI taxonomy): domain Bacteria; kingdom Pseudomonadati; phylum Pseudomonadota; class Betaproteobacteria; order Burkholderiales; family Burkholderiaceae; genus Pandoraea; species Pandoraea sp. E26. The sequence goes on from NZ_AYXJ01000009.1 coordinate 554,873, forward strand.
TTCACACCGGGACACCGCACATCGAGTATTCTAATGTGCGCGTACGCTTGGCCGGTGCGCTTCGTCGACATCCATTCGCCAAATCGTTCGGATGCCTATCGCGTGCGACTTCGCGTGCGAGTTCGCGTGGACTGTCTTGGGGACACCAAAATTGCTTGAGTGCTACGCATACGTCAGCCGCGCGCTGCCCGATCTCGATCCGCTGGAACTGTCGAAAATCATCGTCAATTCCCGCGGGTTCAATGCGGCGCACGGCGTCACCGGCGTATTGCTTTACGACGGCGCAGTGTTCTATCAGTACATCGAGGGACCTCATGCAGCGATCGCGGATGCACGCGGGCGCATCGAGGCGTCGCGCCATCATACCGACATCGAAATCCTGATCGACGGCACGCCACGCACGAGTGGCGCGTTCTCGACGTGGAGCCTGGGCTATCTGATGCTCGATGAACCGGCGCATTCGCTGCGCGCCTTCGTCATGCCCGCCGACCACGCGGCGCTGGTGAGCGCCTTCGGCGCGCTTGCGGCGAAATCCGACGCCATGTAGCCCCCGCCCGACACCATCCGAAATCGCGCCGCAAAAAAACGCCGGATCCTCTCGGGTATCCGGCGTTTTTCCCTGACATCGCCGCACACGCGAGAGGCTCACGTGCGAGGCCGTCCGTTTCGGCGCTTATTGCTCGATCTGTCGATTCCAGCGCTGATCCCACTGTGCGCGGCGCTGGTTGATGGCGTCCCAGTCCACCGTCTTGAGGTTCTTGACCAGGTCGTCGATCTTACCCAGGCGCTTTTGCATGGCGGGCGGCATGGTGGCCTGCGTATTGGTCGGGATATAGGCGCCCGCCGCGGCGGCCAGCGTCTGCCCGCGGGCCGAGAGGAGATACTGCGCGAGCTTCTGCGCCATCGCGTTGTCCGGGCTGTTCTTGACCACGCACAGGTCAACCAGCAATTGCACGGCGCCTTCCTTGGGCGCGACGTACGCAACCGGAATGCCCTTTTCCTGGAGTTCGCTCACGGCCGTGGGCGTGAGCGGGAAGATCGCCGCCTCGCCGGTCTGGATCATTTCCGAGAGCTTGGCCGAGTTCGGGATGTACTCGACGACATTCGGCCCCACGGTGGTCGCCCACTTGCTGAAGCCCGGCTCGACGTTCGTCTCGCTGCCACCCCAGATCCGGTTGAGCGCGAGGAAGCCATGCAGGCCGAACGTGCTGCTCGACGCCGACTGAAACACCACCTTGCCCTTGTACTTCGGGTCGGCGAAGTCCGTCCACGACGTCGGTGCCGCCCAGCCCTTCTCCTTGAAGATCTTGGTGTTGTAGCCGATACCGGTCATGCCCAGTTGCACACCCGCGGCCATGTCGTCCTTCACGCGGGCCGACGGCATGAGCTCCTTGAGCACCGGCGAGTCGTCGAGCTTCTGGCAAACGCCCATGGCGATGGCACGCGCCATCACCCCGTCGTCGAGGAACACGACATGCAGTTGCGGGCTGTTCCGGTTGGCCAGCAGCTTGGCGAGCACATCGGACGACGTGCCGGGCACGACCACGACCTTCACGTTGTTGGCCTTCTCGAATTCCGGAAAGACCTGACTTGTGTAAGCCTTTTCCATCGAGCCGCCGTTCATGCCGACGTAAAGCGTTTTGGACTGCGACCAGGCCGCGCTGCTCGCGCCCAATGCCAGCGCCGCAGCGCACATGACGACCTTTCGGGATAGCTTCATCGTGGTTCTCCTTGCGTTTTCAGGGTGTAAGGACTGTGTGGGTTGAGACAGACTCGGAACCAGGGTTCGCGCCTGGCGCATCAGGCGGCCTCGCTCACGGCGGCGAACCGGTCGACGGCAAACGCGCCGATCGGTGTTTCCGTCTCGCCGTGGGTAACGAGGTCGGCCAGCACTTCGCCGACGCCGGGCGCGAGCAGGAAGCCGCCGCCCGAAAAGCCGAAGGCGTGCACGAGCCGGGGCGTGGTGCGGCTCATGCCGATGATCGGGTTGTTGTCCGGGGTCTCGCCTTCCACGCCGCTCCAGGTGCGGATGAGCAGCGCGTTGCGCAACGCGGGCAACAACGCGCACGCCTCGCGCATGACCGCGCGGGTGGTGTCGGCCGACGGCTGCGCGTACTCGCCGTTGCCCGTGCCGCGCCCGCCGCCGATCACGCAGTTGCCCCGCTCGACCTGACGCGCGTAGACGCCGCCACCGTACACGCCGAGGTTGTGGCCGATGAACCTTGGCAGCGGTTCGGTCACCCACATGTTCGGATAGATGGCGTGCATCGGCACGCGCTCGCCGAAGGCGCCCGCGATGTGATTGGCCCAGGCACCCGACGTATTGAGCAGCCAGTCGGCGCTCACGTTCAGGGGCTCGCCGGTCTCGGGCTGCGCCGTGAGCTGAAAACGCACGCCGTCATGCGCCATCGCCGTGATCGGCGTGCGCTCGTGGACCTCGGCGCCCAGCGCGCGTGCCGCGCGTGCAAACGCTGGCGACACGAGCCGTGGATTCGCGTGGCCGTCGCTCATGCACAGCGAACCGCCCACCGCGCCCTCGCCCAGCCAGGGGAAACGCTTGCGAAATTCCGCGCCGCGCAGCACGGTGGTGGCCAGACCGTAACCGGCTGCCATCCCGGACCACGCGTCGAGCGGTGCAAGATCGCTCTCGCGGCGCGCCAGGCGCAGGTGCCCGGAGCGCACGAACTCACCATCAATGCCGATGAGTTCCGGCAGCCGGTCCCACAGCCGGCGCGCGCGCATGGCAAGCGGAAGCTGCTCTTCCGGTCGTCCCTGGCAACGCACGCCGCCATAGTTCACGCCGCTGGCCTGCGCGCCGCAGTAGCGGCGCTCGAACAATGCGACACGCATGCCACGCTCGGCCAGCGCGCGCGCGGCCGACGCGCCGACGAGTCCGCCGCCGGCCACCACGACGTCGTAATGCCGGGTGTGCGGCGTATGACGGGTATTGAGCGCGCTACTCATCGCGGGCCTCCTCGGGAATCGCCGCAACGTTCTCGTCGAACAGCATGGGGGCGATCGGAATCGGTTTCACAGGCGCCTGCGCACGCAAACGCCCCACCTGTGCGAGGGTTTGTCCGCTCGCCTCGGCCAGCAGATGGCACGCTGCCTCGCCGCACATGCGGCCCTGGCAGCGGCCCATGCCGACGCGCGTGAGCGCCTTGAGGCGGTTGATCTCGGTCACGCCATCATGCCGCACACAGTCGCGCAGCGTACGCGCGTCGATTTCCTCGCAACGGCACACGAGCATGTCGTCGGGCCAGTCGGCGGAGGGATCGCGCGGCAGGGCGAACGCCTGTTCGATGCCCTCTCGAAAACGCCGGATGCTCGCGAGCTTGCGCTCGAGCGTGAGCGCGTCCGGCCCGTCGGTCGCAGTGGCGGTGACCGGTGTCGTGATACCGATATCCTCGAGCAAGGCGAGCGCCGCGCGCCGACCGGCCAGCTCGGCCGCGTCGGCCCCCGCGATGCCCGCGCCGTCGCCCGCCAGATAGATCCCGGATTGCGAGCTCCGCCCAGCCGCGTCGCGCTCGGGCAGCCAGCACTGATTGAGCGTGTCGAAGACAAAGCGGCAGCCCGCCAGATCGGCCAGTTGCGTCTCGGGACGCAGGCCGAAGCCCAACCCGACCGCGCTGCACGCAAGCGTGTGCCTGCGCCCGTCACGACGCCAGTGAATCGCCTGCACGCCGGCGCGCTTCCCGCCCCCCATGCTCCCCTCGATCCCCTCGCCCCCCTCGATCCCCTCGAGCGTGACACCGTGCTCCACGCGAACGCCACGCGCACGCAATGCGCCGACATAGTAAAGACCCTTGGCCAGCGTGGCAGGTTGATTCAGCATACGCGGCGTGGCCAGGGCCTGCCGAACGAACGTGTTCGTGTCGAGCACGGCCACCACGTTCGCCCCGGCCTTCGCGTACTGATACGCAACCAGATACAGCAGTGGTCCCGTACCCGCGAACACCACGCGCTCCCCGATGGCACAACCCTGGGCCTTGAGCGCGACCTGCGCGCCCCCCAGCGTGTACACGCCCGGCAGCGTCCAGCCCGGCACCGGCAACACGCGGTCGGTGGCACCGCTGGCGATGATCAGATGCGTGAACGAGACGGGCGTCTCGCGGCCGCCGTGCATGGTGTGGAGTTGTTTCGGATCGCAGGCCCATACGAGCGTCTCGGGCCGGTAGTCGACCCGAGGCAGCAGCTCGGCCATGGTGCGATGAATCGCTTCGGCCTTCGCCGCCTCGAACCCGTACAGCGTTTTCGGGGAACGGGCGAAACCCGCATCCGCTGGCGGCTGCCGGTAGATCTGTCCGCCCCAGCGCGGGTTTTCGTCGAGTACCACCGGGCGGAGTCCGGCGGACACGAGCGTCTGCGCCGCACGCACGCCGGCGGGACCGGCGCCGACGACTACGACCTTGGCGGGCTCAGTCATGCGCGCCTCCCCGGTCGTCATCGGCATGCGGGGCGCGGGGCGCATCGGTCAGGATACGCATGCCGGCCTGTACCGTCGTGGAACAGGCGCGCACGCGGATGCACTGCGCGTCGCCCGGGACCCCGCCCGATGTCTCGCAGCGCACCCAGCAATCCTGGCATGCGCCGATCAGGCAAAAGCCCGCGCGCGGCGCGCCGCTGAATTCGCTGAACCGAAGGTGCCGTTGGTGCGTGAGGATCGCCGTGAGCAACGTGTCGCCCGCGAGCGCCTGCACCGGCGCACCATCGAGATAGAACATGACGGGCGTGCGCGCCGTCTCGGCCAGGCGCGTCAATTGGGGTTGCGCCGACGCGCGCGGCACGCTCGCGTCTGGCAGGCAATGGGAAGTGCGGGACATGAATGTCGTTCCGAAGCGCGTGTTCAATGCTGGCCGATCAGAATGCGGTTCAGGCCATAGACCCGGTCGAGCAGCAGCATCGCGCCCAGCGTCACGGCGATCACCAGCGCCGAGACCGACGCCATCATCGGATCGATCGACTCGGTCGCGTACATGTACATGCGCACGGGCAATGTGACCGTCTGCGGCGACGTGATGAAGACCGACATCGTCAGCTCGTCGAAACTGTTGATGAAGGCGAGCAACCACCCGCCGGTGATGCCGGGCAGAATCATTGGCATCGTGACGCGGCGAAAGGTCGTCCACGACCCGGCGCCGAGCGAGGCGGCGGCGTGCTCCACGCTGCGGTCCAGGCCACTGATCGACGCGAGCACCAGGCGCATGATGAACGGCGTAACGACGATCATGTGTGCGAACGTGAGCGCGGCAAACGAGCCGGTCACGCCGAGCATCGCGAAGAATCGCAACAGCGCGATGCCGAGCACGAGGCCCGGGATGACCAGCGGCGAGAGCAGCAGGCCGTTGAGAAAGTTGCGCCCGGGAAAACGCGAGCGCCCGATCGCCAGCGCCGCCGGCAGCGCAATCGCCAGCGAGAGCGTGGCCGACAGGAAGGCGAGCTTCAGGCTGGTGAAGAACGACGCGATGAAGTCCGGGTAGTCGAGAATCGCGCGGAACCAGCGAAGCGAGAGACCGCGCGTGGGCAGCGACAGCGTTTGCTCCGGCGTGAACGCGACGAGCACCACGATGATCATCGGGGCAAGCACGAAGAGAATGACGAGCGCGTGGAACGCGAGCGCCAGGGGACTGTTTTTACGCATGATGGCCAATGGATTCTGTTCTGCGGAAAACGTGGCGCCTCAGCCCATGCTGCGCGAGTAGCGGCGCTCGAGCAGGCGGTAATACGTCAGCATCACGATCAGGTTCGCCACCAGCAGCAGCACGGCGATGGTCGCGCCCAGCGGCCAGTTCAGCGAACTCAGGAACTGGTCGTACACGGCGGTGGCGGCGACCTTGAGGCGTCGCCCGCCCAGCAGGCTCGGAATTGCGAACGCGCTCGCCGACAGGCCGAACACCATCAGACTGCCCGACAGGATGCCCGGCACCAGTTGCGGCAGCACGATGCGACGCAGCGTGGTCGCCTGCGAGGCCATGAGCGACAGCGCCGCGTTCTCCGTCTGCGGATCGAGCCGTTGCAGCGACGTCCATACGGGAATGACCATGAACGGCAGCATCACGTGCACAAGCGCGATCACGATCGCGAAATTCGTGTACTCGAGCTTGAAGGGCCCCATCCCGAGCAGGCCGAACGTCTGGTTGACCAGACCGCCCGAGCCGAGCAGCATGCTCCAGCCAAAAGCGCGCACCACGATGGACACGAGCAGCGGCGAGAGAATGATCAGCAGGAACAGCGAGCGCCACGGATCGCCCATGCGCGAGAGCACGTAGGCCTCGAATGTGCCGACCACGGCACACACGGCCGTGACCGTGAGCGAGATGCCGAACGTGCGCAGGAAGATCGTATGGAAGTACGGGTCGAAGAGGACTTCCCGATAGTTGTCGGACTGGAACGCCGCAATCGGACCACTCGCCGGATCGAACTGGTAGAACGTGAGCGCGAGCGTCATCAGCAACGGAATGAGCACCAGCGCCACGAACAGCAGCATGGCCGGCGCGCTCATCAGCCACATCGGCAAATACGCATGCCAGGGCGCGCGTGCGGCGGGCGGGGCGTCGGCGCGCATGACTTGCAGCGTCTCAGACATGGGCGCGCTCTCCTGCATTGACCGCCCCCTGCGAGATGAAGCGCACAGCCTCGGACTGCCAGTCGAGCCCCACCGGCGCCCCCTCGTCGAGCGGCTCACCCCCTTCGTTCTGGCAACACACGAGCACTTCGCCCAGTGCGCTGTCCACGCGATAGAGCCATTGGCTGCCCAGGAAGAAGCGACTTGTCACCGTGGCCGGCAAGCGGCCTGCCGCGGGCGCGCACAACCGGACCTTTTCCGGGCGCAGGCACAACGTGATCGCGTCGCCCACGGCCAGGTCGCGCTCGCGCGGCGAGAGCTCGGCAAGCGACGCGCGTTGCGTGAGCTGCGCGCCCAGCGCGACATGCAGATGTTCGCCGTCGCGTGCCGCCACCCGGCCGGCGAGCATGTTGGCCTTGCCGATGAATTGCGAGACGAACGGGGTTTCCGGACGCTCATAAGCGCGATACGGCGTGTCGACCTGCGTGATGCGCCCAGCCTCCATCACGACCACGCGATCGCTGATCGAGAGTGCCTCGGACTGGTCGTGCGTGACCATGATGGTGGTCGTGCCGATCTTGCGCTGAATCGCGCGCAGCTCGAACTGCATGTCCTCGCGCAGCTTGGCATCGAGGTTGGACATCGGCTCGTCGAGCAGCAGCACGGGCGGTGCGATCACCACGGCGCGCGCGATCGCCACCCGCTGACGCTGCCCGCCGGAGAGTTCGCGCGGATAGCGATGACCCAGCGCGTCGAGCCGCACCAGGGCGAGCGCCTCGCGAATGCGCGCCTGGCGCTCTGCCTTGTCCACGCCGCGCATTTCCAGGCCAAAGCCCACGTTGTCCGCGACGGTCATGTGCGGAAAGAGCGCGTAGCTCTGGAACACGATGCCCAGACCGCGCTTGTTCGGGCGCATGTGCGTGATATCGCGCCCGTCGAGCGTAATGCGCCCGGTCGTGGTTTCGACGAATCCCGCGATCATCTGCAAAGTCGTGGTCTTGCCACAGCCCGACGGGCCGAGCAGCGAGACAAACTCGCCCTTTTCCACCGAGAGATTGACGTTCGAGACGGCATTGAGCTCGCCGAACGTCTTGGAAACATCCGTCAAAGTCAGGAAAGACATGGTCCCTACCTTCGGGCGCAGGTGCGCCGCTAGAAATGCAATTGCATCGAACAGTAGCGAGCCAAATTGCTTGCCGCAAGACAACGATTCCGCGAAATGAGATAAATTTTCTGATTATTTCGATTGACGGAATGTTTGCGCAACACGGGGATCGATTCGTTTCGCGTCAACGCCTCGGGATAATCCCTAAGCTATGGTGAATACAGGCCGTTTTTAATAAAACTGGCATGCCGCGATAGTTTTCAAGCATCGACGGCTTAGGCTAACATTTCGTTTGACGGAATAATTGAGGCTCAAATGACGACCGCCGATTCACCTCGCACGACGACGCCGGACGCTGCCGGCACGGGCATCCTGCAGCGCACATTTGCCGTAATTCGCGCGTTGGGCGATGCCAAACCCGAAGGCGAGCGCGTCACCCACATCGCCAAGGCCGTCGGGCTGAGTCAGGCGACCGTGCACCGAATCCTGCACGCGCTCATCGCCGAGCATGTGGTGGAACAGGACGAAACGTCGAAGATGTATCGGCTGAGCATCGACTTCTTCGCGATGGCCGCGCAGGCCGGCAATCCGAGCGGCATGCGCACGCTATGCCGGCCGTCGCTGCTGCGGCTGTGCGCCAGCCTGGGCGACACCATCTTCCTGCTCGTGCGCAGCAGCTTCGACGCCGTATGTCTCGACATGTGCGAGGGCCCCTTCCCGATCCGGTCGTTCACCGGCGACATTGGCGGACGGGTCGCGCTCGGCGTCGGCCAGGGCAGCCTGGCGATTCTGGCGTTCCTGCCCGAAGCCGAGCGCGAAGAGATCATTCGCTTCAACGTGCCGCGGCTGCGCGGCTATGGTGTGCTCGACGAGGTCTATCTGCGCACCGAGATCGAACGCGTGCGGCAACTGGGATACGCCGGCAGCAACAGTGGCGTGCTCGATGGCATGGCCGGCGTGGCCGTGCCCGTGTTCGACCGCACCGGGCACGCCGTTGCCGCACTGAGCGTGGGCACGCTGGCCGCAAGGCTGTCGCAGGATCGATTGCCGATGGTGGTGGAATTGTTGCGTCGCCAGGCCGAGCTGATCGGCCCGCAGACCAATCCGTTCGACGTGGCCATGCGCCGCCCGATGCATGGCCTCACGCGTGCGCTGACGACCGAGCCGCTGGCATGACGCCGTCCCGACGCATGGCACCGGTCGTTTTGGCGTCTTGATGATCTGATGGCCGAAAATGGCCAGCGCCGCGCCTGCTTGCCTGCGAAAATGCCGCATGGTCAGGCGGCCAGCTGGCGCGTTTGCGGAAGATCGCACCTCCCGTGCATCCCGCACATCGTGCCCATCGTGCGCACGATTGCACAAACCTCGCGCCAGGCTTCTTCCCACCCCTACGGCTGCGTGCACACGCAGCGGAGACACGTCATGGCATCAGGCGAACATCAGTACCGAGTCAGCATCGAGTGGATCGGCAATCAGGGCAGCGGCACCTCCGGGTATCGCGACTACGGGCGCAATCACGAGATTCGCGCCGAGGGCAAGCCCACGATTCCCGGCTCGTCCGACCCGGCCTTTCGCGGCGATCCGGCGCGCTGGAATCCCGAGGACCTGCTCGTGGCGTCGGCCAGCGCCTGCCACAAACTCTGGTATCTGCATCTGTGCTCGGAGGCGGGCATTGTCGTGGAGGCGTACGTCGACCACGCCGTCGGCACGATGATCGACACGGCCACGCAGGGCGGCTTCACGAGGATCGTGCTCCACCCGCGCGTGACGATTCGCGCGGGCGGCGACGTTGCGCTGGCCGAGCGTCTGCATCACGCCGCGCATGAGAAATGCTACATCGCCAATTCGGTCAATTTTCCGATCGAGTGCGAGCCGGTCATCGAGGCCCTGGAGCGTTGATCCTGGCGCGGCGGACGAAGGCGGCCCCTGCGTGCCGTTCGCTCAGCCCGACAGTTGCCTCGCGAACTCGGCATCGCGCGCGAGCGCACGGGCCACGCTTTCGCGCTCACGAAAGCGGGTGACGTAGGCCGTGATCGCGGGGGTCGGCGGAATCAGTTTGAAGTGCGTGAGGAAGTGCATCGCATTGCCCCACAGCGCGTCGGCCGCCGTGAACGATTCGCCGAGCCACCACGGCCCCGGGTTCTGCGCCCAGTGCCGATCGATGGTCCAGATGACCGACTCGTAGTCGCCGTAAGGCGATCGTGAACGCTCGGCGCCGTCGCGCCCGAGCGACTTGTCCACCACTGCCGGCTCGACGCACGAGCCGTAGTAGACCATCCACCGCAGATACGGCCCCCGCCGGGGATCGCCAGGCGGCGGCGCCAGCGATTGCTCCGGATAAAGCTCCGCCAGGTACATGTAGACCGCAGCCTGCTCGGTAATCACGGCGTCGCCATGGCGAATCGCGGGCACCTTGCCCATCGGATTGACGTCCAGATAGTCCGAGCCACGTTGCTCGCCGGTGGCGAAGCGCAGCAGATGCAGATCGTACTCGGCCTGCAGTTCCTCGAGCAGCACCAGCACACCCGATGAACGAGTGTTGGGCGCATGAAAGAAGGTTACGCGGCGGTCGGTCGCCATGGTGTCGTCTCCATTATTTCGATGTCGAAACGTCAGAACGCATGCTTCGGCTGGCGAAATATCTTACTGCATCGCATCATCGCCCAGCAGATGCATCAGGGTCGTCGCATTACGCTGCCCCTGATCTTCGTAGTTGTTGTTGAACACGACGTACACGCGTGCGACCTCTCTGGCGATCACGCGTATCGGGTCGACCAGCGCGGCAAGCTCCGCGTCGCGATAGTCGTAGTTGAAGCGATCCGACGCCGCGGTGCTCTCGCGCACGTTCCACGTGGCGTGATTGCGGCCATGCAGACGGACCACGGCGGCGAGCGGCGTGGTGGTCTGCCAGACTTGCGGAATGCTGTTCGCGAAGCCCTGTGGCTCATCGACGATCGTGTTGACCCAACCGAGCAAGCGCAGCCAGGTCAGCGTCTCGTCCGCATGCACCCCATCGAACCAGCCGCGGGAACGGAACTCGGCGGCCACGCCGTAGCCGGCCATGCGCTGCGCGCAGTCCTCCACGTGCGCGCGGCTCTTCCGATCGCCGGTGAGCCACGGCGGAAACTGGAAGTGGACCAACCCCAACTTGCCGGCCAGACGCAACGGGGCAAGCGCTTCGAGATAGCGCCGCCAGATCTCGTCCCTGAGCGCGTCGGGCATGTCCTTGTAGTAGACGTTCGGCCCGCCGCCCGGCGGCAGTTCGGGCTGAAGGTCTTTCGGAAACGCGATACGCGGCGTCTGATGGCCGGTCAGCAGGCGGAACGCCTTGATGTTGAACACGAATGCCGCGGGCGTGCGCCCGACCCAGAGCTGCGCATTGACGGCCGACGGCATGGCGTAATAACTGCTGTCGACCTCGACCATCGGAAAGCGGCTGGCGTAGTAGCGCAGGCGCGCCTCGGCCGACGTATGTCCGGGCGGATAAAAGCGCTTGCAGGCAATGAGCGATTTGTCGGTCCATGAGGCCGTGCCGACGTAGACGTTGGCACCGGTGCGCGCCATGCCGCGCCCCGACCCGGCATGCTGCGGGACGTTCGCGTCCTCGGGCGTGCCGCCCGTCAGCAAATCGCGCTGCCCCGCGCTCGACGACTGAGATCGGCGCATACCCCGCCCTCCCGTTGGCAATGACAACCGTTGGGGTGCTCCCGGAGACGGCGGCCAAATACAGACCCCCCCCCCCGGACATGCGCCTCAGTATAGGGCGATCGGGGCGATCGGGGCGACCGGGGTGATGCCATCCCACGCGCATGGGGACCGGACTGGGACGAACGCATGAAATACTGCGAGCACATCTGATCCGGCACGCGCTCCCCGCACCGTGCCGTTTGTACGGCCCGCAGCTCACCCTGCGGGCCGCCTTTTTCGGATGTCAGCCGTCGCGTCAAGCGCCGCCGGCAGCGTGCCGATGCGCGCTATCATGGGCCGCCTGATCCTTTACTTCGCCTGCCGAGCGCCCATCATGACCGAACGTCTGCCCGTCGCACTCCCCAAAGCCTACCGGCTGCTCAATCACGGCCCGACCGTGCTCGTGGGCAGCGCCCATGCCGGGCGCCGGAACGTGATGGCCGCCGCCTGGTCGATGCCGGTGGACTTTTCCCCACCGAAGATCGCCGTCGTCATCGATCGCAATACGCTCACGCGTGAGCTGGTCGACGCCTCGGGCGAGTTCTCGCTGAACGTGCCGGCACGCGCCATCGCACGCGAGACACTCGCGGTCGGCTCGATCTCCGGGCGCGATACCGACAAGTTCGCCCCGGGTACCGGGGTGCGGGCGTTCAGCGGTTCGCAGATCGGGGCGCCGCTCATCGAGGGCTGCCTGGCATGGCTGGAATGCCGCGTGATTCCGGAGCCGCACAACCAGGAGCGCTACGATCTGTTTCTCGGCGAAGTCGTGGCGGCCTGGGCCGATCCGCGCGCCTTTCGCGACGGACGCTGGCAGTTCGGGACCGATGAGACCGGTGCGACCGGTGCGACCGGTGAATCCGCCGGATCGGGCGGATCGGGAGGATTGCGAAGCCTGCACTACATTGCCGGCGGCAACTTCTTCGAGACCGGCGAAGCGTTCGAAGTCAAGCCATGACACTCGCCCTTTGCGCCCCGGCCGACGCCGGGCATTTGCCCCCCTCCCCCGAGGACGAGCGGCTGGCCGCTCAGGCGCTGTGGCAGACGGGCCACGTGCCGGGGGCGGCACGTTCGACGGCGCCGCGATTGCCAAGCGAGGGCGGGCGCGGCAGAATTGACGGCGTCACGGAGGCTATCGATCGAGTGTCGACATTGACAGATCCCCTGAATTTCCACTCCCATCCGGACGAGGCCGAGCGCCTCGCCGCCCTGCGTCGCTACGAGATTCTCGACACCCCGCCCGAACCCGCGTTCGACCGCATCGTGCGGCTGGCGTCGTACGTGCTCGGCACACCGATCTCGCTCGTCTCGCTAATTGACGAGTCGCGCCAGTGGTTCAAGGCCCGTCAGGGCCTGGAAGCCGAACAGACACCGCGCTCCATGGCGTTCTGCGCCCACGCGATTCTCGACGACGAAGTCCTGGTGGTACCCGACGCCCGCGCGGACCGTCGCTTCGCGGACAACCCGCTGGTCGTGGGCGAACCGAACATCCGCTTCTACGCGGGCGCCCCGCTGCGCACGCCACAGGGGCATCGCCTTGGCACGCTATGCGTGATCGATCGCAAACCGCGCACGCTCGACGACGAGAAACGCGCGTTGCTCGCCGACCTGTCGGCGCTGGTCGTCGACGAGCTGGAACTGCGCCGGGTCAATCAGGTGCTCGGCGACATGGCCATGCGCGACGCGCTCACCGGCGCGCTGAACCGCCGCGCGTTTCTCCTGCAGGCCGAGCGCCAGTTCGCGGCAGCCCGGGCACAGCAGCGCCGGCTGGCCGTGCTGATGCTCGACCTGGATCACTTCAAGGCGATCAACGACACCTGGGGGCATGCCGTCGGCGACCGCGTCATTGTCGAACTGACGGTGGTGCTGCGCGCCACGCTGCGCAAGGACACCGTGATCGGACGGCTGGGGGGCGAGGAATTCGCGGTGCTGCTGCCCGACGCCGATGCCGAACGCGCCATGCAGGCAGCCGAGCGATTGCTCACGGCCATTGGCGGTGCTAGCGTGCCCGGCCCCAATGCACCGATACGCTTCTCCGCGAGCATTGGCGTGGGCGGTCTCGCACCCGACGACGCCGAGTTCGGCACGGTGCTCCAACGCGCCGACCGCGCGCTGTATGCCGCAAAGCAGGCCGGGCGCAACCGCGTGGCCGCGCTGTAATACCGACGCTGTAATACCTATCCTCGATCCGCAAGCACCTGGACACGCATGGGCAAGAGCCGACTGGAAGCCTTCAGCGATGGCGTAATCGCCATCATCATCACGATCATGGTGCTGGAGATGAAAGCGCCGCATGGCAGCGAGCTGGCCGATCTGTTGCCGATCGCGCCGACGTTCCTCACCTATATCCTGAGTTACGTCTACGTGGGACTGTACTGGAACAACCATCACCACCTTTTTCACGTCGTGCAGCGAGTCTCGGGCGGCGTGCTCTGGGCCAACCTGCACCTGCTGTTCTGGCTTTCGCTGATTCCGTTCGTCACTCACTGGCTTGGCGAGAATCATTTCACCGCGTGGCCGACGGCGCTCTACGGCGTGGTCCTGTTCATGGCGGCCGTCGCGTACTACATCCTCACGCGCGCGTTGCTCGCGGTGCATGGCGAGGGCGGCAACACGAAGCTGGCCGCCGCGCTGGGCCGCGACTTCAAGGGCAAGATGTCGGTACTCGTCTATGCCGTGGCCATTGGACTGGCGTTCGTGATACCGGAAGTGTCGCTCGCGCTGTATGCGCTGGTCGCCGCCGTGTGGCTGATTCCGGACCGCCGGATCGAGCATGTGCTCGAGCGATAGGTTCGACCTTCCTCGCCCTCCAATTCAGCGGCACCCGGACGATGCGCGGCGGCTGTCGACGCGCGTTGGGTTTTTACGTAGTATCCGCACCATCATGCAAAACGTTACTTTTGAATTGACCGGCGAATTCGTCGCGCTGAACGATCTTCTCAAACTCACCGGTGTGGTGGATTCCGGCGGTGCGGGCAAGGTCATGGTGGCCAATGGCGCGGTGAGCGTCGACGGCCGGATCGAGACCCGCAAGACCTGCAAGATCCGCGCCGGCCAGACCGTTTCGGTTGACGGGGTGCGCATTCGCGTCAGGGGCGCCTGAGGCCGTCCAGGCCCGTTCGCCTTCGTTCGCCTTCGTTCGAGACATTGTTTCCGAGTTTGCCCATGGCCACCCGAGGCCGTCCGACCCGCTGAAAACGTGGCAATCGGCGCCCCACTGCGCCGATCGCCCGCTGCCCGGGGCGGCGTCACCCCCGTGACGCTCTCCCGGTTTCTCCCACGTGAGCCTGCCGTTGCAGGTCGCTATACTTGAAAGCGTTTTTTGGCGTGTCAGCCCCAGTCACATCCGACAATGTCCACAGGACGTCCGAGGAGGTCCTTTCGATGGTCGTGCGCGGTTCACCGTCCACCGCCGGCGCCAATCCCACGCCCGGACGCGAGGCGCTGCTCGCGGCGCTCGATCACTCGCTGGGCATGCTCACGCTGACGCCGGACGGCATCATCGTCGGCGTCAACGACAAGCTGCTCGGCGAGTTCGGCTACACCCGCGACGAACTGCTCGGTCAACCCCATACGCTGCTGTGCGCACCGGACGACCCGACCTGCGGCGACGCGCTCACGCAAGTCCTGCGCTCCGGGCGCTCCCATACCGGACAGGTCTGCCGCCGCAGACGCGATGGACAGCCCATCTGGCTCGAGGCCACCTACAACCCCGTATTCGACGACGCCGGCGAGCTTGCCTTCGTCATCAAGCTGACCGTCGACGTGACGGCACGCGTGGCGCGCCAGGCGGCCGACGACGCGCGTCTGCATCTGCTCTCGCTCGGGGTCGACGAGACCGACAACGCGGTGCTGATCACAGACGCGCAAAGCACAGTCTGCTATGTCAATGCCGGCTTCACGCGCATGTTCGGCTATGCGGCCGAGGATGTCGTGGGTCAGTCGGTCGGCAATTCGTTCGGTGCGATGTCGACCGATGAGCCGTCCGACGGCGCGGCGGCCGTGGACGTCAAGCAGGCGCTGGTCGGGTGCATGCTCTCCGCCCGCGATGGCCGAAGTTGCCATTGCGAAGTGCTCGTGCGCACGGCGCAGCATCAACCGCTGTGGGTGTCGATGGTGACCAACAGGATTCTCGACGCGAACGGCGAACTCGCGCATTCCGTGGTGCTGTTCACGGACATCACGCAGTCGAAGATTCAGGAAGTGCTCCAGCACAAGGCGCTCGCCGCCATGGTGCGCGATGCGCCCCTCGTGGAAGTGCTCACGCTCGTTTGCCGCGAACTCGAACAGATCGCCCCGGAAGTCATGGCCTCGGTCGTTCGGGTCGACGCCGAAGGACGGTTGCGTCCGCAAGCGGGACCGAGCCTGCCCGCGCGTTACCATCAGATGATCGACGGCCTGGCCATCGGCCCGAACGTGGGCACCTGCGGCACCGCGGCGTTTCAGGCGCGACCGGTCGTCGTGACCGATATCGCCACGGATCCGCGCTGGGCCAATTTCCGCGACATGGCCGCCGAGTTCGGACTGGCTGCGTCATGGTCCATGCCGATCATCGCCAACGATGGACGTGTGCTCGGTGTGCTCGCCTTCTATTACCGTACGCCGCGCGGTCCCGACGCGCTGCACGAGCGCCTCGTAGACGTGTGCGTGCATCTTTGCAAGCTGGCCTTCGAGCGCGACGAGTCGCGCACGCGCATCCGCCAGCTGGCGTTCTCCGACAGCCTCACCGGCCTGCCCAATCGCAGCATGCTGAACGTGCTCGCGGCGCAGGCCATCGCCAGCGCGACGGAATTGAGCACGCGCATGGCCGTCATCTTCATCGACCTGGACCGATTCAAGCAGGTCAACGACTCGCTGGGCCATCAGGCGGGCGACGTTCTGCTGCGCACCATCGCGCAGCGTCTGCGTCGCGCGCTGCGCGGCGCGGACATCGTGGCGCGCCTGTCGGGCGACGAGTTCGTGGCCGTGCTCACCGAATGCGACCCCGAGCGCCTGGACATCGCCATCGAGCGTATGCGTAGCGCGCTCAACGCACCCTGCCAGGTCGACGGGGTGACCCTCGCACCGTCCGGCAGCTTCGGCATCAGCCTGTATCCGAGCCACGGCAGGGAATTCGATATCCTGCTCCAACGCGCGGACATGGCGATGTATCAGGCGAAGATGACCAGCCCCGGCAGCGTTCGGTTCTTCAGCGAGGACATGAACATTCACGCGCAGGAGCGGCTCGAGCTGGAAACCGCCATGCGCGAGGCCCTGCGCCGCGGAACACTGCAACTGTTCTACCAACCGCAGATCAACCTGCTCGACGAGACCGTGTACGGTGCCGAGGCGCTGACGCGCTGGCCTCATCCGCAATACGGCGACGTGCCGCCGTCACGCTTCATCGCGCTGGCGGAGGAATGCGGGCTGATCGGGGAGCTCGGTACGTGGACGCTGCGTGAGTCCTGCCGGCAACTGGCCGATTGGCGCCGTCGCGGTGTAGGCATCGCGAACGTGTCGGTCAATCTGTCGCCCACCAACTTCCACGATCACGAACTGCCGCGCACCATTGCGCAGGCGCTGGCCGATCACGGATTGCCGCCGTCGTGCCTGGCCATCGAGATCACGGAAAGCGTGCTGATGGATCACAACCCGAGCACGCTGCGCATTATCGACGAAGTGCACGCGATGGGCGTGCGTATGTCGATGGACGACTTCGGCACCGGGTATTCGAGTCTGGGCTATCTGCGACGTCTGCCCGTGTCGGAGCTCAAGCTCGACCGCAGCTTCGTGCATGACATCACGCGCGACGAAACGGTGCGCGCGTTGACCAGCGCCATCATCGGCATCGGCCACAGCTTGCACCTGACCGTGGTGGCCGAGGGGGTCGAAGACGAGACCCAGCGCGATGTGCTCGTTGCGCAAGGCTACCGCGTCGGCCAAGGGTATCTGTTCTCGCCCGCCCTGTCCGCCGGGGATCTGGAGCGCTGGCTGGAGCGCTGGTCCATGCGGCTCGCGTCGCCCCCCCTTTCATCATGAGGGTCGCGATGGTCCCGCCGGCGTTGCGCACCATTCGCGCGACCGTGCCGCGTCCGGATCACGGCGCGAGGCCCAGCTCCATCTGGTGCAGGGCCGTCTCGAGGGCCTGACTCTGCTCGGCATTGAGCGATTCGGCCGCAACGCTCGTCGCACGCCGGTAGATCATCTCGCCGTACACGTTGGCGAGCGCGCGGGCCGACTTGCACAATGACAGGTTGCTGTCCGCTGCCTGATGGCTCGTCCAGTAGTTGATCGCCTGCTCGATGTCGGCGATGGAGTAATTGGCTTTCATGTGAGGTTCTGTCTCGCCGTAGAGGAGGATACTGTAATTATATACAGTATCTGGCGCATCGGAGAATGCCATTTCGCATCGAATGGCGGTTGGGTCGATTCTCGGCTGCACGTTTCGGAACTGCAACATCTCCCGCAGGCCGATCGGCAAACGCGCGCCGGACAATAACAAATTCCCAAGAAAATCATTGGCTTGCGCACTCCGGCATGAAATTGGCTTGCGAATGTGCGAACACGCGGCGTCCTCCTCGCGAGGCGCGACGTCGCGATCGTCAACGTCCGCCCCGACGGAGCGAACCATGCCGCCGAGACACCTTGAGCGTTCCCCGTGCCATGACATTCGTCATGTAGCCGACGCCCCCTGCGCCAACGCTTCGCGCCTCGGCCTCATGGTCGGAGCCCTGATACTGGCGATCGGTTCCGCGAGTGTGCGCGCCCAGTCGATACCCGCCGGCCCGACGCCGGTCGACCTCTTTCATCAGCCCTGCGTTGCCGTACACCTGCCGTCCGGCGCCGCCGCTGACGCGCTCGTCGCGCCACTCGGCCTCAATGCGCCGGACGTTCGGGACGTTCGGCGCCTCAGGCAATATGTCGATCTGGATAATCGCTGCGCCACGCCTCCCGCGTTCGCACCGACCCGCATCAGCGATCCCACCTCGGTCTGGCATGTCCGTGCCCCGGCGATGGACACGCGACCCGCCTCCGTCGCCTCCATCGCGTCCGCGGCGTTCCTCCATCCTTCACCGCCGGGCTTGCCCAGGCATACCTCCTGAGCATGGGGCCTTCACGTTTGCTATGCTGCGGCTTTCGCGAGACACCCCCGTCACGCGCGCATTTCCGGAATCCCGATGCCCGACAAACGCCCCGATCTGCCCGACAATACGAACCCGGCCGCCCCGCGAACGCAAGCCAAACCCGCTGGCGTCACCCCGCCGCCGCCGGGCGCTTTACCGTTGGCTTGGTTCGGATTGCTGGCTGCTGCCGCCTGGGTGCTGAAGCACCCGAACCCGACCTGGGCCGTGGGCGTGCTCTGTCTTTGCGCCGGACTGATCTCGTCATTCGGCGCCCGTCGCCGCGGTCGTGCGCCGTGGCCGGCGTTCTTTACCGGACTGCTGCCGGTGGGGGTCGCGCTATTCTTCGCCTTGCTCATGTTGCGTCCACTGCTTCGCTGATGTAACGCCCAGCCGGGGAGGATGACGTGTCACGCACAGGTCATCCCATCGACACGGTCGGCGCCCGATGTGTCGATGGCGAGTTACCCACAGCTTCTGTGGATAACCCACTGGATAACCCGCTACCCTCCTCTCGAAACGCCCACAGGCACAGGCTGTCAAGAGGATTGCCCGTTTCGGCATCAACCCTGGATAAATTTTTTGCGCTTGACGTCTGGTCAGGCTTCTGTGCCGCCGCGTCACGGCTTTGACACGGCACCGACCTGTCAGGCAGGGATGTGCGTCGAGGTGTCGCTCCCCGGGATTGCAGGGTTCGCAGCGCATGGGATTCGGCCTATGATGGAGACATGCGATACCTCGCCATGCATGACGCGGGAGCCTCGCCGGCTTTCACATGCTGCGCCGTCTCGCTTTCCAGTGACTTTCGGGAGACCGACTCGTATGACCCAATCCGACAAGCCGTCCGTGCCTGCTGCAACGCCTGATCCGTCGTCGGCGACGACCGGGACGGAAGCGGAACGCTTGCATCTCGACGATCTGCTCGCGCACCACTCGGTCACGGAAACCGTTGACCGCGCGTCCGTCATCGATCTGATCAAGACACTGCGTTCGCCCGACGTGAAAACCGCGGAAGATCGCGACCGGGTCATCAAGGAAAGCCGGTTGTGGAAGGAGGTGTCCCATCGCGACACCGCCATGTCGCTGCTCAACTCACTTGCCCAGATGGCACCGATCTTCCTCAATCAGATCCACTGGTGAGCAGAAACACCGCATGCGCGCGCCGGCGCCAACCGGCGCGTGCCTTACAATGCGGGTCGCGAAAGTTTTCCCCTTGACCCGACATCATGACCACCACGCTGGACACTCCCACCGAATTCAAGAACTGGATCTGCCTGATCTGCGGCTGGATCTACAACGAAGCCGAAGGCGCGCCGAACGACGGCCTCGCGCCCGGCACCCGCTGGAGCGACGTACCCGACGACTGGCGTTGCCCGGAATGTGACGTCTCCAAGGCCGACTTCGCGCTGTCGGAGTTCTGATCGCGGCCGCGGCGCTCGCCTGCGTTGCGCCGCGGTTCCGTCTGTTACGATTTTGCTGCCGACACGGCGACGCATGTCACCGCTGTCAATGACGCCAGCCCCAGCCGCGCCCACCGCGTCCCCGCCAGCCACGGTCGTAATCGCCACGGTAATAACTTCCCGAGACGCCGAATGTCACCACCGGGGCCGGTGCCACGGCATAGCCCGGCGCATAGCCATAGTTGTCGTAGTAGGCATTGCCATACGCCGGCGCGCCATAAGGCACGGCCACGCAGCCGGCCATCGTCATGGCGACGGCAACCCCGCCCGCCAGCATGAGTAAACGTTTCACGATAATGTCTCCCGCAGTTTGGATGTCGAGTCTTGCGCGGCAAAGGTTGACGGCAAGTCGGTCACCACCGCGCGGCTTGACGAATTAGACACGGAAGTTCCGCTGAAATGCGCGGGAAGGCATAGCTCTTTGGTTACCAAACGTGACATTGGTAACCACATGGGAGTTGTGCTTGCAGCGGCGTCGGCAAGCAAGGCGGCCGCGCCGAGATTCACGGCGACGCCTCGACGCCTCTCACGCGCCCGGGGCGCGCGCAGACTTCAGAACACCCAGCAACGGTCTCGCCCGGCCCGTTTCGCGCGATACAACGCCATGTCGGCGCGCTCGACCATGTTCATCGGCGAGTCTTCGTCCTGCCACTCCGTGATGCCGAAGCTCGACGAAAAACGCAGCGGCGGTTCGCTGCCTTCCACAGATTCGCGTTTGCAGCGCTCTCGAATCCGATCGGCCACGCGCAGCGCATCGCGCTCGCTCGCCCCGGGCAGCAGGATCGCGAACTCTTCGCCACCGATCCGACCGATCAGATCGTCGCCACGCAGCGTCGACGAACACACCAGCACGAACCGGCACAGGACCTGGTCGCCGATCGCGTGACCGTACGTGTCGTTGATCGATTTGAAGTGGTCGAGATCGGCCACGATGAGACTCATCGGCTCGTTTTTGCGCTGCGCCGCCTCCAGCAATTGCTCGAAGCGATGGAAGAAGTAACGACGCGTGAGGCTGCCGGTCAGTTCGTCGTAACTGGCCTCGAATGCCAGTTGATGATTCGCGGCGCGCAATGCTTCGTTGGATTGGCGCACCTGGCGGTGTTGAACCCGCTCGCGCCAGTAGATCCATCCGCCGAGCGCCAGGATGACCGCGCCGCCCAGGTACAGCAGAAAGCACAGCGCCAAGTCCTTCGCGTGCTGGCGCGTGAGCGCCTCCCAGGCATCGACGCCCTCGACCGCGTAGACGATCAGGTCGTTGCTGGAACTCGGCCTGGATGCGATTACAAACGGCTTGGGCTGGTCGTCGAACGCCGACATGCGCTCGAGCAGCGCCTGCGGCACCCAGGCGTTCGCGCGCCCAGGGGCGCGCCGGAATTGCGAAATCGGCATGCGGGCAAACGCCTGACGCTGATACAGGGCCAGGCGCTCGTCGTCGGTCAACGAACCGAGCTTGCCATCGAGCGCGAAGCGATTTTCGAAGCGCGGTTCGTGGCTCATGATCACCACGCCATTGCCGTCGGTGATGAATGATTCGCCGCTGCCGACCCAGTGACGCAGGCGCAGTAGCCCGATTTTCGTCATTACCACGCCGATCAGCTCGCCGTCGCGGTATACGGGCGCACTGAAATAGAGACCGGGTGACCGGGGCTCCCAACCTGCGGCGTAACCCTCGTAACGCCCGCCAAGCAATGCACGGCTCACGTACGGCATACCGGCCACCGATTGGCCGACCGGCGACGGCGTATCGCGAAAGTTGCTGGCCGCCACGCAAACGCCATGCGCGTCGATCACCCAGATGCGGTCCACGCCGAAGTAGCCCTGCGCGCCGCGCAGAAACTCGTTGGCGCGCATGACCGTATCGGGGGACGGGCCGCCGTCCTGCGACGCACGCAGCACATCGCGCAGCAGATCCACCTCGGCGAAGGTCGAGGGGATGGCCCGCACCATCGCCAGATCAGTATTGATCGCGTGAACCATGCCGTCGGCAACCCGATCGGCCACCATTTGCCCGGCGTCGACACTCTGCGCAAGCTTGTCGCCGACCAGCGACGTGGCGGTTCGGTCCGCCGCGACCCAGCAGGCGACCAGCACGCCAGCCGAGAGACAGGCGGCATAAAGCCAATGCCTTATCCTCATTCCGAAAATCAAACGCTCGTTCTATTATTTTTCACTTGTTACGTTGGCAAGGGCATCGCCTCTTTCGAATCGCGTTTCTGTCATCTTCCCCGGACAGCATCACTGGTCGCGATCGGCATTCGTGGTGCCGGCGTATGTCTGCCAATTCTGGTCTGCGCGTCGAACCCTTTTCCTCGTTCCCGATCCCCGGCTTGTCGCGCCCCGCGCCTTCGGATCCTGACTACCCGGCAATGGTCCACCCTGACAATTGCCGGCTGTTGACGCCCCGCCACGCCCGGCTCCGTCCCGTTTGACGCGGGCGCACATGCGTCGCGATAACCTCGTGATTCTATAGCACTCCGACGGTCGATCCGCACGAAAAACCAGCAAGCAATCGATTTATTCTGAAGCCCTATTTAATCTATTAACTAGGCGAATACATGGTATTTGGATTTCAACTGCTTTATTGGCAAATCCCAAACCGTTCGATTACCGAATCCATTTGCCCGATTTCCACCGGCCGGGAGAATAGATAACCCTGCGCACAAAGCGGAACGAAATGGCGCAACCAATCCAATTGCCGGTCATTCTCCACCCCCTCGACAACCAGCTCGATCCCGAGCGAACGCGCAATATTGACGATATTGGAAATCATGAGACACGAGCGCGAGGAATCGGGAATCGATTCGACGAACGAGCGATCGACCTTGAGCGTATCGACTGGGAAACGCGTCAGATAGGACAACGATGAATACCCCGTGCCGAAATCGTCGAGCGCGATGCGCACGCCCGCCCGCTTGAATTGCTGGATCTTCATTTCCACCAGCGCCGGGTTCTTGATCATCACCGATTCGGTAATTTCCAGTTCGAGGCGATTCGGCTCGATCTCGTAAGCCTTGATCAGACGCTCCACCAGTTCGCCAATGTCGCCGCGCCAGAACTGTACCGACGACACGTTGACCGCCAGCTTCAGCGACGCCATCGGCGTGCCGCGCCAGGCCGCCAGTTGACGGCACGCCTGGGTGAGCGCGAACTCGCCGATCGCCACGATCTGCCCGGTGGTCTCGGCCAGTGGGATGAACTCGCCCGCCGCGAGCACACCGCGCTCGGGATGGCGCCAGCGGATCAGCGCCTCCATGCCGCAGACGCAATCGGCGCCAAGCGCGATGATGGGCTGGTACGCGAGGAAGAACTCGTTGTTCGCCAGCGCCTGTTCCATCTGACGCTCCCACACGACCAGTTGGTGTGCCGGATACGTCATCTCCTGGGTATAGACATGCACGGTGCTCTTGCCGGCCTCCTTCGCCGAGTACATCGCCAGGTCCGTCTTCTTGATGAGATCGGCTTCGGTTTCGTCCGGCTTCGACCAGAACGCGACGCCGATACTCGCGTGCAGGGCGAACGACGTGCCGTCGGCAACCATCGGCGCCTTGAGCGAAGCGAGCAAGGTGTTGGCGAGCGGTTCGGCTTGCGCCGGCGCATCGTCGCCCTCGAGCAGCACCATGAACTCGTCGCCGGCAAAACGTGCGAGCATGGCCTCGGCGGGCATGCGCGGCGCGAATCGCTCGGCGACCTGTCGGATGATGTCGTCGCCCTGCGCATGACCGAGCGTGTCGTTCACGCTCTTGAAGTTGTCGAGATCGATGTGCAGCAGCGCAACCTTGCCCACGCGAGTTGTCGTGGAAAGCGCCCGGCGCAGCGACTCCATCAGCGCATATCGATTCGGCAATCCGGTGAGGGCATCGTACGAGATGAGCCGCGTGAGCTGTTGATCCCGGCCAATGAGGCGCTGCATGAGGTACGCGATCATCCCGAAGAAAACCACGAGCGCGACCGACACGAACGTCGCCATCGTCAGATAAACCCGCTCGACATGGCGGTACTCCGCCAGTTCCTCGTCCATCGACAGTCCCACTTGCACGGCCAATGGATAGTCGCGCAGATGGCGGTACGCCACGATGCGTTCGATGCCGTCGATGGGATCGCGCTGCACGCCTGACATTCGCTGCTCCGGCGTGAACGGCGGCAGCTCGCCCGTGCCGGTGATCGCCACGCTCGCGCCCGTGCTGCGCGCGAGCAACGCACCATCGTCCGCGATCACGGCGATCTGGCCGAATTGGCCGAGCACGGCATTGGTATAGAAATCGCTGGTGAAGTAGCTCGGTTCCTGCGACACGACGACCACGCCCGCGAACGAGCCGTCCGGGCGATTCAGTCGCCGGGTGAACTGGAGCACCCATTTGCGCGATACGCGACCGAACACGGGATGACTGATGAACAGGCCATCGCTCGCGCTCTGCAAATGCACCCGGAAATGCTCGCGATCGGCGATGTTCACACGTGCGGCATCCGGCAGCGTGGTGGCGAACACATCGCCATTGGCATCCGCCAGACTCACGAGCACCATGAACCGGTCGGCAACGATGCCCTCGCTGAGCGTTCGATGCAGATCGAATTCGCCGCGACGGTGCTCGTACTCGTACTTCACGAAACGGGTGGTCTGGTCGACCTGGCGAATCGCGCGCAGCGTTTGCTGCTCGAGGGCGGATGCCACGGTCGAGGCCGACGCCGCCGCGTCGCGAAGAATCGCCTTGTACTCGATGGAGACGCGCCAAAGCACCGCCGTCCAAAGCAGGATCAGGATCAGCAAACCGAAAATCAGGATCGCGACGATCGAGCGATAGGACGTTGTCCAACGACCGTGTCGCATTTCCGCCGTGCTCGGTTCCGCCATAGGTGGAGATCCTTTCAGCCTTCGCGCCCCCGCGCAAAAGAGGTCTGTGATGGCCCGGTTGTCATAAGGATCCGGAAAGGCATCGCTGACAGGTGCCCCTGTTTCCGGCAAGTGTAAGGCAATCGCCGCGCCCCCGGAAGTCGTCTCCGCCCTTCTTGGTCGAAGGAATCGTCGGGCCCATCCGAACGGACGAGCGCCAGCCCGCCTTGCAGCGTGTCATATCTCGGATTACGGACAGTTCGGCGAGTGCCGCATTGGGACAATCCCGAGGTTGCGGACACGGGAAGGCCGCCGGCCGGTCGGCGGCTCAGGACTTGAGCAGATCGATGATCGATTCGAGACGCCGGCGCAGATCGCCAACATCGAGAGCGGGCTCGGCCGTCGCGGTGTCCTGGGTCGACTCGCCCTGCCCCGTCGCACCGGCCACGCCTGACGCTCTCGCACCGCGCGGCGAATCGGCCTCCAGCCGGTTGCGGGCGCCGTTGATGGTGAACCCCTGCTCGTAGAGCAACTCCCGGATACGCCGGATGAGCAGGACTTCGTGATGTTGGTAGTACCGTCGATTACCCCGCCGCTTGACCGGACGCAGCTGCGTGAACTCCTGCTCCCAATAGCGCAGGACGTGAGGCTTGACGCCACACAGCTCGCTCACCTCACCAATGGTGAAGTAACGCTTGGCGGGAATCGGCGGCAAGGCAACGTGATCCATCGCAGCGCGAGCAGAATGGGACGACGGTTAAATTGCGGACGAAAAACCAGCGGCCGCCACAGAATGCGGCGGCCGGGATTTACTTGCTCAGAACGCCAGACTCCACCATCGACTTGAGCTTCTGACTGGCGTGAAAGGTGACGACGCGACGCGCGGCGATCGGGATGGCCTCACCAGTCTTCGGATTCCGACCCGGTCGTTGCGGCTTGTCGCGCAACTGGAAGTTGCCGAAGCCGGAAAGCTTGACGCTGTCACCCGATTCAAGCGCATCGCGAATCGATTCGAAGAACGCCTCGACCATATCCTTCGCTTCACGCTTGTTCAGACCGACGTGTTCGAACAGCAACTCCGCCAGTTCGGCCTTCGTCAGCGTCGGCGCTTCGGTCGAGACCTCGTTCATTTCGCTGCGGCCCAGCGCGATGCGCTGCGCTGCGAGCATGGCTTCAAATTCACCAGGATTCATTTCGTTCATACGTCCCACGCGATGGCGATGACAGTGCGATAACCCACTCGCAACCGGATTTCTACCGGGCCTCAACCGCGCAAGCGCGCGCCGAACCCTTCTACCCGTTTTACCAGTGCGTTAATGGCGCCCTGGACCGTCTCGTCCTGCAACGTACCCGAGGGGTCTTGCAGAGTAACACGAAACGCCACGCTTTTGTCCTGCGCGCCCAGCGAGCCCGACGGGGCACCGGCCTTCGGCCGGAATTCGTCGAACAGCCGCACCGTTTGCACGATGCTGCATGCCGGATCGTCCTGGCGTGCCGCGAGCATGGCATCGAGCAATCCCTGCACCGGCTGCGACTGATCGACGACCAGCGCAATGTCACGCGTGACCGGCGGGAACTTCGAGATTTCCTCGTAGCTCGCGACATCGCGGGCGAACAGTGCCTCGGCCTCGATCTCGAACAGCACCGGCGCATGCGGCAGGTCGTATTTCTGCTGCCACCGCGGATGCAACTCGCCAATGAAACCGACGCGCTTGCCGTCCACTTCGATGGCAGCACTGCGTCCCGGGTGCAATGCCGGGTGCTCGGCCTTCACGAAACGCGCCGTGCGCGGTGCCAGCAATGCCTCGAGGTCGCCCTTCACGTCGAAGAAGTCCACCTGACGCGCGGGGGCGCCCCACTGTTCCTCGAGCGCCGGGCCATAGGCGAGCGCGGCGACGGTGAGCGGCTGGCGGTAGCCGGCAACGCTCAGTTCGCCCGACGCCACCGAATTGTCGCGATGATAGGTGCGACCGATCTCGAACACGCGCACGCGCGAGGCCTTGCGGTTCAGGTTGTAGCGCGCGGTCGCGATCAGGCTGCCGATCAGCGTGGAGCGCATCACCGCGAGGTGGCTGGCGATCGGGTTGAGCAGCTTGATCGGATTGTCGTTGCCGGCGAAGTCGGCTTCCCACTCCATGTCGACAAAGCTGAAGCCGACCGTCTCGTGATAATCGCGCGCCGCCACGGCATGCCGCACGGCATGCTGCGAGCGACGACCTTCGTTCGTCGGGCGCATCTCGCTCGCGGCCACCGGCGGATTGGCCGGAATACGGTCGAAGCCGTAAATGCGCGCGATTTCCTCGATCAGGTCTTCTTCGATCTCGATGTCGAAACGATACGACGGGGGAGCGACCTCGAACACACCGTCTTCCAGCGTGAACGGCAAGCCAAGGCGCGTGAAGATGGCACTCATCTCCTGCTCCGAGACCGGTACACCCAGGATCTTGACGGCTCTTGCGACACGCATCTTCACCGGTGCGCGCTCGGGCAGCTGCGCGACCTGGTCTTCCAGGGGACCGGCCTGGCCGCCGCAGATTTCGAGCACCAGTTGCGTGGCACGCTCCAGCGCACGTACGTTGCCGGCGAAGTCCACGCCGCGCTCGAAGCGGTGCGACGCATCGCTGGTGAAGTTGTACTTGCGCGCACGGCCCTGAATGGCCTGCGGGAAGAAGAAGGCGCCCTCGAGGAAGATGTTCTGCGTCTGCAAACCGGCCTTGGTCGAATCGCCCCCCATGATGCCGGCAAGACCGATCGGGCCGCTGGCGTCAGTGATGGCGAGCACGCTTTCGTCGAGCGCCACGGTCTGTTCATTGAGCAGCTTGAGCGTTTCACCCGCACGCCCGAAGCGCACGTCGATTCCGCCTTGCAGTCGGTTCAGATCGTAGACGTGCAGCGGCTGCCCCAGTTCGAGCATCACGTAGTTGGTGATGTCCACCAGCGCCGAGATGCTGCGTTGCCCCGCGCGCTCGAGACGCTCGACCATCCAGCGAGGCGACGGCGCGGCGGCATTCACGTTGCGGATGATGCGGCCACCGAAGCGTCCGCAGCCCTGCGGCGAGCTGATGCGCACCGGCAAGGTGTCGGCAATCGTGGCCGGCTGCGCACCTTGCCCCGGCAGATCCTTGAGCGGCGCCCCGGTGATGGCGGCAACTTCACGCGCCACACCGAGCAGCGACAGGCAATCCGCCTTGTTGGGGGTGAGCTTGACAACGAACACCGTGTCGTCGAGGTCGAGATATTCACGGATGTTCATGCCCACCGGCGCGTCTTCCGGCAGGATCATCAGACCGGCGTGGTCGTCGGAGAGCTTGAGCTCGCGCGCCGAGCACAGCATGCCGAAACTCTGCACGCCGCGCAGCTTGCCTACCTTGATCTGGAACGGCGCATCGCCGGCTTGCGCCGGCGGCAGCGCCGCACCCACCGTGGCGCACGGCACCTTGATGCCCGGCGCCACGTTCGGCGCACCGCACACGATGGTGAGCGTCTCGCCGGTGCCGGCATCGACCTGACAAACGTTCAGACGGTCGGCATCCGGATGACGCGACACCTCGAGCACCTTGGCCACCACCACGCCGGTAAACGGCGGGGCGACGGGATTGGTTTCCTCGACTTCGAGCCCGGACATCGTCAGGGCATGCGCCAACGCGTCGGTCGACAAATCCGGGTCGACCAGGGTACGCAGCCACGATTCAGAGAATTGCATGGATCAGTTCGCTCGCAGTTAAGACTTCACTTCCGAATGCCCGGCGGCAGCGATCTGGCGCGCCAGCCCGGGGCCTCGGCATCGATTACATGAATTGGCGCAGGAAGCGCAGATCGTTCTCGTAGAACAGGCGCAAATCCTGCACGCCGTAACGCAGCATCGTCAGACGCTCCAGGCCCGAGCCGAATGCGAAGCCGATGAAGCGCTCCGGGTCGAGGCCCATGTTGCGGATCACGGTCGGGTGGACCTGACCCGAACCGGAGATCTCCAGCCATTTGCCGGCATTCTTGCCGGTCTCGAACTGCATGTCGATCTCGGCGGACGGTTCGGTGAACGGGAAGTAAGACGGGCGAAAACGTACCTGAATGTCGTCGCGCTCGAAGAACTTGCGCAGGAAATCGGTGTACACGCCCTTGAGGTCGGCAAAGCTGATGTCTTCGGCAATCCACAGGCCTTCGACCTGGTGGAACATCGGCGAATGCGTGGCGTCCGAGTCAACGCGATACGTGCGACCCGGCGCGATGACCTTGATGGGCGGCTTGTTCATGCGCGCGTAGCGCACCTGCATCGGGCTGGTGTGCGTGCGCAACAGCAGCGGCTTGCCGGCGTCGTCGTTGCCCTCGACGTAGAAAGTGTCCTGCATCGAACGGGCCGGGTGATTTTCCGGGCTGTTCAGCGCAGTGAAGTTGAACCAGTCGGTTTCGATCTCGGGGCCGTCGGCCACGTCGAAACCGATGGAACGGAAAATCTGTTCGACGCGCTCCCAGGTGGTGAGCACGGGGTGCAGGCTACCGGCGCCCAGGCCTCGGCCGGGCAGGGTAACGTCGATGGCTTCGGCGGACAGTCGCGCGTCGAGCAGCGCGTCGGCCATGGCCTGACGGCGCGCCTGCAGCGCGCCTTCGATCTGTTGCTTGGCCGCATTGATCCGCGCACCTTCGGTCTTGCGTGCTTCGGGATCGAGCTTGCCGAGGCCCTTGAGCAACTCGGTCAGTTGGCCGGTCTTGCCAAGAAAGCGAGCTTTCTCGTTTTCCAGCGCGGCGGCGTCGGGAGCGGCGGCGAACGCACGCTGCGCTTCGCTGACGATAAGTTCCAGATCCATATGCTACAGACTCAAGTTAGGCGGTCGAATGGCCGCATGTTCAAGCAAAAAAGCGTACGAAAAAGCAGGCGGCAGGCGAAAAACAAAAGGGGGCTCCGATGAGAGCCCCCTCCTGGCGAATGGCGCGCGGTAAAACGCGCTATACGCTAACTACAGCTTAGGCTGCGACGGCGGCTTTCACCTGAGCGACAATCGCGGCAAACGCCGGCTTGTCGTTGATGGCCATGTCGGACAGCACCTTGCGGTCGAGTTCGATCGAGGCCTTCTTCAGACCAGCGATGAACACGCTGTAGGTCATACCGTGCTGACGCACACCTGCGTTGATACGCGCAATCCACAAAGCACGGAAAACGCGCTTCTTGTTGCGGCGATCGCGATAGGCGTATTGCCCGGCGCGCATGACCGCTTGCTTGGCGATGCGGAAGACGTTATTGCGACGGCCGCGGAAACCCTTGGCTGCAGCGATGACTTTCTTATGGCGGGCCCGTGCGGTGACCCCACGTTTGACTCGAGGCATGTTTCTCTCCTATCTAAGTCGGGGTTTAAGCGAAGGGCAGCATTGCGCGTACGGAGTTCAGATCAGACTCATGAACGCCGACGGCACCGCGCAGGTGACGCTTATTCTTGGTGGTCTTCTTCGTCAGAATGTGACGCTTGAAGGCCTGACCACGCTTGACGGTACCGCCAGGACGCACGCGAAAGCGCTTCTTGGCACCGCTCTTGGTTTTCATCTTGGGCATGAAAAACTCCGGGGTTTTTAACATGATCACAGGTGTGACGCCAATTTCGCGCCCCTTGTAGAACCCGGGATCACTTATTTTCAGGGTCGGACAGCACCCTGTATCGCTGCGACCTCTCTTGCGGGAAGTCGCGGCAATTCCTACGATCCGGCGGTGTCGTTCGACACCGCCACGACCTTATTTCTTCTTCGGCGCGATGACCATGATCATCTGACGGCCTTCCATCTTCGGCATCTGTTCCGGCTGGCCGAACTCTTCGAGATCGGTCTTCAGACGTTCCAGCATACGAGCGCCGATTTCCTGGTGAGCCATCTCACGACCGCGGAAACGCAGCGTGATCTTGGTCTTGTCGCCCTCTTCGAGGAACCGCTTCAGATTGCGCAACTTGACGTTGTAGTCACCGTCATCGGTGCCAGGTCGGAATTTGACTTCCTTGATCTGAACAACCTTCTGCTTCAGCTTGTTCTCGTGCGCTTTCTTCTGTTCCTGATACTTGAACTTGCCATAGTCCATCAGGCGGCACACCGGCGGCTGCGCTTGCGGCGCGATTTCCACCAGATCGACGTCAGCTTCTTCGGACAGACGGAAAGCCTCGGCGAGTTTCATGATGCCGAGCTGCTCACCGTCAACGCCAGTTAGACGCACTTCGGGCGCGGTGATTTCGCCGTTGATGCGATGCGACTTATCGGTAGCGATGTTGCTTATCCTCGAAAAAAGTCAAAAATTTAGCCGCGCTGTCCGACAGGCGTTATTGGAACGTTGCGCACGCTTGCGCAAGACGTTCGATGAGCGCATCAACGGGCATGACACCCAGATCCACGCCGCCACGGGCACGCACGGCTACCGTATTACCCTCTTGCTCCTTGTCCCCCACTACCACGAGATAGGGAACTTTCTGCAACGAGTGCTCGCGTATTTTATAGCTAATTTTCTCGTTGCGCAAATCGCTCCGAGCCCTAAGCCCTTGTTCTTTCAACTTTTTCGTCACTTCCTGGGCATAATCGGCGGTTTTTTCCGACACATTCATCACGATCACCTGCTCCGGCGCCAGCCAGACCGGCATTGCACCAGCATGGTGCTCGATCAGAATGCCGATAAAGCGCTCCAGCGAACCCAGGATCGCGCGGTGAAGCATGACCGGGCGCTTGCGGCTGTTGTCCTCCGCCACGTACTCGGCGTCCAGGCGCTCCGGCATCGAGAAATCGACCTGCATCGTGCCACACTGCCACTGGCGACCGAGCGCATCCTTGAGCGTGTACTCGATCTTCGGCCCGTAGAATGCCCCATCCCCCTCGGCGATCACGAACTCGCAACCCGAGCGACGCAGCGACTCCATCAGCGCGAACTCCGCCTTGTCCCAGTTCTCGTCGGAACCCACGCGATGTTCGGGGCGCGTTGCGACCTTGTAGATCATGTCCGTGAAGCCGAAGTCCTTGTACACGGCGTGCAGCAGCGCCGTGTAATTCACGCACTCTTCGAGAATCTGGTCTTCCGTACAGAAAATATGACCGTCGTCCTGTGTGAAGCCACGCACGCGCATCAGGCCGTGCAGACCACCCGACGGCTCATTGCGGTGACATTGACCGAACTCACCATAGCGCAGCGGCAGATCGCGGTAGCTGTGCAGCGACGAGTTGAAGATCAGAACGTGTCCCGGACAGTTCATCGGCTTGAGCGCGTAGGCGCGGTTCTCCGATTCCGTCGTGAACATGTTGTCCTTGTAGTTCTCCCAGTGCCCCGACTTTTCCCAGAGCGAGCGATCGAGAATCTGCGGCGCTTTCACTTCCTGGTAACCGTTGTTGCGGTAGACGCGGCGCATGTACTGCTCGACCTGTTGCCAGAGCGTCCAGCCCTTGGGGTGCCAGAAGACCAGACCCGGCGCTTCTTCCTGCATGTGGAAGAAGTCCAGCGCACGGCCGAGTTTGCGGTGATCGCGCTTTTCCGCCTCTTCGAGCATATGCAGATACGCATCCTGGTCTTCCTTCTTCGTCCAGGCCGTGCCGTAAATGCGTTGCAATTGCTCGTTCTTGGCATCGCCCCGCCAATAGGCGCCGGCGACCTTCATCAACTTGAAAACCTTGAGCTTGCCCGTCGACGGCACGTGCGGGCCGCGACAAAGGTCGACGAACTTGCCTTCGCGGTACAGGCCGATCTGCTCCGTGGCGGGGATCGATTCGATGATCTCGGCCTTGTACTTTTCGCCCATCGACATGAACAGACGCACGGCGTCGTCACGCGAGAGCACCTCGCGCGTGACCGGCTCGTCCTTCTTGGCGAGTTCGTGCATCTTCTTCTCGATCGCCTCGAGATCTTCCGGCGTGAAGGCGCGATGGAAGGCGAAATCGTAGTAAAAGCCGTTTTCGATGACCGGACCGATGGTCACCTGCGCCTCCGGGAACAGCTCCTTGACGGCGTAGGCCAGCAAGTGCGCCGTCGAGTGGCGAATGATGTCGAGACCGTCGGCATCCTTGTCGGTCACGATGGCAAGACTCACGTCGCGATCGATCAGGTAGGACGTATCGACCAGCTTGCCATCGACGCGACCGGCCAGGGCGGCCTTGGCCAGGCCCGCGCCGATCGAGCCGGCGACCTGCGCCACCGTGAGCGGGGCCTCGTACTGGCGTTGCGAACCGTCAGGCAAACGTACCGAAATCATGTCGCACTCCCATGCGCAAAAACGTCACGCGCGGCCCACGCCGCGCGGCAAAACCACGAAAAAAAACGGCCTCGACTGTTTGTCGAGGCCGTCTCTTCATTCCTTGCATCCAGACGAAAAACACCCTCGACTTAACGTCGCACCTTCACCACTGTGAAAGTTCGGGCAGTCTTCAACATGAGTGTTTTCCAGCGCCTGTGTCTGCGGGGTCTCGCGGACTGTCATGCATCAAATATTCGTTGGTAGGCTCGATTGGACTCGAACCAACGACCCCCACCATGTCAAGGTGGTGCTCTAACCAGCTGAGCTACGAGCCTACTGCAAGAGAACGAGATTCTAGCAATCTTTCGACCAATCGCCAAGCGATTATTGTGCCTGCCGACGAGAAACCGCGCCAATCAAGGCTTTGGCGCGGCATCCCCTCCTCACCGACGCCTGGACGACACCACGCCGGCGACGCCCGTGAGTTGTGCCAGCGCCCGTTGCAACTGCCCGCCGTCGCGAACCTCGACGGTGAATTGCATGAACGCCTGCGACCCTCGCGACTGCGTGCTGACACCCGTCACATTGAGCTTTTCCCGGGAGAACACTTCCGAGATATCGCGCAACAGGCCCTGCCGGTCCGTCGCCTCGATCTGAATGTCGACCGGGTAGGCCGCCACACCGCGACCTTCCAGCACGTCCGCCGACCAGGCGGTCTGAATCACCCGCTCCGGCGCACGCGCCTTCATGGCCTGAAAGCTGGCACAGTCCTGACGATGAATCGACACCCCCTTGCCGCGCGTGACGAATCCGACGATAGGATCGGGCGGTGCCGGGCGGCAGCACTTGGCCAACTGGGTCAGCAATGCGCCCACCCCCACGACCAGCACACCGCTCTTGGCCCCCTGCGTCACGCTGGTATCGAGACTCTTTTTCGCGACGAGCGTGTCTTCGTCACGCGGTTCCGGCCCAGGCAGATTGCCCGACAGCGCCTGCTCGACATGGCGCAGACTGAACTCGTCCTTCGCCACCGAGGCATAGAGATCATCCGGCGTCCGGAACCCCAGGCGCCCAGCCAGCTCCTCCAGATTGACCGACGTCTTGCCTTCGCGCTGCAACGTCTTGTCAATGAGCGTACGCCCATGCGCAATCGTCTCTTCGAGGTCGATCGCATTGAACCACTGCCGCACCTTCTGGCGCGCCCGATGGCTCTGCAAATACCCCAACTGCGGGTTAAGCCAATCGCGCGACGGCCCGCCCTGCTTGACCGTCACGATCTCGACCGTCTGCCCGTTCTGCAGCGGCGTATTGAGCGGCACCATCGCCCCATCGACCCTTGCGCCGCGGCAGCGATGCCCCAACTCCGAATGCAGATGGTACGCAAAGTCGACCGGGGTGGCGCCCTGCGGCAACGAAATCACGCGGGCCTGAGGCGTGAGCACGTAAATGTGATCATCGATCGTTGCGCGTTTGAGTTGCTCCCATGGCTGCGCGGCGCCCTCTGCGCCAACCGTGTCGGACACATCGTCCTTCCACGCGAGCAACTGACGCAGCCACGCGATCTTCTCGTCATAAGCATCGCCGGCCGAAAACGCGCCACCATAGCCGCGCTGGCCGGCTTCCTTGTACCGCCAGTGCGCCGCGATGCCGTATTCGGCAAAGTGATGCATTTCGTGCGTTCGTATCTGCACCTCGAACGCGCGCCCGTCGTCGCCAATCACCACCGTGTGCAGCGATTTGTATCCGTTGGGCTTCGGACGCGAAATGTAGTCGTCGAACTCTTTCGGAATTGGTTGCCAAAGGTTGTGGACGATGCCCAACACCGTGTAGCAATCCTTGATGTCGTCGACGATCACGCGGAACGCCCGCACGTCATACAGCTCCGCGAAGTCGACGGCCTTGCCGCGCATCTTCTTCCAGATACTGTAGATATGCTTCGGGCGGCCAGACACCTCCGCTCTGACACCGGCGCGCGCAAGTTCATCCTGAAGCCGCTGGATGGCGCCCTCGATGAACGTCTGGCGCTCGACGCGCTTCTCCTCGAGGAGCTTGGCGATCTGCTTGTAGGTGACGGGTTCGAGAAACCGGAATGCGAGATCCTCCAGCTCCCACTTGAGTTGCCAGATACCCAGACGGTTCGCCAGCGGCGCGTAGATCTCGAGCACCTCGTGGGGCATGTCCTCGGGCGGTGCGATCTTCTGCGCGGCATACCAGCGCAACGACTGCAGGCGCGACGCGAGACGGATCATCACCACGCGGATGTCCTGCGCGAACGCGAGCAGCATCTTGCGCAGCCCTTCGACCTGCGACTTGCGCTCGGCCGAGGCATCGCGATCGCGCCCGTCGTTGGGCATGGCCTGCGCGGCACGCGCGCCGGCGCCGGAGAGCCGCTGGAGCTTGCGCACGTCGATGACGAGCGCCGCCACCTCGGCGCCGAACTTCTGGGTCAGCGTGGCTTGCGGATCTGGCAAGAACTCGACGGCACTGAACAAGGCGGCCGCCTGATGCGTCGCCTCGTCCACACGCAACGTGTCGAGAATCGCGAGCATGCCACGCGCGTGCGCCATGATCGGCTCGCCGGACGAGAGCAATTGCTCGCCGCAGAGCGTCTCGGCAAACGCGAGGGCGTCGTCGAGCGTAGCGGGCAGATGTGCATCACCCGCACCCGAGGCCGCGGCCGGATTGACGGCGTCCGTCGACGCCGGGGCATTCGGTCCGGTGGGTGCCGGTGCTTGATGTTGGTTCATGTCGGAACGCGGGGCGGCAAGCGCCCCGATGATGCGGGTCGCGCGCTCAGCTCTCGCGCTGAGCCGCCACGACCACGATTTCAACGAGCATGGCAGGGTCGGCGAGCAACGCCTGCACCGTGGCACGCGGGGGCGCATTGCCTGCCGGCACCCACTCGTCCCACACCTGATTCATTTCACCGAAGTACTTCATGTCGGAGATGAAGATCTGACAGGAGAGGATCAGCGACTTGTCGCTGTTGGCCTCGGCGAGCAGGCGATCGATATGCGCGAGCACCTGACGCGTCTGCCCGGCCATGTCCTGCGAACGATCGTCAGGCGTTTGCCCGGCCAGATAAACCGTGCCGTTGTGCACGGCCATGTCCGACCAGCGCTTTTCGACGTAGAAACGTTGTACTGCCATGATGTAAGACTCCTCGTGTTCTTCTGACTTCGGATCCGCCGCCGCCCCACCGCTCTGGCGGGCATCAATCGGCGTATCCCTCAAAAAACCGGCGTGCGATCTCGATCTGGTCCGCATGCACGAACGTGGGCGCATGACCGACACCGGCGATTTCCACGGCGCGCGCGTGCTGCGCGTGCGCCAACATTTGTTCGAGCGTTGCGCGAGAGAGCAGGTCCGATGTCTCGCCGCGCACGATCAGCGTGCGTCCGGGAAACGCCGCGAGCGACGCCCAGAGCATGGCTTCGCCCGCGGCGATCGCCTCGGCCGGTATCGCCGAGAAGGCGGCGCCGATCGACGGATCGTAGCGAAGCACGTAGCCGTCGCCCTCCGCCTTGAGCAGCGGTTCGCACAACGCCCGCCACTCCTCAGGGGTGTGCGCACCGAACGCGCACGAGATCGACCACAGGTACTCGGCACCCTCCTCGACCGACGCGAAACGCTTCGGATTGCCGACATACTTGCCGATGCGCTCGAGCGCCGGCGCATCGATATGCGGCCCGACGTCATTGAGCAGCATGTTGCGAATCGGCGTATCCGGCAACCCCGCCAACCCCATCCCGATCAACCCGCCCATCGATGTGCCGAACCAGTCGACCGACGCGACATCCAACCGCGCGATCAGCGTGACCATGTCGGCAACATACTGTGGCACCACGTAACCGGCGGGGTTGGTGAGCCATGACGAGAGACCACGCCCGACCACATCCGGACATACCACGCGGTAGTCATCGGCGAAGGCTTTTGCCAGCGCATCGAAATCGCGCCCGCAACGCGTCAGGCCATGCACGCAGACCAGGACGCGGGGATTCTCGGGGTCCCCCCACTCCGTATACGCCATGCGATGCAATCCGGACGGACTCAGGCATTGAACGCTCGACAAACGCGGCACTTGGCTCGGCATGGCAGACTCGTCGGATCGATTTCCAGATCCGAATTCTACCGCGCTTGCCTCGAACCGTAAGCTAGAATGAGGTCACTCAAGAGCCGCATCGATCGACGACAGGCACGCCGCATCGAGACTGTCTCTGCCCCATCCCCATCTATCGATCGGAGACGACGCCATGCTCAAAGGAAAAATCGCCCTCGTGACCGGCTCCACCAGCGGCATCGGCCTGGGGCTCGCACAGGCGCTCGCCGCGCAGGGTGCGACCCTGATCACGAACGGCTTCGGCGACGCCGATGCGGCACGCAAGACCATTGCCGACGCGGCGGCCCGCGCCGGTCACCCCGTCGCTCCGATCGGTTACCACGGCGCCGACATGAGCCGCGCAAGCGAGATCGAGGCGATGATGCAGTACGCTGAAACAACCTTCGGCGGTGTCGATATCCTGGTGAACAATGCAGGGATTCAGCACGTTGCCGAGATTCAGGATTTTCCGACGGACAAATGGGACGCGATCATCGCGATCAACCTCACGTCCGCATTCCATACCACGCGACTGGCGCTGCCGGGCATGCGCAGGCGCAACTGGGGCCGCATCATCAATATCGCGTCGGTACATGGTCTGGTGGGCTCGGTCGGCAAGTCGGCGTATGTTGCCGCCAAGCATGGCATCGTCGGACTGACGAAGGTCACCGCGCTCGAGAATGCGCAATCAGGCGTGACTGCCAATGCGATCTGCCCGGGCTTCGTGCTCACGCCCCTCGTGCAGAAGCAAGTCGACGACCGCGCCGCGCGCGATCACCTCTCCGGCGACGAGGCCAAGCGGTCGCTGCTGGGCGAGAAGCAACCGTCCGGTGAGTTCGTGACGCCCGAGCAACTCGGCGGGCTTGCGGTCTTTCTGTGCAGCGACGCAGGCGCACAGGTACGTGGCGCCGCCTGGAACATGGACGGCGGCTGGGCCGCCCAGTAACGCTGGCCGGACCTCGGGCGCGTCGCGCACCACGCAGGGTACGTGCATCAAAACAAAACGGGCGGGGATCCCCCCGCCCGTTTCGCCTTCCACCGATCGCCGGGTTCAACGGCCCGACGATCCTCAGCAAGGCTGTGTGCCGACCGCCGCATGCCAGGCATGGCACAGTGCGACCGGCACGTCGCCGAAGTGTCAGACAGCGCTCGTGTCGAGCGGTGCCCCCGTCTTCTGCGAAATTTCCTCCTTCGTCACGCCCGGCGCCAGTTCCACCACCTTCAGGCCGTCCGGCGTCACGTCGATCACACCGAGATCGGTAATGATGCGGTTGACCACGCCCACGCCGGTGAGCGGCAGGTCGCAGTTCTTGAGGATCTTGTGGGCGTCGCCCTTGGCAACGTGCTCCATGAGCACGACCACACGACCGACCCCCGCCACGAGGTCCATCGCACCGCCCATGCCCTTGATCATCTTGCCCGGGATCATCCAGTTCGCGAGGTCACCCTTTTCGCTGACCTGCATCGCCCCGAGGATCGCCAGATTGATGTGACCGCCGCGGATCATCGCGAACGAATCGGCCGACGAGAAAATCGACGAGCCCGGCAGCGTCGTCACGGTCTGCTTGCCCGCGTTGATCATGTCGGCATCGACTTCGTCTTCCGTCGGGAACGGGCCGATACCGAGCAGGCCGTTCTCCGATTGCAACCAAACTTCCATGCCTTCGGGCACATGATTTGCCACGAGCGTGGGCAGACCGATGCCGAGGTTCACGTAGAAGCCGTCTTCGAGCTCGCGCGCCGCGCGCGCGGCCATTTCATCACGATTCCATGCCATGGTTATCTCCTTGATCTCGGCGCTTACTTGGCACGTACCGTGCGCTGTTCGATGCGTTTTTCCGGATGCGCGTTCAGCACAATGCGCTGAACGAAGATGCCGGGCAGGTGCACATCGTCCGGATCGATCGAACCGGTCTCCACCAATTCCTCGACTTCGACGATGGTGATCTTGCCGGCCATGGCGGCCACCGGATTGAAGTTGCGGGCCGTGCGGTTGAACACCAGATTGCCGGCACGATCGGCCTTGGCGGCCTTGACCAGCGCCACATCGGCGCGCAGCGAGCGCTCCATGACGTACGTCTCGCCATCGAACTCGCGCGTTTCCTTGCCTTCGGCAACCACGGTGCCCACACCGGTCTTGGTGAAGAACGCCGGGATCCCGGCGCCACCGGCACGCAGCTTTTCGGCGAGCGTGCCCTGCGGCGTGAATTCGAGTTCGAGCTCGCCCGCGAGGTACTGGCGCTCGAACTCCTTGTTCTCTCCGACGTACGAGGAAATCATCTTCTTGATCTGGCGCGTCTCGAGCAGCAGACCCAGACCGAAGCCGTCCACGCCGGCGTTGTTGCTGATGCAGGTGAGCCCTTTGACGCCCGAGTCGCGCAGCGCAGCGATCAGGGCCTCCGGAATGCCACACAGGCCGAAGCCACCGACGGCGAGCGTTTGCCCGTCTGCGACGACACCGGCGAGCGCCTCCTTGGCGCTGGCGTATACCTTGTTCATCGTTTGTCCCTTTCCCTCGGTTGAGAATTGAAATTATGCCGCGCTCGCGCACGTTGCGAGGCTTGCGCCGCCTCGAGAAACCTCATGGCGGCACCCCTCATGCAATCATAGAGCTTACTGTGGCGCGCAAATGGGGCACAATACGTCAAATTACATATCTTCCCGCGCGGCGCGCCGCAGCGCACGACCCGACCGGATCCGTATTACCCCCATGCCGACGTTCGATTACCAGACTGCCTTTCACATTGCGCCTGTCGGGCTGGTCATATCGCGCCAGCGCATCATCGAAGACTGCAATCGCCAGCTCGGCAAGATCTTCGGCTACGAACCCGAAGCGCTCATCGGCCAGTCGTTCCAGGTCCTGTACCCGTCGCCAAAAGAGTTCGAGCGCATCGGCGAGCGCATTCCGCCGATCATGACCGCTCAGGGCGTGTATTCCGACGAGCGCATCATGCGCCGCGCGAGCGGCGAACTGTTCTGGTGCCACGTCACCGGACGCTCGCTCGACGTCAACGATCCCCATGCCGCCGGCCTCTGGACGTTCGAGGACATTTCCGCAACGCGCCGCGTCGCCGTCGCCCTCACCGCCCGCGAACGGGAAATCGCCGCGCAGCTCGTCCAGGGAAAGACCAGCAAGCAAATCGGCAAGATTCTCGACATCAGTCCGCGCACGGTGGACATCTATCGCGCGCGGCTCATGCAGAAGTACGGCGCGGGCACCGCCACCGAGCTCGTGCAGCGCCTGCTCGGCAATTGATGGATAGCGACGGGGCGAGGCGACGCCCCGCCCAACCTTGTCAGCCAATCAGCGCACGGACCTCGTCGGGCAGCGGCACCGACTTCTCTTCCTTGTAGTTCACCCAGACGATCTTCGCCCCGCCCTGCGCCACAAGCACGTCCGGCGTGTCGGCGCGCCGCAGCTCGAAACGCGTATCGACGCTGCTGCGCCCCGGCGTGCCGATGAACATGCGGCAATCGATATCGCCGGGATAACGCAGTTGGCGCAGGAAGGTCATGTTTGCGTTGATGATCACCGGCCCCTCGCCCGTCGAGCTCTCTTCCGAGGCGATGCTCAGCGACTCGAGCCACGAAATCCGCACTTGCTCCATGTAACGGAAGTAGACCGTATTGTTCACATGGCCGAACGCGTCCATATCGCCCCAGCGAATGGGCATGCTCATGCGAAAGACTTCCTTGTATTCTGACGACACCACAAATTCCCCATGTTGAAAATCGACGCCCCGCCGTGAGTCGACAGCGCGCCATGGGAATGAAGTGTAGCGCTTCGGATGGGGCGGCGCGCGCCAGACGGCCGCCTCAGGCCTCGCAAGGCCGCGTTTTCGGACTGGTGGTGCCCCGGCCTGAGACAAGTCCGAGTCGGGACACCGAACTTACTTGCGCGCGCCGATGGCCACGCCGTCGTCCTTGACTGCGGCTTCGGCCTTCTCGACCAGATCTCGCCCCACGAGTGACTTCCATTTCGCGTAGACAGCGCGCGTGGCATCGACGAAGCGCTGGCGCTGCTCCGGCGTGAGCCGGGTCACCTTCACGCCACGGGCGTCCAGGTCGTCCCATGTGCCGCGCCCATTGCCGAGCAGGTCTTCGCGGGCGAGCGCGATCTCGAAACGCGCCGCCTCGAGCGCCGCATCGCGCACGATGTCGCGGTCCTGCGGCGACCAGCTGTCCCAGACCTGCCGATTCACCACGAAGAGGATCGGGTCCGCCACGTAATCCCAGATCGTCACGTAGCGCTGCCCAAGCGTGTCGAGCCGTACGTTGTTGTAGACCGTGATGGGGTTCTCCTGGCCGTCGATGCTGCGCGACTTGAGCGCGCGCACCGCTTCGTTCCAGGTCAGTTGCGTAGGCACCGCCCCCAGCGACGTGAAGATGTCGTTGAACAACAGGGAACCGACCACGCGAAACCGCAATCCGCGCATGTCCTCCGGGGTGCGAATGGCGCGGCGCGAATTGCTCAGTTGCCGGAAGCCGTTTTCCCCCCAGGCCAGCGGCACGACGCCTTGCTCTTCCACGCGACGGAACAGTTCGCGCCCCACCTCGCCTTGCGTGAGGGCGTCGAGCGACCGGTAGCTGCGCAGCAGGAACGGCAGCGAGAAAACATTGAATTCCGGGATGGCCGACGACCAGTTGATCGTCGACCCGACGGCCATGTCGATCACGCCCTGGCGCAGCGCCGTGAACTCGCGCGTCTGATCCCCGCCCACGAGCGCCGCGCCCGGGTGCAGCCGTATGTTGATGCGTCCGCGCGTGCGCTCGCGCACCATGTCGACCCAGAGCTGCGTGCCTTTGGCCCAGGGCGTGCCGGCATCGGGCACGATGGAAAGCGAGTATTCCGACTTGTAGGGTTGCGCGCCGACCGGCAACGCGATTGCGGCGAGGGCAAGCGCGACTCCAACGAGCCCCCGCCAGCCTTGATTACGCATGGTGTCCTCGAGATGATTCGGGATCCGACGTCAACACGACGCCCTTTGCGATCCCGTGAGCGTCGTGAAATTATGCGCTCGAGGCCATCTGGCTGGCTGCCTCGGACAATCCCCGATTGCCGCAATGCAGCGAGCCTGCGCAATCGGCAAACGCCTGCGGACCGCGCCGCCGCGGCGCTCAGCCGACCGCCAGTCCGTCGTCGATCGTCATGATCGAGCCGTTGATGAATCGGGCGTCGTCCGAGGCAAGCAGCAGGATCAATCCGTCGAGATCGCTGGGCTGACCGACGCGCTGGCGCGGCAACATCTGCACCAGCTTGCGACCGGCTTCCGTCTGCCAGTGCTCGTGGTTGATCTCGGTATCGATATAGCCCGGACACAGGGCGTTCACATTGATGTTGAAACGCCCCCACTCGAGCGCCATCGCGCGTGTCATGTGAATGACCGCCGCTTTGCTCACGCAATACACGCCGAGCATGGAAATCGCGCGCTGCCCCGCAACCGACGCCACATTGATGATCCGATGCTGGCGCTGCGCATCGCCCTTGGCACGCCGGATCATGCGTTTGGCGACTTCCTGCGCGACGAAGAACGCGCCGCGCGTATTCGTATCGAGCACGTAGTCGTACTCCTGCGGCGTGACGTCGACCAGCCGCTGCTGCGTCGATACCCCGGAGTTGTTGATGAGAATGTCGATCGCGCCTGCTTCGGTCTCGGCATGCGCCACGCCCGCCCGAATGCTGTCGTAGTCGGTCACGTCCAACGGCACCACGTGCGCCGCGCCGCCTTGCGCCTCGATTTCCGCACGCAGTTCCTTGAGCCGCTCCACGCGGCGACTGGCCAGCACCACCTTGGCGCCGGCCTGCGCGAGGACCTTGGCGAACTGCATGCCGAGCCCGCTCGACGCGCCGGTGACCATCGCCACCTTGCCTTCCAGATTCAGCGAACGCCCCATCGTCTTCCCCCTCGGACCCGGATCGCCATTGAATGACGGCGCTGCCGCGAGGCACGCCGCTAGAGCTTCCTACCTACCATACCGAACGATCGTGCTATTAATATGCGGTTGCGAGGTGTTCCCCATTCCCGGAAAATGGCCGCACCCACGAATTCTAACGTTTATAACAGGAGCATCAATGGATCCGAAGCTGCTTGAGCAGTACGGCCCGAGGGAGTCGATGGAATATGACGTCGTCGTTGTCGGCGGCGGTCCGGCCGGCCTGTCCACGGCTATCCGTTTGAAGCAACGTGCCCAGGAAGCAGGCAAGGAGATCTCCGTTTGCGTGCTGGAGAAGGGCTCGGAGATCGGCGCCCACATTCTCTCCGGCGCCGTCATGGACCCCCGCGCCCTGACCGAGCTGATCCCCAACTGGAAGGAACTTGGTGCGCCGCTCGACACCCCCGTCGTCGAAGACCGCTTCCTGTTTCTCAATGAGACGGGGGCGACCTCCACGCCGTCGTGGCTGCTGCCGGCATGCTTCCAGAATCACGGCAACTATGTCATCAGCCTGGGCAACGTTGTCCGCTGGCTCGGCCAGCAGGCCGAGGCGCTCGGCGTCGAGATCTTCCCGGGTTTCCCCGCCGCGGAAATCCTGTACGACGAGAACGGTGCCGTCATGGGCGTCGCGACCGGCAACATGGGTGTGGGCAAGGACGGCGAGCCGACGGAAAACTTCCAGCTCGGCATGGAATTGCACGCCAAGTACACGATCTTCTCCGAAGGCGCGCGCGGCAGTCTCGGCCGCCAGTTGATGCGCAAGTTCAATCTCGACGAAGGGCGCGATCCACAAGCCTACGGCCTGGGCATCAAGGAGTTGTGGGAGATCGATCCGTCCAAGCACAAGGAAGGCCTGGTCATTCACACGGCCGGCTGGCCGCTCAACGCACAAACGTACGGCGGCTCGTTCCTTTAT
Source organism: Pandoraea sp. E26 (assembly GCF_000681415.1). NCBI lineage: Bacteria > Pseudomonadati > Pseudomonadota > Betaproteobacteria > Burkholderiales > Burkholderiaceae > Pandoraea > Pandoraea sp. E26. The sequence goes on from NZ_AYXJ01000009.1 coordinate 598,744, forward strand.
CACCTGCCGAACCATCAGGTTGCGGTCGGCTTCATCGTCGGCCTCGACTACAGCAACCCGTACCTGTCGCCGTTCGAGGAATTCCAGCGCTACAAGACGCACCCGTCGATTCGCCATTTCCTGGAAGGCGGCAAACGCATTTCCTATGGCGCGCGCGCGATTACGGCGGGCGGTCTGCTGGCGCTGCCGAAACTCGTCTTCAAGGGCGGCGCGTTGGTCGGTTGCGAGGCCGGGTTCCTCAATGTGAGCCGCATCAAGGGCAGCCACGCCGCGATCAAGAGCGGGATGCTGGCGGCCGACGCCGCCTTCGACGCGCTGGCCGCGTCGCGTCAGCGCGACGAACTCGCTGCCTACCCGGTGGCGTTCGAGCAATCCTGGCTGCACGAAGAGCTGAACAAGGCGCGCAACTTCAAGCAGTGGTTCAAGAAGGGCCTCACGGTCGCCACGCTCATGACCGGCATCGAGCAGAAGCTGTTGGGCGGCAAGATGCCCTGGACCATCCACCGCAAGAAGGCCGATCACGAATGCCTCCTGCCGGCGGCGCAATGCCAACCGATCGTCTACCCGAAGCCGGATGGCAAGCTCACGTTCGATCGCCTGTCTTCGGTCTTCATCTCGAACACCAACCATGAAGAAAACCAGCCGGCCCATTTGACGCTCAAGGATCCGAGCGTGCCGGTCGGCATCAACCTGGCCGAGTTCGCGGGGCCGGAGCAACGCTATTGCCCGGCCGGCGTGTACGAGTTCGTGAAGAACGATGACGATTCCGAGCGTCTGCAGATCAATGCGCAGAACTGCGTGCATTGCAAGACGTGCGATATCAAGGACCCGACACAGAACATCGTGTGGGTAACGCCGGAGGGGGGGGGCGGACCGAACTACCCGAACATGTAAAGCGCGTGTTGCCGCCGGTTCGCCCGGCGGTTTTTGTTTGCCGGATCGCGTTCGTGGCGGGTGCCGCGCTCGTGTCGGGGCGACAGGTTCGCGCTTGGCGTCGCGCCCGCCATCGAGCCTGCAACCGATGCGCCCGCACGGCAGTCTCACGGATTTTGAACCCACGCCAATGGCGAGGAGGCATGATGTCGAGAACTTCCGTATGGCGCTCGGGCACGGCATTGGCAGGCGCACTCGCGCTGAGCTGCGGTGCGGTCCAGGCGAAGTCGGTGTCCTACCTGTGCGACAACCAGCACGTCGCGTTGGTCGTCTACGACGATCACCATCTCGGTGGCGATGTCACGTTGTACTGGATGGGCAAACGCGAGGTGCTCAAGCCAGCGCGTGCCGCGAGCGGAGAAAAGCACGTGGGCCGCACGCTGGTGTGGTGGAGCAAGGGCCCCGAGGGCACCCTTTACACGGCCGGGGACGAGCGCCCGATCACGCAATGTCGAGAATGAGCGCGCTCGCATGAAAAAAACGCCAGACGATCGGTCTGGCGTTTTGCTCTGAAGGTCGCGCTCGAGCTAACGCTCGAACTGTCCCGTCGGCACGACCCGCTGCCACGTCACGCGACAATCACCCCGGCGCTCGTGCCGCGATGACCGGGGTATTCACGTGCACATCGCCGCACTGCGCCCGGTGACGAAGCGCGTGATCGATCAGCACGAGTGCCAGCAGCGCTTCGGCGATCGGCGTCGCGCGAATCCCCACACAGGGATCGTGGCGACCGAATGTCTCGACCGTCGACGGCTGTCCGTCCATATCGATCGAGCGACGCGGCGTGCGAATGCTCGAGGTCGGCTTGATCGCGATGGAAACGTCGATGTCCTGCCCCGTCGAGATACCGCCGAGAATCCCGCCCGCGTTGTTGCCGACGAACCCCTGCGGCGTCAGTTCGTCGCCATGTTCGGAGCCCTTCTGGGTCACGCTGCGAAAGCCCGCGCCGATCTCGACGCCCTTGACCGCATTCAAGCCCATCATCGCGTGAGCAATGTCAGCGTCGAGACGGTCGAACAACGGCTCGCCCAGGCCAACCGGCACGCCCGTTGCCACCACGCGAAGTCGCGCGCCGACCGAGTCGCCCGCCTTGCGCAGGTCGTCCATGTACGCTTCGAGCCGCGGGACGACATTCACGTCGGCGGCAAAAAACGAGTTCTGCGGCACCTGCGACCAGTCGGTCTGCGGAATCTCGATGTCGCCCAGTTGCGTCATGCAGCCACGCACCTGCACGCCAAACCGTTCGGCGAGCCACTTCTTGGCCACCGCGCCCGCCGCGACCACCGGCGCGGTGAGGCGCGCCGAGGAACGCCCGCCGCCGCGATAGTCGCGTACGCCGTACTTCTGCAGGTAAGTGTAGTCGGCATGCCCCGGACGGAACGTCTGGACGATATTGCCGTAGTCCTTGCTACGCTGATCGGTATTGCGGATCAGCAGCGCGATCGGTGTGCCCGTTGTCACCCCTTCGAACACGCCCGAGAGAATCTCGACGGCATCCGGCTCATTGCGCTGCGTGACATGACGCGACGTGCCGGGACGGCGGCGATCGAGTTCGTGCTGAATGTCGGCTTCCGCAAGCGCCATTCCCGGCGGGCAGCCATCGATCACACAGCCGATGGCCGGGCCATGCGATTCGCCGAAAGTGGTGACGGTAAACAGGGTTCCAAGCGTATTGCCAGACATACGGGATCAGGTCGGGTGGGACGGGAAAGCCCTATTATGCCAGCGATCCCGCCGCATCGCCCCGCCCCATGCGGCATAACGTGATGCCAATCGGGCAAAGGGCGGCATTTTGAGAACCGTCCGATGGTCGGGGCGGCGCATTCGGAATGCGCCGCGCCGTGCCCGTCAGACCGGCCAGGGGCCGCGAAGCTCGAGGACCTTGTCGCGCAGCACCTCGGGAGACGCCTGGGCCGGTTCGACCGGCTCGCCAATGACCAGCTCCAGGCGATTGAGCACGCCGCGTTTGAACGGACGGGTCATGGCCGCCCCGCCGTGCCGCGAGAAGAAACTGCCCCAAAGCCCGCGCAGCGCCATGGGCACCACGGGCACCGGCGTGCGCTCGATGATGCGCCGCACGCCTTGCCGGAACACCTGCAGGTCACCCGAAGCGGTCAGCTTGCCTTCGGGGAAGAGGCAAACCACCTCTCCCGCTTCCAGCGCCGCGGCGATCTGCGTGTAGGCGCGGTCCAACCCCTCGGCGTCTTCGTGTGCGGGCGCGATGGGAATCGCCTTTACCGTGCGGAAGAACCACGACAACACCGGAATTCGGAAGATCCGGTGATCCATCACGAAACGGACCGGCCGCCGAATGGAGGCGCCGATGACCACCGCATCGGCGAAGCTCACGTGATTGCACACCAGCACGCACGGGCCTTCGTGCGGAATCTTGTCCGCCCCTCTGACCTCGATGCGGTAGACCGTGTGCAACAACAGCCACATGACGAAACGGATGAGGAACTCGGGAAGCAGCGTATAGAGATAGACCGCGACCAGCGCGTTGAGGATGCCCGTGACGAGATACAACTGATCGACGGTGAAGCCCGCCTTGGTCAGCGTCATCGCCATGAGCGCGGACACGACCATGAACAACGCGTTGAGAATATTGTTGGCGGCAATGATGCGTGCACGATGCGAGGGTGCGCTTCGACTCTGGATCAATGCGTACAGCGGCACGCTGTAGAACCCGCCGAACATCGCGAGCAGGAACAGATCGGCAAGAATGCGCCAGTGCGCCGGTTGTGCAACAAACTGGCCCACGGACTGGAGCGCACCGCCCGGCGTGCCGCCCCGGCTCGCGAAGTAAAGATCGACGGCGAACAGCGTCATGCCGATCGAGCCGAAAGGCACCAGCCCGATCTCCACTTTCCCGCCCGAGAGTCGTTCGCACAGGAGCGACCCCACGCCGATGCCCACGGAGAACATCGCGAGCAACAGTGTCACGACGCTCGGATCGGCGCCGAGCACGTCATGCGCGAAATTGAAGAACGAGGCGAGAAACGTGGCACCGAGGAACCAGAGCCAGGAGATGCCGAGCAGGCTTTGAAAAACGGCCCGATCCGTGCGCGCAATGCGCAGGTTGCGCCACGTTTCCGTGAGCGGGTTCCAATTGATGCGCAGATCCGGTTGCGCCGCCGGCGTTTGCGGCACCCAGGTCGACACCAGACGCCCGAGCACCGCCAGCGTCAGGCACACGCCGCCGATCCACGGCAACGACCCCGCCCCCGCGCCGGCCAGCTCGCCGCCCACGATCGTGCCAATCAGAATGGCGACGAACGTGCCCATCTCCACCAGTCCGTTGCCGCCGACCAGCTCATGATTGGCGAGATGCTGCGGAAGATACGCGTACTTCACCGGCCCGAAGAGCGTGGAATGCAGGCCCATCAGGAACGTGCAAACGTACAGCAGCGGTGCACTTGTCCAGAGAAATCCGGCGGCGCCCACGACCATGATGCCAATCTCGAGCGTTTTGACGAAGCGAATCAGGCGCGCCTTGTCCCACTTGTCGGCGATCTGACCACTCGTGGCGGAGAACAGCAGAAACGGTGCGATGAAGATCGCCGAGATCAGAAACGCCGCGGTCTTGCCGTCGACGTCCTGAAACAGCGATGCGTGATAGGTGACGAGCGACGTGAACGCGATCTTGAACACGTTGTCGTTCATTGCACCCAGGAACTGCGTCCAGAAAAACGGCGCGAAACGCCGTTGTTTCAGCAGTCGTGATTGGTGGCCCTCGCCGCGTGCCCCGCGCTGGCTGGCCTCGCTCACTTGGCGCTTTCCGCTTCCTCGGCAGGCCAGTCGCGAATGTACGCCTTGAGCATGCGATTCTCGAACGACTGCTCCTCGACGACCGCCCGAGCCACGTCGTAGAAGGAAATCACACCCATGAGCGTGCGGTTGTCCATCACCGGCAGGTAACGGGCATGGCGCTCGAGCATCATGCGACGGACCTCGTTCACATCCGTTTCCGGCGTGCACGTGAGCGGATGATCGTCCATGACCTTGCGGATCGTGGAGCCACCGACGGTGCCGCCGTTCTTGCTGATCGTGTTGATGATTTCCCGGAACGTGAGCATGCCCACAAGATCGCCATACTCCATGACGACCAGCGAACCGATGTCGTGCTCTGCCATCGTGTCGACGGCGTCGGCAAGCGGTGTCTCCGGGGTCACGGTGAACAGGGTGTTGCCCTTTACTTTCAGGATGTCAGACACACGCATGGCACACACTCCTCATTGTGTTGCTCGGGCAATCGTGGCGGAACGCTGCCGCGCGACGTATTGCCGGACTTCGCCCAGACTTCGGCTTGCGAGACGGAGCGCCGGCGCGAACGCCGCTGTCTCCGTATAAATAATGGTTGGAACCTGTTCAATGGATGCTATCGGAAAGCGTCTGAAAAGGAAAGGCAATTGGCGCGCACATGACCGTGCGACGCGGGTTCTCGGCCAATGCCGAGCCATCGATCGGACATCGCCGCATGCGTGGCATCGGACAACACCGCAATTTCCCTGATCCAAGCCGCAAAGCGTGCCGCCGCCGACGAAGGGGATGCTAGGATTGCCGTATACGTAAAGTCCACGTCAGCCGTCAACGTCAGGTCAACGTCAAGCCAACCGCGAGGTCCTCTTCGACATGTCCGTACCGCACTTCGACACGCTCGCCCTGCACGCCGGGGCCGCGCCCGACCCCGCCACGGGGGCGCGCGCCACGCCGATCTACCAGACCACCTCCTTCGTCTTCTCCGATGCCGATCAGGCTGCGGCGCTGTTCAATATGGAGCGCGCCGGCCATGTCTACTCGCGTATCTCGAATCCGACCAACGCGGTGTTCGAGGAGCGCATGGCCGCGCTGGAGAACGGGGTCGGCGCCATTTCGACGGCCAGCGGGCAAGCGGCGCTGCACCTGGCCATCGCCACGCTGATGGGTGCGGGATCGCACATCGTGGCATCGAGCGCGCTGTACGGCGGCTCGCACAACCTGTTGCACTACACGATGCGGCGCTTCGGCATCGAGACCACGTTCGTGCGCCCCGGCGACATCGATGGCTGGCGCGCCGCCGTGCGCCCGCAGACCCGGTTGCTCTTCGGCGAGACCCTCGGCAATCCGGGCCTCGATGTCCTGGATATCCCACGCGTCGCACAGATCGCTCACGACGCCGGCGTGCCATTGCTGGTCGACAGCACCTTCACCACACCATGGCTCATCCGGCCGTTCGATCATGGCGCCGACCTGGTCTACCATTCGGCCACCAAGTTTCTGGGCGGTCACGGCACCACGATCGGCGGCGTGCTGGTCGACGGCGGCACCTTCGATTTCGACAAAAGCGGCAAGTTTCCCGAACTGACGCAACCATACGACGGCTTTCACGGCATGGTTTTCGCCGAAGAGAACTCCGTCGCTCCGTTCCTGCTGCGCGCGCGACGGGAGGGTCTGCGCGATTTCGGCGCCTGCCTGCATCCGCAGGCGGCCTGGCAACTGCTGCAAGGCGTCGAGACGCTGCCGTTGCGAATGGCGCGGCACGTCGAAAATGCCCGTCGTGTCGTGGAATTCCTTGCCGGCCACGACGCGGTGGCGAGCGTGGCCTACCCGGAGTTGCCATCGCATCCGGATTACGCGCTCGCCAAGCAATTGTTGCCGCGCGGTGCGGGCGCCGTGTTCAGCTTCGACCTGAAGGGCGATCGCGAAGCCGGACGGCGTTTCATCGAGTCGCTGCAGCTGTTCTCGCATCTCGCCAACGTTGGCGACGCACGCTCGCTCGTGATTCATCCCGCCTCGACCACGCACTTCCGCATGGACACCGCGGCGTTGGCGGCGGCGGGCATCGGTGAGGGCACGGTACGGCTGTCGATCGGCCTTGAAGACCCCGACGACCTGATTCAGGATCTGAAACGTGGCCTGAAGGCGGCCGTCAAATCCGCTTCCCGGGGGCAAGCCTGATGAACTTGGAGATCGCGGGAAACGACGTCTACGCCTACACGGCAGGCAAACCGATCCAGCCCGAACAACCCACCGTGGTGTTCCTGCATGGAGCACAGCACGATCACAGCGTCTGGGGGCTACAGAGCCGGTATCTCGCCAATCACGGCATGAACGTGCTCGCGCTGGATCTGCCCGGGCACCACCGAAGCACCGGCGCGCCCTTGCGCACGATCGGCGAGATGGCCGATCACGTCGTGGCCGTCCTCGATGCGGTCGGCATTCGCGAGGCCACCTGGGTGGGGCACAGCATGGGATCGTTGGTTGCGCTCGACGCCGCCGCCCGACATCCGGCGCGGGTGACGCGCATCGCCCTGGTGGGCACGGCGTATCCGATGAAAGTGTCCGATGCGTTGCTCGAAGCTGCCGCGCAGCGGGAGCCCGAGGCCATCGCGCTCGTCAACGCCTGGTCGCACAGCACACTGGCCGCCAAGCCGTCGGCGCCGGGGCCCGGCTTCTGGACCTGGGGCGGCAATCAGCGGTTGATGGAACGCGTCGCGCAACGCAATCCGGCGAAAGTCTTCCTCACCGACTTCGAGGCTTGCAATCGCTACGATCAAGGCGCCAACGCCGCCGCGCGCGTAACGTGCCCAGTGCTTGCCGTGCTGGGCAAACGCGACCAGATGACGCCCCCACGCGCCGCGCAGGGGCTGCTCGACGCGCTACGCGCGGCTGGCGCGGCGGTGAGCGTCACCGTCGTCGACGCCGGGCACGCCATCATGACCGAACAGCCCGACGCCCTGCTCGATGCGCTCAGGCAATTCGTGCGACACTGAACGCGTCGCCCTCACCATGAAGCGAGGAGGTTCGCCATGCGAAATACGCACGACAGCGCACCGGCGTTTCACCGGTTCGCGGACTTCTATCCGTTCTATCTCGGCGAGCATCGCAATCCCGTCTGCCGCCGCCTGCACTTCGCCGGTTCGTGGGGCGTGATCGCCTTTGTCGTGGCATTCGCCGTGACCGGCAATATGGGGTGGCTGCCCGCCGCCATCGTGTGCGGCTACGGATTCGCCTGGATCGGGCACTTCTTCTTCGAGAAGAACCGCCCCGCCACCTTTCGTCACCCGCTCTACAGCCTGATGGGCGACTGGGTCATGTTTCGGGACATCTGCCTCGGGCGAATCAAGCTTTAGCGCCCCGCGTTACTGGCGCCGCGCATGCCGTTCGCCGCATCGACACGGCCGTCGCCACATTGCCCAGTGGCGTCATCGGCCCCGATGTCGCAAGGAAGCGCGTCGGCGAGCGGCACGTCCCAATTGCCCTCGCGAAGCATCGCCGCCACGTGCGCGCCATCGAGCGCATGGCGCTCCAGTTGCCGCGCCAATTCGTCGACATTGAGCGCCAGTTGCGCGACCAGTGGTGCCAGCGTGGTCTTGCGCGGGTTCGCCAGCAGCAGCCAGCGCTCGGCAGGCGGTTGCATCGACAGCCTGCCCACCCAGCTCATCCGCTCGAGACGCGTGAGCAGGTCGTTGGCGTGCTCGAGACTGGTGCGCATGGCCCGCGCGAGCTGCTGGGTCGTGAGCCCTCCGCGGCCCGCTTCACGGTCCTGATTGAGCAGGTAGATGAGCGTCAGGCCGTCGAGCAGGTCGCTGCCGGGAAAGCGCGGATACTGAAAATGTCCCAGGCGCAAGGCCGGCAGCACCGATGTAATCGTGGCGCCGAGCAGTGCCACCAGCCACGACAGATACACCCACAGCAGAAAAATCGGCACCGCGGCAAATGCGCCATACACCGCCGTGTAGGTCGGGAACCGGCGAATGTACATGCCGAAGCCGCGCTTGGTCAGATCGAACGCGATCGCGGCGACGATGCCGCCCACGAGCGCGTCGCGCCACTCCACCTTGCAATTCGGCATGTACACATACATCAGCATGAACGCCACACTTGTGAGTGCCGGTGGGATCAGACTGAGCAGAGAAGCCACCGCGGGCGGCATGGTGCTCACCAGCGACATCGACTGCGTGAAGATATACGAACTGATCGACAGACTCACGCCGAACAGCAGCGGCCCCAACGTGAGCAGACTCCAGTAGATGATCAGTCGCTGCGCGAGCGGACGTGGTCGCGGCACCCGCCAGATCACATTGAACGCCGACTCGATCGTCATCAACGTAAGTACGGCCGTCACCAGCAAACCGACCAGACCGAACGCCGTCAGTCCCGTCGCCTTCGAGGCGAACTGGTTCAGGTATTTGAAAATCTGCGCGTTGACGCTCTCGGGCATCAGGTGCTCGAGCAGGAACCCCTGCAGCGCGTCGCGAAACGAATTGAAGATCGGGAAGGCCGTGAACAGCGCAAAGGTCACGGCAAACAGCGGCACGATCGACAGGATCGAGGTAAACGTGAGACTCCCCGCCACTTGCGGAATCCGGTCGTCCTGCGCCCGCGCCAACGCGTATCGCAGCAGTTGTCGAACGTTGTTCCAGTTGACACGGGGTACCTTGGGCAAATCGGGCTCCTCAAAGAAAACGGCGACGCACAACCGGCCGGAGCACAGGGCGACAACAGAGGGTGAGGGGTCGCAAGACCGGTCGGGATACCGGACCGGAGATCACTCGCTGCGCCCGATCCGTTACCGCACCGGGAACGCCCTATAATACCCGCACTTTTTGTTCGCTTTTCACTCAAGCCCCAGGTTTACGGGCGGTTTACCGGCACGCCAGCCAGCTCGCGCGCGCGGCCTGCCACGGCGCGGCCCAATCGACTTCATGACCGAAATCCTCGTCCTGTACTACAGCCGCCACGGCACCACGGCACAACTTGCGCAGTGTATCGCCGCCGGCATCGACAGCGTGCCCGGCGCTCAGGCACGGGTGCGCACCGTTCCTGCCGTATCGACCGTCTGCGAGGCCGCCGCGCCGGACATTCCCGACAGCGGGCCGCCGTATGTGGAATTGCGCGATCTGGAAGAATGCGCCGGACTCGCCCTGGGCTCGCCCACGCGCTTCGGCAACATGGCCGCCGCGCTGAAGTACTTCCTCGACGGCACAACGCCGCAATGGCTCTCCGGCGCGCTTTCGGGCAAACCGGCCTGCGTATTCACCTCCAGCGCAAGTTTGCATGGAGGTCAGGAGAGCACCTTGCTCTCGATGATGATTCCGCTGCTGCATCACGGCATGCTGCTCATGGGATTGCCGTACACCGAACCGGCGCTCTCGAGCACCCGCACCGGCGGCTCCCCCTATGGCGCCACGCACTTCGCACACGATGGCAACCCGCTGTCCGCGGACGAACGTCAACTGGCGTCGGCGCTGGGTGCGCGACTCGCACGCGCCGCCTGCAAGCTGGCAGAATGAGGACGTGCGCCTGACGCTTGCGGCGAGGCGCGAAGCCGCATGTCCGATCAAGAGCCCGGCATGGCCGACATGCCGCCCCGGCGCAATACGCGCTATCAGCGCCGCAGCGCCGGCCCACGAGACCCATCCATGACTGTCATGCCGCCCGACCCGACCACAAGTCCATCAGCGACGAGCGTATCGTCGGGCGCCTCGCCATTGCTGCGCCGGATCAGCATCGCGAGCCTGCTGGCATTGATCGCATTGTCCGTCGCATGGGAGCTGTGGCTCGCGCCGCTGCGCCCAGGGGGATCGTGGCTGGTGCTCAAGGCCCTGCTATTGCTGCTGCCGCTGCGCGGCGTGCTGCGAGGCGACCTGTATACGCTCCAGTGGTCGAGCATGTTCATTCTGCTTTTCCTCGCCGAAGGCGTGGTGCGCGGCATGTCCGACACCGGAGCGTCCGCCACGCTCGCGTGGATCGAAACGGCGCTGTGCGTGATTTTCTTTTTCGCGACCGTCTTTTACCTGCGCCCCTTCAAGCGCGCGGCAAAGGCACGTGCCGCCGTCACCCGATAGCCCTTACGCGATGTTCACCACACGCCTTTCCGCGCCCTCGCGTGACATTTGCGCAACGCCCCGCCTGTCATGAACGACGCTCGCCTGCTCACGGCCTGTCGCGACCTGCTCGGCCGCGACCATGTGCTGACCGACACCGCGGACACCGTGGCTTATCTGACCGATCAACGCAAACGCTACACCGGACGCGCACTGGCGGTCGTTCGCCCCGCGAACGCCGAACAGGTTGCCGCCATCGTCAGGTTGTGCCACATGCATCGCGTGCCCATGGTGCCGCAAGGGGGCAATACCGGCCTCGTCGGCGGCGCGACCCCCGACGACAGCGGCCGCCAGATCGTGATCAGCCTGCGCCGCCTCGACCGCATTCGCGAGGTCGACGCCGCAAACATGACGCTGACTGCCGAAGCCGGTTGCCTGCTCGCCAACGTCCAGGCCGCGGCGGCCGCGGTGCAGCGGCTTTTCCCGCTGAGCCTGGCCGCCGAAGGCAGTTGCACGATCGGCGGCAACCTCGCCACGAACGCGGGCGGCACCGCCGTGCTGCGTTACGGCAACGCGCGCGAGCTGTGTCTCGGGCTGGAAGTCGTCACGCCGCAAGGTGAACTGTGGGACGGCCTGCGCGGGCTGCGCAAGGACAACACCGGTTACGATCTGCGAGACCTGTTCGTTGGCGCGGAGGGCACGCTCGGGCTGATCACCGCCGCGACGCTCAAACTCTTCGCGCAACCCGCCGCCCGTACGACAGCGCTCGCCGCGCTCGATAGCCCGGCGCAGGCGCTGGCCTTGCTCAATCTGGCGCAGCGCATGGCCGGACCGTTGCTTACCGGCTTCGAGTTGATGTCCGACTTCTGCCTGCAACTCGTGGCGCAGGTCTTCCCTCAGCAGCGTTATCCTTTCGCGCAATCGCATCCCCAGGCCGTGCTGCTCGAACTCTCCGACATCGAGGACGAAACCCATGCCCGCGACCTGTTGGAGCGCTTGCTCAACGCCGCCGCGGACGACGGCATCGTGCGCGACGCCATTGTCGCGAACAGTCTCGCCCAATCGAATGCGCTCTGGCATTTGCGAGAGAGCATCCCGCTCGCGCAGTCGGCCACCGGGCTCAACATCAAGCACGACATCGCCGTGCCCGTGTCACAGGTTCCGGCCTTTCTCGACGCGACCGATCCGATCGTGCAGCGCATCGCGCCCGGCGCGCGCATGGTCACCTTCGGCCATCTTGGCGACGGGAATCTGCATTACAACGTGATGGCGCCGCCCGGGGTCGATCCCGCACGCTTCCTGGATCAGTATCAGGCCTCGGTGAGCGCCGCCGTCCATGACAGCGTGCATGCGCATCGCGGCACGATCAGCGCCGAACACGGCCTCGGACAATACAAGCGCGACGCATCGGCGCACTACAAGTCGGCCGTCGAAATGGCGTTGATGCGCCGGCTGAAAGCGGCGTTCGATCCAGATGGGCTCATGAATCCCGGCAAGGTGCTGCCGGATTGAGTCCGCGCCGGGGCCCAGCGGACAATCACGCGGCGCGGGCGCCCTCGATCACGCATCAAAAATCGCAATATCGATTCAAAATCCGCCGAAATACCATCGAGATTGCGACAAATGACTGCAAAATCCCCTCATTTGCTTTACAGATGCGTGACAACCCTCTAAAATCACGTCTTTCTCATCACGACGGAGTTTTCCGTGGGCAGTTGCTCTAGTAGCACGCAAGCGTCGGCAATGACCGGCGAGGCGTTGGCCCGGTAACCCGCAGTCGTCTCCGACTGCCGCTGCCGGGCTCGACACCGCAGTGGTAGTGCACCGATCGCATTGACGGACCGACCGGGAGGTCGGCCCCAGCAGCAACGGCGATCCCGTATTTCCCGCACCCCTGACCGCAGTTCACCGTTTGCCGGATATGTCCGCATGTCCGGCAAGGGGCACGCTTGGCGAGTCTGTAGCGGGCCGACATCGCATCGTCGGCCCGACCTGCAAGCTCGCGAAGCTTGCCAACGCTTGCGTCGATTTCATGCATCGCATAGCGCCACGCGTCGCCTTGTCATGCCGCACCGCGACAGCGTTGGCGCGCCATGCCTCGCCATGCCCCGGCAGTCGCCGTCTCAGGCCCTTGAATCAGGAGGACACCATGACGCTGCAAATGCTCATCCCCACACTGCTCGATCGCGCACGCGCCCGGCTCGCGCCGACTTCCGCGACCACCGGCCCCGCGAGTGCCGCGTCGCCGCAGTACCGCCTCGTGGTGCTGGCGCTCACCTCGAAGGCCCAGGCCATCGACGCCCAAGTACGGCATAAGCTCCGCAGCGAGAGACTCACCCCCGGGCACACCAGCCGCACCGAGCGTTCGGGCGGCTACCTGCTCGAGCTCGAATATGTACTGCGCTGCGAACGCAGCCGTCGCGCGGCACTCGTGCGCCTCGTCTCGATGCTCGGCGACACGCCAGGTGTTCGCGCCGTTCGCTGGGAAACGGCGCCGGAGCTCGTACCGCGCTGAACGCTCACTGTCGCGCGCGCCCCGGCCCCGTGCCGACGCCGTCACGGCACAGTCCGCGGCAGTGCAAGGCAACGCGATCTTTGCGGCACTCCGCACGCCGCTAAATTAGAATCGAGGCGCCATCGGCGTGACATCGGCTCGCGGCCCCCTCGCCGCACGACGCCACGCCATCACGCAACTTCGGCTCCTCCCGCCATGCTCAAGACTCTGCTTGCTCGCCTGAAGCTCTCGCCCAGCCGCCCGGAAATCGACGATGCCATATGGCAGGAAGTGGTGGCGGCCCTGCCGTTTCTGGCACGCCGCAGCGCCGCCGATCTCGACAAGTTGCGTCATCTGGCGACCGACTTCCTCGCCAGCAAGCACTTCTCCACCGCGCACGACCTGGTGCTGACCGAAGCCATGTGCGTTTCGGTCGCCGCTCAAGCCTGCCTGCCGATTCTTCATCTGCCAAGCGCCCTTTATCGCGGATGGACCGGCATCGTGCTCTATCCGGGCGAATTCCTGATTCGCAAGACGGTGCAGGACGACGCGGGCGTGGTTCACGACGTCGAACAGGAGGCGAGCGGCGAAGCCTGGGAAGGCGGCCCCGTGCTGCTCTCATGGCAAGACGTGCAAGCGAGCGACGTGCTCGCGTACAACGTGGTGATTCACGAATTCGTCCACAAGATCGACATGGAAGGCGGCGAAGCGGACGGCGTGCCGCCGATGCTGCGCCGCCTGCATGGCGACCTCACGACGCAAGCATGGTGCGACGTGTTCGACCCGGCCTACGAAGCGTTCTGCCACCATGTGGCGAACGTACCGGACGATCGCTGGGAGGCGTTTTGCGCAACGTCGCTCCTAGACCCCTATGCGACGGAACACGAGTCGGAGTTTTTCGCCGTGTGTGCCGAGGCTTTTTTTGTGGCACCGGAAGCGTTTCGCGACGAATACCCGGCCCTGTACACTCTGTTTTCGCGCTACTTCCTGCAAGATCCGGCCGCCCCGGCCGACGGCGGCGGCGGGGTGCCGGGCACGTCGGCGCCGCGCCCCGGCGCAACCCCATGAAAACTTTGCGAAAGTCGTTGTTTTCATGGCATAATGCGCGTTTTACTCACCCGGAAAGTGGTTGGCGCCTTCCCGGTCGCAAGACGGCGACGGCGTTAGCGGGCCAAGGGGCTCGCGCAGACTGGCTACCGATCTAACCCAAGGTACATCATGAAAGAAGGCATCCACCCGGTTTACCGCGAAGTCCTGTTCCGCGACATGACGCCCGGCGTCGACTTCGAGTTCATCACCCGCTCGACGATCCAGACCAAGGAAACGGCCGAGAAGGATGGCAAGACCTATCCGCTCGTGAAGATGGATACGTCGTCGGCTTCGCACAACTTCTACACGGGCGAGCAGCGCATCATGGACACGGCCGGCCGTGTCGACAAGTTCCGTCAGAAGTTCGGCAATCGCGCCGGCGGCAAGATCGCCTGAGTTTCACCGGCGACGCGCCAGACAACGCCGTGCCGGGCCCGAGCAGTCAGCGGGCCACAAGGCATGCGGAACACCTCCGCGGCGTTGCGAAAGGCATTGGAAAGGGGCAGCTAAGGCTGCCCTTTTTTCTTGGGTCTGGCCTGCGCCGAAATGCCGGTTACTGTCATACTGTCGGCTTTCGCAGTACGCCCGAGTTTTCCCTTGGGCGCACCCTGAGCATCACCCAGGCTTCACCCTCGGGCCGGTTCCGGCTCTTCTCCTGAGTTTTCCCATCCGGCCGGTGCGCCGGGCTTGCCGTATCGCCTATGAAACGAGTTCGCATCACTGCCTCCGCCACCAGCGCGCTGCCCCGCTCGCTGCTCATCGCCATTTGCGTCATCTATGTGCTGGCGGGGTTGTTCGGTCGCGACCCGTGGAAAAACGAGGATGCAGCGGGCTTCGGCGTGATGTGGACGATGGCGCACGGCCACCTGTCGGACTGGCTGCTGCCCAACATCGCCGGCAAACCCATTTATGACAGCGGGCCGCTGGTCTCGTGGCTCGGAGCGCTCGCCATTCGCGCCTTCTCGTGGCTCGACGCACCCGACGCCGCTCGCGTCGTCACCGGCCTTTGCTTTTACGCGACCTGCACCTTCATCTGGTACGGCACGTACTTGCTGGGCCGTCGGCCCGAAGTCCAGCCGTTCAAGTATGCCTTCGGCGGCGAACCCGAGCCGCGCGACTACGGACGTACCCTCGCCGACGGCGCCCTGCTGATTCTGCTTGCCTGCTTCGGCCTGGCCGAACGCGGCCACGAAACGACGTCCACCGTCGGTCAGCTCACGTTGATTTCCATGGCCATCTACGGTCTGGTGCGCAGTCTCGACAAGCCGCGCCAGGGCGCCATGTGGTTCGGTCTTGCCCTCGGCGGGATGGCGCTCGCCTCGTCGCCAATGATGGTGCTCTCGCTATGGATTGCCGGCATCGCTGCGGCAATCGTGTGTCGCCAGTTGCCGCTGCGCATGCTGCTGCTGGTGGCCACGCCCGTCGCACTGCTCATCGCCTGCACCTGGCCGCTCGCCGCGTTGAAACTGGCCGATGGCGCGCGGCAATGGCTCGGCGAGTGGGCGGACATCGGCGTCGATACGTTCAGCGGCCCATCGCTCGCGTCGCTGAGCTATATCGCGAAAAACCTCGCGCTGTTCGCCTGGCCGGCGTGGCCGCTGGCCGCCTGGTCCCTGTACTCATGGCGCGGTATGCGACGCGCTCCACACATCGCGATCGCACTGGCCTTCGCCATCGTGATACTGGTGCTGATCGTGCTTCAGGCGCATCAGGGCAACCAGCTCTTCATGCTCGCGCTACCGGCATTGTCGATCATCGCCGCCTTTGGCCTGCCCACGCTCAAACGCGGCACGGTCAACGCCATCGACTGGTTTGCCGTGTTGTCCTTTACCGTGCTGGCCGGCTTCGTCTGGATCGTGTGGCTCGCCGGCATTACCGGATTTCCGGCGTCCACGGCGCGTAACCTGCGTCGCCTGGTGCCGGGCTTTCAGCCCGAGTTCAGTTGGATCACGCTGATAAGTGCGCTGATCGTGACCGGCGCCTGGGTCGCATTGGTGGCCTGGCGCGTGTCGCGCAGCCCCAAGGTGCTGTGGCGCAGCGTCGTGCTGTCCTCGGGAGGCACCACGCTCATGTGGGTGCTGCTCATGACGCTGTGGCTGCCGGTCGTGAACTACGGTCGGACGTATCGCGACGTTGCCGCACAGATCGCCGCGCATCTTCCCGCCGATTACACATGCATTCGCACTGCGCGCGTGGGCGATGCACAGCTGGCGTCGTTCGCCTACTTCGGCAAGATGCACTTCGGCTCGGCCGACGACGACTGCGACGTTCTGTTACGCCAGGACTCGCAAGATTACAGCGAACCGCTCTCGCTCGCACCTTACGAGTGGCGCCAATTGTGGGAAGGCCGCCGTGCGGCCGACCGCGACGAGCGCTTCCGTCTCTACGTGCTGCAGGAGCGTCCGTGGCGTCGTGCCGCGCGGCCACGCTGACCGGAGCCGATGCGCGACAGCATGTGGCATGACATCAAACGCATTGCCGGGCTGGCCTGGCCGGTGCTGGTCGGCCAACTGGCGGTCATCGCCTTTGGCGTGATCGACACCGCGATGGTGGGGCGCGCCTCAGCATTCGATCTCGCATCGCTCGCACTCGGCGGCTCCATTTATATTTCCGTGTACGTCGGGCTGATGGGCATTCTCGTGGCGCTCTCGCCGATCGTCGCGCAGCTGTTCGGCGGCGGCGCGCGCGACGCCATCGGCGAGGAAGTGCGTCAGGGCTTCTGGCTGGCCCTGTTCCTCGCGGTGCCGGGTGTACTCATCCTGTCGCATCCGCAGTTCATTCTGCAGCTCTCCGAGGCGACCCCGCAACTCGAGGCGAGAGCGAGCGCGTATCTGCAGACGCTCGCCTTCGGCCTGCCCGCGGCGCTGCTCTTTCGACTGTATTCCTCGCTGTCGACGGCGGTCGGTCTGCCGCGCATCGTCATGGCGATTCAGGTGACGGGGCTTGCGCTGAAAATCCCTCTGAACCTCGCGCTGATCTACGGCGTCGGGCGCCTGGGCATTCCGGCGCTCGGCAGTACCGGTTGCGCCATTGCCACGACTTCCATCAATTGGGTGTCATGCGCACTGGGACTCACGCTCATGGCGCGTCACGCCAAGCTCCGCGAGTTCGGCATCTTCGCGCGATTCTGCTGGCCGAACTGGCATGCCATTCGCGCTCTGCTCAAGCTCGGCGTGCCGATGGGGCTGAGCTACCTGATCGAGGTGACGGCGTTCTCGTTCATGGCGATCTTCATTGCACGCCTGGGCGACGTTACGCTCGCCGGACATCAGATTGCCGCAAACCTCGGTGCGCTCATGTATATGCTGCCGATGTCGATCGGCATTGCGACCTCGACGCTCACCGCCCAGGCGATCGGCTCGCGCGACTTTACGCTGGCTCGCCGGGTCGGACGCAGGGGCGTGGAGTTTGCCGGCATGTTGGGCGTGCTACTCGCAACGCTCATGTGGATCGGCCGCCCGTTGATCCTGGCGGCGTACACCGCCGACCCGCTCGTGGCCGCCGTCACGACCCCGCTGCTCGCGATCGTTGCCCTGTATCACGTGTTCGATGCGCTGCAAGTGACCGCGGTCTTCGTGCTCCGCGCGTGGAAGGTCGCCGTGGTGCCCACGGTTATCTACGCGCTGTCGCTCTGGGGCGTTGGCCTGGGTGGCGGCTATGTATTGGGTTTCGATGTCGGCGGAATGTCGCCGGCATGGCTTCACGGCGCCGCCGGCTTCTGGTTCGCGAACAGTGCGAGCCTGGGTGTCGCCGCCCTCGGTCTGCTCCTTTACCTGCGCTGGGTCGTACGCATCAAAGGCTGACGACGCAGGATCCAGCGCCGAGACCTCGACGGTCAGTCAGCAACCAAACCACCTTTCCATCTCAACGAGCCGCACGTTGTACGACAACACATGGAAACATGTGCCGGCATTCAGATGGTGCGACATCAGGATCTTATCGCCGTCTTCCCGCATTAAATCTCAGGGAAATCGGGTATACCCCCAAAGGCAGTCTCAACAGCATTCCCTAGAATGTTGTCTGACGACATACAACAAATGTATCACTGTCATCGACCTTCATGCCCGCTCTCACATCCACCATGAGCCGAACCCCCATCGTTACCGATCTTCGCGTCATTCCCGTTGCCGGCCGCGACAGCATGTTGCTGAACCTGAGCGGCGCCCATGGACCGTTCTTCACTCGCAATCTCGTCATTCTGCAAGACAGTGCGGGCCACACGGGGGTTGGCGAAGTCCCCGGCGGCGAAGCGATACGCCAGACAATCGACGATTCGCGTCCTTATGTCGTCGGTCAGTCGATCGCCAATATTCAGGCCATTCTCGGCCAGACACGGCGCGTTTTCGCCGACCGCGACGCTGCGGGTCGCGGCCTGCAGACCTTTGACCTTCGCACGACGATTCATGCCGTTACGGCACTGGAAGCCGCCCTTCTCGACCTGCTCGGGCAACATCTCGAAGTGCCGGTTGCCGCGCTGCTGGGCGACGGGCAACAGCGCAGCGAAGTCGCGATGCTCGGCTATCTGTTCTTCATTGGCGATCGCCATGCCAGCGATCTCCCTTACGCAGACAATCGCATGGCGCGCGACGACTGGGAGCGAGTGCGCACGGAAGTCGCGATGACACCTGATGCCGTCGTGCGGCTGGCGGAGGCCGCACACGCGCGTTACGGGTTCCAGGACTTCAAGCTCAAGGGCGGCGTGCTCGAAGGCGATGCCGAGATCGAAGCGGTGACTTCGCTCGCCAAACGCTTCCCGAAGGCGCGCGTGACGCTCGATCCGAATGGCGCATGGTCACTTTCCGAGGCAGTGCGTCTGTGTCGCGACAAGCACGATGTGCTGGCTTATGCCGAAGACCCATGCGGCGCAGAGAACGGCTATTCGGGCCGCGAAGTGATGGCGGAATTCCGTCGCATCACCGGGCTGCCGACGGCTACCAACATGATCGCAACGGATTGGCGTCAGATGGGCCACGCGATTCAGCTGCAATCCGTCGACATCCCGCTGGCCGATCCGCATTTCTGGACAATGCAGGGCTCGGTGCGAGTCGCGCAAATGTGCCATGACTGGGGCCTGACCTGGGGATCGCACTCGAACAACCACTTCGACGTCTCGCTCGCCATGTTTACGCACGTCGCCGCGGCGGCGCCGGGCAAGATCACCGCGATCGACACACACTGGATCTGGCAGGATGGACAGCGCCTCACCAAAGATCCGTTGCAGATCATCGACGGCAACGTCAGGGTACCGACCGCACCTGGACTCGGCGTTAGCCTTGATATGGAGGCGGTTCAGGCGGCACACGCACTGTACCTCGAGCACGGATTGGGGGCTCGGGACGACAGCGTTGCGATGCAATCGATCATTCCGAACTGGAAATTCGACCCGAAACGACCGTGTCTGGTCCGCTGAAAAGCACCGCCAGGAAGGATCTCGATACGAGAATTCGCTGCCCGGGCCCTTCACGGCATCCCGATGCGTCAATTTTGCGCGTTCAGTGGGATCAGCGCGAAAATTCCGCGCTCGACCTTGCGAGCGGATGGAAGCGGGAAAATTTGCTTCTCAAATATTCGAAAGCCGTTGATCGGGCCTTCGACAGCGGGGGCATGAAGAGAACAGCGGAGATAAAAAAAAGCCCAGGCGTTAGCCTGGGCTTTCTTCGTTTGGCGGAGCGGACGGGGCTCGAACCCGCGACCCCCGGCGTGACAGGCCGGTATTCTAACCAACTGAACTACCGCTCCAAACTTGCTACAGCATCACGAGGTCAATCGCTTTGCTTTCCTGCTTTTCGCTCGGCATTGCAGCATTTTCACGCGCAAATCACCGAACTTCGAAGGTTTTGGCGGAGCGGACGGGGCTCGAACCCGCGACCCCCGGCGTGACAGGCCGGTATTCTAACCAACTGAACTACCGCTCCAAAACCGACAAAAAAACCCGCCTGACTTTCAGCGGGCTTTACGCCACAAACTGCTGGCATTTTCAAACTGATACCGACTCGCTACCGGCACCAATTCTGGCGTCCCCTAGGGGATTCGAACCCCTGTACTCACCGTGAAAGGGTGATGTCCTAGGCCTCTAGACGAAGGGGACAAAATCGTCAAAACTTTGTCTGTTTCGCTTTACTGCATTTCGCGAAGAACGCTATTCTAAACAACATTTCTTCGCTTGTGAAGCTTTATTTTCAAGTTTTTCGCATCGTTTTTGCAAGAATCTTGCTGTTTCGATGCGCTTGAATATCAAGCTTCCGAATCCGTGGTGGAGGTAAGCGGGATCGAACCGCTGACCTCTTGCATGCCATGCAAGCGCTCTCCCAGCTGAGCTATACCCCCCGAACAGAGAAATGAGATTCTAATGACAATCCCTTTTCCTGTAAATACCTCACCCGCATTTTTTCCGCATTATTTTGCGAATCCGTGCGAAAGATGAAAAAAACGGCGGCTCGCGAGAGCCGCCGTCTTCCTTACAAGGCGACGCGCGTTAGCGCGCCGCCTCGTGACCTGCCGACAACCGGAATTACTGGGCGTCGCCTTCGCGCTTGACCAGCGCGGGACCACCCTGCTTTTCCTCTTCCGTGAGCGCCTTGTGCGACAGACGCAGACGACCCTTGTCGTCCTGCTGGATCACCTTCACGCGCACCGACTGGCCTTCCTTGAGGTACTCGTTGATGTCCTTGATACGCTCGTTGGCGATTTCGGAGATGTGCAGCAGACCGTCCTTGCCCGGCAGGACCGACACGATCGCACCGAACTCGAGCAGCTTGAGCACGGTACCGTCGTACACCTGACCCACTTCGACTTCCACGGTGATCAACTCGATGCGACGCTTCGCTTCCGCGATCCCTTCCGCGCTCGGGCTGGCAATGGTGACCACGCCGTCGTCCGAAATGTCGATGCTGGTACCCGTCTCTTCCGTCAGCGCGCGGATCACCGAACCACCCTTGCCGATCACATCGCGGATCTTCTCGGGGTTGATCTTGATCGTGACCATGCGCGGCGCGAATTCCGACAGCTCCGTACGCACGCCCGACTGCGCTTCGGTCATCTTGGCGAGGATGTGCAGGCGGCCTTCCTTGGCTTGCGCCAGCGCGACCTGCATGATTTCCTTCGTGATGCCCTGGATCTTGATGTCCATCTGCAGCGCGGTCACGCCATTCGACGTGCCGGCCACCTTGAAGTCCATGTCGCCCAGGTGATCTTCGTCGCCGAGAATATCGGTGAGCACGGCGAACTTGTTGCCCTCGAGGATCAGGCCCATGGCAATACCGGCGACCGGCGAGGTCATCGGCACACCGGCATCCATCATGGCGAGGCTGCCGCCGCAAACCGAAGCCATCGACGACGAGCCGTTCGACTCGGTGATCTCCGACACGACGCGCACGGTATAACCGAAATCGTCGGCGCTCGGCAGGCAAGCCACGAGCGCGCGCTTGGCCAGACGGCCGTGACCGATTTCACGACGCTTGGGCGAACCCACACGTCCGGTCTCGCCCGTCGAGAACGGCGGGAAGTTGTAGTGCAGCATGAAGCGATCACGATATTCGCCATGCAGCGCGTCGATAATCTGCTCGTCGCTCTTGGTGCCCAGCGTGGCCACCACGAGCGCCTGCGTTTCGCCACGCGTGAACAGGGCCGAGCCGTGCGCACGCGGCAGCACGCCGGTGCGAATCGTGATCGGACGCACGGTGCGCGTGTCGCGGCCGTCGATACGCGGCTCGCCCGCGAGGATCTGGCTGCGCACGATCTTCGATTCCAGATCGAACAGGATGTTGCCCACGTCGATGTCGTCCGGCGCCGCTTCGCCCTTGGCGCTCGCGGCTTCGCCCAGCTTGGCGATGACGTCGCTGGTCACGGCGCGCAGCTGTTGCGTGCGTGCCTGCTTTTCACGGGTTTGGTAAGCGGCGCGCAGCGGGCCTTCTGCCAGCGCGGCCACCTGGGCGATCAGGGCTTCGTTCTTGGCGGCCGGAGCCCAATCCCACTCGGCCTTGCCGCCGTCGCGCACGAGGTCGTGAATGGCGTTGATGGCCGTTTGCATTTGTTCGTGACCGAACACCACGGCGCCCAGCATCACGTCTTCCGGCAGTTCCTGCGCTTCCGACTCCACCATCAGCACGGCTTGCTCCGTACCGGCGACGACCAGATCGAGCTTCGACTTGGCGATCTGGTCACGCGACGGGTTGAGCACGTACTGGCTGTCGACATACGCCACGCGCGCGGCACCGACCGGGCCGTTGAACGGCAGACCCGAGATGGCCAGTGCGGCCGATGCGCCGATCAGGGCCGGAATGTCGGCCGGCACTTCCGGGTTCAGCGAGACGACCTGCACCACGACCTGAACTTCGTTGTAGAAGCCTTCCGGGAAGAGCGGGCGGATCGGACGGTCGATCAGGCGCGACGTCAGCGTTTCGTTTTCCGACGGACGGCCTTCACGCTTGAAGAAGCCACCCGGGATCTTGCCGGCGGCGTAAGTCTTTTCCAGGTAGTCGACCGTCAGCGGGAAGAAATCCTGACCCGGCTTGGCATTCTTGGCGCCAACGACCGTGGCGAGCACGACGGTATCGTCCATGTCGACGAGCACGGCGCCCGAGGCCTGGCGAGCAATCTCACCGGTCTCCATGCGAACCGTGTTCTGTCCCCATTGGAAAGACTTCACGACTTTATTGAACATTTGCACTCCTATATCGAATCGCGCGAATGCAGCAGCGGCGCGATATCGCTGCCGGGGTGATCCCGACGCCTCACAGGGGGGAGTGTTATGCCATTCCAGCGTTGCTCGGCCGACTGCCGTGCATGTCTGATGCGACCCTGGAATGACACAAGCCCTGCTTGCCGACGAGGCCCCGTAAACCGGGAACCCGGCACTTCGCCAGGTTGATCGTCCGAAAGACGCGTCGTTCGCGTCGAATCCGGCACCGCCCAAAAACAAAATGCCTGCATCAGCACGCTGATACAGGCATCTCGTCGTAATCGCAATCGCTTACTTACGCAGGCCCAGCTTCTCGATCAGGGCGCGGTAGCGGTCCGCATCCTTGCCCTTGAGGTAGTCGAGCAGCTTACGGCGACGGCTCACCATGCGCAGCAGACCGCGGCGGCTGTGGTGATCCTTCATGTGGGCCTTGAAGTGCGGGGTCAGTTCGTTGATGCGCGTGGTGAGCAGCGCAACCTGAACTTCGGGGGAGCCGGTGTCATTGGCGGTGCGGGCGAATTGCGCCACGACGTCCGACTTCTTGATATCTGCGTTCGACATTGTCTTTCCTTTGAATACACGCGGTCACGGAAGAATGGCCGTGCCGTGAACTTACAAAAACATGTGCAACGAGGTCGCACATAAACAAAACTGCAAGTGCGCGATTATACGGGAGTCGACGTCGCGACGCCACATTTTTCCGCGCTTTGCCTTGACCGGCGGGGCCGGCAGGCCTGCCGGCGCGCCAAGATTCGCCAAACATCCGGAACAATCGAGTCAAATTCGCCGAATTACTCCGAAAATTGCGACAAATCGACGTTTACTGCCCGTCAGCGCTGGCGCGCCATCCGACACGTGCTCGGCAACGCGACCTTGCTCGCGGGCAGTTCCATGACGGTCTTGAATCCGTAGCCGGAACCCTCGTTGTCGAATTTCACCCCCGGTTCGCCGGCGCGGCGCATCACCGATACGTACAGCGGCTCGATCATCTGATGATCGTTTGCGCGCATCCAGGCGTCGGCGGGCGCCTCGCGAATCCGCCGATTCTCCAGCGCACGCGCCACCGTCGTCACGTCGATCGTGCCCGCCTGCTCCAGCGCCGCGGAGATCATGTCGATCATCACGCTCATGCGAAGCAGTGCGTAATCGTCGCGCGCGTCGGGATATCGGGCACGGAAGGCCTTGTAGAACGCATCGGACGCTTCGCCTCCCACGTTCGGATGCCACTCGGCGACCGCATATACCCGCCCCACGCCCGCGTCACCCAGCGCCGCCGGGGCGCCAAGCGCATTGCCGTAGAACGTATAGAACTTGAGCTCCATGCCCTGCTCGCGCGCGGCCTTGACCAGCAGTGTCAGGTCGTTGCCCCAGCTTCCCGTGACCACCGTGTCGGCGCCGGCCGCGCGGATGCGCGCGAGGTAGGGCGTAAAGTCCTTCACGCGACCGACCGGGCTGAACTGCTCACCGACGATCTGCACGTCCGGCCGCTTCGCGCCGATCATCTCGCGCGCCAGCCCCGCAACCTGCCGGCCAAAGCTGTAGTCCTGATTGAGCAGGTACACCTTCTGAATGCTGGCGTCTTCCTTGATGGCCTCGGTCAGCGCCTGCATGCGCATGGCGGCGTTGGCATCGAACGCGAAGTGCCAGAAGCTGCACTGTTCGTTGGTCAGCGCGGTATCGACCGCCGAATAGTTGAAGAACAGCATGCGCTGTCCGGGTTCGCGGGCGTTGCGCTTGTTGATGGCGTCGATCAGCGCGGAAGCCACGGCCGAGCTGTTGCCTTGCAACACGAACGGGATGCCGAGGTCGCCCGCCGCCTTGAGTTGCACCAGACTGTCCTCCACGCCGCCCTTGCTGTCGAAGACCGTCAATTCGAGCGGATGGGCGCCGTCGCGCAGTTTCACGCCGCCGCGCGCATTCACGCGGTCGATGGCGAAGCGCAGGTTCCGCTCGACCATGGCGCCGGCATTGCCGAACGGGCCGCTCATGCCCTCGATCAGCGCGAAGCGGATCGGCGGCGCGGCCTGTGCCAGGCCGGACACCGCCAGCAGACCGACGGCGCACAGCATCGCGCACGAGCGCGCCAGCAAGACTTGAACTTTCATCGAGACCCCAGTAACTCTCTCGGCGCGCATCATAACGCCCCACTCCCCACGCGGCAAGCCGACGCGCCCCGCGACGACCCGGGCGGCGGTATGCTATCGGCATGGCGCGCCAACGCCCCAAGCCCTCGTGCCTGCGCCCCGAAAGCGCTCGGCACCCCGGGGCGAGGCGCGTCGGCAATCCGCTTCCCACGAACCTCCCCCATCATGCGAGGCCACCCATGACGCATCCTCTCCGGGCACCTGCGAACGTCGCCGAAGCGATCGCGTTGCCGCGCCGCTCTCGCACCGCCCACCTCGCGCGCTACGCCGCGACCGCCATGGTGGCGCGCTGGCTGGCGACGGGCGCCCTCGCGGCGTCGCTCACCGCGTGCATCACGCCGACCTGGCAGCAACTCACGCCCAACATGTCACAGGCCGACGTGCAGGCACGACTCGGCAAACCGCCGGAAGTCTATCCGCTGACACCGGGCGTGACCCGCTGGCTGTATCCGACCAAGCCTTTCGGGGAGGAAACGATTGCCGCCGACTTCGACGCCCAGGGTCACCTGCTGGGCACCGCCCAGGTGCTCTCCACGGAAGAATTCAACAAGGCCCTGGTCGACAAATGGACGAAAACCGACGTGCTCCATCACTACGGCGAGCCGGTCGAGACCAGCGCGTTTGCGCGCATGCATCGTGACGTCTGGACATATCGCTACAAGCAGGACGGTGCCTGGTTCTCGATGATGAACTTCTACTTCGACCCTGAAGGCGTGCTCAGGACCATGCAGGTGAGCCCCGACCCACTGCACGAGCGGCGCGACAACACGCTGTTCTGACACTCACGGGCGGCTGCGCCCACCCTGCGCCGCCCAATGCGAAACGCCCGCATCCCGGACTCCGGGATGCGGGCGTTTTTCCCACGTCGGCATTCACGACACCGCGACTGCATCTACTGCTCCGACTGAGGCCGATCGCGGCGTACAGGCGGCCCCGGACATTACGGCGTGAGTTGCGGGTTGAGCTTCTCGGCCTTGGAATAGAGCTTGTTGAGCGCCGACAGATAGGCCTTGGCCGACGCCGCGACGATGTCCGGGTCGGTGCCCACGCCGTTCACGATCCGGCCCGACTTCGACAGCCGCACCGTCACTTCGCCCTGCGACTGCGTGCCGGTCGTGATGGCATTGACCGAGTACAGCAATTGCTCGGCGCCGCTTTGCACCTGGGATTCGATGGCATTGAGCACCGCGTCGACGGGTCCGTTGCCCTCGGCCTCGCCGACGAGTTCCTTGCCTTGCGCGGTAAACACCACGCGCGCGCTCGGACGCTCGCCCGTTTCGGAGTGCTGGGCCATCGACACGAGGTAGAAGTGCTCGTTGCCTTCGGCCTGCGCCTCGTTCGACACGATGGCCAGAATGTCCTCGTCGAAAATCTCGGCCTTCTGGTCGGCCAATTCCTTGAAACGGGTGAACGCGGCGTTCACGTCCTGCTCCGACTCCATCTCGATGCCCAGCTCCTGCAGCCGCTGCTTGAACGCGTTACGGCCCGAGAGCTTGCCCAGCACGATCTTGTTGGCGGTCCAGCCCACGTCTTCCGCGCGCATGATCTCGTAGGTGTCGCGCGCCTTGAGCACGCCGTCCTGGTGGATGCCGGAGGCGTGCGCGAACGCGTTGGCGCCCACCACCGCCTTGTTCGGCTGCACATTGAACCCCGTGATTTGCGAGACGAGCTTCGATGCCGGCACGATCTGCGTGGTGTCGATGCCCAACTCCAGACCGAAGTAATCCTTGCGGGTCTTGAGCGCCATCACGACTTCCTCGAGCGCCGTGTTGCCCGCGCGCTCCCCCAGCCCGTTGATCGTGCACTCGATCTGGCGCGCGCCGCCCAGTTTCACGCCTGCCAGCGAGTTCGCCACGGCCATGCCGAGGTCGTTGTGGCAATGCACCGACCACACCGCCTTGTCCGAGTTCGGCACGCGCTCGCGCAGCGTTCGCACCAGTTGGCCGTAGAGTTCAGGCACGCCATAGCCGACCGTGTCGGCCACGTTGATGGTCGTCGCTCCCTCGCTGATCACGGCTTCGAGCACGCGGCACAGGAAGTCCAGATCGGAGCGGCTGCCGTCTTCCGGCGAGAACTCGATATTGTCGGTGAATTGACGCGCATAACGCACCGCGAGCTTCGCCTGCTCGAGCACCTGCTCCGGGCTCATGCGCAGCTTCTTCTCCATGTGCAGCGGCGAAGTGGCGATGAAGGTGTGGATTCGCGAGGAATTCGCGCCCTTCAGCGCTTCGGCGGCGCGCGCGATATCGCGGTCGTTGGCGCGTGCGAGCGAGCACACCGTGCTGTCCTTCACGATGCCGGCGATGGCCCGGATGGCCTCGAAGTCGCCGTTCGAGCTGGCCGCGAAACCCGCTTCGATAACGTCGACCCGCAGACGCTCCAGTTGACGGGCGATGCGGATCTTTTCATCGCGCGTCATCGACGCACCCGGCGACTGTTCGCCGTCGCGCAAGGTCGTATCGAAAATGATCAGCTTGTCGGCCATGACTCTCTCCTGTGGGGATCTCGTAAGGTTCGGATTGTTTTGAATGTCGGGAGGTCGGCGCATCCGCGGGCCCGCGATCGCCCCGCCCCTGACGACCGCCGTCCGCGCGCCACGTGACATCGCGGCAACATCGGCGCAATCGTCGAATGCGCAGGCAACTACCGGGAGGGGATCAGCGCGCGACGCGCGCAGGCATGGCCGGCCCGAAGGCGGAAATACGGCATGGCATTGGCGGTGCGAGAGGAAGGCCCGAAGCCGGGATGACGCCTCAAATCATGAGCGCCAATATAGTCCCAATCGGGTGTTTTCGCAACGCGGGCACGGGCCGCCGGCCCAATATCGACGGGCGCGCGAGGTCACATGAAACGAAACCGCCCGACACCGGGCCGGGCGGGCGACTGGCGCAATGTCGCGGGATCAGAGCGGCGGAATGCGCAGCTTCTGCCCGGGGTAGATCTTGTCCGGGCTGCTCAACATGGGCTTGTTCGCCTCGAAGATCACGTTGTACTTGTTCGCGTCGCCGTACTGCGCCTTCGAGATCGCCGATAGCGTGTCGCCCGAGGCGACCGTGTAATAGCGCGACTCGGGTTCGGCCGTCGAGACCGACATCTTGTCATCGACCTTCTCCACGCCCTTCACATTGCCCGCGCAAAGCAACGCCTTTTCCCTCGTGGCCTGATCCGCGGCCACGCCGAATACCGACACCGTGCGAGTCGCGCCATCGAACGTCACGGTCAGCCCGGTGATGTTCAGGTTTTGCGTGTTGATGTAGTTCTGAATGGCATCGGCCGCTTTCCGATTCGCCTCATCTGCGTCGGGGCCCGGGGCGGGCGGCTCGGCGGCTTCCGCCTTGCTGCCCAGGAGTGCCTGACCTGCTTCCTTCACGAAGTCCAGAATGCCCATGATTGCTCCTTGCTTACGTCGAACTGCCAAACTGCGGAAACGGCGCCGGTTCGGCCAGAGTCGCCACGGCGTGTCCGGGCCACGGGGGGATGCTGCGACTTACCCGCCTCAAGACTACAACATCTGCCTGCGGGGTCGCCTGACAACATTGACAGGCGCAGGTGACAAGGGGCGTACGCAGACGCCCCGTGCACTGATGCCGTTACTCGTCGACTTCGCCGAAGATCCGCTGTCGACGGCCCTTCAGGAAGCGGAATGCCCAGAGGACATATCCGGAAATGCTGTACAGGCAGAACATGCCGAACAGGACGAGCGGCGGATCGGACGACACCAGAATGAAGCCGACCATGAAGAGCAGCACCACGCCGAACGACACGCGCTGGCGCACGTCGAGCGCCTTGCCGCTGTAGAACGGTGCATTCGAGACCATCGACATGCCGGCGTAGATCGTGAGGCCAAAGGCGACCCAGGGCATCCAGAAAACGTTCACGGGCAACTTGTTGTCGATCGTGATCCAGACGAAGCCCGCCACCAGCGCCGCCGCCGCCGGGCTGGCCAGCCCCTGGAAGAAGCGCTTGTCGACCACGCCGATATTCGTATTGAAGCGCGCGAGCCGCAGCGCCGCGCCCGCCACGTAGACGAACGCGGCGAGCCAGCCCCACTTGCCGATCTCGTGCAGGATCCACTCGTACATCACCAACGCCGGCGCCACGCCGAAAGAGGTCATGTCGGAGAGCGAGTCGTATTGCTCGCCGAAGGCGCTCTGCGTGTTGGTCATGCGGGCGACACGTCCGTCCATGCCATCGAGCACCATCGCGAAAAAGATCGCGATCGCGGCCTGCTCGAAGCGGTCGTTCATCGCCTGAACGATCGCGAAGAAGCCGCAGAACAGGGCTGCCGTGGTAAAGGCATTCGGCAGCAGATAGATGCCGCGATTGCGCGGGCGCACCGGAAGTTCGTCCTCCAGATGCGGGTCTTGGTCTTCGTTCATCAATGGCTCAGAAGATGGCTTGTTGCGGCCGAACGGCGAGAGGTGCCTTACGTTGTTGCGCAAGCGGCCGCGATGGTTTTCCGGCATCAGTACCTCCGTGACGGGCTTACAGTTCGGCGAGGATCGTCGACGTGGCCGACACCTTGTCGCCGATGGCCACGCGCGGGCGCGACCCCAGCGGCAGGTATACGTCGACGCGTGAACCGAAACGGATGAAACCGTATCGCTGACCGCGCGCGAGCGTATCGCCTGCTTTGACGTAGCAAAGAATGCGGCGGGCAATGAGTCCCGCCACCTGAACGCTCGTGACGATCTGGCCACCCACGTCGATCACCAGGGCGTTGCGTTCGTTCTCGAGCGATGCCTTGTCGAGATCGGCATTGAGGAAACGCCCGGGGAAATATTCCACCTTGGTCACCGTGCCGTCAACCGGAGCACGATTCGAGTGCACGTTGAAGACGTTCATGAATACGCTGATCTTCAGCGCTTCACGATCTGCGTAGGTGTCCTGTGTGGTTTCGATCGCCACGACCCGGCCGTCGGCCGGCGAGAGCACGGCCCCCGACTGCTGCGGCACCTCGCGCGGCGGATCACGGAAGAACTGCAGGACGAACAGGGCGATCACCCAGAACGGCGCGGCCCACAACACCCCGGACATGAAATGCACCACGAGCGCGATGCCAACGGCGACACCCAGAAAGGGCCAGCCCTCGCGGGCAATGATCGGGTGTGGATAATGCATGCGATTGAGTTCGCGTCCTTGGCAATACAGTTGAGTGAGCGGTTCGGTCCGCATCGAGCCGAACCGTTGACGTGGCGGCATTGTAACAATGCGCGCGCCGCGGCGGCACTTTTTCCCCAAACGCCATACCGACGTCACAGGGCAGCGCCCGGCCCACCACGGCGTGCGGACAATGAAAAAGGCCGCCCGTGTTGCCATAGCCTTGGCTACGACAAAACAGACGGCCCCAACTGGACAACGCTCGCGGCACGTGCGCCCGGCAATACCGACGCGTACGTGCCGCGAGGCGTGTCGAAATCAGTTCTTCGACTGATCGACCAGCTTGTTCTTGGCGATCCACGGCATCATCGCGCGCAGCTTGCCGCCCACTTGCTCGATCTGGTGCTCGGCCGTGATACGGCGACGCGAGATCAGGGTCGGCGCGCCGGCCTTGTTTTCCAGAATGAACGACTTGGCGTACTCGCCCGTCTGGATGTCGGTCAGGCATTGCTTCATGGCCTTCTTCGTCTCTTCGGTCACGACGCGCGGGCCCGTGACATATTCACCGTACTCGGCGTTGTTCGAGATCGAGTAGTTCATGTTGGCGATACCGCCTTCGTAGATCAGGTCGACGATCAGCTTGAGTTCGTGCAGGCACTCGAAGTAGGCCATTTCCGGGGCATAGCCCGCTTCGACCAGCGTTTCGAAGCCGGCCTTGATCAGCTCGACGGTACCGCCGCACAGCACGGCTTGTTCGCCGAACAGGTCGGTTTCGGTCTCTTCGCGGAAATTCGTCTCGATGATGCCGGCACGGCCACCGCCATTGGCGGCTGCGTACGACAGCGCGATGTCACGGGCAGCACCCGACTTGTCTTGCGCCACGGCGATCAGGTGGGGCACGCCGCCACCTTGCGAGTACGTCGAGCGCACCGTGTGGCCCGGGGCCTTCGGGGCGATCATGATGACGTCGAGATCGGCACGCGGGATCACGCAGCCGTAGTGCACGTTGAAGCCGTGTGCGAAGGCCAGGGCTGCGCCTTCCTTGATGTTGGCGTGCACTTCGTTCTTGTACACGTCGGCGATCTGCTCGTCGGGCAGCAGCATCATGACGATGTCGGCCGACTTCACGGCTTCCGCCACTTCCTTGGTGTTCAGGCCGGCGTTGACCGCCTTGTTCCACGAAGCGCCGTTCTTGCGCAGACCGACCGTCACGTTCACGCCGCTGTCCTTCAGGTTCTGCGCGTGGGCGTGGCCTTGCGAGCCATAACCGATGATGGTGACTTGCTTGCCCTTGATGAGGGAGAGGTCGGCGTCTTTGTCGTAGAAAACTTTCATTTGGAATTGTCCCGTAATGCCAAAAAAATAACTGAAATCAGAATTTGGATCGAAATCCGCTTACCGCGTTGCCGCTACCGCTCAGACCTTCAGGATGCGCTCGCCGCGTCCGATGCCCGAGCCGCCGGTACGAACCGTCTCGAGAATCGCCGTACGATCCAGTCCCTCGATGAAGGCGTCGAGTTTCGACGAATTCCCCGTGAGTTCGATCGTGTAGGTCTTTTCGGTAACGTCAATGATGCGGCCGCGGAAAATATCCGACATCCGCTTCATCTCTTCCCGCTCCTTGCCCACGGCGCGAACCTTGATGAGCATCAGCTCACGTTCGATATGCGCGCCTTCGGTCAGATCCACCACCTTCACCACCTCGATCAGGCGGTTCAGGTGCTTGGTGATCTGCTCGATGACATCGTCGGAGCCCGTTGTGACCACCGTCATGCGCGAGAGCGACCGGTCTTCGGTCGGCGCCACGGTGAGGGTCTCGATATTGTAGCCACGCGCCGAGAAGAGGCCGACCACACGCGACAGCGCGCCCGGCTCGTTCTCGAGCAAAACAGAAATAATGTGCCTCATGGTGTATCCCGGATTGTCCTGGTTTGGGACGTCGCGCCCGTGCGCCGGCGATGCCGGCAGCCGCTGGCGGCGCGCACGCGCCTCGTCGTCTTACAGATCTTCCGAACCGAGCAGCATCTCGCTGATGCCCTTGCCCGCCTGGACCATCGGCCAGACGTTCTCGGTGGGATCCGTTTGGAAATCCATGAATACCGTGCGGTCCTTGAGGGCGATCGCCTCGCGCAGCGCCGGCTCGACGTCCGACGACTTCTCGATGCGCATGCCCACGTGCCCGTACGCCTCCGCGAGCTTCACGAAGTCAGGCAGCGCGTCCATGTACGAACTGGAGTAACGCTTGCTGTATTCGATCTGCTGCCACTGACGCACCATGCCCAGGTAGCGGTTGTTGAGCGAGAGGATCTTGATCGGCGTGCGGTATTGCAGACACGTCGAGAGTTCCTGGATGCACATCTGGATCGAGCCTTCGCCGGTGATACACGCGACTTCGGCATCGGGATGCGCCATCTTCACGCCCATCGCGGCCGGCAGGCCGAAGCCCATCGTGCCGAGTCCGCCGGAATTGATCCAGCGGCGCGGCTTGTTGAAGCGATAGTACTGAGCGGCCCACATCTGGTGTTGACCGACGTCCGAGCACACGAAGGCTTCGCCGTCGGTGAGCTTCCAGTACGTCTCGACCACGTGCTGGGGCTTGATGATCTCGCTCTCGCGATCGAACGCGAGACAATCGCGCGAGCGCCATTGCTCGATCTGCTTCCACCAGTCGGCGAGCGCCGCGGTGTCCGGGCCATGCTCGGCCGTCTGCAGGTTCTCGATCATTTCGCGCAGCACTTCCTTCACGTCGCCGACGATCGGAATGTCGACCTTCACACGCTTGGAAATCGACGACGGGTCGATATCGACGTGAATGATCTTGCGGGCGTTCGAGGAGAAGTGCTCCGGGTTGCCGATCACGCGGTCGTCGAAGCGCGCGCCGATGGCGATGAGCACGTCGCAGTGCTGCATGGCCATGTTGGCTTCGTACGTGCCGTGCATGCCCAGCATGCCGAGGAACTTGGGATCGCTCGCGCGATACCCGCCCAGGCCCATGAGCGTATTGGTCACCGGGTAGCCGAGTAGATCGCAGAACTGGTTCAGTTCTTTCGACGCGTCGGCCAGAATGATGCCGCCGCCGGTGTAGATATAGGGACGCTTGGCCGAGAGCAGCAGGCTCATGGCCTTGCGGATCTGCCCCGAGTGTCCCTTCGTGACCGGGCTGTACGAGCGCAGCGACACGGACTTCGGATACTCGAAGCGGCAGCGCGCCTTCGACACGTCCTTGGGAATATCGACCAGCACCGGCCCCGGACGGCCCGTCCTGGCGATATAGAAGGCTTTCTTGATGGTGGCGGCGAGATCGCGCACGTCCTTCACGAGGAAGTTGTGCTTCACGCACGGACGGGTGATGCCGACCGTGTCGCACTCCTGGAAGGCATCCTGGCCGATCGCGGCCGTGGGCACCTGCCCGGTGATGATCACGAGCGGGATCGAATCCATGTACGCCGTGGCAATGCCGGTGACCGCATTGGTCACGCCGGGGCCCGACGTCACGAGGCACACGCCGACCTTGTCGGTGGAACGCGAATAAGCGTCGGCCGCGTGGACGGCTGCCTGCTCATGGCGCACCAGAATGTGCTGGATCTTGTCCTGCTTGTAGAGTTCGTCGTAGATGTAGAGAACCGAACCGCCGGGATAACCCCACAGATGTTCGACCCCTTCTTCCTGAAGCGAGCGCACGAGAATTTCGGCGCCGATCATGTCTTCGGAAGTATTTTGGTGGCGTGTAGCTTCCGCCTCGGAGAATTCCGCGCTTGGCATGTTCATCGTCGACCTTTCAAAGTTTCGGCAAAAATTTTGATCGGGTGCTCTCCCCGCGAACTTGTGGTTCGGGCTCAAGCTGCGCGTCTGAATGATAGGCACCCCGGATAGGCGTGCCGATATTGAGACAATCACAGATATTGCGAACTGGCAACCTTACCGGTTCGCAGCAAAATGGTCAAGCATGTTTATGCATTTGCAGCATGAGTGCGAAGTCCGCCACCACGGCCTTCGCGCCGAATCCCCCGCAACGCCCCATGCTGGTGCACAATCTTCACATCATAGGAATCCGTCGCCCCCGGGGGGCTGTCCTCACATGAGGCGACGCAAAGCAAAAGCGGTTACAGCCGGGCGCGTTTTTGGTAGCATCCGCTCCGACTACGCGAACTTTACGCTTACACGGCATTTCACAGGCGCGGCACGCAACGCTGCGCGCACCCCACCGGATGGCATCTGACAAGGAACTGGCGGATTTTCTCGCAGGCATCGAACGGCGCGCCTTCAAGCAGGCCGTCTATGCCGTACGCGACGACGAGGCCGCCCTCGACATCGTTCAGGATGCGATGATCCGTCTGGCCGAGAAGTACGGCGACAAGCCGCCGGCCGACCTGCCGCTGCTCTTCACGCGCATCCTCCAGAACACGATTCACGACTATTTCCGCCGGCAAAAGGTGCGCAACACCTGGGTCACGCTGTTCTCGAATCTGGCGGGCCCGGGCGACGACGAGCGCGACGATTTCGATCCGCTGGAAACCTTGCTGGGCGAGGACGGGTCCGTGCAAACGGAGAGCAGCGAGGACGCCGTTTCGCGTGCCGAAATCCTCTCCGTCATCGAGACGGAAATACAGAAACTACCGACACGTCAACGAGAAGCCTTCCTCATGCGTTACTGGGAAGACATGGACGTTGCCGAGACCGCCGCCACGATGGGGTGTTCGGAAGGCAGCGTCAAGACGCACTGCTCCCGCGCCACGCACGCGCTGGCGCAGGCGTTGAAGGCAAAAGGGATCAGGTTATGAGTCACGATCTGGAAACGAGGGAAATCCGCTTCGCACATCGCGTGCGGCGTGCACTGGACGAAGCGTCCGACGCACCGTCGCCGAATATCGCGGCCCGGCTGGCCGCCGCTCGCCAGGAGGCGCTCGCCCGAAAGAAGCCGGAACCGGTCGCCGTGGTGCAACCGGCGCTGGCGCTCGCGGGCGTGGGCTCCGTGCAGGCGCCGGACGTCGGCGGTCCGCGCCGCGCGTTCGACCGGCTGGGCCGTCTCGGCCTGCTCTGGCCGCTTGCCGCACTGGTAATCGGCCTGGCGGGCATCGCGTACTGGGAACATCAGCAGCACATTCAGGATCTGGCGGACATCGATGCCGCCGTTTTGAGCGACGAACTGCCGTTGTCGGCCTATGCCGACCATGGCTTCAACGCCTATCTGAAGCGTGCCCAGTAGTTCCCCCACCCAAGACCGCCCAGTGACGCGACGCAACGTACTTTTTCTGGTCGCCGCGCTGATCGTGGCCGCGCTCGCCGGCACGGCAGCGCTGCGCCGCTCGCCAGCGCCGGTCCCCGTGTCCGATGCGCCGCCGACGATCTCCTCCGCCTCGGCACCCGATGTCGCGGGCCCTGCCAGTGCGCCGGTCGGCGCGCTGTCGGCCAGTGCCGCCGCGCCTGGCAGTACTCCCGGGGCCGCCGTTCCGAGCCCGGGCGGATACTGGGCCAGGCTCACGCCAGCGCAGCAGGAGGCGCTCTCCCCGCTCGCCCAGGACTGGAATCGCATGAGCGATCGTCAGCGCGAGAAGTGGGTCGAGATCGCCAAGCGGTTTCACACCCTGTCAGCGGAAGGCCGCAAGCGGCTGCATGACCGCATGGCCGACTGGGTGCGCCTCACGCCCGAGCAGCGCCAACTCGCGAGGGAGAGCTATCAGAACGCGAAGACCCTGCCGCCCGAGCGAAAGGCACAGGTGTGGCAGCAGTACCAGGAACTGACCGAAGAGCAGAAGAAGCGTCTGGCCGAAGTCGACCGGAAGCAGGCGAATCGTCCGAACGTGGTGAGCGCCCCCCCCACGGGTCGCACAGGCGTGAAGAACCCCTACGCCGCCGTCCACCGCAAGGAATCGATCACCGCCGGCAAGACCGGGGCGTTGCCCGCACCGGCGCCGACGAGCGCCTCCGCGCCGACCGCCGCACAACCGGCGTCGTCCTCGGCGGCGCCGTCGGCGCCGGCTTCGGCCGCATCGGGTGCCGGCGGCGCCGGCGCGAGTGCCGCGGGCAGCGACAGGAGTGCCGACGCCGTGTTCAATTCCGACCTCTATCACCACAACTGATCGCGACTGGCGCGCCGCGTCGTTGCACTGGAAATACGGAAAATGGCAAACGGTCGCCCCAGGGCGGCCGTTCTTGCATTCCCGCGCCGCGATCCGGGCAAGGCTCGTCGCGGGGCCGCCGCGCTGGCTCGCGGGCGCAATCTTCCGCATAATGGGCGGCACACGGCTCGACGTGTCCGACGCGGGAGTTCCACGCGCGGCACGTCCGGGCCTCTGACAAAAGATCCCAGACCACGCCGCGATGACCGACTCCGTCACTCCGCCCGCCGCCACCCCGGCCTCTGCTTCGTCGTCCGCTCGCCAGCCCTCCCAGGCGCCGATCCCACCGGTCGACGCCGCACCGGGGGCCGATTCCGGCACCTATGCAGTACCGACGCTGCGCCGCCGCGTACTCGCCATGGTCTACGAGTCGCTTCTGCTGTTCGGCGTGCTGTTCCTCGCCGGTTACCTCTTCAGTGCCCTGACCCAGCAACGCAGCGGCCTGATGTACCGTCACGCGATGCAGGCCTGGCTGTTTCTCGTGCTCGGCGCCTACTTCGTCTGGTTCTGGACCCACGGCGGCCAGACCCTGGCCATGAAAACCTGGAAGATCCGCCTGGTCGATGCGCGCGGCCTGCCCGTGCGCCCCGCACGCGCCGTTGCACGCTACGTGCTCGCGTGGCTGTGGGTCCTCCCGGCCATGGCCATCGACTGGGCGCTCGGGCTGACCGGCTGGGCCAGCGTCGGGCTGCTCGCGGGCTGGATGGTGCTCTGGGCGCTCGCCATGCGCGTGATGCCCGACCATCAGTTCGTGCACGACCGACTCGCCGGCACGCGCCTCGTGAGCGTGCTGGGCAAATGAACCCACCGCCGCCCACGTCCCCTACGCCACCGTCCAGGCTTCGCCCGTCTCGCGCCCACCTGATATACGGCGGCGTGGAAGCCGGCCTGTCGCTGGTCGTCGCCGTCGTGACCTGGGCCACGTGGCACAGCGCATGGACGACGCTGCTGTGGACGGTGCTGTGGCTGCCCGTTGCGCACGCACTCGGGCTTGCCGCGGGCTTCGTCATGGCGGCCAACGGCGATCCGGCGCCGGCGCGACGCGTCAGCGCCGGCACGAACGTGGCCATCTGGGCCTACGAATGTGCCGCCTCCATCCTGTTGCTCGACATCTATCAGCCGTGGCTGAGCGCCGCGCCGCTGCCGGCGCCGAGCGGTCCGGCCCGCCCCGTTGCGGTCCTGCTGTTGCACGGCTACGGATGCAACCGCGCGTTCTGGCTGCGTTTTTCCCGCCATCTGGCCGAAGCGGGCTATGCCTGCGACGCCATCAATCTCGGCCAGATGTTCGGCGACATCGACAGCTATGCCGGCAACGTCGCGACGGCCGCGCAGGCGCTGGCCGAACGCACGCGGCTGCCGGTCGTGATCATCGGGCACAGCATGGGCGGTCTGGCCGCCCGCGCCAGCCTGAGGCGCTACCGCACGCTGCCAGTGGCCCACACCATCACCCTCGGCTCGCCGCATTTCGGCACCCTGCACACGCGCAACGGCGTGGGGACGAACGTTCACCAGATGCGCCTGGGCAGCGACTGGCTCGTGGCGCTGGCCAACAGCGAGACCGATGCCGAACGCGCGCGCATCACGTCGATCTACAGCCACCACGACAACGTCGTCTACCCGGTGCGCACCTCGGTCTTGCCCGGCGCGCACAATCTCCCCCTGGACCGGCTGGGCCACGTGTCGCTCGCCACGCATCCCCGCGCGCGAGCCCTGGTGCTCGAGACGCTCGAGCGCATCGCGCAGGGTTTGCGGCACAGCGACTGAGCGCTGCGTCGGCGTCATCCGCCTGCGGCGTGCGGCCGGAATTCGCGATGTCGCGATGTCACGCTGTCGCGATGTCGCGATGTCGCGACGCCTGAAGACAGTTTCACGACACGCGCATGACTGTCATCGTCGCTTCATGAACGCATGGCGCAATGCTCGCATGTTCAACGCGACGTGCGAGCCGCTATGACGACGACCCCGACCTTCGATCTGCCGATCCCAACGCCGGCGGCTCGCGCCGGTCACTTCGCAGACGCGCCGCCGGGCCGCCCCGCCACGCCGCCCGCCAACCCTCCCGCCACGCCGCCCACCACCATCGATCTGCCGCCGGACACGCCCGATCCGCTCGACCCGCCGCCCGAAGGCATTACCCGCTACCGCACCATCTGGCTCTCGGACATCCACCTCGGCACGCAAGGCTGCCAGGCGGAATACCTGCTCGACTTCCTGCGCCACCATGAGTCCGACTACCTGTACCTCGTCGGCGACATCATCGACGGCTGGCATTTGCGCAAGGGCTGGCACTGGCCGCAGGCGCACAACGACGTCGTGCAGAAGATGCTGCGCCGCGCGCGCAAGGGCACTCAGGTGGTGTACGTGCCGGGTAATCACGACGAAGCGGCGCGCCAGTTCTGCGGACTGGCATTCGGCGACATTGCCGTACGCGACGAAGCGTTCCACACCACCCTGTCGGGCAAGCGCCTCTGGATCACGCACGGCGACCTGTTCGACGGCGTGATCCAGCACGCCAAGTGGCTCGCGTATCTCGGCGATTCGCTCTACACGCTCACGCTGCTGCTCAATCGCTGGTTCAACCGCGTACGCACGCGGTTCGGCTTTCCTTACTGGTCGCTGTCGCAATACCTGAAACATCAGGTCAAGAATGCCGTGAACTTCATTTCGGCTTTCGAACAGGTGATGGCGGACGAGGCACGCCGCCGCGGCTGCGATGGCGTGGTGTGCGGCCACATCCACAAGCCCGAGATCCGCGAGATCGACGGCCTGCTCTACTGCAACGACGGCGATTGGGTCGAGAGCCTCTCCGCGCTGGTCGAGACGGCCGAGGGCGAGTTGCGCATCGTCCACTGGACGCACAAGCGCGCGACCCGCGCGCCCGCGAAAGTCACGCCGGTCAGCGCGTGAGCGCCGGCGCACGGCGAGCGCGGCCCGCGTCGTCGGCCCACCCCGGTCGAGCCCGATCCGCGCGTCGTCGTTGATGTCCCACAGATGAACCCCCGCACCCGCGCGGCAAGGCCCCGCCGCACGTGTGCCCCCTCTTCACGCGCCACCTGGCGCGTGTTACCGAAGCGCGCCATGTGCGCGAAGGAGCGCCCGATGAAAATCATGATCATCACCGACGCCTGGGACCCGCAAATCAACGGCGTGGTCCGCACGTTGAAGAACACGCGCGCTCAGCTCGAAGCCGCAGGCCACCGCGTGGAGTTGCTCACGCCACAGGAATTCCGAACCCTTCCCTGCCCGACCTATCCCGAAATCCGTCTCGCATTCTTCGCGGGTGGTCGTGTCGCGCGCCGCATCGAGGCGTTCGGGCCTGACGCGCTGCACATCGCCACCGAAGGTCCGCTCGGCATGGCCGCGCGCAAGTGGGCATTGCGCAACGACTTTCCGTTCACGACCGCCTACCACACGCGCTTTCCCGAGTACGTGCAGGCGCGCTTCGGCCTGCCGCTTGCCACGACCTACCGCTTCCTGCGCTGGTTCCACGGGCCCTCGCGCGCCGTGATGGCGCCAACGCCCGTCGTCAAGCGAGATCTCGAAGCGAACGGCTTCAGCAATGTGGTGTTGTGGACGCGCGGCGTCGATCTGGACATCTTCCGTATCCAGGACGCACATGTGCTAAATTCGGCACATCCGATTTTCCTCTACGTGGGGCGCGTTGCCGTGGAGAAGAACATCGAAGCCTTCCTGAAACTCGACCTACCCGGCTCGAAGTGGGTCGCGGGCGAAGGGCCGCAACTGGCCGAGTTGCGTTCGCGCTATCCTGACGTGAACTACCTGGGCATGCTCTCGCAACCCGAGCTGGCGAAGGTATACGCGTCGGCGGACGTGTTCGTGTTCCCGAGCCGCACCGACACGTTCGGTCTGGTGCTGCTCGAGGCCATGGCGTGCGGCCTGCCCGTCGCCGCGTACCCCGTGACCGGTCCGGTCGATGTGCTGAACGGTTGCCCCGAGGGCGAAGGCGGCGCACTGCGCGAGGATCTGCGCGAGGCCTGCCTCGACGCCCTCAAGGTCCCACGCGAGAGCGCGCGGGCCTGGGCCGAACGATTCTCTTGGCAGGCCGCGTCCGAAGAGTTCGCCTCGCACCTGCATCCGCGCAAGCCCGAGCCGTCGCTCGCGCCCGCGGTCTGATCCACCCTCCAGAGCCCGTTGCGGCGAGGAACCCGACGCTTGTTCATCGATCACCCGCCGCCGCGCGACGAGCAGCCGAATCCGTACAAGGGCAACCGGGGCGTGATGCGCGCCTGGCGCGCGCTGAAGTATTCCCTGTCCGGCTTCAAATTCGCCGTGTTCGAGGAGAGCGCCTTCCGGCAGGAACTGGCGCTCGCCGTCATCCTGTTGCCGGCGGCCATCTTCCTGCCGGTGACGGCCGTCGAGCGCGTGCTGCTCATCGGCTCGATCCTGCTCGTGCTCATCATCGAGTTGATCAACTCCAGCATCGAAGCGGCCATCGACCGCATTTCGCTGGAGCGCCATGAGCTGTCGAAACGGGCGAAGGATTTCGGCAGCGCGGCGGTACTCATCGCGCTCGGTCTGTGCCTGCTCACCTGGGTATCGCTCGCCGGTCCCGTCATCGTCGATCTCGTACGTACAGCGTTTTTCTGATATCGCTCGTCGCCCCTGCCCCCGTGCTTGGCAGTGCCCCGCTGCCGGGTATAATCGGTCGCCGTATACCTGATACTCCTCAACTCATAATGGCAAGCGGAGAATCTCCTTCGCCGAGCTTGCCAGCCACCGGGGCCGACAGTCATGGAAGCAAAGCCGCCACGCCGAACCCGCGAACGAATTCTTGAGGTGTCGCTTCGACTCTTCAACGAAATCGGCGAACCCAACGTCACGACCACCACGATTGCCGAGGAGATGAAGATCAGCCCGGGCAATCTGTACTACCATTTCCGCAACAAAGACGACATCATCAACAGCATCTTCGCGCAGTTCGAGCAGGAAATCGAACGACGCCTGAGGCTGCCCGACGATCACAAGCCGACGCTCGACGAGGTCTGGACATATCTGCAATACATGTCCGAATTCCTGTGGCGCTTCCGGTTTCTTTATCGCGACCTCAACGACCTGCTTGCGCGCAACCGCACGCTCGAGACGCACTTCAAGCAGATCGTGGGCCACAAGAAGCGCTTCGCGCGCGAGATGTGCGACCTGCTCGTGGCCGACGGCGAGATGGAAATCACGCCCGAGCAGATCGAAGTGGTCACCACCAACATGGTGGTGCTCTCCACGTACTGGTTGTCCTATCAATTCGTGATGAACCCGCGCAAGTACAACGATCCCGAAGAAATCGGCGCCGGGCTGCATCAATCCAGCTATCACATCCTCTCGCAGATGGCGCCCTATCTGAAAGGCCGCTCGCGCGAGCTGTACGAGAAGATGGCACGTGAATCATCGGCCAAGGGAGCACAGTAAGGCATGTCGTCGGAAGTCAAATCCATCTGCATCTATTGCGGCGCCGCCGCGGGCGCGCGCCCGGCCTACGCCGAGGCCGCCCGCGAACTGGGCCGTCGCATGGCCGAATCAGGCATTCGTCTCGTTTACGGGGGCGGCAAGGTCGGCCTGATGGGCATCGTCGCCGACGCCGTGCTCGCCCATGGCGGTCAGGCCGTCGGCATCATTCCGAAGGCATTGATGGACAAGGAAGTCGGCCATACCGGCCTGACCGAGCTGCACGTCGTCGAGAACATGCATCAGCGCAAGCAGATGATGGCCGATCTGTCGGACGCCTTCATCGCCATGCCCGGCGGCATCGGCACCTGCGAAGAGCTGTTCGAAGTCTTCACATGGCTGCAGATCGGCTACCACGCCAAACCGATCGGCCTGCTCAATGTCGAGCAGTATTACGATCCGCTGATGACCTTCCTCAAGTCGATGGTGACGG
Organism: Pandoraea sp. E26; assembly: GCF_000681415.1. NCBI lineage: Bacteria > Pseudomonadati > Pseudomonadota > Betaproteobacteria > Burkholderiales > Burkholderiaceae > Pandoraea > Pandoraea sp. E26. The sequence continues at coordinate 641,002 of NZ_AYXJ01000009.1, forward strand.
AACAGTTCCTCAAGGCGCCGCAGCTCGACCAGTTGCAGATCGCCACGTCGCCCGAGGCGCTGCTCGATACGATGCGCCATTTCAAGCCGGCGCAAATCGATCGCTGGGCCAACCAGCGCTCGCAGATCTAAGCCTCAGGCAACTCCCCTCGACGCGCATCTTCGTGCTGCGTGGCCCAATCGCCGCGCAGCGCAAGTAACAGCCCGGCAGCCGCGCGGCCGCTCGCCAGCCGCTTGGCCGGGACATTTCCCAAGGTGCCGATCGATCCCCATCGGTTGCCTCGTCGGCTATCTCACCAACAACGCTCTCGACCACGCCATCGCCTAAACCATCGCCTTCGCCAATCGATGGCTCCGCTGCTCCGGACAAGGACTCGTTGCGCGTCGGCGGGGAATTCTGCGTCGCCCCGGGCCTACAGCATCACGCCACAGCCACCGCCGGGCGCTCCACGCCGGGGTTGAACTCTTGCGGAATGGGCGACTCAGACTTCCGTTGTATGCGTACACGCGCACGCACCTCCGCCCCGACATCCGGACGGGTCCACGTTCCCCGACGCGCCACTTGCCTATCATGTTAAAGATGCTTCGCCCCATGCGGCTGCTCCGATCGCGCTGGCTGCGACCGCACGCCGGCCTGCTGCTGCGCCGCAGCCTGTGGCAAGCGACGCCGCGCGGCGTGGCCATCGGCCTGGCCTGTGGGGTGTTCTTCGGGATTCTGATTCCGTTCGGACAAATGCTCGTCGCGATACTGGCGGCGGCCCTGCTGCGCGGCAACCTGTTTCTGGCGGCCGTCGGCACGCTGGTGACCAACCCGCTCACGGCGCCGTTCGTATATCTCGGGGCGCACCGGCTGGGGCGATGGATGCTGACGTGGTCGCCACAAGCCGAAATCGAGGCGACCGTGGCGGCCGCGGCGCGCGCCGGCGAGAGCGTCTGGAGCCAGTTGACGAGCTTCGACTTCGGCACCGCGACACTGCATCTGGCCGCCGGGCTCACGGCATGCTCCATCGTGGGCGGCGCACTGGCGTACGTCATTGGCTATTTCGCCATTCGCTGGCGGGAGCGCCGCCAGCCCGTTAGCGTCACGATGGTGGGATCGCGACGTCGAGGCTGATCCCGCCCGATGCCCGCCCCCTGGGGTCAGAACGACGATCCCGGCTGCTTGAGGAATTCGATCTCCTCGGGCGTCGAAACACGTCCGAGCGCGGCGTTGCGGTGCGGGTAGCGGCCGAACCGCTCGATGATCACGGCGTGCTTGCGCGCGTAGTCGAGATTGTCGACCAGTCCCGACGCCTTCGCGAGACGCTCATACAGCGCGAGCGAACGTTGCTGGCTATCGAGCGACTCGTCGTGTTCGAACGGCAGATAGACGAAAACCCTGTGCTGCGCGGTGGGCAGACGCTGGTCGTCCCCCGCCTCCACCAGACGCTGCGCCACCGCCAGCGCCTGCGCGTCCCCGGCAAACGCTTTCGCCTGGCCGCGGTACAGATTGCGCGAGAACTGATCGAGCACCACGACCAGTGCGCAGGCACCCGGCGGTGTCGCCGCCCAATCGGCCAACTCACCGTCGAGCGCTCGCTCGTGCAACGGGCCGAAGCGGCTACGAATCTCTTCATCGAACGCGTCGGATTTGCGGAACCATTCGACACGCGCCATCCCGAACTCCGGTGCATCGGACGCGCCGAACCAGAAGTCGAGTACCGCCTGCCAGGGCGGGACCTGAGAAACCATGTCAGTTGCCGGAGTTGCCATCGATCGTCCTGATGCTTACAGAGATGGCATGCATGATGCCAGACTCAGGCAAATGCCAACACTACCCGGCGCGTACGCGACGTCTTCTTCTCGATCTTGGCCACACGCAACGCGCCGATCTCCGATGTGTTCGCCACATGCGTGCCGCCGCACGGCTGCAAGTCGACGCCCTCGATGCGCACCAGTCGCACGCGCCCCAACCCCACCGGCGGTTTTACGCTCATGGTGCGGACCAGTTCGGGGCGGGCGGCCATTTCCTCGTCGCTGATGCTGTCGATGGCCACCGGACGTGACGCAGCCACGAGCGCCGCGAGCCCGGCCTCGACGGTCTCGCGCTCGATCGGCTCATTCGTGACGAAATCCAGTCGCGCGTACTCGGTGGTGATGCTGCATCCATCCACGGGGTGCGGCAGCACCGCGCACATCAAATGCGACGCCGTGTGAAAGCGCATGTGCCGGAAGCGCCGTTCCCAGTCGATTTCGGCCACCACGGTGTCGCCGACCGAGAGTGCGCCCAGTACGTCGGCCTGCCCCTCGGCGGGCACGTGCACCGCGTCGTCGGGCGTGGCCCCCTCGCGCTTCGATTTGCGCGTGTCGGCAACGCTCAGGCGGGTGCCGTCGGCAAGCACCAAGTGGCCGGCGTCGCCGGCCTGCCCACCGCCGAGCGGGTAAAAGACGGTCCGGTCGAGCATGATGCCGGTCTCGTCGATATGGGTGATGCGCGCCTCGCAGTGGCGCAGATACGCGTCTTGACGGAACAACGCTTCGGTCGTCATGGGGCCTCCTTTGGGAACGGGACATGTTCGCGCGACTTTCGGTCCCGTGACAAGTGACAATCCTCGGCAGTTGCGCCAGTACGGTCGCTTCCGACGGACGGGGCGCCCGCCTCCCGCGCCTTGGTGCGCCGATTACCCCAGTGTCACCACTGCCGCACTGCCGTACTACCCCATTCCCCCCTCCCCCCCGAAACCACGACATCCAGGTTCCTCGGTTCCCCGAATTCTCCCAAGCGCGGCGACTTTGCGCCGTTGCGGACGCCGCGTGCGACGCTCGCGCCCAAAACCACCGCAGCCAGCGGCACGCCCCGAAAGCTTTGGCGCGCACCGAAAGTCTCCGCAAGCATGGCCCCTTACAGTGCTCCCTCCCCCCAACTTCACTGGAATGCCGTGCCGCGACCGACACCTCCCCCACAGCCGACACTCGGCCCTCGCGCTCCGCACACCGGCTCGCGCCCCCACGATTTCCCAGCCGCTTTCTCGCACGCCTGCGCCCTACGCGAAGCGGATGATCTGAGCGGCGCGGCCGATGCGTTCGGCAGTCTGTGCCTGCGGTATCCGGAGCGCATCGAGACCTACAAGGCGCTCGGCTACGTGCTCTATGCGCTTGGCGACTGCGATCGGGCGCCCTCGCCCCTGCTCTTTGCGTTCCTTTGCGACGGCACCGACCCCACGCCGCTGTACGTCTGCGCGCTGTGCAACCAGCGCAGCGGCGACCTTCGCGCGGCTCGCGACATGGCGTCCGACGCCCTCGACGTTGCTCGTCGCTCGCATCGGCACGCGCGTGTGCTGGCCTCGGCACAACGGTTGCTCGACACCCTCTCATCCTCATGACCGACAGGAGAACCCTTCGATGAAATCCAGTCTCCCGCCCCAATCCATCGCGATTCGCGGCCCGTCGCCCAACGCATCGTCCGACGGCGCCCTTCACGACCTCGACTCCGCCGGCATGCTCGACGAGGCCATGACGTCACTGTCCGCCGAGTCGCACAGCCCGCCCCCTCAGGATGCGGCCCCCCTCGCGACGGACCGGACGAAGGCGACCGACACGCGATTGCCGATACTGACGCACGCGCGACTCTCGGCATTGTTCCAACACTTCGTCACGGCGGCGGCGCACACATCGATCTTCGCGCTCGCGCGCGCGAGCGAGGCGCTGGACGAAGGCGCCGATCACAAGACGCTCAAACTCGAGCATCGTGCCGCCATGACCGGCACGGGGGTACTGTGCGCGTCGACGGCGCTGGACTGTCTCGCGGCGACCGCGGCCTTTCTCGATCGCGACAAGACCGCCAGGCAGATCAAGGACACGCAATGGCTGCCGTGGCTGGCCAACCTGTCGCAAGCGCTCAGACCGTTCGCGGAACATTTCAAGACGATTCAGAACGGCATCGCCAATGCCGCACTCTTCGGCGCGGTGGGCTCGGCCGGGGCGTTGTGGGCAACGCGCGAGGGGCTGAGCGAGGCGCAGCCCGCGCTGACGCCGGAGGACGATGGCATCGAGGCAGAGCCCTCGACGCACCACACGGCCTCGACCAGCAATCGTCTCGAGTGCGCGCAACTGGCTGCGGCGCTGGCCAGCACGACCGTACGCGCGATCGTCCCGCCGATCGTCACGACGTGCGTCAATCTGGACGAAGCCAAACAGAAACGACGTCGCTATGACTTCACCGAAGCGCTCGGATCGTCGTCGGCCGACGGCCCGGTCGATCCCCAGCGATTCCGCTCGTTGGAGGACGGCCTTCCCGTGCCGGATATTCAAACGATCGCTTGAACCTGTTTGCCCGAACCGACCCGCTCGCTCGCCGGACGACCGCCCGCGCCATCTGGCGCGGCGGACGCGGCAACCGGACAACGCATGCACATTTTTCGACTAGGGTGAGTCCGAATAGAAGTGCAATTTGATGTCTCTACGATCAACATCATATGCATCTTGCATGCTAATAATATGCATACATAAAAGGCACACATAAAAGGCGCACATAACAGACAGACATGAGAGGCAGACATCCGGGGCCATGAAGCCCGTGCACCGGACGATCTGCCCCGCCCCCCGAACCGTTTCGACGACGTGAGCCTCTCCCCCCGATGCGCCCACGCGACGACGCGAAACGTATTTCGAAGATTGCAGCAGCGGCAGTGCATGGGTCGGGGCATCGACCCGGGTTTATCAAGGCAGGACAGGGCAATTCAGGCCACCACGCGGGGGAATAATGAGAAACAACGGTGCCGTTTCGGGCAAAGAGTACAACTACGATGAGCACGACATGCTGGTCTCCGCGACCGACTTGTCGAGCATCATTCAATATTGCAACCCGGCCTTCGTCGAGGTTTCGGGATTCGAGAAGGAGGACCTGATCGGGCAGCCGCATAACGTCATCCGGCATCCCGACATGCCGCCGGAAGCCTTTGCGGACATGTGGAAAACGATTCGCGCCGGCCGATCCTGGAGCGCGCTGGTCAAGAACCGGCGGCGCGACGGCGACCATTACTGGGTGCGCGCGAACGTGACCCCGATCGTGGAAAACGGTGAGACGGTGGGCTACCTGAGCGTGCGGACCAAGCCCGGGCGCGAAGAAGTCGCGAGCGCCGAAGCGCTGTACGCCGACATGCGCGCCAACCGTAGCCGGTACCGGCTGTCGTCCGGACAACTCGTGAGAAAGGGACTACCGGGCCTGCTGGGCAATTGGCGGCGCGGGCTCGTCAGTCACCGGGCGACCCTCACCACACTCGCCGGGCCGGCGGTCATCGCTGGCGGCTGGTCGCTCGAGCAACGCCTGCCTTCGGCGTGGATGCTGTGCGCCGTCGTGAGCATCAGCGTGCTGCTCGTCTCCGTGCCCGTGTATTGGCTCGAGCGGGCGCGACGTCGGCAACTCGCGCAGGTCGGCGATCTCGCCGGACGTCTGGCGGCCGGCGATCTGACGGTCAGCACCGACAGCGCTTCCCACCAGGAGCTCACCAGCCTGATCCGCAACCTCACGCAGTTGAAGGTCAGCCTGATCGCCATCGTGTCCGATGTTCGACGTCAGATCGAAGGGGTGAAGCGCGCGACCACCGAGATCGCCGGCGGCAACACCAACCTGTCGGCCCGCACGGAGGATCAGGCCGCCTCGTTGGAGCAGACGGCGGCGTCGCTGGAACAACTGACGGCCACGGTCTCGAACAATGCGCAGTCGGCCGCACGGGCGAGCGCGTTGCTGAGCGAGGCGCGCGACGCCACGGCACAGGGCGTCGATGCCGTGAGGAGCACCGAGCACACAATGAAGGAGATCGCCCAGGCGTCGGCCCAGATCACGTCGATCGTCGGCGCCATCGATGGCATCGCGTTTCAGACCAACGTGCTCGCCCTGAATGCGGCGGTCGAGGCGGCCCGCGCCGGAGAGGCCGGCAAGGGATTCGCCGTGGTGGCCGGCGAAGTGCGCAGTCTGGCACAGCGGTGTGCGGCGTCCGCCAAGGAGATCAAGCGGATCGTCACCGAGACCGTGACGACGTCGGAGCGCGGCGGGGAGATGGTGGCGAACATGGCGGCACAGATCGCCAAGATCGAGTCGGCCATGAGCCGGGTGTCGGTGGTCATGGACGAGGTTGCCACGGCCAGCAGCGAACAGGCCAAGGGACTGGCGGGCATCAACGGCGCCGTGGTGCAGCTCGACGACTCGACGCAGCAAAACGCCGCGCTGGTCCAGCAAAGCGCCGCCACCGCGGAACAACTGTCGGGTCAGGCCAATGTGCTCGATGAAGCCGTGCGACTGTTCTCGCTGCCCGGCAGGACCTCGCCAGCGCGACCCGTCGCGATGATGCCAGTGCTACGTCGCGTTCAGTAACGTCATCGCACGCACCGGGAAGGCGCAGGCCTTCTCGACGCCCGACGTCCCCGCCACGCGAGGCTCGGGGCGGCGGCGAAGGCCCTCGCGGGCTTTCACACGCCGCACCCGCGCACACCCGACGTGCCGTACTCAGACTTTGCGCAGAAACGCGGCCTTGAGCATGAAGTTGCCGGCGTCCATCTTGCAATCGACCTCGTGGTCGCCGCCGACGAGGCGAATACTCTTGACCTTGGTCCCGACCTTCAACGTGATCGAGGAGCCCTTGACCTTCAGGTCCTTGATCAGCACGACGGCGTCGCCATTGGCGAGCACATTGCCGTTCGCATCTCGCACCACGGCGTCCTGCGCCTCATCCTCCGCAGCGTCTGCCGCCATCGGCCATTCGTATGCGCAATCGGCACAGACGAAATTGTCCCCGTCGGGATACGTGTTTTCGAGGGAGCATTGGGGGCAGGCAGGCACATTCGACATGGATGGGTTCCGGAATTCAGGGATCGACATCGGTGTGCGGCGGCTCGAGGAATATGTCGAGTACGCACACCTTATGTGCATATCATTATAATGCAATGCATACTCTCCGAAGAGAACACGTATGATCGCCCTGCGTGAAGCCTACCGTGCCGGCCTGCTGCGTCCCCAGCAATGGCTACCCAATATCGTGGCCGGCCTGGTGGTCGGCGTCGTGGCGCTGCCATTGGCCATGGCGTTCGCGATCGCCTCGGGGGCGAAGCCTGAACAAGGGCTCTACACCGCCATCGTCGCGGGGCTGGTCGTCTCGTGTACCGGTGGCAGCCGGGTGCAGATCGCCGGACCGACGGGAGCGTTCATCGTCATTTTGTCGGGCATCACGGCCCGGTACGGCATCGACGGACTTCAGTTGGCCACGCTCATGGCGGGCATCATGCTGTGGGTGATGGGCAAGGCGCGGCTGGGCGGCGTGATCAGGTTCATTCCCGCCCCGGTGATCGTGGGATTCACCACAGGCATCGGCGTCATCATCTGGATCGGGCAGTGGCCGGACTTCTTCGGCTTGCCCAGGATCACGGGGGCGCACTTTCACGAGAAGTTCTGGCACACGCTGCAGGCGCTCCCCGGCCTGCACCTCGCGACAACGGCGATCGCCCTACTCACACTGCTCGCGGTCGTCTTCACGCCGCGCATTCCCCACCTGCGGCGGGTGCCCGGCCCGCTCGTGGGCCTGGTCCTTGCAACGTCGCTTCAGTCCCTCTTCCGTTTCGACGGCGTGGCCACCATCGGGAGCACTTTCGGCGGCATCGCGCAAGGCCTTCCCGCCTTCTCGCTGCCCGCCATCACGCTCTCGCGCGTACTCGAACTCATTGGGCCGGCCTTCACGATCGCGATGCTGGGCGCCATCGAGTCGCTGCTCTCGGCGGTGGTCGCCGACGGCATGACCGGCCAGCGGCACAATGCGAACCAGGAATTGCAGGGACAAGGGCTGGCCAATATCCTGTCGCCGCTGTTTGGCGGCTTTGCCGCGACCGGGGCCATCGCCCGCACGGCAACCAATATCCGCAACGGCGGAACCAGCCCGCTCGCGGGCATCGTCCATGCCGCAACGCTCGCCATGATCGTGGTATTCCTCGCGCCGCTGGCGACCCGCATTCCGCTGGCGTCACTCGCCGCGATCCTGTTCATCGTCGCCTACAACATGAGCGAGATGCGCCACTTCGTTCGCATGGCGCGTCAGGCGCCGAAGGCCGACGTCGCGATCCTGCTCGTCACGTTCCTGCTCACTGTGTTCGCCGATCTGGTAGTGGCCGTGAACATCGGCGTGATTCTCGCGACGCTCCAGTTCTTGCGACGCATGTCCTCGTCGGTCGAAGTCACACAGCAATCCGGCGACGAGATCTCGGGCGAGCTGGGCGCCCAGGCCCGTTTGAAACTGCCGCCGAGCGTGCTCGTCTTTGCGATCGACGGCCCGTTCTTCTTCGGCGCCGTCGAGAACTTCGAGCGCGCGCTGGTGCAGACACACTCCGATCCGCGCGTGCTGCTCATCCGGCTGCGCCGCGTGCCGTTCATCGACATGACCGGGTTGCAGGTGCTCGACGAGGTGATCGGAAAACTTCACAAACGCGGCGTCGTGGTGCTCGTCAGCGAAGCCAATGATCGCGTGCGGGGCAAATTGCGCAAGGCGGGCATTCTCGCCACCCTCGGCGAGCCGAATTACGTGAGCACGTTCGCCGACGCCATCGCGCGCTGCGATGCGATCGCCGGGACGAGTGAATCCGCGTCGCAAGCGCATCAGGTCGAACTTCGGGACGGCGGCGCGCGCCCCGTCAGGCGTGATGGCGATGGCGCGCACGGCGGCGAGACACCATGACCGGGCAACGATCGCACGAATGCGCACGCGCGTGCATGGGCGCGCCCTTGCGCCGATAGCGTCTGTACGGACAGCGCAGGTCACGGCCGCCTGGCGGAACGGCATCCATCATGTATTATAATTTGATTAACATAATGGACCTCATCCGCGATGGAAACGAAAAGCGCACGACTCACCGTTCTGATCGACCCGGTCAAGAAAGACGCGTTCGAAAAGCTCTGCGCCGCCCAGGATCTCACGCCGTCTCAGGTGGTGCGTCAACTGATTCGCGAATACCTCGAACACCACGGCGTGACGTACAAGACCAAAAGCGTCATCGGCAGCCGGTCACGCGCGAAATCCGAATAGCCGGCCGCCGGTAGATTGCCACGACAGGTGGCCACGACAGGCACGGCGTCAACCGGCGACGCGCGATGGCAGCAGCCCGCGCAGGCCGCGGCGCGAACGGAACAGCAACGTGATCACGATCGTCATGTTGAGCAGATTCCACGCGATGCCGTTCAGGAATGCCGCGTGGTAGCTGCCGGTGAGGTCGAACACCTTGCCTGACATCCACCCACCCAGCGCCATCCCCAGCAGCGTCGCCATCAGCACGGTGCCGACGCGTCCGCCCGCCTCGGATGCAGGAAAATACTCTCGCACCACAATCGCGTAAGCCGGCACGATGCCGCCCTGGAACAGTCCGAACAGCGCGGAAATCACGTAGAGCGACGCCAGTCCGTCGAACGGCAGGAAAAGCAGTAGTGCGACGCACTGGAGCACGCTGCCGAGCAGCAGGGTGCGCAGCCCGCCGATGCGGTCGCAGATCAGCCCCGACACGAGCCGGCTCACGATGCCGAAGCCCAACATCAGCGACAGCATCTGCGCGCCACGCGCCACGCCGTAGCCGAGGTCTCCGCAATACGCCACGATGTGCACCTGCGGCATGGCCATCGCCACACAGCAGGCAACGCCTGCGACGTTCAGCAGTCCTTGGGCCATGCCGACGCTCAGGCCGAACGGCCGCGACGAAGCCAGTTGACCGGCCGTCGATGAACGCGCCGAGGTCCCCACCGCCTTCGCTGGCGTGGCGACCGACACGACGGGCCGAATCGCGGGTGGCCGGGCGCGCATGAACAACGCCAGCGCGAACATCGTCACGCCGCAGAATACGCCGAGCTCAATATACGTCTGGCGCCATCCGTGGCGCTCGACCAAAGCCTGAACAACGGGCGGCCAGATGGCCCCGGACAGATAGTTGCCACTGGCGCATACCGCCACGGCAATACCCCGCCGTCGAACGAACCACAGGGTCGTATCGGCGATGAGCGGGCCGAGCGTCGTCGCACTGCCCATCGCGCCAACGAGCAATGCCTGGATGAGGGTGAACGCGAGAATGCCGCTGGCAAATCCGCTGGCCGCGAAGCCGATCCCAAGCGAAAGCGCGCCGACGAGCAGCGGACGCATCACGCCGAAGCGGTCGGCCATCCGTCCCATCGCGATCCCGCCCAGACCGAAGCCGATCATCAGGAAGGTGTAAGGCAGTGCGGCCTGGGCGCGCGGCACGCCGAACTCGGCCTGCACGGCGGGCAACACCACGGAGACGATATACATACTGCTGCTGCCCACCGTCATGATGAGCAGCGCCACCATCAGCCGGAAAACGGCATAGCGCGAATCGGGCTGATGAATGGCGGTCTGCATACGGTCTCCTGAACGCGCTCAATCGAGTTGAGCGAATCATTATTGGCGTTCAGGATACCCGATACCCGCCCCACCACGCCCCCCCGCATGCGAGGCCGATGGCGCGGCGATTGACCGTGTGCGTAGTTGCCCCCGTCAGGCGATCGACGGCGATTATCCGTTGCGGTTGCGCATCCAGTCGGCGGTGCCGTGGAACGCCTGCATCAGGCGTTCCTGCAACGACCCTTCGACACCGATGTCCTGCATCGCCCAGGCCATGCACCGCAGCCACTGGTCGCGCTCGCTCGTGGCAATCGGGAACGGCAAATGGCGGGCGCGCAGCATCGGGTGACCGAAGCGCTCGATATAGTGGTTCGGGCCGCCCAGCCAGCCGCACAGGAACCAGAACAGCTTGTCGCGCGAGTCGCCCAACGATTCCGGATGCAGGCTGCGAATGCCTGCGAACTCGGACTCCAGATCCATCAGGTCGTAAAAACGGTCGACGAGCTCGCGCACGCGGTCTTCGCCGCCGAGCAGGGAAAAGGCGGTCGGCTGTGCAGGCGTGTCCTGCGCATCGTCGTCCGCCGGGGAAGTTTGCGGGGTGTTTTCGTTCGTCATGAACGTTATTGTGCCCCAGGCCCGTCGGGCGTGCCACGCCTCTGGGGCGCGACAGGTTGCCGCGCCCGGACGGGAGATCCGGCCCGCTTCCGATCCGCCGTCAATCGGCTTCCAGCCTGCATCCGGACCGCCCCCAGATCGTGCCGGCGCGGTAATCAAACGTCCCGTAGCGTACGAAGCGCCGATTGGCGCAGCACCGCACGCAGGCCGCTCCATCCGCCGATCAGCGCACACAGCACGCCCGCGCCCACGCCGAGCACCGGCAGCCACGGATTGAAGGTCAGCGCGAATTCGAAGACGTAACGCGCCAGCGCCCATCCGAGCGCTCCCGCGCCGAATGCGGCCAGCAGGCCTGCCAGCGCACCGACCGTCACGAGTTCCGCCAGGTGCACGTCGCGCAATTGTCGCGACGATGCCCCCAACGCGCGCAGGATGCCACTCTCGCGCATGCGCTCGTCGCGGGTGCCGGCCAGCGCCGCATACAGGACCAGTACGCCCGCCGCGAGCGTGAAGAGGAACAGCGCCTGCACGGCGTCGATCACCTGGGCCAGAATCTGCTGAATCTGCGCAAGCAACGCGCCCGTATCGATGACCGTCACGTTCGGAAACTGACGCACCAGCGCGTCCGCGATCGGCTGCTGACGCGGCCCGAGATGGAACGAGGTGATCCAGGTCGTCGGGAATTCGCGCAGCGCGGCCGGCGGCATGACCACGAAGAAATTCACACGCATCGATCCCCAGTCAAGCTTGCGCAGACTCGTGATCGGCGCATCGATGGTCTGCCCCGTCACCTCGAAGCGCAACGTGTCGCCGAGCTTCAGGCCCAATGTCTTCGCAATGCCCTCTTCCATCGAGACTTGCGGCGTCGTCGAATTTCCGTACCACTGCCCGGACGTAATGCGATTGCCATCGGGCAATGCCGCCGTGTACGAGAGATTGAATTCGCGTTCGGCGAGACGCCGCGCGCGCTCCTCCGTGTAACGCTCGCCCGTCACCGGCTTGCCGTTGACGGCCGTCAGGCGCGCGCGAATCATTGGCGAGAGCTGTACGTCCGGCAGCCCCGCGGCGCGCAACTGCGCGAGGACCGCCGCGTCCTGTCCGGGTTGAATGTCGATGACAAATCGGTTCGGTGCGTCCGGCGGGCTCGACTGACGCCAACCGGCCACCAGGTCGTTGCGCGTGACCGCCAGGAGCAGCAGCGCCATCAATCCGAGGCCCAACGCCACCACCTGCAGCGCGCTGCCGAGTCCGCGACGACGCAGGCCGGCCACCGCGTAACGCCATCCGATGCCGCCCATCGCGCCACCGGCCCCGCGGCGGGCACGCGCCCACGCCGCCAGCACACGGATCGCCAGCCACGCAAGCACCCCGAAGACTAGCGCCCCAAGCACAAAACCTCCGGCGACCATCGCACCAAGACGCAGATCCCGCGCAGCGAACAACAGCAGCGCCCCGAAGGCCAGCGCACTTGCACCATAGGCGAGCCACCCCTGACGGCGCGCCCCCCCGACGACATCGCGGCGCAACACGTGCAGCGGCGGGACCTCGGACAGCGGCAGCAGCGGCGGCAGTGCAAAGCCCAGCAGCATCACCATCGCGCTGGCCAGCCCGAACGCGGCGGGACGCCATGTCGGCGCCGGCAGCCCGGCGGGGATGACATTGCCAAGTTGCGCGATCAGCACCCAATGCGCGAGATAACCGAGTCCCACCCCGAGCATGCCGCCGATGAGGCCAAGGCCGACGAATTCGAGCGTGACCATGCCGCGCAGGGCGCGACGCGACAACCCGAGACAACGCATGACCGCGCACGCGTCGAGATGACGCTCGCTATAGCGGCGCGACGCGATGCCGACGGCCACGGCGGCGAGTACCGCGGCGAGCAGCGCCACCAGTGACAGGAAGCGCTCGGCGCGATCGAGTGTCTGCCGCACCTGCGGCTGGCCGTCTTCCAGCGATTCGATGTGCACGCCGCGCGCCCGCCCGGCCGCCGCACGCGCCCACGCGGCGAACTTGCCAACCTGCGCATCGGCCCCGGCGACCAGCAAGCGATAGGTAATCCGGCTACCGAACTGCACCAGTCCGGTGGACGGCAATTCGTCGAAGCGCATCATCACGCGCGGCGCCAGCGACCCAAAGCCGTAGCCGCGATCCATTTCCCGGGTGATGACGGCCGCGATGCGCAGCGTGCGGTTGCCCACGCGGATCGAGTCGCCGGGCTTGACATGCAGGGCGTCCAGCAGGGCCGAATCGACCCAGACCGTACCGGGGGCGGGAATGTCGGCGGCGGGCGCATCCGGCGTATCGACACCGGCGTCGGGGGCGGTGCGCACCCGGCCGCGCAGCGGGTAGCCCCCGCTGACGGCCTTGAGCGACGACAAACGGCTTGCGCTGACCTGGCCGCTTCCACCGCTCCCGCCAGTCGCACTGGCCATGCTGGGAAAGTTGGCGACGACGGCCGTGGTCAGGCCGTCTGCCTTCGCCTGCCGGTCGAATTCGGCGGACAACGGGGCATCGCTGCGCACGACGAGATCGGCGGCGAGCATCTGACGCGCGTCGCGCTCGAGCCCGCCCTGCATCCGATCCGCGAGAAAACCCACACTGGAGAGCGCTCCGACCGCCAGCAGCAGCGCCACGAGAAGCAGATGCAATTCCCCCGCGCGCCAGTCGCGCAGGAACATCCGCCATGCCTGGCGGGCAACCTCAGTGAACCCCATCGTTCCTCAATCCTTTGACCCGCGCCAGCAATGAGCGCCAACCCCGCCAGACCCTCGGCAACCACCACCAGGCGAGCACCACGAAGACCAGCAGCATCACGAGAAAAACGGCGGGAAGAAAGAATGCCAGCGCCAGCCCGCCCACCGTGGAGACATCTTCGCCAGCTGAGGCCGCAACGTTGGAGAATGGTTCCGGCGACGTATTGATCAGCGCCCGGCTGCCCGCCTTGGCCAGATGCGCCGTGCCGGCGAGCGCGCCGCCGGCCAGACCGGCCAGCACCGTGACCGCCGGGTCCATCTGTCCGAGGGCGGCCGCGCCCAGCACGATCCCCGCCGGAATGCGGATGAACGTGTGAATCGCATCCCAGGCACTGTCGACGAAGGGGATTTTGTCGGCGAAGAACTCGATGGCCGCCAGCACACCCGCGGAGGCGATCACCCACGTCGACGCCAGCACTTCGAGCGACGGCGGCAGATGCAGCCAACCCAGACGCGCAGCCATTCCCGCGCAGAACACCGTGAGATACAACCGCAGGCCGCTGCCCCAAGACAGCCCTGCGCCCAGCGCAATCGATTCAAGCATGGTGACCTCGCTGCCGCCGGCATGACGGCGTCGCACGATCACGCGCCTCCTACCGCCGACGCGGAAACGACCTGACAAACGCGCGCTCAGCGGGTTTTCCGACCGTTACCGCGCCATTATGCCGCGCGTGGCGTGAACGCACCACCGGCCACGGAAAACGTGGGGAAACCACCACGTCCGGCGTGGCCCGGGGCACGATCGCGGCTCAGGGGCTCAGGCGCTCAGGCGCTCAGGCCGCCGTGAGTTTCAAACCCACGAGGCCCGCGAGAATCAGGGTCACGCTGGCAATGCGCGCAGCGGATGCGGACTCGCCGAACAACACGATACCGAGCACGAAAGCGCCGACCGCGCCGATGCCGGTCCAGATCGCATAGGCCGTACCCAACGGCAACGAGCGCACCGCCAGCGCAAGCAGCCAGACGCTGCCGACCATCGAGGCGATCGTGAAAACGGAAGGGATAAGGCGGGAAAAACCTTCGGTGTACTTGAGGCCAACGGCCCAGGCCACTTCAAGCAAACCGGCGACAACGAGAATAATCCAGGCCATGACGAACTCCGATGCAATGGTCGGGGTCGTCCCCGGAAAACATGCGCCGCTTGTCGGGTCGTCCCGACAAGGGTTCCATCGGATATCGAAGAAAATGGCACGCACCCGGTATTGCGACGCCGCAGCGTCCGGCGCCGCCTTGGGCGAACGCGCCGACCGAACATGCAATGCGTCGACACCCGCCGAAACACACTGGAGCGCACCGGAGTGCGTCAACCGGGGCGGAGGCAACAGCCGAGCGCTTCGGATGGAACTGCGCGATTCTATCAAAGGCGACGACATCCCGAGTGACGCCCTGTCGCCGACAGGGGTTTTCGCCCGCGCCGTACCGCCCCGAACTCAACTCGTCGCGTCGACCTCTAGCCGATAGCCCACGCCGGTCTCCGTGAGGATATGCTTCGGCTGGGCCGGATCGGCCTCGAGCTTCTGGCGCAGATGTCCCATGTAAATGCGCAGATAGTGATTGCTCTCGACGTGAGACGGCCCCCACACCTCCTTGAGCAGTTGGCGGTGCGTGAGCACACGCCCGGCGTGGCGCACGAGCGTGACGAGCAGGCGGTACTCGATCGGGGTGAGATGCACGGCCTCGCCGGCCCGGGTGACCTTGCGGCGCGCCAGATCGACGCTGATCTCGCCGAACGAGAACGCCTCGTCGAGCGTTTCAGCGTTGCCACCGCGATGATGACGCCGCAACTGCGCGCGAATCCGCGCGAGCAGCTCCGACACGCCGAACGGCTTGGTCAGATAGTCGTCGGCACCCACATCGAGCGCCACGACCTTCTCCGCTTCCTCGTTGCGGGCGGACAGCACGATGATCGGCATGTCCGTCCAGCTTCGCACTTCGCGAATGACTTCCACGCCGTCGATATCCGGCAGGCCCAGATCCACGATCAGCAGATCGGGCTTGCGCGTGGCCGCCTCGACCATGCCCTGCCGCCCGGCCTCCGCCTCGTGAACGATCATGCCTTCGGCTTCGAGCGAAGTGCGCAGAAATCGGCGAATTTGTCTTTCGTCTTCGATCACCACGATGGTGACGGTCGGTTCACTCATGTTCTCGTGTCGCGTTGGTGCCTGGCTCGCGTGTCGGATGCGCGTCATCGTGATGGCCGGCGGCGTCCTCGTCGAGGCCCTCACGCCCACTCGGCGATGCACGGTCGTCGTCCTGCCCGGGGAGCGCCGCATCGCCCCGCATCGCCGCCAGTGGTGCCAGCGGTGCAAGCGGGCCAAGGGGAGCCTCAGGCGGGGTCTCGACCGGCAGCGTGAAGGTGAAGCGCGCACCGTGCCCCTGTGGCACGTTGTCAGCGTGGATTCTACCGCCGTGCGCCTCAACGATGGCGCGACAGATCGCCAGTCCGAGTCCGATGCCGGGCTTCGACGACTCTTTCTCCCCCCGCATGAATTTCTCGAAGATGCGGCCCTCCGTGCCGGCAGGCAGCCCCGGGCCGTCGTCACTCACGCTCACCTCCACCATGTCGCCCCGCACGCGCGCGGCGATCTCGATGTGCGAACCGGGCGGCGAATACTTGGCAGCGTTCTCCAGCAGGTTTGCGAACAATCGCTCGAGCAGCACCGCATCGAAGCGAAGCAGCGGCAGGTCGGCCGGCAACCGGGTGGTGACCGCGTGTGCGGCCAGCACTCGGCGACAGGCCCTCAGCGACGTACCCACAACCTCCTCGAGCATTTGCCACTGACGATTGAGTTGCACGCCACCGGCCTGCAACTTCGCCATATCGAGCAGGTTGGTCACCAGCCCGGTCATGCGCTGCGCTTCCTCGTGGATGGCATCGACGAGCTCGGCGCGCAGCGGCCCCGGCGTTTGCGCATTGCGGCAGAGCATGCTCGCGAAGCCGACGATCGAGGTCAGCGGCGTGCGCAGATCGTGCGAGATCGCCGACAGCAGTGAATTGCGCAGCCGCTCCGACTCCATCGTCACCAGCGCATCCTGGGCAATCTCCACGTAATGCACGCGCTCGAGCGCCAGCGCGATCTGCGCCGCGAACGTGTCGAGCAAACGATGCTGCTCCGGTGAGCCGAGCGCGCCGTCCGCGTTCGGCTGCGCGGCAACCACGAGTACGCCGCGCGTGCGCATCGGGGCGCGCAGCGGCAGGTAGTAAGCATCCGACGCGGGCAGCGTATCGGTGCCGCGGCCCGCGGCCTGCTGACGGTCGTAGACCCATTGCGCGACATCCGTATCGATATGCGCGGGCATCGTCTCGACCTGCACATTCTCCACGGGCTGACGCACGCTGCCCTGACTGTCCGGCAGCAACAGGGCCACGCGCGCCTGAAACACCTCGCGCACGTGGCGCGCCCCGATCTCCAGAATCTGCGTCGTCGTGAGCGCCGCCGCCAGTTCGCGCGCCATCGCGTACACCGCGCCCGTCCGTCGTTCGCGCCAGGTGGCCAGTCGCGCCTGAAATCGCAGACTCGTCGTCAGGTGACTGATGACGAGCGCTACCGTGAGCATGACGGCGAACGTGAGCAGGTACTGCGTGTCGGAGACCGAGAGCGACATCTTCGGCGGCACGAAGAAGAAGTCGAACGCCACCACCGACAGGAACGACGCCAAGACTCCCGGCCCACGCCCCAGTCGCATAGCGACCGCGATCACGCCGAGCAGATACAGCATGGCAATGTTGGCGAGATCGAGGAACGAGGTGAGCTCAGCGGCAGCGAGCGACACCGCGCCGCACACGGCGGCCGCCCACGCGTAGGCACGCCACGGCCCACCGACGATCCCGAGCTCCGGCACCGCCGTATCGACCCAGTCGCGCCAATCGCCGCGCACCACGCGCCTGTCCGCCGAGGCATCGCCCGCCGCCGGGGCAATCAGCACGACTTCCACGCCGCGCGCGAGCCGCACCAGTTGCTCGTGCAACGGCGTGTGCGCCGTCCACCAGCGCCGCGCGCCGCTCGCGCCGACGACCAGCTTCGAGACATTGCGCATCTGCGCGTAGGCAAGCAGTGTGGCCGCCGCGTGCGCGCCGTCGAGCGTCAGCGTCTCTGCGCCGAGTTCCTGGGCGAGCTTGAGCGTCGCGTACGTCCCTTCCCGACGCTCGGGCGATTGCTTCAGAATGGCGGGGGTCTCCACATGCACGGCCAACCAGTCGGCGCGCAGACTCGCCGCCAGCCGCGCCGCGGCACGCACAAGGGTCACCCCTTCCGGGCCCGGGCCGATCGCGACAAGCAGTCGCTCGCGCGCCTGCCAGACATGCCCGATCGACTGATCCGCACGGTACTCGCGCATCTGCGCGTCCACCCGGTCCGCGGTGCGGCGCAGCGCCAGCTCGCGCAACGCGATCAGATTGCCCTTGCGGAAGAAGTTGCGCACGGCCCGCTCCGCCTGCGCCGGCAGGTACACCTTGCCCTCGCGCATGCGCTCGAGCAACTCGTCAGGCGGCAGATCGACCAGCTTCACCTCGTCGGCCAGATCGAACACGCGATCCGGCACCGTCTCCCACACGCGGATGCCGGTGATCTGTCCGACCACGTCGTTGAGCCGTTCCAGGTGCTGCACGTTGAGCGTGGTGTACACGTCGATGCCAGCCCCCAGCAACTCCTGCACGTCCTGCCAGCGCTTCGGGTGTCGGCCGCCAGGCACGTTCGTGTGCGCCAGTTCGTCGATCAATGCCACGGCAGGCTTGCGCGCGAGCATGCCGTCGAGGTCGAACTCGCGCAACACCCGGCCACGATACTCGACCGACTGCTGCGGCAACACTTCGAGGTCTTCAAGCAAACTCGCCGTTTCTTCGCGGCCGTGTGTCTCGAGCACGCCGACCACGACGTCGGTGCCCTCCTCGCGTAGCTTGCGCGCGGCCTGCAACATCGCGAATGTCTTGCCGACGCCAGCCGACGCACCGAAGAAAATCTTCAGACGCCCGCGCTGCTCGCGCGCTTCGTCGCGATGCAGCTTGTCGAGTAATTCGTCGGGATCGGGGCGTTCCATGCCTGCCATCGAATCGTTCCAGTGAAAATGCGCCAGCCGAGAGGTTCGTCCTCCCGGCGCCCGATTGAGACGGGATGGCCCGCGGGGCGCCCACGTCACCCGCCCGTGCCGCCCAACCCGGACAACATCACCGGTCGCCCGATGACGTAAAAGGCGGCGCGCAAAAGGCGCACCGCCAATCTACCGCAGGCGACCGGGCAAAACCAGCGATTCCCCGTCCACGGCCGCCGTCGGCGCGCTTATCGGACGCCGCCTCGCGCGGACTCGTCCAACGCCATGTTGAGTCTCAGAACATTCACCCGGGGCTCTCCGAAAATTCCCCACTGGCGACCCGACGTGTGACGCGCCACGAGTGCCTGCACGGCTTCCGGCGCCATGTTACGGGCCTTGGCCACACGCGCGATCTGGTACGCGGCGGCGGCCGGGCTGATGTCCGGGTCGAGCCCGCTTGCCGACGCCGTCACCAGATCGGCGGGCACCGGCAACGTGGCGTCGGGATCGGCGTCGCGCAGCGCGGCGATGCGCGCCTTGACGGCGTCGGCCAGTGCCGGATTGAGCGGACCATAGTTCGAGCCGCCGGATGCCGTGCCATTGTCCGGGTTGGGCGCCGTGGCCGAGAGGCGTCCCCAGAAGTAATTCGGCGCGTCGAAATTCTGGCCGATCAGCGACGAGCCCACGGCCTTCCCGCGCCCGTCGAAGACGAGGCTGCCGGCCGCTTCGTGCGAGAACGCCGCGCGCCCGATACCGGTGACGACCAGCGGATACACCAGACCCGTGATGACCGAGAGCACCACGAACAGGCTCAACATCGGTCGCAAGAGGGTTTTCATGACATCGATTCCTTGAAGTATGAGCAAGTGGCCCGGGCACCGCGTGCCCGGGCGCTGCGAGATCAGGCCCAGCCCATCGCGGCGATGAGCAGGTCGATCGCCTTGATGCCGACGAACGGCACCAGAATCCCGCCCAGACCGTAGATCACGAGGTTGCGGCGCAGTAGCGTCGCGGCGCCGAGCGGACGGTATCTCACGCCCTTGAGCGCGAGCGGAATCAGCACCACGATGATGAGCGCGTTGAAGATCACCGCGGACAGGATGGCCGACGACGGGCTCGCAAGTCGCATCACGTTCAGCGCGTCGAGCTGCGGATACGTCGTGGCGAACGCGGCCGGAATGATCGCGAAGTACTTCGCCACATCGTTGGCGATCGAGAACGTGGTCAGACTGCCGCGCGTCATGAGCATCTGCTTGCCGATCTCGACAATCTCGATGAGCTTGGTCGGGTTCGAGTCCAGATCGACCATGTTGCCGGCTTCCTTTGCCGCCTGCGTTCCCGAGTTCATCGCCACGGCCACGTCGGCCTGCGCGAGGGCCGGCGCATCGTTCGTGCCGTCGCCCGTCATGGCCACCAGCTTGCCCTCTGCCTGGTATTTGCGAATCGTCTCGAGCTTCGCTTCCGGCGTGGCTTCCGCGAGGAAGTCGTCGACGCCCGCTTCGGCCGCGATGGCAGCGGCCGTGAGACGGTTGTCGCCCGTCACCATGAGCGTCGTGATACCCATTTGACGCAGTTCGGCAAAACGCTCCTTGATACCGCCCTTGACCACGTCCTTCAGTTCGATCACGCCGAGGACGCGCGTGCCCTGCGGGTCCTGTTCGGCCACCACCAGAGGCGTACTGCCACGGCGCGCGATGTCGTCGACCGCCGTGGCCAGCACCGAAGGCCACACGCCGCCGGCCGCTTCCACATAGCGCTTGACGGCGTCGGCCGCGCCCTTGCGAATCTGCCGGTCGGTCAGGTCAACGCCGCTCATGCGCGTTTGGGCGGAGAACGGGATGAACGACGCATGCAGACCGCTCATCTCGCGCTCGCGCAGATTGAAGCGCTGCTTGGCAAGCACCGCGATGCTGCGGCCTTCCGGCGTCTCGTCGGCGAGCGACGCGAGCTGTGCGGCATCGGCCAGCGCGCGCTCGTCCACGCCCGGCGCGGGCACGAATTGCGAGGCCTGACGATTGCCGAGCGTGATCGTGCCGGTTTTGTCGAGCAACAGCACGTCCACGTCGCCCGCGGCCTCGACAGCGCGCCCGGACGTGGCAATCACGTTGGCCTGCATCATGCGGCTCATGCCCGCCACCCCGATCGCCGAGAGCAACCCGCCGATGGTCGTCGGGATCAGGCAGACCAGCAATGCCACGAGGACAGTGATCGTCACCGGCTGCCCGGCGTGCGTGACGAGTACGCTGTAGATCGAGTAAGGCAGCAGCGTGGCCGTGGCGAGCAGCAGCACCAGCGTAAGCGCGACGAGCAGGATCGTGAGCGCGATTTCGTTCGGCGTTTTCTTGCGCTTGGCCCCTTCCACCATCGCGATCATGCGATCGAGAAACGCCTCGCCGGGATTGACCGTCACCTTCATGACGATCCAGTCGGAGAGTACGCGCGTGCCGCCGGTCACAGCCGAGAAGTCGCCGCCCGACTCGCGAATGACCGGTGCGGATTCGCCGGTGATCGCCGATTCGTCGACCGAAGCCACGCCTTCGATCACTTCGCCGTCGGCCGGCACCACGTCGCCGGCCTCGACGAGCACAAAGTCGCCGCGGCGCAGGCTCGCGCCGTCGATCACCAGGCACGGGGCATCGCGGCGCGCGGCGCGCAATTGCTTGGCCGGCACATTCTTCTTGGCCTGTCGCAGCGATGCCGCCTGCGCCTTGCTGCGCCCCTCGGCCAGCGCTTCGGCAAAGTTCGCGAACAAGACCGTGAACCACAGCCACAGCGCGATGGCGAGGATGAACGCCGCGCGCGTCTCGGCGTGGCCCGCGAGGGCCATGCCGAAGAGCACGGTCGTGAGCAGACTGCCGACGTAGACCACGAACATCACCGGGTTCTTCGCCTGAGTGAGCGGATGCAGCTTGCGCAACGCGTCGACGATGGCCGGGGTGACAATCGCGGGATCGAACATCGACTTCACGGCCGACGCATGCCCTTCGCCCACCGGCCGGGTGACGGTATTTCCTGAGGTTTGATTCATGAGTGCCTCGAATGCCTCGCTTCAATATTCAATGCGCACCGATCATCGCCAGATGTTCGGCGACCGGACCCAGCGCAAGCGCCGGCACGTAGGTGAGCGCGCCCACCAGCAGCACCGTGCCGAGCAGCAGCACGACAAACAGCGGTCCATGCGTGGGCAACGTGCCCGACGTTGCGGCGATACGCTTCTTGCGAGCCAGCCCGCCGGCAATCGCCAGGACCGGCACGATCACCCAGAACCTGCCGAACCACATCGCTATGGCGAGCGTGGTGTTGTAGAACGGCGTGTTGGCCGACAGACCGGCGAACGCGCTGCCGTTGTTGTTCGCGGCCGAGCTGTAGGCGTAGAGAATTTCCGAGAAGCCATGCGTTGCCGGGTTCGCCACACCCGCCTGCCCCATCGGCAAGAGCACGGCGAGCGCGGTGCCGCACAGCACGAGCAGCGGCGTCATGAGCACGGCCACGGCCACCATCTTCATCTCGAACGCCTCGATCTTCTTGCCCAGGTACTCCGGGGTGCGGCCGATCATGAGACCCGCCACGAAGACCGCGAGCATGGCGAAGACGAGCATGCCGTACAGGCCCGAGCCCACCCCGCCGAAGATCACTTCGCCGAGTTGCATCAGCAGCATCGGCACGAGGCCGCCCAGCGGCGTGAGCGAATCGTGCATGGCGTTGACCGCGCCGCACGACGCTGCCGTCGTGACCGTGGCGAAAATGCCCGATGCAACAATACCGAAGCGCGTTTCCTTGCCTTCCATGTTGCCGCCCGGCTGGGTGGCGCTGGCCTGCTGATCGACACCGAGCGGAGCGAGCACCGGATTGCCCGCCTGTTCGGCCGACACGGTCGCCACCGCCGCGATCGAGAAGGCGATGGTCATGGCTGCGAGAATCGCCAGCCCCTGGCGACGGTCGCCGACCATGCGCCCGAACGTGTGGCAAAGCGCGGCCGGAATCAGGAAGATGGCGAGGATCTCGAGGAAGTTCGACAACGGCGTCGGGTTCTCGTAGGGGTGCGCCGAGTTCGCGTTGAAAAAGCCGCCCCCGTTGGTGCCGAGCATCTTGATCGCTTCCTGCGAAGCCACCGGGCCCATCGGCAGGGTTTGCGTGTGCGTGAGCGCCGGCACCGTCACCGGCTTGCCCGCGGCATCGGTCTTCGGCTGGCCGTCGGCGCCGAGCACCGGGTTGTCGTAGTGAGTGACCTGAAGCGTCGTGACGTCCTTGTAGGCGTCAAAGTTCTGAATCACGCCCTGGCTCATCAACGCGGCGGCCAACACCACGCACAGCGGCATCAGGATGTAGAGCGTGATGCGCGTCATGTCGACCCAGAAATTACCGATGGTCTGCGCCGTATGACGCGCAAACCCGCGAATCAGGGCGATGACGACCGCAATGCCCGTGGCTGCCGACAGGAAGTTCTGCACCGCCAGGCCAAGCATCTGCGTGAGATAGCTCATCGTCGACTCGCCAGCGTACCCCTGCCAGTTCGTGTTGGCCACGAAACTCACGGCAGTGTTCAGCGACGAGTCGGGCGTGACCGCGCCAAACCCTTGCGGGTTGAGCGGCAGCCAGACCTGCCATCGCTGCAGCGCATACACGGCGAGCGCGCCAAGCGCGTTGAAGCCGAGCAGCGCCACGGCGTAGGCCCGCCAGTGCATTTCCTTGTCGGGATCGATTCCGCACAGTCGATAGAGTGTGCGCTCGAGCGGCGCGAACCAGCGGTTCACGCGCGATTCGCCGGCAAGCACGTCGGCCATGAAACGGCCGAGCGGACGCGCCAGCACCAGCAGCGCGGCGAGGAACACGCCGAGCTGAATCCATGCGTTGAGCGTCATGCGAGGTCCTCCGGCTTGAACAGCGCGTAGATGAGATAAGCGAGCAGCGCAAGCGTCAGTCCGCCGCTCAGCCAGTACATGGCTGTCATTGCTTGCCCCCTACCGACGCGCAAAACGCGACAAAGCCGACGGTCGTGGCGACGAACACCCCCAGGACGCCGAGATATATCCAGTCCATGACAATTCCCTTTCGTGTGGCGGCCGGCACACCACTGGCGCGACGCGCCCTTGCATGCGCATGCCGACCGTGCCCTGAACGATACGGATCGGCGCGTAAAGAAGGGGACAAAAGGGGGAAAGGAGGTGTAAACAGCGAGTAAACACGGGCAGACGACAAAAAGCCCGCCGATATCGCTATCGGCGGGCTTCGGCCCGGACTGACTCGGGGGGCGAGCGAGGCTCGCACCGGTCGGCCGCTAACCGGCCGCTAACCGGCCTCTAACCGGCCTCTAACCGGCCTCTAACCGGCGTCGAACCGGCGTCGAACCGACGTCCATCGGACGTTACTCGCTCACTTGCGCCCCCTGGCGCCAGACCTCGAGGACTTCCTTGCTCGGTTCGAGATTCAGATTCACGTTGCGCGGCGGGATCGGTTGCTGGAACCACGTACGCTGAATCCGGCGAATTTCGCCCGAGCTGAACAGATGCGCGAGCGTGGTGTCGACAAAGCGCTTGAACTGCGGATCGTCGCGACGCAGGATCAGCGCGTTGAGCTCCGTCTCCAGCGGCGCCCCCACGATGGCGAGCGCCCCCGGGTCGCGTGCGTTGGCGCGGAACCCCGCGAGGAGCACGTCGTCGAGCGCGAACGCCTTGGCACGCCCCGTCTCGAGCGTGAGCATCGACTCGCCATGGTCGCGGGCCGGAATCACGCGGTAGCCGATCTTGTCGGCCTGCATGCGCGCCAGGCGCTCGCCAGTCGAGCCGGCCGACGCCACGAGGTTCTGCCCCTTGAGGTCTTCCAGCGAACGGATGTTGTCTTTCGTGTTGACCAGCAACCGCACTTCCGACACGTAGTAGGGATGGCTGAAGCCGACCTGCTCGGCACGCTCCGGCGTGATGGTGTTCGGTGCGCAGTCCAGATCGACCGTGCCGTTCTTGACGAGCGGAATTCGGTTCTGCGGCGTGATCGACATCTCGCGCACGCGCAGATTCGGCATGTGGAGCGCCGACTTCACCGCATCGACCACCGCATGGCAAAGGTCCATCGCGTACCCGACCGGCTTGCCCTTGTCGGTAACGTAGGCAAACGGAATCGCCGCTTCGCGATAGCCAAGCGTGATCAGGCCGGTATCGTGAATTTTCTTGAGGGTGCCGGTCAGCTCGCCGTTCACCGAGGGCAGCGGCACCACTGACGCGTTCGCTTTGGCGGGGTTGGCCGGCGTGGCTGCCGAGGCTGCCGACATGGCACCCAAAGCGATGCCCAAAGCGGCGATCGAGAACGACACGCCCGCGGCGAGGCGTTTGGGTGCAGCCTTCCAGTTGTTGACTTCGTTGAAACCGTTCACAGCAAATTCCTATCGAAATGACAGCACGATAGGAATTTACAGATATCGCTGATGCGAAGCAAAGACGCGTTTGTCATTAGCTTATGTGCACCTGCCGGGCCATTACTCGACGAGATCACCGCCCTCCTGCCAGAGCGCGAGTACGTCCTCCGACGGTTCCACATGGAGCTCGTGACCGTGCGGCGGTACGCGGGTCTGAAGCCAGGTCTTTTGCAGATGCGCCATGTCGCCGCTGCGAAACAGCTCTGCGAGCGCGGCATCGACATGTGCCTTGAAAACGGGGTCGTCGTTCGGGAGCACCAGCGCGTAACGTTCAGGCTGGTCGGCGAGCGGCGACCCGACGATCTCGAACGCGCCCGGCGTCTTGCTCGTCGCGCGCAAGCCTTCGAGCAACACCTCGTCCAGAGCCAGCGCCTGGGCGCGGTGCGCGCCGAGCATGCGAAATGCGTCGTCGTAATCGCGCGCCATCAACAGTTGGAACCCGGACTGGGCGTGCCGCGCGCGCACGAGTCGTTCGGCTGTCGTGCCCTGCACCACCGCGAGACGCAGCCCGCGAAGCTGCGCGATGCCGTCGATGCCGCTGCCCCGGCGCACCAGCAGCCGAACGTCGCTGGCATAGTACGGCAGGCTGAACGCCACCTGCCGGGAACGCTCGGCCGTGACCGTCGACGGCGCGCAGTCGATGTCGATCGCCTCGCCCTTGACCATCGGTGCACGCATCTGCTCGATCACGCGTACCGGCGTGATACGCAACGTGGGCAGATTCAACGAACGCTGCAAGGCGGCCACGACGCGTGCGCAAAGTGCCCATGCGAGCCCGGTCGGGGCGTCGTGCGCGTCCACATACGAGAAAGGCACCGCCGTCTGGCGAAACCCCAGCACGATGCGTTCGCGCTGTGCGATGCGCGACAGGGTCGGGCTGTCGGCGGAAGCATCCGGCCCTGACGTCTGCGCAGGCCATTGCACCGCTATCTCCTCGGGCGGATGGGACAACCTCGGCATTCCCGGCAGCGTTGGCTCACCGGCGTGTGCCGTCAGCGCGACCGCGGCCAGCCCCGCAGCCAACAGGCGCCGCCTAAGACTCGCAAAGCGAGGCACGTTCGCAATACGTACAACGCGACACAAATGGCTCGACGAACCGGAGACGAGAGAGAGAAAAGACGAGAGGAAAAGCAGACAAGGCGGCAGGGACATGGTCGACGCAGACACCTGAAGGGGAAAGTGCCCACACCTTAGCAATGTCGGCTCACCCGCCCGCACGCCACGCGCGACTTTTCGGACAATTCCCGACCAACCCACTTTGCGTATGACACCGGCCGCACAGCAGCGGCGATCAACGCGTGTGCGCCAACAGCGACTGCAACAACTGCTCGTCGTCTTCCGGCGAGGGTGCGGTGTTGTCGAAACGAACCAGGCCGGGAAATGCCGCTGCCGGGGGGAGAAAGCGCCGCAAACGATACTCCTCCCAATGCTCGAGCTTGTAGGCGTCGTTCGGATTGCCCCGGCTTTCGATGCGGGCCTTCGCGCGCGCCTCGTCAAGATCGACCCACACCACGTGCACGCCCACGTCATCGTCCACGCCAAGCCAGCCGCGGTCGAACAGCAGCCCTTCGCGCAGTTCGCGCGAGAGCGGCCCCACGACGAGCACGTTCACACCGAGTCGCAAGTTCTCTCGGGCGGTCTCCAGCAAACCGGCGTATTCCGGCTCGCGCAGGGTCTCCAGGTAGAGCGGGCTGTCGCGGTCGTTCGGATTGCCGGTGAGCGCCCCCATGACAGCGGCGCTGTAGGCGCCGTACAGGGTATCCTTGTCGAGCAGGCAGAACGCCTCGCCGCTGCGCGAGATGAGGGGACGGATCAGACGCTTGGCGAGCGTGGTCTTTCCCGCCCCGGCATGGCCGCAGAAAAAGATGAGGCGCGTCATGCGGCCGCCTTGCGCTCGAACATCACGAAGTGCTTGCGCACCGGTTCGAGCACCTCGAACACGCCCTCGAAGCCGGCCGGGATCACACAGGCGTCGCCCGGGCCGAATTCCGACGCGTTGCCATCGAGATCGCTGATACGAATCCGGCCTTCGATCACCGAGAAGAACTCCTGGCGATGCGCGCCGAACGCGATGCGCCAGGCACCGGGCTCGCACGTCCATTCGCCGCAATCGAATTCGCCGAGCGCGTCGGTATAGAACGGCCGCGTCATACGCTGCGGATTGCCGCGCACGCGGCGCGCCTCGGCCGGATGATCGAAGATGGCTTCCCCCGCCTGCGCGGGAGCGAAAGTGATAAGCGAAGGTGCAGTCATCTGTGTACCCAATACGCGAAGTGACGAAGTGCGAAGCACGGGAGCGCCAGACGTCGAAACGCCGGGCACATCAGTTGAGCGCGGCGCTCAGCTTGCGCCGCCACGCCGACACCGTGGCCGGATCCGTCTCGGCGAGCGCATCGAAGATGGCCAACATCGACTTGCGTGCCGCGTCGTCACCGAACGAGCGATCGCGCCGCACCAGATCGAGCAGTGCCTGCAATGCCGGTTCGTACGCACGATCGGCCAGATAACGATTTGCGAGATCGAGCCGCGCCTGGAGGTTGTCCGGCTCGCTTTGCACCCGCGCGAGCAGCTCCGGCGCGGGTGGCAGATGGCTGGCCTGCTCGGCCGCCGCGATGCGCGTGCCGAGTGCGGCAATCCGGGCGTCGCCGCTCGCAGCCGTGCGCGGCGAGAGCAATGCGAGCTCGGCGCGCGCGGCGCCCGCGTCGCCCATGCCGAGCAGCACGTCGACCAGATCGAGACGCACGTCGTCGTGCGCAGGGTCGAGCGCCAGCGCCGCCTGCAAGGCGTCGCGCGCCACCTCCGGCCTGCCCTCGGCCAACGCGTCGCGCGCCACACGACGCGCCATGTCGGCCGGGTTCGGCACGATGCGGTCGATGAACTCGCGAAGCTGCCCTTCCGGCAGCGCCCCGACGAACTGGTCGACGGGTTCGCCGTCGACAAAGGCCACCACCGTCGGCAGGCTGCGCACACCGTATTCCGCGCAAAGCTGCGCGTTCTCGTCGGCATTGATCTTCACGAGACGGATACGGCCCTGCGCTTCGGCCTCGAGCTTTTCGAGCAACGGCCCGAGCACATTGCATGGGCCGCACCAAGGCGCCCAGAAGTCGGCCAGCACGGGCACCTGATGCGAGACGGCCAGTACGTCGGCGTCGAAACTGGCGAGATTGGTATCGATCATAGGGTCTGTCGAGCGTGGTAAATTGCGTGGACGGCAGCCGTTACCCATGGAAAAACGCATGGCAAACGGCCGTCAGCTTGAAGCATGGTAATCGCAAAACTGGGCAAATCGTTACGGACGCGCTTCGGCGCTCCGGGTTCCCGCTCCGATCGCAGGTCGCCGGCGGGGTTCACGACACGCAAGGAGGCACATGCACGCAAGCCACGGCACGGCAATTTTCTTCACCCAACTGCTGTTGCTCGTTCTCGTCGGCCGCTTGCTCGGCGAGCTCATGCAGCGCCTGCGCCAGCCGGCGGTCATGGGACAGTTGCTCGCCGGCGTATTGCTCGGCCCGTCGATCTTCGGTGCGCTGCTGCCCGCCTGGCAGCATGCCGTCTTTCCCGACAGCGATACCCAGAAGAAGATGCTCGATGCCGTCTCCGAGCTGGGCGTGCTGTTGCTGCTGCTCTCCACCGGGCTCGAGACCGATCTGGGGCTGGTCCGGCGCATGAAGCGCATGGCGATTTTCGCCTCGGCGGGCGGCATGGTGATTCCGTTCGCCTGCGGCTTCGCACTCGGCTGGCATCTGCCCGACAGCTTGCTGCCGCACCCCGAGGCCCGTCTCGTCACATCGCTGTTCCTCGGCACCGCGCTCTCGATCTCTTCGGTCAAGGTCGTGGCGATGGTCATCCGCGAGGTCGACTACCTGCGCCGCAACATCGGGCAGATCATTCTCGCGGCGGCCATTCTGGACGACACCACCGGGTGGATCATCATCGCGGTCATTGCCAGCCTGGGCGCGAGCGGCACGATCGACCTCGGGCACCTGGCGTTCAGCCTGGGCGGCACACTGTTGTTCATCGTGCTGTGCTTCACCGTCGGCAAGCGCGCGGTGGCCGTGGCGATTCGCTGGACGAACGACCGTTTCACCATCGAGATGCCGGTACTCAGCGCGATTCTCGTGATCACCTTCGTGCTCGCGCTTGCCACCGACCGGCTCGGCGTGCATACCGCGCTCGGCGCATTCATGGCCGGCGTGATGATCGGGCAGTCCCCCATTCTCTCCGAGCAGATCGAAGCACAGTTGCGCGGTCTGATCGTCGCCCTGTTCGCCCCGGTTTTCTTCGGCGTGGCGGGGCTGTCCGTCGACCTGACGATTCTGCTCGATTGGCGCATGCTCGGGCTCGTTGCGGGCCTGATCCTGATCGCGAGCGTCGGCAAGTTCACCGGCTGCTTTGCGGGCGGGCGCCTTGGCGGGATGTCCTCGGCCGAGGCACTCGCGTTGGCCACCGGCATGAACGCGCGCGGCTCGACCGAGATCATCGTGGCAAGCATCGGCCTGTCGCTCGGCGTGCTCAGCCAGGATCTGTTCACGATGATCGTCATCATGGCGCTCATCACCACCCTCATCATGCCGCCGGTGCTGCGACGCGCGCTGGTGCGCATTCCACTCTCGGCGCAGGAGAAGGCACGACTCGAGAAGGAGGCGGCCGAGGAAAAGGACTTCCTGCCGAATGTCGAGCGCATTCTCGTCGCCGTCGACGGCAGCGCCAATGGGCGCTTCGCCGCCTGGATCGCCGGACTGACGGCCGGGGTTCGCGGCACGCTCACCACAGTGCTCGCCCCGTCGGCGGCGCCCACGGACGGCGGCAGGACCGCCCGTGAAGTCGCCGAACCGGCACGCTCGCCCGCGCGGCCGGCGAAGGACAAGTCGGCGATCGGTGCCGACGAGGAAGGCGCCGGTCGTGACGCCTACGACATCGCATTGGCCGCTGCGCAAATCGCTATCCCCCGCGCACCGGGGACCCCCGGCGTCAAGGACGACACCGGCACCAATCCGTCGCGCGAGGCCGCTCGCCTCGTGCTACGCGAGCGCACCGGCAAGGCGCCGCCGAAGACGCCGGACCTGCCCCACGGCCCCGTCAAGGAAAGCGACGACGGCCAGGCCGGCGACGAGAACGCTGGCGACGCCAGCCGCCGTGGCAAGTCGACAGACGTGCCGAAACACGAACCTGTTGGCGAAGCGCATGACGACAAGCGCGTGAGCGAGGCCAGCGAGACCGGTGAATTCGTCGCGAGCGACCCGTCGGACGCGGTGCGCGAGGAGGCGGCGGCACAGCCGGACCTCAGCCACGAAGCCGCACGCATCTCGGACGAAATCGCCAAGGGTTACGGCTTCGTCATCACCGGATTCGACACGCCGGGGCAGGCGTCGGAGTCGGATTCCGACGTTCCGCCATTGCCGTTGCCCAAGGGCGTGCTGCCCCTCACCAAGGCGTTCGACGGTGCCATCGGCATCGTGCTCGCCCACGGCGACCACGCGCGCAAGCCCGATGCGCCGCTTAATATCCTCGTGCCGGTTTCGGGCACGGACGACTCACGGCATGCCGCCGAACTCGCCATCACGCTGGCGCGAGCCGCCAACGCACCGGTGACCGCCCTGCACGTCTCGGCGCGAGTGGCGCCGGGCATGCTGCATCGGCGCTGGCGGCCTCGCGTGTTGCGCCCGGACGCCGCGGAGGCGGCCATGCTCGAGAATCTGCACGCGCTCGCCAAGCGAAACGGCGTGAAACTGCGCACGCGTCTGCTCGCGGGCGGCAAGGTCGACGACGCCGTGCTGCACCAGATTCACCACGGCAAACACAATCTGCTGGTACTCGGCGTGCAGCCGCGTTTCGGCGATCGCCTGAACTTCGGTGCCGTCTCGCACCGCCTGCTCGAGGAGCGCCGCTGTTCGGTGATCGTGCTCAGTGCATGATCCGCATGCCGGCGGTGCGAGCGCCGTCATGAAAAACGCCTGCCGCCGAACGATTCGGCGGCAGGCGTTTCGCTTCCGACAATACGACGCGCACGCTGGCTAGCGATTCCCCGGGAAGCCTCAGGATGCCGCCGGCTTGCGCTCTGGCAGCGGGATCCACTCCGTCTCGCCCGGGACCTTGCCCATCTGCTGGGCCGTCCATGCGGCCTTGGCCTGTTCGATCCGCTCACGGCTCGATGACACGAAGTTCCAGAAGATGAAGCGATCGCCGTCGAGGGGCGCGCCGCCGAGCAGCATCAGCCGCGCCGGTCGATCGCCCGCCACGATGCGCGCGTCGGTCCCGGGCGCGAGTACGCCCATGCGCTGCTCGGGCAGCACTTCGTCGTTGATCGTCACTTCGCCCTCGACGGTATAGACCGCGCGCTCGGCATACTCGGGCGGCAGCACGAACGCGGCACAGGGAGCCATGTCGACGGCCAGGTAGAAGATCGGCGAAAACACTTTCACCGGCGAAGTCTCACCGAAGGCCGTTCCCAGAATCAGACGCATGTGCACGCCCGGCTGGAAGATGTCGGGCAACGACGACGCCTCGTGGTGCGCAAACGTGGGTTCGGCCTCTTCGTCGGCCTGCGGCAGCGCCACCCACGTCTGGATGCCGTGCACGTCGCCGCCGCGCTCGCGCACGTCGTCCGGGGTACGCTCGGAATGCACGATGCCCCGCCCGGCGGTCATCCAGTTCACGGCGCCCGGCGTGATGCGTTGATCGCTGCCGAGACTGTCGCGGTGCCAGATTTCGCCGTCGAAAAGATACGTGACCGTGGCCAGACCGATGTGCGGATGCGGGCGAACGTCCATGCCCTGCCCCGGCGCGAGCGTGGCCGGCCCCATGTGATCGAAAAAGATGAATGGCCCGACCGTCTTGAACGGCAGGCTCGGCAGACTGCGCTGCACGGTGAAGGCGCCGATGTCGCTCGTGTGCGGCTTGAGTACGGCAAGGAAGGGGCTCGTGGAATCGGTCATGGCGCATTTCTCCTGCGGTCTTGGGGGACTGGGTGAAGCGATTGTAGAGGACATTGCGGGCCGGCTCCATGACACCTGCGCATGATTGCCGCGACGCGGCGCATGCTGCGCACATGCGCCGCGCCCATCGATCCTATAATGCAGGAATCCCATGACATTACCCGCACGCGTGACGCGTGCATCCGCTTATGAACAAGGCCTTCGTCAAGGAAGACACCGGCGACGACGACGACGATCTCGACGCCGGCGCCCCGCCGATTCCACCGGGCACCAAGAACTACATCACGCCGACGGGCTACCGCCGCCTGAAGGACGAGTTGCTCGACCTCATCGACAATCAGCGCCCGGAGGTGGTGAAGATCGTGTCCTGGGCGGCGTCCAACGGCGACCGCTCGGAAAATGGCGATTACATCTACGGCAAGCGGCGCCTGCGGGAAATCGACCGGCGCATCCGCTTCCTGACACGTCGGCTGGACAACGCCGAAGTGGTGGACACGCGTCGTCAGGAGAATGTCGATCAGGTGTTCTTCGGCGCGGAAGTCACGTACGCCGACGGCAAGGGAGACGAGCACACGATCATGATCGTCGGCATCGACGAGGTCGATCTCGAACGGGGTCACGTGAGTTGGATTTCGCCGATCGCTCGCGCCATCACCAAGGCGAAGGTCGGCGACACCGTACCGCTTCGCACGCCGGCCGGACTCGATCAGATCGAGATTCTCGACGTGCGATATCCGCCGCCGTCCGAGTGACGACCGCCGTCGGTCAGTAGTCGCCGCGCTCGCGCGTGATGCGCATGGCGTGATTGGCTCGCACCTCTTCCTGGTGACGCTCGCTCGGCCGCTCGCGCGCCACGCGCATGACATCCGGGTTCACGCGCACGCGCCGCATCACGTTGGCCAGATGCACCCGGTCGCTGACCTGAATGAGGAATCGCAGCGTGGCGGATTCGTCGGGCACCACTTCGTCCATTCCGATATGCACGATGTTGGCGTCCGACGCCGTGATATCGGCCGCGACCCGAGAAAACACGCCACGGTTGTGACGCACCAGCACCTTGATGCCCACGTCGAACAGGCGGCCAGGCTGCGGCGCCCATGCCACGTCGATCCAGCGCGTGGGGTCCTTGCGATGGATGCGACGCGCCACGGGGCATTCGGTCGTATGAATCGCCATGCCCAGCCCGATGCCGATGTAGCCCATGATGGCGTCACCCGGAATCGGACGACAGCATGACGAGAACTGCACCGACATGCCTTCCGTGCCGGTAATGAGCACTGGCGGCCCGACGGTCTCCTCGCCGTTGCGCGGCGAGTCCGCATCGTCCGGGCTGTCGGTGTCGTTCTCGCTTTCCTTGCCCGACGAAAGCACCGCGAGGCGCTTGGCGAGCACGGCGGCCACACGGCGTCCGAGACCGATGTCGGCGAAAATGTCCTGTCGATCCTTGTTGCCCGTCCACTGCGCGAGCTTGTCCCAGATCTCCGGGGTAATCTCTGCCATCGTCAGGCCGTACCCCTTGAGCGCCTGCTCGACCAGGCGTTCGCCCAGCTGCACCGATTCGGCAAAGCGCATCGTCTTGAGGTAATGGCGAATGGCCGAGCGCGCCTTGCCGGTGCGCACGAAACCGAGCCACACCGGGTTCGGCTTCGAATAAGGCGCGGTGATGACTTCCACGATATCGCCGTTCTTGAGCTCCGTGCGCAGCGGCAGCAACTCGTTGTTGATCTTCACGGCCACGCACTGGTTGCCCAGATCGCTGTGCACCGAGTAGGCGAAGTCGAGCGCGGTGGCGCCGCGCGGCAGCGCCATGATGCGCGCCTTGGGCGTGAAGACGTAGACGGCGTCGGGGAACAGGTCGACCTTGACGTGTTCGAGAAATTCCGTGGAATCGCCCGTCTCGCTCTGAATGTCGAGCAGCGACTGCAGCCATTGATGCGCGTGCTTCTGCACGTCGTTCATGTCGGCGCCGCCGTTCTTGTACAGCCAATGCGCCGCCACGCCCGCTTCCGCGATCTCGTGCATGCGGCGCGTGCGAATCTGGAATTCGATGGGGGTCCCGAACGGGCCGACCAGCGTGGTATGCAACGACTGGTAGCCGTTGACCTTCGGGATGGCGATGTAGTCCTTGAACTTGCCCGGCACCGGCTTGTACAGCGCGTGCAACACGCCCAGCGCCAGGTAGCACTGCGCGTTGGACTCGACCACGACACGGAAACCGTAGACATCCAGCACCTGCGAGAACGACAGCTGCTTTTCCTGCATCTTGTTGTAGATGCTGAAGAGCGTCTTCTCGCGTCCGAAGACGTCGGCGCTCACGCCGCCGTCCTTCAGGGCTTTCTCGACGGCGTCGAGAATCTTGCTCACGACCTCGCGCCGATTGCCGCGCGCGGCCTTCACGGCCTTGTCGAGCACAGCGTAGCGACGCGGGTAATAGTTCGCGAAGCTCAGGTCCTGCAGCTCGCGATAGGTGTTGTTCAGGCCCAGACGATGGGCGATGGGCGCGTAGATGTCGAGCGTTTCGCGCGCCACACGGCGCTGCTTCTCCGTCGAGGTCACGCCAAGCGTGCGCATGTTGTGCAGCCGGTCGGCAAGCTTGACGAGGATCACGCGAACGTCGCGCGACATCGCCAGCAGCATCTTGCGAAAGCTCTCGGCCTGCGCCTCTTCCCGGCTGCGAAACTCCATCTTGTCGAGTTTCGACAGACCGTCGACCAGCTCCGCGACCTTCGGCCCGAATCGCTCGGCGAGTTCGGCCTTCGTCACGCCCTGGTCTTCCATCACGTCGTGCAACAGCGCGGCCATGATCGACTGCGCGTCGAGTTTCCACTCGGCACAGATTTCGGCAACGGCGACGGGATGGGTAATGTAAGGCTGTCCGCTCTGGCGATACTGGCCCAGGTGGGCTTCGTCGCTGAACTGGAATGCCTCCTTGATCTGCGCGAGGTCGCTTTCCTTGAGGTATTCCCCAAGCATGCCCTTCAGACGGGCGATCGAGACGACCTCGTGCTTGCGCGGCTGCTCGGGCGTGGCCGTCGGACCGAAAAGATGCCGGTACGACTGCTCGAGCAGCGCGTCGATGTACTGCCGCGTGGCGCTTTCGCCCTTCTTTTTCTTGCGTTCGGGCTTCGGCTCCCCCGCTTTGGGTTCATCCGCAGCGATGGACGCGGCCGGAGATTTCGCATGACTCATACGTGTACCTGCATCGTCGAGCGGCCCGGAACGTCACATCGCATCAGTGCGGTCTCCCGATCAGACCGGCACTTTCTTGAGCATCTCGATGCCCACCTGACCCGCTGCGATTTCACGCAGCGCGACAACGGTCGGCTTGTCCTTGTTGTTCTCGAGCTTGGGCGTATGACCCTGCGCCAGTTGGCGGGCGCGATACGTCGCGGCGAGCGCCAGCTCGAAGCGGTTCGGGATCTTTTTCAGGCAGTCTTCAACGGTAATTCGGGCCATAAGGAGGTTCCTTCTAGATATAGGGCGTATTCTATCGCAGCCGGCGAACACCCGCGCAAAACGCAAGCGCCGCCGATGAATGCGAAGGGGTTACTGGGGCTCGTTCGGTGCGTGGATGTCCAGGTCGGTGAACAGTGTCTTGTGCCGCGCATATTGCGACGGGAAACGCAGTCGTGTCGCGGTGAATACCGACTGCAACTGCGCGAGCGCGCGCTGGAAGTCGTCGTTGATGATGATGAAGTCCGCTTCGGGCGCGTGGGCGATCTCGCCGCCGGCGGCGAGCAGGCGTCGCGCGATCACGTTGGGCTCGTCGGTGCCGCGCTTTTTCAGGCGCTCCTCGAGCGCGGCGATCGACGGCGGAAGAATGAAGATGCCGACCGCGTTCGAGAAGCGCTTGCGCACCTGCTGCGCGCCCTGCCAATCGATCTCCAGCAGCACGTCGCGGCCTTCGCGCATCTGGTCTTCGATCCACACGCGCGACGTGCCGTAATAGTTGCCATGCACTTCCGCGCTTTCGAGAAACTCGCCGCGCTTGCGACGCTCGAGAAACTGTTCGACCGAAATGAAGTTGTAATGCACGCCCTCTTCCTCGTTCGCACGCGGTGCGCGCGTCGTGCACGAGATCGACAGGCGAATTTCATCGTCCTGCGCGAGCAGCGCGTTCACGAGTGTCGACTTGCCCGCGCCAGAGGG
Organism: Pandoraea sp. E26; assembly: GCF_000681415.1. Taxonomy (NCBI): domain Bacteria; kingdom Pseudomonadati; phylum Pseudomonadota; class Betaproteobacteria; order Burkholderiales; family Burkholderiaceae; genus Pandoraea; species Pandoraea sp. E26. The sequence continues at coordinate 677,251 of NZ_AYXJ01000009.1, forward strand.
GGCGACCACCATGAACAGGTTGCCGGGATACACGGCGTGCATCGGGGTTTGCGGGGCTTGGGATGGCGAGGACATGCGGGTTACTCCAGATTCTGCACTTGCTCTCGCATCTGCTCGATGTAGAGCTTGAGCTCCATCGACGCATCGGCAAGTTCCTTCGAGGCCGCCTTCGAGCCGAGCGTATTCGCTTCGCGATTGAGCTCCTGCATCATGAAGTCGAGCCGTTTTCCGACCAGTCCCCCCTTCTCGAGAACATGACGGGTTTCCTTCAGGTGAGCGTCGAGCCGCGTGAGTTCTTCCGCGACGTCGATGCGCACGCCGTACATGGTCACTTCCTGACGGATGCGCTCGGCGATTTCGTCCTTGCCGGGCGCGGCCGATCCTTCCGGCACCACGACGCCCAGCGCTTCCTGCAAGCGATCGACGATCTTCTGCTGGTGACGCGCGATCAAATCGGGCACCATCGGCTGGAGGTCGACGAGAATCGTCTCCATTTTCTCGATGCGCTCGATCAGGCTGACCTTGAGCTGGGCGCCTTCGCGCCTGCGCACTTCGACGAGCTCGCCGATGGCGGCGCGCCCGGCATCGATTACGGCGTCGCGCAGCGCTTCGGCCGTCACCGACTCCTCACCGAGCACCCCGGGCCAGCGGAGGATTTCGCCGGTGCGCATGCGCTCCGCATCCGGGAAAAGCTTGAGCACCTGTTGTTCGAGATCGGCGAGTTGCTTCACGGCGTCGAGGTTGAGCGCGCCGCTCGTGCCGCTCTCCGGGCGCTGCACGTTGATGCGGATGTCGACCTTGCCGCGCGAGAGCTTGGCGGTGAGCGATTCGCGCAGCACGGGCTCGCACGCACGCGCTTCCTCGGGCATGCGAAATGCCAGATCGAGAAAGCGCGAATTGACCGTGCGCAATTCGACCGACACGCTCGCGCCTGCGGCTCCATCGGCATGCGCAATGTCGCGCGTGACGCTGGCGTAGCCGGTCATACTGTAGATGTTGTTGTCTTTCATCGGGGTGACCGGTGCCACGGCCGCGTGACGGATTCTCAACGGGGCAAGGCGGCGACCGGATTCGCATGCAATGGATGAACCGCGATTATCGCATTTTCCGGCCCTTCGCTCAGGAATCGGCGCGCGGCGGCGGCGCGTGCCGCCAAGGTTGCGGCGTTTAGCGATACCATTCGGGTATTGCCGCATCCATTCACCTCGCAGGACACCCACACATGACGCCCATCACCCGACCGGACGGCCGTGCGCTCGACGCATTGCGCCCCGTGCGCATCACCCGCCAATACACCCGCTACGCCGAAGGCTCGGTGCTCATCGAATGTGGCGAGACGAAGGTCATCTGCACGGCCAGCGTGGAAGAGAAAGTGCCGGGATTCCTGCGCGACTCCGGACAGGGCTGGCTCACCGCGGAGTACGGCATGTTGCCGCGCGCCACGCACACGCGCGGCGACCGTGAGGCCGCACGCGGCAAGCAAAGCGGACGCACACAGGAAATCCAGCGCCTGATCGGCCGCTCGCTGCGCGCCGTGTTCGATCTCGAGAAGTTCGGCCCGCGCACCCTCCAGATCGATTGCGACGTGATCCAGGCCGACGGCGGCACGCGTTGCGCGTCGATCACCGGCGCCTTCGTGGCGGCGCACGACGCCGTCTCGAAACTCATTGCCGAGGGCAAGCTCGAATCGTCGCCCATTCGCGCGCACGTCGCCGCCGTGTCGGTCGGTTTGTACCAGGGGCACCCGGTGCTGGACCTGAACTACGCGGAAGACTCCGCCTGCGACACCGACATGAACGTCATCATGACGAGCGAAGGCGGCTTCGTCGAAATCCAGGGAACGGCCGAGGGCGAGCCCTTCACACGCGCGCAGAGCAACGCCCTGCTCGATCTGGCCGACGCCGGCATTCGTCAGTTGATCGACGCGCAGAAGCGCGCGCTGGGAGCCTGACGATGGCGATGCAGAAGATCGTGCTGGCGTCGAACAACCCGGGCAAGCTGCGCGAATTCGCGTCGTTGTTCGAGCCGCTGGGTATCGAGCTGATTCCGCAGGGCATGCTAGGCGTTTCCGAGGCAGAGGAGCCGCACGTCACCTTCATCGAAAACGCGCTCGCGAAGGCTCGACACGCGTCCGCGGCAACCGGCCTGCCCGCGCTGGCCGACGACTCCGGCCTGTGCGTACCGATTCTGGGCGGTGCGCCCGGCGTGTATTCCGCGCGTTATGCGGCTCGCGCCGGGCGCGAGAAATCCGACGCCGCGAACAATCGTCACCTGATCGAGCAACTCGCCCCGCACGCCGATACGCCCGGCTATCGCGACGCGTATTACTTCGCCGCACTGGTGCTCGTGCGTCACGCGAACGACCCGCAGCCGATCATTGCCGAGGGGCGCTGGGACGGCGAGATTGTCGACACGCCGCGCGGCGCGCACGGTTTCGGCTACGACCCGCACTTCCTCATTCGCTCGCTGGATCAGACCGCCGCCGAACTCGACCCCGCCGTGAAAAACGCCCATAGCCATCGTGCCCGCGCCCTGCGCGTGCTGCTCGAGAAGCTGGGCCGGGAGGCGTAAGCGGTATGAGTCACTCCACGTTGCCCGTGCAGACCTTCCTGCGGCCCGGCCAGATCAGTCTTCCGGCATTGCCGCCGATGTCGTTGTACGTGCATTTTCCGTGGTGCGTGCGCAAGTGTCCGTATTGCGACTTCAACTCACATGAATGGCGCGGCGACGGGGGTGCGCAGGCGTTTCCGGAGCAAGCCTATCTCGACGCCCTGCGCCAGGATCTGGAGCAGGCGCTGCCGCTGGTGTGGGGACGTCCGGTGCACACCGTCTTTATCGGCGGGGGCACACCGAGCCTGCTCTCGGCAGCCGGCCTCGACCGGCTGCTCTCGGACCTGCGCGCCCTGCTCCCGCTCGACGCCGACGCCGAAATCACGATGGAGGCGAATCCCGGCACGTTCGAGGCGGACAAGTTCCGCAGCTTCCGCGCGAGCGGCGTCAATCGCCTGTCGATCGGCATCCAGAGTTTCAACAGCGAGCATCTGAAGGCGCTCGGGCGCATTCACGATGGCGACGAAGCGCGCCACGCCATCGAGATCGCGCAGGCGAACTTCGAAAACTTCAACCTCGATCTGATGTTCGCGCTGCCGAACCAGACGCTGGCGCAGTGTCGGCAGGATGTGGAGACGGCGCTCTCGTTCGCGCCGCCGCATCTGTCGCTCTATCACCTGACGCTCGAGCCGAATACACAATTCCACAAGTATCCGCCGACCGTGCCCGACGACGACACCGCCGCGGACATGCAGGACTGGATCGCCGAGCGCACGGCCGCGGCCGGCTACGGGCACTATGAGGTGTCGGCCTATGCGCGAGCGCATCGGCGCGCGAAGCACAACGTGAATTACTGGGAATTCGGCGATTATCTCGGCATCGGCGCGGGGGCGCACAGCAAGATCTCGTTCCCGCACCGCGTGTTGCGCCAGATCCGGCACAAGCATCCTCAGCGGTTCATGGAAGCGGCGGCCGCCGGCAATGCGATTCAGGAAGAACGGGAGGTCGACGCGCGCGACCTGCCCTTCGAGTTCATGCTCAACGCGTTACGACTGACCGACGGCGTGAAGAGCGAGCTGTTCGCCGATCGGACCGGGCTGCCGATGGCGCGCATCGCGAAGGCGCTGCGCGAGGCGGTCGCGAAGGGATTGATCGTCGACGATCCGCAGCGCATCGCGCCGACCGAGCTCGGACAGCGTTTCCTGAACGACCTGCAGGGCATGTTCCTCGATCGCGACCCGGCGTGATCCTCGCCGGCGCCGGAATCAACCCGGCGCCGTCCTCATCTCCCGCAATGCCTTTCGAATGATCTTGCCGGTGACGGTCATCGGCAGCTCCGGCAGGAAGACGACCTTGCGCGGGTATTCGTGCGCCGCGAGGCGGTGCTTCACGAAGTCCTGGATTTCCCTGGCGAGCGTGTCGGACGGCTCGTAGCCTTCGCGCAGCACGATGAAGGCCTTCACGATTTCCGTGCGAAGCGCGTCGGGCTCGCCGATCACGGCGGCGAACTGCACCGACGGATGGCGGATCAGGCAGTCCTCGATCGGCCCGGGACCGATCCGATATCCGGCGCTGGTGATCACGTCGTCCGAGCGCCCGGTGAAGGTGATGTATCCCTGTTCGTCGACGAATCCCGAATCGCCTGTGAGCAGGTAGTCGCCGCGATACTTTTCCATCGTGGCGTCGGGGTTGTGCCAGTAGCCGAGGAACATGACCGGGTTGGGGCGTGCGATTGCGATGTTGCCGACGGCGCCCACGGGCAGCGGCTTGCCGTCGTCGTCGACGATGGTGACGTCGTGGCCGCGGACTGCGCGTCCGATGGCGCCGGGCAGCGCCGGGAATTCCGCTGCGCACGACGACACCACCATGTTGCATTCCGTCTGGCCGTAGAACTCGTTGATCTCGACGCCGAGATGCTCGCGCCCCCAGGCCAGCAGTTCAGGGCCGAGCGACTCGCCGCCGCTGGCGACCGAGCGCAGTTGCAGGGGCCAGTGCTCGCGCGGTGACGCCACGGTGCGCAGCATTTTGAGCGCCGTGGGCGGGAGGAATGTGTTGCGCACACCGTGGCGCGCCATGAGGTCGAAGGCGGCGACGGGATCGAACTTCTCGAAGCGGCGCGAGAGCACCGGCACGCCGTGGTGCAGCGCGGGCAGCAGCACGTCGAGCAGTCCGCCGATCCAGGCCCAGTCGGCGGGCGTCCAGATGAGGTCGCCCGCCTGAGGAAACCCGTTGTGCGACGTTTCGACGCCGGGCAGGTGGCCGAGCAGGACCCGATGCGCGTGCAGTGCGCCCTTGGGCTTGCCGGTCGTGCCGGAGGTGTAGATGATCAGCGCCGGCGCGTCGGCGCGGGTCTGGACGGGTTCGAATTGCGCGTCACGCGAGGCGATGGCCGGCCAGAGTGCGAGCAGGCCGTCTTCGGCCACGCCCCAGTCCTGGTCGTCCGTCACGTGATGGTGCGCTTCGGGAAGGTCGTCGTGCACGACATAGACCAGGCGCAGATCGGGCAATTCGGCGCGGATGTCGTCGATCTTGCCGACGCTCGCGAGGTCGGTCACGAGCACGGTTGCGCCGGAGTTCTGTAGCCGATAGGCCAGCGCTTCGGGACCGAAGAGCGTGAAGAGCGGCACGGCGATGGCGCCGAGCTTGTAGGCGGCAACGTGGGCGACGAGCGTGGCGGGCGACTGTGGCAGGAAGATGCCGATGCGGTCACCGGTCTTGACGCCGTTGGCGCGCCATTCGTTGGCGAGTTGATTCGAGAGTTGCCTGAGGGTATCGAACGTGAGGCGCACGTGCGAGCCGTCGGCGCTTTCGTGAATGAGGGCCAGGCGATTCGTGCCATCGGCCCACTTGTCGCATACGTCGACGCCGATGTTGTAGAGCGTGGGAATCTGCCACGCGAAAGGCTGTGCGGTCTGGGCGGTTTGCCCGTCGGTCGCGCGTTCACCGCTGGCGTCATTCGACGTCTCTTTGGCGTGGGCGCGGGAGGTGTCGGCATCCATGCGCTGTCTCCGGGTCATGTCTGGCCTCGCACGGGAACGCGAAGGGCGTTCACCGCACGTCTTGAAGCATGATGCATGCCGGAGGCGGACAAAACAAGGGGTGTCCGGGGGAAACACTAGGATTTGAGCGGGGTGCGAGGTGATTTCGGTGAGAAGGTAGCTTCACACGACGTGATGAGCGGGTATAATGCCGGCTGCCGTGCGGTACCGGTCTGCGTTGGGCACCCGACGCCGAATCTTCCCGGACCGCACGCATCCCCAGCCGTCCCGTCGGACGGCGCCTGTGCCGCGACAGCCCGTCGTGCGCAACGCCTCGGAGGCGTGCCAGAGTGGTTTAATGGACTGGTCTTGAAAACCAGCGAAGGGGTAACCCTTCCGTGAGTTCGAATCTCACCGCCTCCGCCAGAATTTCCTGGTTTTAACGGTAGCCCTCACTGGCATTCGCGGTCATTGATCGTCGCATACGTTTGCGCCACCACCGGTTCGGCCCGAACGGCGTGCGCGACGCCACATCCCTCACCTCCGCACCACGCTCCTGAACGCCGCGGCGAGCGTGGCGAGGGCGTCGCGCTGTCGGCTGTCGCTCACCCGCGAGTGAAGCACCACCGGCAACCGCGGCAGATCCGGAAGCCCAAGCCTCGCGCCAACGTCCACAGCGCCCATAGGCAACATCCGAGGCGCCAATGCCGCAACGCCAAGCCCGGCCACGACGGCCGCCGCAGCGGCTGCAACGCCGCCGCCAACGAACGCCTCGGTCCACGGCACCCCCGCCGCATCGAGCGCCTGACCTGCCATCGCGCGCACGCCGCACGGCTCGGCCAGCGTGACGAGCGGCAAGGGCTCGCCTGTACGAGGCTCCCACGTCGGCGCAGCGAACCATCCGAATGTCTCGTCCGCCAACGTTTCTCCGTCGCTTCGATCCGCGTGAAAACGAACGATCACCGCGTCGAGCTCCCGCCGGTCGAACCGTTGAAGCAAATCACCCGACGAACCAATCCGAATCTCAATCAGCAACTGCGGATTCTGCGCATTCATGCGCGCGATCAACGACGGAAGATCCGGCCCCGCGACATGGTCGCTGATTCCGATAACAAGACGCTGCCGACGCTGCGCAAACCCGGCAAGCGCGCGATTGTGAACCTCCAGCAGTTCTCGGGCATTTTCGAGGAACGAAAGCCCCTGCGACGACAACTCGACATGCCGCGGCGTGCGCTCGACCAACCGGCAGCCGAGCCTTTCCTCCAGTCGTTGCAGCTTCAAACTGACAGCGGCCTGCGTCGCCCCCATCGCTTCCGCCGCCCGCGTAAAGCTGCCGAGCTCCGCAATGTGAACAAAAGCCTGGACGGCATCAAGATCGAGAGGACGCTGAATCATTTCAAATTCTTATTTTTGAAATTAGAATTAATAGATTTTCAATATAACAGATAGCCCTTAATCTTTGGCTTCCCGCTGACCCCTCACGCAAAAAGGAGCCCCCGATGCCACTCGCCCATGTCGCATTACGCGCCGGAAAGTCGGAAGCCTACAGACAGGCCATCCTCGACAACGTTTGTCGCGCAATGCACGAAACGTTCAACGTGCCCGAAGACGATCAATTCATGACTATCACGGAGCACGATGCCCCAAACTTCCGCTACAGCCCGTCGTATCTCGGCATCGCCCGAAGCGACGATCTCGTCTTCATCCAGATCACCGCCAACAACACGAGAACCCTCGACCAGAAGTTGGCGCTGTTCAAACGGACCGCGGAGTTGCTCAGCCAAAGCCCCGGCATTCGGCCGGAGGACGTTTTCGTGAGCCTCATCGAGGTGGAAAAGGCCAATTGGTCGCTCGGCAACGGCCTGGCACCGTACGTCTGAGTTTGCGTGAGCGCCCGCCGTTCGACGACATCCTCGGCGGGCACTCACCGACTAAGCGCTACGACATTCGCCCATTGGCAAGACCGACGGACAACGCAACATCGTCATCTCGCAAGATCGTGCGTATTCGCCGACCCGGCCGAGAGCCGGCGCAGCATTCGTGTAGTAATCTCTGTCGTCGCGAATCGATCGAATGAAACGCAGCGTGACGTCCGCGCGACGCGTTCGCTCAGGCACGAACGCACGCGCTCGCGACATCAACCGGAGGCTACAGAATGAAAATGGATGCATTTGCGTTCGGCACGACGCAATGGGCGGACGTCGAGAAAACCGAGCACCGTGGGGAAACCGGCGTCGCCTACTGGCGCACCCGTCATTTTGGTGAGGCGCCGAATCAAATCCGCGTACGGATGGTGGAATACTCGCCGGGCTATCTGGCGGATCACTGGTGCCACAAGGGGCACATTCTCTTTTGCCTCGATGGCGAGCTGGAAACCACGCTGGAAGACGGACGCAAGTTCGTCCTGACTCCGGGCATGAGCTACCAGGTAGGAGACGGGGCGGAAGCGCATCAGTCGTATACGAAATCGGGCGCAAGGCTATTCATCGTCGATTGAGCCGGCCCTTCCTCCGATTCCGGCGCTTCCGGCGATTCCGGCGCTTCCCGCGATTCGCATGATTCGGGCGGTGCGCGTCGTGAGAACGACGTTGCCCGATCTTCCCGCCGACGCTGGAGAGTCTGTCGCTCCGCGCGGCGAAACTGGGGCGGCGCCTGACGTCGGTTCGCCGCCCCTTGATCGACCGCTTGCGATCAGAACCGGTAGGTCACCTTCAGGCTTCCCGCCTGCGCTGACGCCCGTGCGGTGTTGACGAGGGCGTCGTACGCGAGCGAGACGTCCAGGTGTCTGGCGAGCGTTACACCGAAGCTGGCGCCGAGCGTCAGATAGCCGCGCGCCAGATGCGTGCCCGGTGCGACGAAGATCGTGCCGTCCTGCGACGCCACGGTAATCGCCCGACCGGCATCGAGCAACTCATGTGCATACGCCGCGCGAACCTGCACGTGCATCGGCCGCAGCGCATCTCCGAACGCCTTGTCGAGCGTCACGCCAACGAACGGCTGAAGGCTGCGGGTATTGTCCGTGCCCACGCGCAGATTCTGCCCGCCCGCATCGCTTTCGTCGAAACCGTTCGCATGAAAATAGGCGTAGCGCAGGCCGGCGCGCGGCGTGACGACTATCCCGGCAATCGACATCGGCGCGCTCACCTGCGCCGCCGCCGTGAACTCCTGTCCGACATGGTCCCCTTGCGCGGTTCCGATGCCTGCGAAGGGGCGCTTTTGCGACAGGAAATCGAGCCCGTAGCCTACCGTTGCCGCAACGTCGATCGGCCCCATTTCGCGACTGGCGTACGCGGCCAGCCGTAGCGTGTCGATCGTGCCCGAGTTCGCCGTGCCGGTCTCCGAGAGATCGGCGTGCGAATAGCCGCCAGCCAGCCCGAACGTGTTGCGCTCCACGCGCTTGTGCGCGCCCGCAAGGAAGCCGTAACGGTTCTCCTGAAAACCGGGCTGACCGTCGGAACCGGACAGACGGCCGTGAAGTCCCGTCGCACTCGCCCAGACCGAAGGGCCGCCAGATGCCGCATCACCGGTGGCCAATCCCGTCTCCACAGTGCGGCGCGTGGCCTGGTCGAGCACCGCCGCCGTCGCCGACTGGGCGTTCATCAGCGAAGCGGTCCCCAAGGCCGTGAAAATGCTGGTGTTCTTCGGCGCGATGACAACGCCTCCTGACGGATCGACGGCCCCGGGGTCCGCGGTCCCCGGCGCGTTGAGCGCGAGCGTCACGTCGTTCGCGCCGTAGCTCAGGGCGGAGCGCAGATTGCCGAGGTCGGCACCGGCGGACAACGCTTCGGTTACCGAAGAGAAGCGTCCGCTCACACCGTTCGCGGCGCTCAGCACGGTGTAGCGCGTCGACCGGTAGGTTCCCGGATCGTACGTGATGGCGAGCACGCCATTCAACGTCGCGCTGCCCGACACCTTGAGCAACGACGCCGCTGTCGGACTCACCTCGATGGCCAGCGTCGCGCTCGACGCCTGCGTGTAGTTGCCGCCAACACTCAGCGTACCGATGGAACCGCCCGGCGCCACGATCCCGCCGTTGGTCACGCTGCCCAGAATCGTGCCGTGACCGCGCAGTGTGCCCTGCGAACCGACTGCCACGTTGCCGCCCAGTACCGCGCTCTCGTGAGCGGCATCACCGACCTCGAGCGTGCCCGCACCCACGGTGGTCGCCCCGGTGAATCCATTGCTCGCGCCATTGAGCACTAGCATGCCCGCGCCCTGTTTGACGAAGGCGCCGCTGCCGGTGAGTGCGCCGGCATACGTTGTGTTGGTGACCGTATCGAGCGTCAGGGTGCTCGTGCCAATGGCAATGCTTGTGCCTGCCCCTCCGGACAGGCCGGAGAGCGTCTGCGCGCCCGCGCCGGACGCATCGAATGTCGCGCCGCTGCCGACCAGGGAGAGGGTCGTGGCCGACGACAACTGTCCGCCCGCCGCCAGTGCCAGCGTGCCGCCGTTGATCGTGGTCGCGCCGGTGTAGCTGTTGACGCCGGCCAGCGTCTGCGTGCCACCGTTCAGCGTCAATCCGCCCGTGCCGCCGATCGCGCCGGAGAATACACCCGACGCATTCGTGAGCGTCAGCGTGCGCGCCCCGAGCGCGACCGAGCCAGGCCCGGTCAGGGCCGTCAGCGAGGCACCATTCGTCGTGGCGGAAATATCGAGCGTGCCATTGTTGGCCACACCGCTCGACGACGCGATGCTCGCGCCGCCGCTCAGTGCCAGCACCGCCCCGTTGTTGATCGTGGTGGCGCCCGAGTAGGTGTTCACGCCAGTGAGCGTCTGTGTGCCGCCGGCAAGACGTATGCCACCGGTGCCGCCGATGACACCGTCGAAGGTTCCAGCCGCGTTCGTGAGCGATAGCGTCTGGCTGCCGAGCTGCACGGCGCCCCCCCCGGAAAGCGCCTGGATCGACGCACCGGCGCTCACGCCCGAAATGTCGAACACGCCCCCCACGCCGCCAACGCCGACGACGGTGACCCCTGCCGAAGCGGCGACACTGCCGCTGCCCGACAGGGCCAGCGTGCCGCTGTTGATCGTGGTGGCGCCGGTGTAAGTGTTGGCCGACGTGAGCGTCAACGCCTTCGAGGCGATCCCCCCGAGCGTCAGTGCGCCCGCGCCGGAGACCACGCCCGACATCGTCAGGCTGTTCGTCGCGGTGGAGAAGATCACATTCGACGCCGCGTCGCTGAGCACGACGGCATTGTTCAACGTCAGCCCCGCATTGCTGGCGCTGATGGTCGCGCTCGCACCCGCATCGAACAGCAGGTCGCCGAGAATCGCCGAGCCGGTCAGCAGGTTCAGACCGTTGTTCAGGCCGCCAAACTCGATTGCCGCGGCTCGCGGCGCGCCGCCGTTGGACATCCCACCCATGATGACGCCAGCGTTGGTGATGATGTCCATGCCGCGCGTGCGCACGCCAACGCCGCCCACCAGACCGGCACCGCCCGAGATCGTCCCGATGTTGGCGACCGAGTTGCGTGTTCCTGCGAGATTGACGCCGATACCGCCGCTACCCGCCGTGCCTCCAGCGAACGTGGCACTACCCGCAGCGCCTCCAGCACCGCCCGAGATCGTTCCGATATTGAAAATGTTGGCGCTTCCCTGGAGCGACAATATCCCATCCCCGCCAGCGCCACCGCCGCCGCTGAAGCCGCCGGCGCCGCCGTTACCGCCAGCGCCGCCCGAAATCGTCCCCGAATTGCTGATCGATGTCACGACGCCGGCAGAGATCATCCCGGCCCCGCCGCCACCGCCGCCGCCGCCGTTGCCGACGCCTGCCGAGGCGTTGCCGCCCTGACCACCCGCGCCGCCGACGATCGCGCCCGCCGACGAGACGGTGATGTCGTCACCCAGGTAATAGAGTCCTGCGCCGCCGCCGTTCCCGCCGGATGCAAAATTGGTGCCATCGGCCCCGGCGAGGCCTCCAGGGCCGACAACCGGCCCGTTGACCACAAAGCCGCTGGAGAAGACGACCTGTGCAGGCGCTCCGCCCGAAGACGTGCCGCCGTCGCCGGAAGCCCCCGTGCCGCCCGTCCCCTGTGGCGCCCAGCCTCCGGGGACCTGTACCGTCACGCTGTTCGAATCAATCGTACTCGAACCGCCCCCCTGGCCATTGCCCGCGCCGCCCGGTCCGCCGCGTCCCGAGGCTCCGTCGCCGCCCGCCGCACCACAGCCGCTGATGTCGCTGACGGTACAAGTCCCGGCGGCCCATAGGGACGGCGCGGTGCCCGCGAGCGCCAGTGCGACCGCCGTACTGGTTGCAGTGCGAACAATTCGTGCCCCCATGGCATGCCGCGTCGGCCGCGACAATGGATGGCGAACGTCGTGCAGCGCGGGCGTCGCGGACGGAGGCTGGGCGGATTTGACACGGCGCGATACGCGCCTGGGTTTGCGTGAGACCACGGATATCCTCTCGTTTTGCGCCGTGCATGGCGACCGGCGACCGAGAAGATTCGGCCTTTCCCCCGCAGTACGGCAGTTCTCGAACACCAGTGCTCTGAGATGCCGTTCGAATTGAAATTGTCGAGCGCTGGGACGACGCGACCGCGTAGACGGGCGCATCGGACACCGAATGTAATACAAAGGAAGGTAATTCGCCACCCTCGCTCGCCCGGGTTCGCCGCCCCCTTGACGGGCGCGAAGGTCACGCCTCCAGATGCGGCTGCATCAGCGCCTCGAACCAGTCGAGAAAGACGGTCAGGCGCCGCGAGCGTTGGCGGCGGTGCGGGTAAAGCAACGAGACCGGCATGGGCGCCGCGCGAGCTTCGGGCATGACCTCGACAAGTTCGCCGGAATCAAGCAGATATTGCACATCGAAACGCGGAATCTGGATCAGCCCCAGGCCCGCGCGACAACATGCGATGTAGTTTTCGGCATTGTTGGTCACCACCTGACTGGGAACGTCGAGGGCACGCGCCACGCCGCCTTCGTCGCGATACTCCCACGGCAACTCGCGCCCGGTTGTCGGCGACGCGTACCCGACGGCGCAATGCCCGGCGAGCAGGTCCTCCGGGCGACGGGGGGTGCCGAATTCCTCGAGATAGCCGGGACTTGCACAGTTGATCAGCGAAATCGCGCCCAGCGCCCGCACGACCAGACTGCTGTCGTGCAACAGGCCCACGCGTACCGCACAGTCCACGCCCTCCTGGACCAGATCGACGGCACGATCGCTCGATCGCAGCATCAGGCGCAGGCGCGGATGCCGGCGCAGCAGCGTCGGCAGCGCCGGCGCGATGAGCCGACGCGCGATCCGGCTGGGAACGTCGATCTGCAACTGGCCGGATACCTGGCGCTGGCTGGCGTGAAACAACAGGTCGATTTCCTCGGCGTCGGCCAGCAATCCCCGTACGCGCTCGAGCAGTTGCGTGCCGTCGGCGGTGAGCGTGACCCGCCGAGTGGTTCGATGCAGCACGCGTGTGCCGACCTGCGCCTCCAACTGCGCAATCGCGGCGGACACGGACGCGCGCGGCACCTCCAATGCGTGCGCCGCCTTGATGAAGCTGCCCATCTCCGCCACTTTCACGAAGATCCGGTATCGATCGAATCTATCCATGTCCGCCTTTTATCACGCCCCAATCGATCCGCCCCGACCCCGAATGAGCGCCGGCACGACGGCTCGTGCCCGAACGTCAGTTCGCGCCGCCGTCGTGTGGGTCCCGCGATCACGGACCGGGCGCGCACTCACTTGGTCGTGTAGCCGCCGTTGATGAGGATCGTCTGACCGGTGATCCACCATCCATCGCTTACCAGGTGGCGAATGAACGGCACGACGTCCTCGATGTCGGTCAGTCCTGTCTTGCTGAACGGTGACAACGCGGCCGCCGTCTTGTGATACGCCACGGCATCCTCGCCCTCGGCGGGGTAGAAGAACGGCGTGTCCATCGGCCCCGGTCCCACGGCAGTCACCGAAATGCCGCGCGCACCGAACTCCTTGGCCGCCGCGCGGGTGAAATGCTCCACCGGCGCCTTGGTTCCGGCGTACGACGCATAGAACGGCGTGAATGCGCCGAGCAGCGAGGTCACCAACGTGACGATCTTGCCATGATCGTTTACATGCTTGCCCGCTTCCTTCAGGAAGAAAAAGGCGGCCTTCGCGTTGACCGCGCTCATCTCGTCGTATTCCGCTTCGGTGATCTCGACGAGGGGCTTCTTGAGCACCTTGCCCACCGTGTTGATGGCGATATCCGGCCGTCCGACCGCATCGGTGGCATCGCGAAACAGGGTCTCGACGGCCGAAGCCGCACTCAAATCCGCCTGAAACGCCACCGCCCTGGCCCCCAGGGCTTCGACCTCGGCAACCGTCTCCTGTGCCGACGCCGCGCTCGCCGCGCTGTTGTAATGGATCGCAATGGCCCTGGCGCCGTGCCGTGCCAGATCGCGGGCGATCAGCCCGCCGAGATTCTTCGCGCCGCCGGCAATCAATACCACCTTGCCCTGAATTGCGTGGTCTGCCATGAAATGCTCCTTGCTGAAGGGGAGACTCCAATGTAGACACTCGGCGCACTTGCATAAACAACTTGAGTCTGGATGGATCATCCAGAAAATCGTACTAATCCACGCCTACCCCACGCCGGCCGCGATCGGCACACGTTCGGTTACGGCCCGACGTGCCGCTCACTCGCGCGCCTCGTCAAGCGGAAGCGACATGCCGAACTTCACGCGTGACATCACCACCATTGTCTCGAAGTGCCGAATATTCGGATTCTGACGAAAGACGCGCGTCGCAAACGCTTCGTAATGGTCGATGTCGCGCACGGCGATCATCATCGCGAAATCCGCGCGCCCCGTGACGACATAACACTGCATCACTTCCGGCACGGACTGAAGGAACCGCTTGAACTCGTCGAGCAGGTCGAGCCGCTCGCGCTCGACCTGGACCAACACCCACATCATGATAGGCAGCCCCACCTTGTTGGGATCCACGACCGAGATGTCCTTCTGGATGTACTTCTCTTCGCGCAGCCGCCTCACCCGCCTCAGGCAGGCTGGCGGACTCAGATTCACCTCGGCGGCCAGCGCCTGGTTGCTGATCTGGTTATCGACTTGCAGCAGAGAAAGAATACGCAGGTCGTATTCGTCGAGTGGCGTGGCGGGGTTCTGACTCATATTTCGCAAACACCCTGAAAAAAGAAATCCGGTTAAGCAAACATGATCCGCGCGAATATTGAATTTCGCGACCGGTCCCTAGAATCGTAGCATCGCCACCCGATCGATTCCATGGAGAAAATCATGTTCCCGAAAGCCCTTGCCGCCGCCGCCGCGGCCATGCTTTGCACCCTGAGCGTGCACGCGCAAACGGTGGTGACCATCGGCTATGCCGGCGCACTCACAGGCGCTCAGGCGCACTTCGGCAAGGACAGCGAGCGCGGCATTCGCCTGGCAATGGACGAGATCAATGCCACGCATCCGGTCATCGGCGGCAAGCCGGTCCAGTTCGCGCTCGACGCGCAGGACGACGGCGCCGACCCGCGCATCGCCACCACCGTGGCCCAACGCTTCGCCGACAACCGCGTGAGTGCCGTGATCGGCCATCAGAACTCCGGTACCTCCATCGCCGTGGCGCGTATCTACGCCCAACAGCACATCGCCGAACTCACGCCGTCGGCCACCAACCCAGAGTTCACGCGCCTCGGTTTCGACACGACGTTCCGCATGCTGGCCAACGACGATTACCTCGGGCAGGCCCTCTCGCAATACGTCGCCACGCAGTTGCGTGCGCGGCGCATCGCCGTCATCGACGACCGTACCGCCTACGGACAGGGCATCGCCGAAGTCTTTGCCCGCCAGGCCGAGAAGGCCGGGGCGAAGATCGTGGCGCGCGAGTATTCCACCGACAAGGCATTCGACTTCTCGGCCGTGCTGACCCGCGTCAAACGTGAAAATCCGGATGCCATTTTCTTCGGCGGCATGGATGCACAGGGCGGGCCGATGCTCAAGCAGATGCGTCAATATTCGATTGCCGCGCCACTGGTCGGCGGCGACGGACTTTGCACCGCTGAAATGATCCGGCTGGCGGGCGCCGCGCTCGACGGCAATCTCTTCTGTGCCGACGGGGGACGCAGCCTCGCCAAGATGCCGGGCGGCGCGGCGTTCGCCGCGAAGTTCCGCCAGAAGTACGGCGAGCCGGTCCAGCTCTATGCCCCCTATGCCTACGACGCCATGACCGCAATTTATCGCGCCGCCGTCGCCGCGCAATCCACGGACCCCGACAAGATCGTGCAAGCGCTGCACCACGTGTCGTTCAGCGGTGTCACAGGGCAGATCGCATTTGACGAGCGCGGCGATCTGCGCCAGCCGGCCGCCACCATCTCCACCTACAAGGAAGGCAAGAAAATGGCTTTGACCGAGGTATCGAAATGAGTCTCGACATTCTCCGGGTCGGATCGCCCGGCCTGCGCGAAGTGGCCGCCGAGGTCACGCGTCTGGACGACCCCGTCGTCGTGCGTGAAGCCAACGCGCTGGGCGAGGCGATCCGGGCGTTCCGGGCGGAACACGGTTTCGGACGCGCCATCGCCGCGCCGCAAATCGGCATTCGCAAACGCATGATCGGACTGGCCATGCCGGGATGGCCCGACGTCATCGTCAATCCGCAGATCGTGTGGACCAGCAGCGAACGCATGACGCTCTGGGACGACTGCATGTGCTTTCCGGACATGCTCGTGCGGGTGGCGCGCTTCGCGTCGATCTCCGTGGACTTTCTGGACATGCGCGGCGAGCGGCATCTCCGGCAGGCGCTCGGCCGCCCGGAATCCGAACTGCTGCAACACGAGATCGACCATCTCGACGGCAAGCTCTCGTTCGATCGCGCCGTCGGCGAAAACGCCGTCGTGCACCGCACGGTCTTCGAGGCGCACCGCGCGGCCTTCGCCGCACAAGTCGACTACTTTCCTCAACCTCTGTGAGAGACGTGATGACCCGCCCCGACGTTGGCCGCATCGACGGTCTGACCTACCCCCCGGGCACGGCCTTCATGGCCGGCCAATACCTTCCCATGTCCGAGGCACGCATCTCCGTGCTCGACTGGGGGTTGCTGCACTCCGACGTGACCTACGACACCGTGCACGTCTGGAATGGCAGGTTCTTCCGGCTGGATTTGCATATCGCGAGATTCCGCCGCTCGCTCGAGAAGCTGCGCTTGCGAGTGGCGTACGACGACGACGCGCTGCGCGACATCCTCGTCGAGTGCGTCCGACGCTCCGGGCTGCGCAACGCGTACGTCGAGATGCTGTGCACGCGCGGCCTCTCGCCGACATTCAGCCGCGACCCGCGCGACGCCGCGAACCAGTTCGTCGCGTTCGCCGTGCCCTACGGTTCGGTGGCCAACGCCCGGCAACTCAAGGAAGGATTGCATCTGCACCTGATCGATACCGTACGTCGGATCCCGCCGGAGTCGGTGGACCCGCAGATCAAGAACTACCACTGGCTCGATCTGGTCACCGCCCAATTCCAGGGGTTCGACGCCGGGGCGGAGACCGTCGTCATCAAGGACATGGACGGCAACGTTGCCGAAGGCCCGGGCTTCAACATCTTCGCGGTCAAGGAAGGCGCCCTGTACACGCCCGAGCGCGGTGTGCTGCATGGCATCACCCGCCGTACGGTGTTCGACATTGCCGAACGACTCGGCATCGAAGTGCACGCGGGCAACGTGAGCGAAGCACAACTGCGTCACGCCGACGAGATCTTCATCACGTCGACGGCAGGCGGCATCATGCCGGTCACGCGCCTGAACGACGTCGCCGTCGGCGATGGCATGCCGGGCGAGCTGACCCGGACGATCTTTCGCACCTACTGGGATTGGCACGACGATCCGGCCTGGACGCTGGCGGTCGACTACGACGGGGCGGATCGTGTTCGCTGAGGCGCTGCGCTCCCGTCTCGAAGCCCGCCGGCAAGCGCTCGTCGAGCGGCACGCCCTCAAGCGCGAGATCGCGATCGGCTCGCCGCAGGGCGGCCGCATCACCGCGCACACGAGCGCCGCCGAGGCGCCACGCGGGTATCTCAATCTGTGCGCCAACAATTACCTCGGGTTGGCTGGCGACGCCCGCATCGTCGAGGCGGCGACGGAAGCCATTTCGCGCTTCGGCCTGGGCATGGCCTCGGTTCGCTTCATCAGCGGCACGCATGCGCTGCATTGGGAACTGGAGCAACGGCTGGCCGACTTTCTCGGCACCGAGGCATGCGCGCTGTTCCCTTCGGCTTTCGACGCCAACGGCGCGCTCTTCGAGGCGCTGTTGAGCGATGAGGACGCCGTGTTCTCCGACGCGCTCAATCATGCGAGCATCATCGACGGCATACGCCTGAGCCGGGCCGCCCGCTTTCGTTACGCGCATCGCGATGTCGACAGCGCCGCGCGGGCCTTCGACGAAGCGAACGACGCCCGCGCACGTCTGCTGGTGAGCGACGGCGTGTTCTCCATGGATGGCACGCAGGCACCGCTCCAGGCCCTGGCCGCGCTGTGTCGAGAGCGCCAGGCGCTCTTCGTCGTGGATGACTCGCATGGCATTGGGGTCATCGGCGAGACGGGGCGCGGAACCGCCCAGGCGCAGGCGCAGACCGCCGCGGTCGACGTTTTCGTCGGCACGCTCGGCAAGGCGCTGGGTGGCGCGGCCGGCGGATTCGTGGCGGGGCCGCAGGCCGTGGTCGATACGCTGCGCCAGTTCGGACGCCCCTATCTGTTCTCCAATGCCCTGATGCCCGCGATCGCCGCCGCCGCGCTTCGCGCCCTGGACCTGATCGAACAAGGTCAGATCGACTTCGCGCGCCTGCGAGCGATGAGCGTCTATTTGCGCGAGCGCCTGACAGCGGCAGGCTTCGATGTCATCCCTGGCGACCATCCGATCGTGCCGGTTCGCTTCGGAACGTCGGCACGTGCTCAGGCCGCCGCGTCGGCGCTCGCGCAGCGCGGCATTCTGGCGCAAGCGTTCTCGTACCCGGTCGTTCCCGAGGGGCAGGCCCGTTTGCGGCTGCAGGCGTCACTCGCGCTGTCCGACGACGACCTCGACCGGGTCGTGGAAGCATTCCGCTCGATGCGCCACTAGCACCGCGGAAGCGTTCGCGCACCAGCGGCCACAAGGCCGGCCGCATTCCCCCTCCCGTCGTCGCCAGCGCCGGTCCGAGCCTCGGACGCGGCCTGTCCCTTCACGGGCGTACTTCCCTGTCCACTCATCAGGTTGCCTCATGAACTCGAACCCTTCCCAAGCGCATGACAACTGGCCACACGCCGCCGCGCCGGCCGACACCCATCTTCCTGCCGCCGTCACCGACATCCCGGGTAGCGCCGCCGATAGGCCATGTCCGACAGGCACCCGCCGCACGACACAGACACAGGCCAGACGCGCAGTCGTGGCCGCCTCGCTCGGCAACATCCTCGAGTGGTACGACTTTGTGCTCTACGCCTACTTCTCGCCACAAATCGCCCATCACTTTTTCCCGGCGGCCAGCGAATCGACGTCATTTCTCGTCGCGATCGCCACGTTCGGCGTGGGTTTCGTCGCGCGCCCGGTGGGCGCCGCCGTTCTCGGGGCGTACGGCGATCGTGCGGGACGCAAGGCCGCCCTGCTGGTCGTGATCCTGCTCATGGCGATCGGCACGGCGATGATCGGTCTCACGCCCGCGTTCGACACGGCGGGCGTGTATGCCTCGATATCGATCGTGATCGCGCGCGTATTGCAGGGCTTCGCGTCCGGCGGCGAATGGGGCGGCGCCACGAGCTTCATCGTCGAATACGCACCTGCGCATCGTCGCGGCCTGTACGGCAGTTGGCAGCAGGCCAGCCTTGCCGTCGCGCTGCTGCTGGGCTCGCTCACCGCTGGCGTCATGACCTGGTTCATGTCGACACAGGCCCTGAATGACTGGGGATGGCGCGTGCCGTTCGTGCTGGGCGCGGTCGTCATCGGCACCTTCGGCTTCTGGCTGCGGCGCAACGTCGACGAGCCGCCGCGCGGCGGCGCGCAAGCCGGGACGTCTCCGTCATCGCCCATTCGCACCGCACTGCGTGAGCAGCGCCGCGCCCTTGGCATCGGCAGCCTCTTCACGATCGGCTGGACCGTCACCAACTATCTCTACCTGTTGTACATGCCCATCTACCTGACGCGCACGCTGGGACTGCCCGCGAGCGAGGCGCTGGCCGCCGTGAGCCTGCAGATCGCCTGCTTCATGGTCCTGTCACCGGTGATGGGGCGACTATCCGATCGGTGGGGCCGTCGTCCGCTCATGAGCGCCGGCGCACTGTGCGTTCTCGTCGGCACATACCCGCTGTTCGCCTTCATGTCGGCTCATCCGCACACGCTGCCGGTGCTCGGTGCGCTGTGCCTGCTCGCCACCTTCATGGCGATGATGACGGGACCCGCCCCGGCCTGGCAGGTCGAGCTGTATCCGGCCGCGGTGCGCACCACTTCCATCTCGCTGAGTTACAACGTGTCCGTCACGATCTTCGGCGGCTTCGCCCCGTTCGTCGCGACATGGCTCATCGGGACCACGGGCAACGTGCTCTCGCTTACCTGGTACATCGCCGCCGGGGCGCTCGCAAGCCTCGTCGCATCGCGGCTCTCGCGCGAGACGGCGCACTCGGCATTGATCTGACGCCCGCGACAGGAACTCCCCATGGCATCGTCCAAACCCATCCCCCCGTCCACCGACAACGACACCGTCGCCGCCTCATGTCGCGACGAGCCCGGGCAACCGGCGTCGAGCGCCGCCATCGAATGGATCTCGCGCCTGATCGCGATCGATACGACAAGCCGCCAGTCCAATCTCGGCCTGATCGAAGCGGTTCGCGACGACCTCCGATCCCACGGGGTGCATGCCTGGCTCGACTACGACGCGAGCGGCGCCAAGGCCAACCTCTTCGCCACCCTGCCGGCGAGCGACGGCCGCACGCAAGGCGGCATCGTACTGTCCGGGCATACCGACGTGGTACCGGTCGACGGCCAGGACTGGCACAGCCCGCCGTTCTCGCCGACAGTGCGAAACGGTCGCCTTTACGGGCGCGGGGCGTGCGACATGAAGGGCTTCATCGGCACCGTCATGAGTCGGGTGCCGGCGTGGTGCGCAACGCCACCCGGGGTGCCGGTCCATCTCGCCTTCTCGTACGACGAGGAGGTCGGGTGCCTCGGCGTCTCGCCCATGCTCGCCGCCATGGCGCGCCGCAATATCCGGCCGCAAGGCTGCGTGGTGGGCGAGCCGACCGGCATGCGCGTGATCGTCGCGCACAAGGGCATCAATATCTACCGTTGCTGCGTTCACGGGCATGCGGCGCACTCCTCGCTCACACCGCGCGGAGTCAACGCCATCGAGTATGCGGCGCGACTGATTTGCCACATTCGCGATGTTGCGGACGCCTTTGCGGCCAACGGTCCCTACGACGACGGTTTCGATGTCCCGTTCAGCACGGCGCAGACCGGCACGATCTCAGGGGGGATCGCCCTGAACACGATTCCCGCCGCGTGCGAATTTGTCTTCGAATACCGGAATCTGCCCGGTGTCGACGCCGACGCCGTGTTCGCCCGGATCGAGGCGTTCGCCGCGCAGACCCTCATTCCGGAGATGGCACGGGTGCATCCGAACGCCACGATCCGGTTCACGAAGATCGCCGCCCCGCCGTCGATGCAGGCGCCCGCGTCGGCGCCCTTCGTGCAGTTGATGCACGCCCTCACGCGCGACACCGCCGCCCGCAAGGTCTCCTACGGCACGGAGGCCGGCTTCTTCCAGCGCGCCGGCATCCCGACGGTGGTCTGCGGCCCCGGCAGCATCGAACAGGCCCATCAGCCCGACGAATTCGTGGCGCTGGCCGAGATCGCCCGATGCGAACGGTTTCTGTCGAAGCTCATCGCGCCTTCCACCACAGTCTCAACTCTTATATAAGACATAAGACATTTGACCGCACCTGGCATAGGGACTAAAATCTCGGGCAAAAGCAGTATTGGAAAAAGCCTTGGAGGTCTGACACCCTCCCCCGAAACGCACCACCAGCAGGTCTTCTCATGCTCGAAAACTATCGTGCTCACGTGGCCGCCCGCGCCGCGCTTGGTATTCCCCCCTTGCCGCTGACGGCGCAGCAGACCGCTGAACTGGTCGAGCTGCTGACCAATCCGCCGGCCGGCGAAGCGCAAACGCTGCTTGATCTCATCACCCATCGCGTGCCCGCCGGCGTGGACGAAGCCGCCCGCGTGAAGGCCGGTTTCCTGGCCGCCGTGGCCAAGGGCGAAACCGCCTGCTCGCTCATCTCGCGCGCCCGCGCCACCGAACTGCTCGGCACCATGCTGGGCGGCTACAACATCCAGCCGCTGATCGAACTGCTGTCCGATGCCGAAGTCGGCACGGTCGCGGCCGACGCGCTGAAGAACACCCTGCTGATGTTCGATCAGTTCCATGACGTGAAGGAGCTGGCCGACAAGGGCAATGCCAACGCCCGCGCCGTGCTGCAAAGCTGGGCCGACGCCGAGTGGTTCACGAGCCGCCCGGAAGTGCCGCAAAGCCTGACCATCACCGTGTTCAAGGTGCCGGGCGAAACCAACACCGACGACCTCTCGCCGGCCCCGGACGCCACGACCCGCCCGGACATCCCGCTGCACGCGCTCGCCATGCTCAAGAACGCGCGTCCGGGCATCACCCCGGAAGAAGACGGCAAGCGCGGCCCGGTCAAGTTCATCGAATCGCTCAAGGAAAAGGGCCATCTCGTCGCCTATGTGGGTGACGTGGTCGGCACGGGTTCCTCGCGCAAGTCCGCCACCAACTCGGTGCTGTGGTTCACGGGCCAGGACATCCCGTTCATTCCGAACAAGCGCTTTGGCGGCGTGTGCCTGGGCAGCAAGATCGCTCCGATCTTCTACAACACGATGGAAGACGCCGGCGCGCTGCCGATCGAGCTCGACGTGTCGAAGATGGAAATGGGCGATGTGGTCGAGCTGCGTCCGTACGAGGGCAAGGCCCTGAAGAACGGCGAAGTGATCGCCGAATTCCAGGTCAAGTCCGACGTGCTGTTCGACGAAGTGCGCGCCGGCGGCCGTATTCCCCTGATCATCGGTCGCGGCCTGACGGCCAAGGCCCGCGAAGCGCTGGGTCTGCCACCGTCCACGCTGTTCCGTCTGGCGCAGCAACCGGCCGATAGCGGCAAGGGCTTCTCGCTCGCGCAAAAGATGGTCGGCCGTGCCTGCGGTCTGCCCGAAGGGCAAGGGGTCCGTCCGGGGACCTATTGCGAGCCGAAGATGACGTCGGTGGGCTCGCAGGACACCACCGGTCCGATGACTCGCGACGAACTCAAGGATCTGGCGTGCCTCGGCTTCTCGGCCGACCTGGTGATGCAGTCGTTCTGCCACACCGCCGCGTATCCGAAGCCGGTCGACGTGAAGACGCACCAGACGCTGCCGAACTTCATCGCCACGCGCGGCGGTATCGCGCTGCGCCCGGGCGACGGCGTGATTCACTCGTGGCTGAACCGTATGCTGCTGCCCGACACCGTCGGCACGGGCGGCGACTCGCACACCCGCTTCCCGATCGGCATCAGCTTCCCGGCCGGTTCGGGCCTGGTCGCCTTCGCGGCCGCCACCGGCACCATGCCGCTGGACATGCCGGAATCGGTACTGGTGCGCTTCAAGGGCAAGATGCAGCCGGGCGTTACGCTGCGCGATCTCGTCAACGCGATTCCGCTGTATGCCATCAAGCAGGGGCTTCTGACCGTTGCCAAGCAAGGCAAGAAGAACATCTTCTCGGGCCGCATCCTCGAGATCGAAGGCCTGCCCGACCTGAAGGTCGAGCAAGCGTTCGAGCTGTCGGACGCCTCGGCAGAGCGCTCGGCCGCCGGTTGCACGGTGCATCTGAACAAGGAGCCGATCATCGAGTACCTCAACAGCAACGTCACGCTGCTGAAGTGGATGATCGCGCAGGGCTACCAGGATCCGCGCAGCCTGCAACGCCGTATCACGGCAATGGAGCAGTGGCTGGCCGATCCGAAACTGCTCTCGCCGGATGCCGACGCCGAGTACGCTGCGGTGATCGAAATCGATCTGGCCGACATCCATGAGCCGATCGTGGCCTGCCCGAACGACCCGGACGACGTGAAGACGCTGTCCGACGTCGCCGGCGCCAAGATCGACGAGGTGTTCATCGGCTCGTGCATGACCAACATCGGTCACTTCCGCGCCGCGTCAAAGCTGCTCGAAGGCAAGCGCGACATTCCGGTCAAGCTGTGGGTCGCGCCGCCGACGAAGATGGACCAGAAGCAACTGACGGAAGAAGGTCACTACGGCGTGTTCGGCACGGCCGGTGCACGCACGGAAATGCCGGGCTGCTCGCTGTGCATGGGTAACCAGGCACAAGTGCGCGAAGGCGCGACCGTCATGTCGACCTCGACCCGCAACTTCCCCAACCGCCTGGGCAAGAACACGAATGTGTATCTCGGCTCGGCGGAGCTGGCGGCGATCTGTTCGCGTCTTGGCAAGATCCCGTCCAAGGAAGAGTACATGGCCGACATCGGCGTGATCAACACCAATGGCGACAAGATCTACAAGTACATGAACTTCGATCAGATCGAGGACTTCAAGGCCGTCGCCGACACGGTGCAGGCCTGAGCACGAGGCTGATGCGCGGCGTGGGTTCCACGCCGCCGCGTCGGCCGCTGCCACCTCCTCGCCAATGCAAATGGCGCCGCGAACGTTCTGTTTGCGGCGCCATTTTCGTTTCAGCCTGTGTTCGTGGCGACAATCCGGTCCGCCTGCCGGTGGAACCGACGTCACACATTAGCGCAACCTCACCCCGTCGCCAGTTCGAGCGCGAGCTCCCGGTAGATGTCGCGCGCCCCTTCGAGTTGCTCCAGAGCGATCGACTCGTCGATGGTGTGCGCATCCTCTTCGTTGCCCGGCCCGAGCCCGATGGTGGGAATACCGCGTCGCCCGGCCGATTCCGATCCGTTGGTGCAAAAGCGCCACGTACCGAGCGTGGCCACGCGCCCCGCCGCCTGCGCCGCGCGGCCGGCCGCCGAGACCAGCGCATGGTCATCGGCGATCTGCCACGCAGGCAGCCAGCGGAACGGTCGCGCGCAGCACCCCGTGAACGTCCTCACCTTGTCGCCCGTGACCGCGAGCGTGAAGCGCGTCAGCCCCTCGGCGCGCAAGCGCGCCTCGATCGCCGAGAGCACGTCCTGCGACGTTTCGCCCGGGAGCGTGCGGCGGTCGAAACGAATCGTCGTCGCCGTCGGTATCATCGATATCGACGGGTACGGCGTGGAGACGATGTCGGTGGGCACCAGCAGGGCGTCGCCCAGCGACGCATGCGTGGGCAACGACAGATCCTGCAAGGCGATCAGGGCGCGGGCCGCCGCGTGCAACGGATTGACGCCGACCTCGGGCGACGCCGCATGTGCGGGCGTGCCCTCGAACGTCAGAAGCATCTCCATGCGCCCCTTCTGCCCCGACTTGATCTGGAGCTTCGACGGCTCGCAGATGATCACGGCGGCGGGTGCGCATCGGTCGAGCACCGGCGCCAGCGCGAAGCCTTCGATCACCTCTTCCATCACGCTTGCCGACACCGCCACCCGGCGGGTGAGTCGCCCCGTCGCCGCGGCTTGCGCCGCGCCGCACATGGCGGCCGCGACGCCCCCCTTCATGTCGGTGCTGCCACGCCCATAGAGGCGTCCATCGCGGATTTCGCCGCCGAACGGCGCGACTGACCATTCGCCGACCACCGGCACCACATCCATGTGGCCGTCGAAGAGCACGGCGACGTCCGCGCCCGCCGGGCCAATCAGCCCGAGCACCGACCCGTTCTCGTCGCGATGGATCTCGTCGAAGCCGAGCTCGCGCATACGCGCTTCGACCAGCGCCGCCATGCCTGCCTCGTCACCCGAGAAACTCGGCGTGCGCACCATCTCCTGCGTCAACGCAATGACATCGATCGTCATGACGTAGCGTCTCCTTCGTCTCAGCGATTGACCAGCCGGGCCGGCACGCGCAACACCAGGATGGCACCGATGAACGCGAAGCTTGCAAGGAAGTACATACCCCAATCCGTCGAGCCGGTCGTGTCCTTGATCCAGCCGATGACGTACGGGCTGACAAAGGCGGCCAGTCCGGCGAAGGCGTTGATGCCGGCAATGCCCGCGGCCGCACTGCGCCCCTCGAGGAAGGCCGTCGGCAGACTCCAGAAGAGCGGCGAGCAGACCATGCAACCGGCCGCGGCCACCGAGAGCATCGCCACGGCGACCGGCGGGTTATGGCCGAACAGTGTCGACAGGATGAGCCCGACGCCGCCCACGACGAACGGAATCACCATGTGCCAGCGGCGCTCGCGCGTCTTGTCCGAATGACGGCAAACCAGCACCATCGACACGACCGCACACGCGTTGGGCACCGCGGTCAGAAGACCGATTTCGAGCAGAGACTTCACGCCGGTCGACTTGATCACCGAGGGAATCCAGAAAGCCAGGCCCGACAGGCTCGACACAGTGCAGTAGCAGATCAGCGCCATGTGCAGCACGCGACGATCCTGCAGCAGCTTCCACAGCGACACGTGTTCGGTCTTCTCGCGCGTCTCGGCGGCGACGTTGTGCGCCAGGCGCGCTTTCTCCGCGTCGGAGAGCCAACGTGCATCGGCAATGCGGTCGTCCAGGTAGAACAACACGGCGGCGCCCAGCACCATCGACGGCACGGCCTCGATGACGAACATCCACTGCCAGCCCGCAAAGCCATGGCCCATGTGGAACGACTGCATGATCCAGCCCGAGAGCGGCCCGCCGAGAATGCCCGCGAACGGCACGGCAGTCATGAAGATCGCCACGATCTGGCCGCGACGCGCCGACGGAAACCAGTACGTGAGGTACAGGATGATGCCGGGATAGAAGCCCGCCTCGGCCGCGCCGAGCAGGAAGCGCAGCACGTAGAACTGGGTCGGCGTCTGCGTGAAAGCCATGGCCGCGGAAATGAGCCCCCAGAGGATCATGATGCGTGCAAGGGTCTTCTTGGCGCCGATGCGATGCATCAGCACGTTGCTCGGCACTTCGAACAGGAAGTAGCCGATGAAGAAGATGCCGGCGCCGAGGCCGTACACCGTCTCGGAGAAGCCGAGATCGTCGAGCATCTGCAGCTTGGCGAAGCCGACGTTGACCCGGTCAAGGAACGCGGCGACGTAGCAGAGCATCAGGAACGGCACCAGCCGCCATGCGACGCGGCGGTACAGGGCATTGTCGGCGGCGTCGCTCAGGACACGGGAATCGGCATGCATGGGTTGGCCGGGCGAGTTGCCCGCAA
Source organism: Pandoraea sp. E26 (assembly GCF_000681415.1). Lineage (NCBI taxonomy): Bacteria > Pseudomonadati > Pseudomonadota > Betaproteobacteria > Burkholderiales > Burkholderiaceae > Pandoraea > Pandoraea sp. E26. The sequence goes on from NZ_AYXJ01000009.1 coordinate 704,012, forward strand.
GTGATGCAGGGGACGGTGCGTTTTTCATCATAGGCTCCAGCGCGAAAAATATCGTGACGAACTGTTGGCCAGGCGTGATGCGCACGAAGACTTCGGCATAAGCTTCGGGCAACACGTTCCCCTGCGGGCCTCGCGGCCTGCATGGCTGTGATGGGGGTTGGGATGAACCGGGAGACGTCGCGGTGCCTGCCGCGCGCCTCCGTGTCAGACGCCTGCGCGTCCTGCGCCCTGGGCGCGGGCGCTCACGCCTGCGGAACCACGGCGCCGCGCCGTTCGACGATCATGCGATACGCCTCGGGACGGCGGTGCTTTGCAAAATTGAAGGTCGTGCTCTTGTACGAGTTGCACAGGTCGAGGTCGCAGCGCGCGATGGCCAGCTCGTCGCCCTTGGTCGAACAGGCAGCCACCACTTCGCCCGAGGGCGCGATGATGCAGCTCCCGCCGATCATCTCGCAGCCCTCTTCCTTGCCCGCCTTGGCCACACCGACCACCCACGTGCCGTTCTGGTACGCCCCGGCCTGCATGACCAACTGGTTGTGGAACATCGACAGATCGTCGTGTTCCGGCGCGGGCGGATTGTGAACCGGCGTGTTATAGCCGAGCAGGATCATCTCCACGCCCTGCAGGCCCATCACGCGATAGGTCTCCGACCAGCGACGGTCATTGCACAGGGCCATGCCCATCACGCCGCCGAAGCCGCGCCACACGCCGAACGCATCGCCCGGTTCGAAGTAGTACTTCTCCAGGTGCTGGAACGCGCGCCACGGCTCGTTCTCCGCATGGCCCGGCAGGTGCACCTTGCGATACTTGCCGATGATGCCGCCGTCGGCGCCGACCAGGATCGACGTATTGAAGCGATGCGGACAACCGGCGTCGTCGAGCGCGATTTCGGCGTAGCCGAGATAGAACCCGATGCCCAGGCGTCTGGCCGTGTCGAATAGCACCTGCGTTTGCGGGCCAGGCATTTCGCGCTCGTAGAAGGCATCGATCTCGGCCGGATCTTCCATGTACCAGCGCGGGAAGAAGGTCGTGAGCGCCAGTTCGGGGAAGACGACGAGATGGCAGCCCATCGCGTGCGCGTTGTGCAGGTGAGCGAGCAGGCGCTCCATCACGTCGGCACGGGAATCGGCGCGCTGGATGGGTCCGAGCTGCGCGGCGGCGACGTTGACGATACGGGACATGACGTTATCTCCTTGATGAATCTCTTCGAAACCCTGCGCGTCCGGCGTACCGGACGCCTCCTCCAGGGGTGGTGCGGCTGCGGCGGGTTCAGGCGGCAAGTTCCGTCATGAGCGCGAGCAGCAGATTGGCCCCGGCGTCGATATCGGCGTCGTGGGTGAATTCGGCAACGTTGTGCGACAGGCCCTTCACGCTCGGCACGAAAATCATCCCGGCAGGGCAGACCCGCGCGAGCATCTGCGCGTCGTGCCCCGCACCGCTGGGCATGCGGCGCACCGAGTGGCCGCGCTCTCGTGCGAGCGCCTCCACCCGCTCGACGATGCGTTCGTCGAACTGCACCGGAGCGAAATCCGCCAGCGAGCGTCGTGTGATGCGAACGCCTTCGGCCTCGGCCACGGCGTCGGCCTTCGCGAAGACACGGCGCACGGCCTCGGCGAGCGCATCGCCGTCGGTGTTGCGCAGGTCGACAGTGAAGACGGCCCGGTTCGGAATCACGTTGACCAGATTGGGCGACACCGTGACATGGCCAACGGTCGCCAGCTGCGCACCCCCCAGTTCGCGGGCCACGTCGCGTGCGTACGCGGCGATCGCGTAGGCGGCGTGGCCCGCGTCATGACGCATGCGCATCGGCGTGGTGCCGGCATGATTCGACACGCCCTCGACCGTGAACTCGGTCCAGTGAATGCCCTGCACGCCCGTGACCGCGCCGATCGTGACGCCCTCGTGCTCCAGCACCGGCCCCTGCTCCACATGCAGTTCAACGAACGCGTGGACGTCGGGCGCGCCGACCGCATGCGTGCCGTCGAACCCGATGCGCGTGAGGTTCTCGCGCACGGACGTGCCGTCGATCCCCACCGTGTCGAGCGCTTCGTCGAGCGGCATGCCGCCCACGTAGACGAGACTGCCCATCATGTCCGGCGAGAAACGGGCACCCTCCTCGTTCGTGAAGAAGGCCACCGCGAGCGGGCGACGCGTGACGATGCCTGCATCGTTGAGCGACGCAATGACCTCCAGGCCGGCAAGCACGCCGAGGTTGCCGTCGTATCGCCCGCCCGTTCGAACGGTGTCGATGTGCGAGCCGGTCATCACAGGCGGGCCGGCCTCGCTTCCCGCGCGCACACCCACGACATTGCCGATGGCGTCCACGCTCACCGCGAGCCCGAGCTCGCGCATCCAGCCCTCGACGAGACGGCGACCTTCGCCGTCGGCGTCGCTCAGTGCCAGGCGGCAGCAACCGCCTCCGTCGATCGCGCCGACTTGCGCCAGCGCGGCGATACGCCCGAGCAGGCGCGGCAAGTCGATACGGGGGACCGGCGGCATATTCGGGTCCGCCGCCACTGCGCCAGCCCCGGAAGTGTTGAAAAGCATGCTCATGATGCGTTCGTGCCCTGAATTCGCTGATGCGTTGATGCGTTGATGCGCTTGTGCCTTTATGCGGCTATGCGGCCCGCTTGACGGCAGCCGCTGTCACGGCTTCGGCAGGCATGCCGACGATCGTCTCGAACAGCACCGGATCCGTGGCGCCTTCGCTGCCGAAGACCAGCACGCGGCTCGAGGCATCGAGCCCCAGTTCGGCCCGCGCGTGCGCATCGGCGGCAGCGCCCAGGCACCCGGCCAGCCCGGCCACGGCCGATTCGCCGGCGACCATCGGCGCGTCGCCGAAGCGGCCTTGCGCGAGCATGCGCATCGTCTCCAGCGCAGAGGCGTCGTCGATGGTCAGAAACGCGTGCGCGCCCGGGCGCAGGATCTCCCACGCCAGCAACGACACCTCGCCACAGGCCAACCCGGCCATCACCGTATCGAGCTCGCCATGCACGGCCACCGGTTCCCCGGCGCGCGCGCTCTCGTAAAGACATGCGGCCTTGTCCGGCTCGACCACGACGAATCTCGGACGTGCCGCGCCGCGCACTTCGAGCGTTTCCCAGAAATGGGCGAGCACGGCAGCGGCCAGGCCGCCCACGCCGCCTTGCAGGAATACGTGCGTCGGCAGCTGCCCCGTCGCGTCGCGGAACTGGCGCAGCGCTTCGTCGGCCATGACAGCGTAGCCCTGCATCACGTCCTTGGGCACCTCCATGTAGCCGGGGTACGACGTGTCCGATACCACGAAGCGGCCCAGGCGCGAAGCGTCGTCGGCGGCCTGGCGCACCGCGTCGTCGTAGTTGCCCGCCGTGCGCACGACCTCGGCGCCGTAATGCGCAATGGCGTCGACGCGCCCCTGGCTGACCGTCGCGTGCACGTAGATCACGCACTGGCAGCCGAAGCGCTGCGCCCCCCATGCCACCGAGCGCCCGTGGTTGCCATCGGTGGCGCACGTCACGCACAGCGTGCGGGTCAGATCGGCGAAGCGTCCCGAGAGCAGGTCGGCCACGCTCACGCCCTGTTGCCCCGTGCGGGCTTCGATTTCGCGGATCAGCAGGCGACTCACGGCGTACGCCCCACCCAGCGCCTTGAAGCTTCCCAGGCCGAAGCGTCCCGCCTCGTCCTTGTAACGGATCTGCGCCACGCCCGCCGCGCGCGCCAGCCCGTCGAGTGCGACGAGCGGCGTCTCGGCGTAGCCCGGCCAGCGCGTGATTTCACGCGCGGCGGTGGCAAACGCGTCACCTCCCAGAATGGCACGGCGCGCGTCGCCATAACGCGCCCCAGGCTCGACGGCCGGGTTCGCGAAACACTGCAGGCGCAGATTGGGAAGGGGGTGGGTCATATGTGCTCCTCGGTTTCTGAATGGATCTGTCGGTGTCGATACCGGCTAGCGGCGCAAGTCGCCGTAGTCGTCATGCAGGCGCTCGATGTGGGCAAGCCGCTCGCGCGCCGCATCGCCAAGGGCCAGCCCAAGGCGCGTGCAAAGGTGGTTGATGACGCTCATCGCCGCAACGTAGGAATCGAACATGCCTGCGGTGCGATTCACGCAGCGCAGCACGATGTCGCTGCGCGCCGGCAGCTCCGTGGCGGTCGGATCGGTGAGGATCACCACGCGAGCGCCAACGCGATTGGCGTGTTCGACCATCGGGCGCAGCAGCGTGACGCGGCGGCGAAAGTCCATGACGACGAGCACGTCGTCGGCGGACATGTCGGCCAGGTCTTCCGCCAGGTTCAGGCCCGCGCCCGGCACCAGCAGCACGCCGTCTCGCACCTGCGTAAGCAATGCCCACATGTACTGGGCGAGCACGCGGCCGTTGCGAAAGCCCGCGATGAAGACGCGCCGCGCATTCGCGCCGATCTCCGCCGCGCGGTCCAGGTCGGCCGCGGCAATGCGCTCGAACGTGTGCGCGAGGTTCTGAAGGTCGGCCGCCAGATGCGCGCCCATGGCGCCTTCCGGCGTGTCGCCCGCCGTCTCGGGCGTGGAGATGCCCGCCAGCGCGAAGAGCGGCGACCCGTGGTCGGCGTCCTCGCGCATGCGGGTGCGCAATTCGTTGAATGTCTCGTAGCCCAGACGCTTGAAGAAGCGCGCCGCCGAAGCCTTCGAGACTTCCGCCATCTCCGCGAGCTCGGTCGCGGAATACGACGCCAATTGCGACAAGTGCGCGAGCGTCACATCCGCAAGACGTTTCTCGCTGGGCGTGAAGTCGTCTTGCAGTTGCAGGATGCGGTCTTGAAGCGTGCCGTTCATGGTGTTTTCCAATCGGCCCATCCGTTTCCGGCGGGCGCAAAGTTGCGGGTCCCAGCATGCTGCCATCGTCTGCGCCGCTTGCGCTGTTTGCGTCGCGCTTATCACGGGGCATCCTGCTTTTGGAACTTGTGTTTCAGTAAACTATGTAAACGAAAATAAAGTGTCAAAAGGAAAAAAATAAAGCATCGGCGCGGCGCCAAAGAAAATGCCCGCCAGTCGGCGGGCATGGGAGGGAGCAGACAAAGCGCTCGACTGTCCTGCGTGAGCGCCTGGCGACGGCTACTGCGAAGCGATCCACCAAGTGGTGCCGGAGGCGTCCTGAACACCGCCGCGAAGATCGTCGTCTTCCCGCTTGCGCAGCGGCGCCTGCACGACCGTCGCTCCTGCGGCCACAGCCCGCGCGAAAACGGCCGATACGTCCGGCACATAGAGGTGAATGTGCGGCGCGGTCGCGACAATCTCGGTCACCCCGCCGCCGAGCATCAATACGCTGTCGTCGATCCTGACTTCCGCATGCATGAGCGAACCGTCGGGCCGGTCGAAGCGGCGCAGCAGCACACCGCCGAACGCAGTCTCGACGAACCGGATCAATGCCTCGGCATCCGGACAGATCAGGTAAGGGCTCATCGAGGGATAGCTTTCGGGCTTCCAGGACATCGTTGACGCTCCGTGAGGTTGTACGACATTCGATTCAGGCGCACAGGTTTGCGCGCCCGCCGGCAATCACGCGACGCTGTCCAACGCCTTGGCGAATCGCGCCACCGCGCCTTCCACGTCATGGAGCTTGTCCAGACCGAACAGGCCGATGCGGAACGTCTTGAAGTCCTCCGGCTCATCGACGCGAAGTGGTACGCCCGCGGCAATCTGCAAGCCGGCGTCGGCGAACTTCTTGCCGGTGCGGATGCCATCGTCGTCGGTGTAGCTGACCACGACCCCCGGCGCCTGAAAACCTTCGGCGGCCACGCTCCGGAAGCCCTTGGCCGCGAGCAATGCGCGAATGCGCCTGCCGAGTTCCAACTGCTCGGCACGCACCTTTTCGAATCCGTAAGCCTCGGTTTCCTTGATCACGTCGCGCAATACCGCGAGGCTGTCCGTGGGCATGGTGGCGTGGTATGCGAAGCCGCCCTTCTCGTAGGCTTCCATGATCTGCAGCCACTGTCGAAGATCGCAGGCGAAGCTCGTGCTCGTCGTGCCCTCGATGCGCTCGCGCGCCAGGGCACTGAGCATCACCAGCGCGCAACAGGGAGAAGCGCTCCAACCCTTTTGCGGCGCGCTGATCAGCACGTCCACGCCAACCGCTTTCATGTCGACCCACACGGTGCCCGATGCGATGCAATCGAGGACGAACATGCCGCCAACGGCATGCACGGCATCGGCGACGGCACGCAGATAGTCGTCGGGCAACATCATGCCCGAGGCGGTTTCCACGTGCGGGGCGAACACCAGGTCCGGCTTGTTCGCCCTGATCGCGGCCACGACCTCGTCGATCGGCGCGGGCGCGTAGGCCGCCTGTCTGCCCGACTCGACCGGCCGCGCCTTGAGCACGAGGGTCTCGGAAGGAATACCGCCCATGTCGAAAATCTGCGACCAGCGGAAGCTGAACCAGCCGTTTCGAATGACGAGGCACTTCTTGTTCGTCGCGAACTGGCGGGCAACGGCCTCCATGCCGAAAGTCCCGCTGCCCGGCACGACGATGACCGAATTCGCGTTGTAGACCCGTTTCAGGCCATCGGAAATGTCGCGCATGACGCCCTGAAAGCGCTGCGACATGTGGTTGATCGACCGGTCGGTGTACACGACCGAATATTCGAGGAGTCCCTCGCGGTCGACATCGGGAAGTAGTCCTGGCACGTCAGCCTCCGATAATTGGCGAATACGAACATCGAAAGCAGATTCTAACGAAATCCCCTCCGGCGCACAGCCAATCATTCGGATGGGCGAGATGCCGTCGAATCGCGCCTTGCGCGAGCACCCGGGTATCGGTCGACGGTCCCCGCCGGACGGGTCAATCGTAGGCCCGGGCGTCCTCCACGAGCTTGCCGTCGGCCGGCAGCGAGCCCAATGCCACGAAGTCGACTTCGCCGCGCAGGCGGGTCACGTCGCGCAGCGTCTCCTGGACGCGCGCCGCCAACCCCTCCGGCGGGGCCTCGCTCGTCTCGCACAGCAGCCGCATGCGATCCTCGCCGACGCGCCCCTCCACGCGCAAGCGAACGCGCCCCAGCTCCGGGTACCGCTTCCCGATCTCGCCGACCTGGCCGGGATGCACGAACATGCCCCGCACCTTGACCGTCTGGTCGGCCCGTCCCAACCATCCCGTCAAACGCATATTCGTGCGCCCGCACGGGCTGACGCCAGGCGCTATCGCGGAGAGATCGCCGGTGGCAAACCGAATCAACGGGTAGTCGGGATTGAAGTTCGTCACGACCACTTCGCCGATCTCACCGTCCGGCACCGGCTTCGTTCCGCCCGGCTCGACCAGCTCGACCAACACGTTCTCGTCGACGATCAGCCCGGCCTGCGCGTCGCTCTCGAAAGCGATCAGGCCCAGATCCGCCGTGCCGTACAACTGACGCGCCGTAATGCCCCGGCCGTTGAACCACGCACGCAACGACGGCGGCAAGGCCTCGCCAGAAAGGGTTGCGCGACGGATGCAACCGATGTCGACGCCGGCGGCCTCGCTCTTCTCGATCAGGATCTTCAGGAATGACGGCGTGCCAGCATAGGCCACCGGCATCAGATGGCGGATTGCCTCGAGCTGCAACTCCGTCTGCCCGACGCCGGCCGGGAATACACAACACCCCAGCCTCGTCGCGCCCGTCTCGATCATCATGCCCGCGGGGGTGAAGTGATAGGAATACGTGTTGTAGACGAGGTCGCCCGGGCGCAGCCCCGCAGCAAACATGGCACGCGCGAAGCGCCACCAGTCGCTGCCCCGACCGTCCGGTTCGTAGATCGGGCCCGGCGATTGGTAGACGTGCGCGAGCGCGCCGATCGGGGTCGCATTCAGTCCACCCAGCGGCGGATGACGTCGCTGGAACGCCGACAAATCCGATTTACGTGTGACGGGCAGCGCGGCGAGCGCGGCGCGCGAGCCGATCGCCGCCGGATCGACATCGCCGAGCACTTGGGAAAAATACGCCGCGTTCGCACGCGCGTGCGAGACCTGCGCCGGCAACGCCGCCAGCAGCGCCTTCTCGCGAACCTCCGGCGCACGGGTTTCCAGCGTGTCGAAGTAGTCGTTCATAGAGACGGAAATTCGTTGGGGATTAACGGTCTGTCGTGTGCATCGCGCCGCTTGCCGGGCTGCCTAGGCAATCCAGCGCTTGCGTCGACGGTAGCTCTTGACGTTGCGGAAGCTGCCCGCGCTGCTGGCGCCGTCCTTGGCGATGCCCAGATAGAATTCCTTCACGTCCTCGTTGTCGCGCAGCGACGCCGCGTCGCCGTCCATCACCACGCGCCCGTTTTCGAGGATGTAGCCGTAGTCCGCATAACGCAGCGCCGCCATGGTGTTCTGCTCGGCCAACAGGAAGCTCACGTTCTCGCGCTGATTCAGGTCGCGCACGATCGTGAAGATCTCTTCGACGATCTGCGGCGCGAGTCCCATCGATGGCTCATCGAGCAGAATCATCGACGGCTGCGCCATCATGGCGCGCCCGATCGCGCACATCTGCTGTTCCCCGCCCGACGTGTAACCGGCTTGCGACTTGCGGCGCGTTTTGAGACGCGGAAAGTACGCGTAGATGCGCTCCAGCGCCTGTTGCTGCGCACTGCGCGACGCGTGCCTGACATAGGCGCCCGTGAGCAGGTTTTCCTCGATCGTCAAATGCCCGAAGCAGTGACGCCCTTCCATCACCTGAATCACGCCGCGCTTGACCAGCCCGTTGGGCGTGAGCTTCTCGACCCGTTCACCGCGATAGTCGATGGTGCCCTTCGTCACCTCGCCGCGCTCGGCATGCAGCAGGTTGGAAATCGCCTTGAGCGTCGTGCTCTTGCCCGCGCCGTTGGCGCCGAGCAGCGCCACGATCTTGCCCGCGGGCACGGTCAGCGAAACGCCCTTGAGCACCAGAATCACGTGGTCGTAGATGACTTCGATATTGTTGACGCGCAAACTCGCTTCCATGCCTGACTCCGAAATCGTTGCCACCGGGTCCCGATGATGGCGACCCTGCCTGTCGCGCGCACGTCGCCCACGCCGTGGTGCACAGCCCCGCTGCCGGCGCGGGCGACGACGTCGATCACATCTTGTAGCAGGCCGGCGTAATGCCCTTCTCCTTGGCATATTGCTTGGCCGACGCCTCGAACAGCGGGTGAATCAGACGGCGGTTGCCCTCGATCCAGTCGGACACCATGACCCACTTGGCGCCATCCCATTGCTGGATGCGAACCTTCCCCGAGCCCTCGTGATCCTCGCAGCTCGTCTTGATGTCGGGCAGCAGGCCGGTCGCACCGATCGCCTTGAGCCGGGCGGCGTCGATATTCAGGTTTTCGAACGCCCAGCGCACTTGCACGGGCGTCATCACCTTGCCTTTGCCGAACTTGTTCTGCGCCGTATTGAGCGCCTCGACGGTGGCGACCGCGGCGGACACGCCCCGGTTATAGAGTACCGAGCCCACCTTCGACGGGTCCTGCATGTTGCCCTTGCCCGCGCCGTAGACCACCTTGTCGATGTCGGCAATCAACGGCACCTGCTTGCCCGCCACGTTCCACGTGGCGCTCATGTAGCCCTTGGCGGCCGGTCCGGCGGGAATCGTGTCTTCCTCCGAGCCTGCCCACCAGCTGCCGATGATCTTCTCGCGCGGATAGCCGACCTTCTGCGCGGCCTTGAGCGCCGTCTGGTTCATTACGCCCCACCCCCAGAAGACCACGTAGTCGGGGTTCTCCTGACGAATGCGCAGCCACTGCGCCCCCTGCTCGTTGCCCGGATGCGCCACCGGAATCTCCACCAAGGTGAATTTGTGGATCTTCGATTCGGCCTGCATCGCCACGATCGGCTCCTTGCCGTAAGCCGAGTCGTGATACAGGTAGACGATCTTCTTGCCGGCGAGCGAGCCGCCGTTCTTGTCGGCGAGGAACTTGATGATGGCCGACGCCTGCATCTGATAGGTCGTGACCAGCGGGAAAGCCCACGGGAACACGGAGCCGTCCACGGCGTCGGTGCGGCCGTAGCCCATCATCACGAGCGGCACCTGGTCGGTGGCCGTCTTGTCGATCAGCGCATACGAGATTCCGGTGGCCATGGTGTGATATGCGGTGCCCTTGGTGACCGGATTCTTGCCCTTGAGGCGCTCGTAGCACTCCACGCCCTTGGCGTTGTTGTACTCGGTCTCGCACTCTTCCCACGTGAGCTTCACACCGTTCACACCGCCGTTTTTCATATTCACGTACTGCAGATAGTCGATGAACCCGCCGTAGAACGACTGACCGTTCGCGCCATACGGACCGACGCGGTAATCCGCGAGTGCGATGAACTGGTCATTCGACTGGGCGAGCGACGTGCCCGCCGCGCCCATGCCGAGCGCGAGCGCCACGCCCAACGATGCCGTCAACTGTTTCGTGTTCATGCTGTGTCTCCGTCTGTGGTTTTATCTGTGGCAAAACGTGCGCCGGCAACACGCGATGTCTCGCGCGCCGTCCGGGTGGACTTCAGTGCGGGAAAGGCCAGATGCGCAGCTTCTCCTTGGCGATTTGCCAAAGCCGCGCCAGCCCGTGCGGCTCGACGATCAGGAAAAAGATGATGAGACCGCCGAACATCATCAACTGGATGTGCGAGACGGTGGCGTTGGTAAAGGGCAAGTGCAGGAATGCGGCAACGGGAGGCAAGGTGCTGTCGAGCAGAATGGGCAGCAGCAGAATGAAGGCCGCGCCAAGAAAGCTGCCGAGAATGCTCCCCACCCCGCCGATGATGATCATGAACAGGATGCGAAACGACAGGTCGAGGGAAAAGCCATCCGGCTCGACCGAGCCCAGATAGCAATAGGCGTAGAGCGCGCCGGCCACGCCGCAGTAGAACGAGCTCACGGCGAACGCCAGCAGTTTCACCCGCATGAGCGGAATGCCGATGACCTCGGCCGCCACGTCCATGTCGCGCACCGCCATCCAGGCGCGACCGATGTGCGAGCGCACCAGATTCTTCGCCACGAGTGCCATGAGCGTGACCACGCCCAGCACGAAGAGGTATTTGCGCACCGGCGTGTCCACGTCGAACCCGAACACGGAGATCTTCTGCGCGGTGATCACCCCCGACGAGCTGTTGTTGGAAAGCCAGGGGAATTTCGTCAGCACCCAGAGCACGAAGAACTGCGCGGCGAGCGTGGCGACGGCCAGATAGAACCCCTTGATGCGCAGCGACGGCAGGCCGAACGCAATGCCCACCAGCGCCGCGCAGACCCCGCCCAGCGCGAACGAGGCCAGAATCGGCATGCCCTCGATACGCAACTGGAAGTTATACGACGCGTAAGCCCCCACCGCCATGAACGCCGCCGTGCCGAGCGACAACTGTCCCGCATACCCGGTGAGGATGTTCAGCCCCAGCGCCGCGAGCGAGAACACGAGGAAGGGCACGAGAATGGCCGTGAGCCAATATTCCGAGGCAATCCACGGCAGCACGCCAAACGCCACCGCCAGCAACGCGCCGACGGTCAGCCGGTCCTGCCGGATCGGGAAAATCTGGCTATCCGCTTCATATGAGGTCTTGAACTGCCCCGCTTCGCGATAAAACATGTCTGGCCCCTGCGATATTGGCTGATGCGTGGTCGATGTCGGCGATCAAACGCGATCGATGTGCCGCTCCCCGAACAACCCTTCCGGGCGAACGAGCAGGAACAGCAGCGCGAACACATACGGGAACCAGCCCTCGATACCGCCGAAGTTCCCGCCGAACTGGCTTTGCAGCAGTTGCGGCACGTAGATCTCGGCAAGCTTCTCGGCCGCACCGATGATCAACCCGCCGACAATCGCGCCCGGAATCGACGTGAATCCGCCGAGAATCAGCACGGGCAAGGCCTTGAGCGCCGTCATCGTGAGCGCGAACTGCACGCCGTTGCGCGACCCCCACAGCATGCCGGCGACCAGCGCGACGAAGCCCGACACGCTCCATACCACCACCCAGATGCGTTGCAGCGGAATGCCGAGCGAGAGCGCCGCCTGGTGATCGTCCGCCACCGCGCGCAGCGCCCGGCCAATACTGGTGGCCCGGAAGAACAGCGCGAGCAACGCCACGAGCACCGCCGCGATCGCGGCGGCCGCCAGATCGAAGCGGCTCACGAGGATGCCGGTCGAATCCAGGATCGACGCGATCGGCTCGTCCACGATGCCCAGCGAGAGCGGACGCACCTCGTTGCCCCACAGCAGCGGTGCGAGCCCCTCGAGGAAGAACGACAGGCCGATGGTCGCCATGAAGAGCGTAATGGGCGACTGGTTCACCAGCTTGCGCAGCACAAAGCGCTCCGTGGCCACGCTCATGAGCACCATCACCGCGAACGCCCCGACGGCCGCGGCCCACAGTGGCAGCCCGCGCTCCATGAGGCCGACCACGGACAGCGCCGCGAAGTACACCATCGCGCCCTGCGCGAAGTTGAATACGCCCGACGCCTTGAAGATCAGCACGAAGCCGAGCGCCACCAGGGAGTACATCACCCCGGAGAGCAACCCGCCGATCAGAATTTCCAGAAAGAACTGCATCGATGTCTCCCCATTTACCCACACCCGGCGCCGTCACCCAGCGCGGGTGGTACCCGCCTGGCTCCTGCCTCGCTTCTGCCTGGCTTCTGCCTGGCTTCTGCCTGGCTTCTGCCTGGCTTCTGCTTCGTTGCGGCCGGATTCCCCGCGCTTGCGCTTGGCGCCACTTTTCCCGATTCGTCTCAGGCGGCGGCCGGCTGGCCGTGCGCGGCACCGAGATAGGCGCGAATGACTTCAGGATCCGACCGCACCTCGTCGGGCGAGCCGTCACCGATCTTCTTCCCGTAGTCGAGCACCACCACGCGATCCGAGATATCCATCACCACGCCCATGTCGTGCTCGATCAGCACAATGGTCGTGCCGAACTCTTCGTTGACTTCCAGAATGAAGCGGCACATGTCTCGCTTCTCTTCGAGGTTCATGCCCGCCATGGGCTCGTCGAGCAGCAGCAATTCGGGCTCGGCGGCCAACGCGCGCGCCAGTTCTACGCGCTTTTGCAGGCCGTACGGCAGACGCCCCACCGGGGTCTTGCGGATGTGCTGGATCTCGAGAAAGTCGATGATCTCTTCGACCTTGGCGCGGTTCGCCATCTCTTCCTCGCGCGCCTTGCCCCACCAGATGGCGCTGGCGAGCAACCCGGCGCGCATGCGGGTGTTTCGCCCCGTCATGATGTTGTCGAGCACGGTCATGCCCTTGAACAGGGCGATGTTCTGGAATGTGCGGGCCACGCCGTGGCGGGCCGCCGAGGTTGGGTGCATGCGCTGGCGCGGCTTGCCGCGAAAGACGATCGCGCCTTGCTGCGGGTGATACACGCCGTTGATCACATTGAGCATCGAACTCTTGCCCGCACCGTTCGGGCCGATGATCGCGCGGATCTCGTGCTCGCGAACGTCGAACGAAATGTCCGTGAGCGCCTTGACGCCACCAAACGACAGGCTGATGTGCTGCAAATCGAGCAATACGTCGCCGGTCTTGCGGTTGTCCTTCATGCCATCTCCTGCAGTGTGCCGGGATGAAACCGGAGCGGGTTCGGTCGATGCGACATCGCGAAAGCGTCAGGCCGCGCAGCGCAACTTCACAGGCGCAGGATCGTCGACGGGGGCCCGGGCGCCGATCACGCGCGCCGGATGAATCGCGAGCGTGGCGCTCACGCTGCCCTCGCGTCCGTCCTCGAACTTCACGCGCGTTTCGATGAACTGCGTCGACTTGCCGGAATAGAACGCATCGACCAGTACCTCGTACTTCTGGGCGATGAATGCGCGTCGCACCTTGCGCGTGCGAGTGAGCTCGTCGTCATCGGGATCGAGTTCCTTATGCAGGATCACGAAGCGCTGAATCTGCGCGGATGAAAAGGCGGCTTCCCGGGCGAGATCGGCGTTCACGGATTCCACGCAACCGAGGATCAGCTCGGCCACGCGGGCATGGGTAGCTAGGTCGATGTAGCCGGCGTAAGCGAGGTTCTGCCGCTCCGCCCAGTTGCCCACGGCGTCAAAGTCGATATTGATGAAGGCGCAAACGCCGTCGCGTCCGTCGCCGAACGCCACCGCCTCCTTGATGTAGGAGAAGAACTTGAGCTTGTTCTCGATGTACTTCGGTGCGAAGAGCGAGCCGCAGGCGAGCTTGCCGACGTCCTTGGCGCGATCGATGATGCGCAGGTGGCCGTCGTCGTCGATGATGCCGGCATCGCCCGTGCGGAAATAGCCGTCGTCGTCCAGCGCCTCGCGCGTGGCGTCGGGGCGCTTGTAGTACGCCTTGAGCAGTCCCACGCCGCGCACCAGCACCTCGCCGCTCTCCCCGATCCTGATTTCCATGCCCGGGGCGACCGGGCCGACGCTGTCGAATCGCACCTGGCGATCCGGTTGCAGGCAGACGTATGCGCACGTCTCCGTCTGCCCGTAGAACTGCTTGAGGTTCACGCCGATGGCGCGATAGAAGCGAAACAGATCGGGGCCGATGGCCTCGCCCGCCGTGTAGGCGGTGCGAATCCGGCTCATGCCGAGCGTGTTGCGAAGCGGGCCGTACACGCAGAGATTGCCGATTGCGTACTGAACGCGATCGAGCAGCGCGACCGGACGGCGGTCGAGCACCGCCGCGCCGCAACGGTTGGCCACGTCCATGAAGTGCGAGAACATCCTGCGCTTGAGGCCACTCGCGTCTTCCATGCGGATCATCACTTGCGTGAGCACGTTCTCATAGACCCGCGGCGGCGCGAAGTAGTAGGTCGGGCCGATCTCGCGCATGTCGGTGGCGATCGTGTCGGGCGACTCGGGGCAATTGACGGTGAAACCCGCCACGAGCGCCTGCGCATACGAGAAGAGATGGTCCCCGACCCACGCCATCGGCAGGTAGGACAATACTTCGTCGCCCGGGCCGAGCCGATCGAAGGTGCTGCCGTGATACGCCGCACCGATGAGCCCGGCATGCGAATGGCACACCCCCTTGGGCTTGCCGGTCGTGCCCGAGGTGTAAAGGATGGTGGCGGTGTCGTCGGGATCGCCGGCGGCCACCGCGTCGTCGAAAAAGCGGGGATGTCGCGCGTTGAACTCGCGCCCCTGCTCGAGCGCGGCTTCGTAGGCGCGCAAACCCGGGGCGTCATAGCCGCGCAGGCCTCGCGGGTCTTCGTAGATGATGTTCGACAGGCGCGGCACCTGATCGCGCAGTTCCAGCAACTTGTCGACCTGCTCCTGATCTTCGACGATGGCGAAATCGATCTCGGCATCCTGGAGGACGTGCACCATTTCGGCGGCGACCGCGTCCTGGTACAGCGGTACGGCCACACCGCCGAGCGCTTGCGCGGCCGTCATGGCCCAGTACAAACGCACGCGATTGTTGCCCACGATGGCGAGATTGTCGCCGCGACGGAAGCCGGCGGCGGCCAGCGCGCACGCCAGCATGCGAACTTCGTGTGCGGCTTCCTGCCAGCTCCAACACTGCCAGATTCCCAGATCTTTTTCCCGATACGCCGTGCGGGTGCCGCGCGTTGCGGCGTGCGCCAGCAACAACCGCGGAAAGGTGGTCCGCTCCTGCATGCCTGTCTCCTGTGTCTCGCCACCATTCGACGCTCGTCGAGGGGGAGTGGCGTGGCTCGGTCGGCGCGCGTGCATGTGAGGCTTTCAGGCACGCATCCCTAACGCTGTGGGCGTCTGTGGTCGACACCTCTTCGATTCGAATTGATCTGACGCAGACTGCGATTTCGGCGACGGCTATGCCCGGCGGCGGGCAGCTTCTATACTGGTGCCTCGGCGCCGTACGGCAGCGTCATGAGGGTGGGCCAGGCCGTCATCGGGCAAGGCGAAGATACCTCATGACCCACGGCGGATTTGTCACCAGGACGACAATCAAGGGAAAGTCCCTATATGTCACTCGAAACCCTGCTGCAGCGCAGCGCATGGGCGCAAGGACTGACACCGGAGCAGCGCCGGCGCGTGGTCGCCGAAATTCAGGTGCGGCCCGTGGAGAGCGGTGCGTATGTGTGTCGCAAGGGCGACCCGTCGCACGCCTGGTTCGGTGTCATCGAAGGACTGGTGAAGATTGCGACGGCCTCCGCGAGCGGCAAGTCCGTGACGTTTACCGGCGTGCCGGCCGGTGCGTGGTTCGGCGAAGGGTCGGTGCTCAAGCGCGAGAACCGCAAGTACGACGTGATGGCGTTGCGCGACTCGGTCGTCGCGCACATGCCGATTGCCACGTTCGACTGGCTGCTCGACACGAGCATCCCGTTCAACCGTTTCCTGACGCTTCAACTCAACGAGCGCCTCGGCCAGTTCATCGCGGCCGTGGAACACGAGCGCCTGCTCGACACCGACGCGCGCGTGGCGCGCTCGCTGTCGTCGATGTTCAACCCGAACCTGTATCCGTCCGACGACAACACGGTCCAGATTTCACAGGAGGAGCTTAGCTATCTGGCGGGGGTGTCGCGCCAGCGGGTCAACCTCGCGCTCAAGGTGCTGGAGCAGGCCGGGCTCGTGAAGGTGGATTACGGTGTCCTGACGATTCTCGACCTGGAAGGCCTTCGCGAATTCGGGATGTAGCGGACGAGGCCTCGTCCCAGCGCTTCTTGCCTGCCCTTCGGGCGCCGCCGATGGCGCGCTCGCCCCGGCGCCGCGCGGCACCATGCGAAAAAAAGCCCGCAGGTGGCTGCGGGCCCGGCAACGCATCGATGATGCGTCTGCCCTCTTACTTCGCCGCGGCGATCACGGCAATTTCGACCAGCAGGTCCGGTGCCGCGAGACGCGACTCCACCGTCGCACGTGTGGGCGTATTGCCGGGGCTCGTCCACGCGTCCCACACGGCGTTCATGCCCGCGAAGTCCGATTCGATATCCTTGAGCCACACCTGCGCCGAGAGCAGACGCGACTTGTCGATGCCCGCGTCCTTCAGATAGCCGTCGATCTTCGCCAGCACCTGTTGCGTCTGGCCCGTGATGTCCTGGTTGCGATCGTCCGCCGTCTGGCCGCCGATGTACACCGTACCGTTATGCACCACGACACGGCTCATCCGTGCGTTCGTATGATGGCGCTGAATATCGCTCATTGACTACATCTCCAGAAAGAATAAAAAGCGTAAGCGCGCGGCGGCCACGCCGCATCGCTTACTTGGGGAAACCTGCCCGCTCGCTCAGGAACTCGGGCGCGTCGACCGCCACGGCCAGCTCGCCGAGCGTTACCGGCTTGATCGGCGGACGAATGCGGTAATAGCCCACGTCGGGCACCGCGCATCCCTGTGACTGCGCCAGCAATTCGGCCACTGTCAGACCGCAGAAGCGGCCCTGGCACGGTCCCATGCCGCATCGCGAGAATGTCTTCGTCTGATTCGGGCCAACGCAGCCGAGCTTCGCCATTCGCCGCACGTCGCCCGCCGTCACCTCCTCGCATCGGCACACGATCGTGCTGTCGTCGGGCGGCACACGGAAGCTGTCTGCCGGACGATAAAGCGCGTCGAGGAACGGGCGAATGGCGGTGTGCGAGGCCAGCTCGCGACGCAGGGTCAGCGCACGCGAGTCGCGCTTCGCCCCGTCGAGCTTGCCGAGCTTCACGGCGGCCTGGATCGCGGCCAGTCGCCCGGACGGCTCCGCGGCCAGCGCGCCCGAGATGCCCGCGCCGTCGCCTGCCACGAAAATGCCCGGCAGGCTCGTCTCGCCCCAGGCGTCCGTCTCCGGACGCCAGCACAACTGCGCCTCGTCCCACAGGTGTTCGCAACCGATGGAACGGGTGACCTGCGTGTTCGGAATCACGCCCTGATGCAACAGCACCAGCGAGGTGTCGATTCGCAGCGTTCGCCCGCCCGCGACATACTCGATGCTCTCGGCCCGCTGCGTTCCGTTCACGCGCAGCGACTCGACATGCTTCACGTGCTGCACGCCCGCCGCGCGGATCGCGCGCAGCAGTTTGAAGCCCTTCATGAGGTACGACGGCGCCTTGAGCGCACCGCCGGCATGACGCAGCGCCTCGCGTCGGCCGCCGGCCTGCGCCGTGTCGAGAATGGCCCGCACGGGCACGCCCGCGTTGATCAGTTGCCACGCGAACAGGTAAAGGAGCGGCCCGCATCCCGCCAGTACGGCAGGCGTGTCCGGCACGAGTGCCGAGGCCTTGAGCAGCGTTTGCGCAGCCCCGACGCCCATCACGCCGGGCAGCGTCCAGCCGGGAATCGGGAACGGCCGCTCCTGCGCACCGCCGGCGAGCACGATGGCGCCCGCCTCGATCTGCAACGTGCCGCCGCCCGCGCTCTGGCGCGTGACCGACACCCGCTTGTCCGCGCCGATCTGCCAGGCGAGCGTTTGCGGCCAATAGTCGATGCCCGCCGCCATGAATGCATCGACGAGCGCACGCCCGTGCAGATAGTCGGGCCCGAGCACCCCGGGGTCGGCCAGCGGCGAGCGACTGACACTGCGGTAGATCTGGCCGCCGGGCAGCGCATTTTCATCGACGACGAGCGGCGAGAGTCCGTGACGCTTCGCTTCGAGCGCAGCCGCCAGTCCCGCCGGTCCCGCCCCGATGACCAACAAATCCACAAGTTTCACGCTCATGCGACACTCCTCGCGCCATCCATGCGGCGCACCTGCATGCCTTCACGCACGGGCGTCATGCAGCCCTGCCGGTTCGGCACGCCGTCGATCTCGACGAGACAATCGAAGCACACCCCCATCATGCAGAACGGTGCACGATCGCTACCGCTCACGGGCGTGGTACGGCACGCCGTCACGCCCGCGAACAGCAACGCGGCGGCCACGTTCATGTCGGCCGGCACGTCGAGCGGCGTGCCTTCGATAAACATTCGCACGGTCGCGCCATCCTTGCGCGCCAGCGACTTAAGCAGCGAAACGTTTGGCATAGAAATGATCCAGAAGCGCAGGGCGCTCGGCGCCGAGAATCCACGGCGCGATGGTTTCACAGTGAGCGGCGGCCAGCGTCACGCCGCTATGGCAGGTCGCGAGATAGGCACCGGGGCAAGCCTCGGAGGCCTCGTAGATCGGCAGACCGTCGGCCGTCATGACACGCAGGGCTCCCCACGCGCGCACCACGCGTACGTCCTTGAGAATCGGAAAGGGTGCGATGCCGCGGCGGGCGATGTCGGCGAGCACATCCGGTGTTACACCGTCGTTGAAGCCGACGTCTTCGGCCGAGTCGCCCAGCATGACCGAGCCCTCGACCGTCTGACGCACATAGATCGTGGGGTAGTCGAGAAATCGCTTGACCCGCTCGGTGACGAGAATCTGTCCGCGCAGCGGCTTGACGGGCGCCGAGAGCCCCACCATCGGGGCGAGGTCGCGATTGCCGAGCCCGGCGGCGAGTACCACGCGCCCGGCCTCCAGCGACATGTCGCCCATGCTCACGCGAAACGCACTGCCCACCTGGCGAATATCGGTCACACGCACGTTCGGCGCATACTCTCCGCCGGCCTGCTCGAACGCGTCGAACAGCGCACGCAGTGTATAGAGCGGGCTCACGTGACCGTCGTTGGGCGAATAGATGGCGCCCGCCACGTCGGCGCCGATCGCCGGCAGCCGCTCGGCCAGCGCCTCGTGATCGAGCACGTCGTACGCGAGCGCAGGCTCCGCCTCCTGCAGCTTGCGCATGCTCTCGACCTTGATCGCCAGCTCTTCGGGCGTTTGCGCGATATTGAAGCCGCCGGGCCGCTCGAACCCGACGGACACGCCGGTGCGGGCGAACAACTCGTCGGCGAACCCCTGCCAGGTGTTGGCGGAGTGCAGCGACCAGCGGGCGTAATCGGTGCACGTGGCGCCCTTGCCCTGCACCCAGACAAGCCCGAAGTTGCCGCGCGCGGCGCGCAGCGAATTGTCTTCGCCATCGCACACGACCACGCGTTGTCCGCGCTTGACGAGTCCGTAGGCTATCGCCATGCCGACGAGGCCGCCGCCGATGACGGCGATATCGTATGTCTTTTGCATGTTTTAGTGATTTCCAACCAGAACCTTGTTCAATCCGTAGATACGGTCGAGCACCAGCATCACCGCCAGCGTCAGTCCGATGAGCAGCGTGGAGATCGCCGCCACGCTCGGATCGACCGTCTCGCTCATGTTCATGTAGATGCGCACCGGCAGCGTGATCGTCGTGGGCGACGTCACGAAGATCGTGGCCGTCAACTCGTCGAAGCTGTTGATGAACGCCAGTACCCACCCGCCCGCGACCCCCGGCAGGATCGCCGGCAGCGTGACGCGACGGAACGTGGTCCAGCGCCCGGCGCCGAGCGAGCGTGCCGCGCGTTCGGCTTCGTCCGCCTGCCCCACCAGCGCCGCCATGATCAGCCGCAACGCGTAAGGGAAGATGAGCAACGCATGGCACGCCACCAGGCTCACGAACGATCCGCCCATGTCGAGCAACGTGAACAGTCGCAGGAACGCGATGCCCAGCACCACCGGCGGAATCATCAGCGGCGAGAGCAGGAACGAATTGATCGCATCGCGCCCCGGGAAACGGTAGCGTGCAAGCCCCATCGCCGCGGGCACGGCCAGCGCGGTCGACACGCTCGCCGACGCCACCCCGAGCCAAAGGCTCGTGCGCAACGCCGACTGGAAGTCCTCGTCGTCCATGAGCGACGCGAACCAGCGCAACGAGAAGTGCTGTGTCGGGATCGAGAGGAAGTTGTCGGGCGTGAAGGCGACCAGGCAAACCACGACCAGCGGCGCCAGAATGAAAAGCAGGAACAGCCCATGGAACACCATGGCCCCGAGACCATTGCGGTCGTACTGAGGATCTTGTCGGTTCATCGTCCCTCCCTCAGCCGAGCCGGCGCGTGAAGCGCTTTTCGAGCGCACGGTTGTAGCCGCTGATGATCGCCACGTTGACGATCAGCAGCACGATCGCGATGGCGGCCCCAAGCGGCCAGTTCAGCGTGCCGAGGAACTCGTCGTACGCCGTGGTCGCCACGACCTTGAGGCGACGTCCGCCGATGAGTGCCGGCGTGGCAAACGCGCTGGCCGTCAGGGCGAACACGATGAGACTGCCCGACAGGATGCCCGGCGTGATCTGCGGCAACACGACGCGCCACATCACGGTCGCCCGCCCCGCCCCCAACGAACGCGCCGCGTGCGCGACCGCGGGGTCCAGCCGCGTGAGCGAGGTCCATACCGACAACACCATGAGCGGTACGAGCACATGCACGAGCGCCACCGTGACCGCGCCCATCGTGAACAGCATCTGCAAGGGATGCGCGATCAGTCCGAGCTTGGTGAGCACCAGGTTCACCAGCCCCTCGCGGCCCAGCAGGATCGACCAGCCCAGCGTGCGCACCACGACGGAGATCAGCAGCGGCCCGAGCACCAGCACCAGGCACAGCGAGCGCCACGGATCGCGCATGCGAAAGAGGAAGTACGCCTCCGGCACGCCGATCAGCACGCAAAGCAGCGTCACGCCCACCGACAGGAGCAACGTGCGCAGGAAGATTTCGTAGAAGTAGCTGTCGGTGAGAATGTCGACGTAATGCTGCAGCGACACCGTGGGCAGGATGCCGCCGCTGTTCGGATCGAAGCCGTGCAGGCTCAACACGAACGTGAGCACCAGCGGCACCGCCAGCAGCACGAGAAAGTACAGGGTGGCGGGCATGACCAGCGACCATGCGGCGCGACGCTGACCGGCGGCCTCGGGCGAAACCGTCGGCGACGCCTTTCCTTGCCGCACGGCGGGCGTGCCCGGAGGCGTGGAGGTTGCGGCGTTCATGCGCCCTCCCGCACGAGACGCAGCGCGTCGTCGGCCCAGTCGAGCCCGACGGCGTCGCCATCGTTGGCCGCCGCCACGCCGTCGTTGGACACGAGCACACGCAACTCGCCAAGCGCCGTTGCCACCGTGATGACCCAGTGATTGCCATGGAAGCTGCGCTGGCCCACGCGTCCGGCCACCCGCCCCGCCGTCGCCGACGTGAGACGGATGCGCTCGGGACGCAGGCTGAACGTCGCCGGTCCGCCCGCGGCCGTCGCATGCGCGGCCGTGACGGCGAGCCGATGCCCCTGAGCGTCGAGCACCGCCACGTCGCCGCGCACGTCGAGCTGGCCAGTGATGAGATTGGTCTGCCCGATGAAATGCGCGGCGAATGTGGCGCGCGGGTCTTCGTAGACGTCATGCGGCGTGTCGATGCGAACGACCCGGCCGGCATTGAGCAGCACTACCCGATCGCTGATCGCCAGCGCCTCCGCCTGATCGTGCGTCACCATGATGGTGGTCGTGCCGACCTGGCGCTGAATGGCACGCAACTCGTCCTGCATCTGTTCGCGCAGCTTCGCGTCGAGATTGGACAGGGGCTCGTCGAGCAGCAGCACCGGCGGTGCGATGACCAGCGCACGCGCCAGCGCCACGCGCTGACGCTGCCCGCCCGATAGCTCGCGCGGATAGCGGCCCGCGTGCGCACCGAGATGCACCAGCTCCAGCGCGTCCTGCACGCGACGCCGCTTCTCGCCCGGGTCCACGCGGCGCATGTCCAGACCGAACGCCACGTTCTGCGCCACCGTCATGTGCGGGAACAGCGCGTAGCTCTGAAACACGATGCCGAGCCCGCGCTTTTCCGGCGGCACCGGCGTGAGATCGCGACCTTCGAGCAGAATGCGACCGGTGCTCGGTGCCACGAAGCCCGCGATCATCTGCAGCGTGGTCGTCTTGCCGCAGCCGGACGGCCCGAGCAGGGAGATGAACTCCCCCTGCGCGATCGACAGGTCGACGCCTTCGACCGCCGCCGTTTCACCGTAACGCTTGCCGAGTTGCTCGAGACGCAAATATGGGGTGCAGGTGCTCATGACGCCTGGGGTCTCCTTGCGCTCAGCGCTCGATCTGACGGTTCCAGCGCTGCGTCCATTCCGCGCGCTTGGCGTTCACGACGTCCCAGTCCACGCGCACGAGCTTGTCGATCTGCGCCGGCGAGGGCACGCGCGCGGCCACCGCCATCGACAACTGCGTCTTCTTGTTGGACGGCGCCACGCCCTGGCTCTCGGCGAGCAGCGCCTGGGTCTGCGGGGTGAGAATCATCTGCACGAACTTCTGCGCGAGCGCGTCGTTGGCCGACTTGTCCACCACGCACATCCCCATGGCGAGCGCGACGGCGCCCTCCTTCGGGTAGACGAACTCCACCGGAATGCCCTGCTGGCGCAAGGCCTGGACACGGCCGTTGCCCCACACCGCGATCGCAACCTCGTCAGACTGGAACAGCTCGGCGATCTTGCCCGGCGACGGATCGAACGACAGCACGTTCGGCGCGATCTTCTCCATCTCGCGGAAACCCGGCTCGATGTTGGCGTCGCTGCCGCCGTTGAGCTTCGACTCGACGATCAGCGCATGCAGGCCATAGGTGTTCTTGATGCTCGGCATCACGAGCTTGCCCTTGTACTTCGGGTCGGACAGTTCCTTCCACGAGGTCGGCGCGGGCCAGCCCTTGGCCTGGAACAGACGCGTGTTGTAGGCGATGCCCGTGGCGATCAGGCCCGCGGCCACCGCGTTGCCGCTCTTGAACTTCGCGATGTCGTACAGATCGTGATAGATCGGCGCGTCGGCGAGCTTGCCGCAGAACCCCATCTGGATCGCCTGATACATCGGACCGTCATCGAGGAAAACCACGTCCATGCCGGCCTTGCCCTTCTGTGCCTGAAGCTTCGCGAGTGTCGTTGTCGAATCGCCGGGCACGATCACCACCTTCGTGCCGGGGTTCGCCTTTTCAAAGCCCGGAATGATGTCCTTCTTGAGCATCTGCTCGAACGAGCCGCCGTAGGCGCCGACGTAAAGCGTGGTGTCAGCGTGGGCGGGGCAAGCGCCGAATACGAATGCAGCCACGCCAGCCGACAGGACGGCGGTGCGACGGAGTTTGCGAAGGGTTTGGGGAACGACAGTCTTCATCGAGAGGCTCCTTGCGTGAAGCGGTGTTATGTGATGTTATGGGCCGGTATTACGAGAAAAACTCAAACTGTTGCGTTGTTTTCGTAGGGTCATTTTCGACTCGCCCACGGTCAAATCACATTTTTTTACCCACCCATACGCAAATGTTATGGGCGAGCCTTGCGAGGATTCGATGAAGATTCGGCAACTGGAGGCATTTCGTGCGCTGATCCTGCGCCAGACGGTCACGCGCGCGGCTGACATGCTTCATATCTCGCAGCCGGCGGTCACGCGTCTGATCAACGATCTGGAGACCGACGTAGGGTTTTCCTTATTCGACCGGATCAACGGCCGGTTGAATCCGACACCCGAGGCGATGGTGTTATTCGAAGAGGTGGAGCGTTCGTTCGCCGGGATCGATCGCATTGCGCAAACGGCCGAGCAGATCAAGTCGTTGCGGCGCGGCTCGCTGCACATCGCCGGGGCGCCGGCGCTCGCGCTCGAGTTCTTGCCGACCACGCTCACCGGGTTCATGCGCGAGCACCCCGGCATCAGCACCACGCTGCTCATCCACGCGTCGAGCATCGTGGTGGACATGGTGGTCGGGCGGCGGTGCGACGTGGG
The DNA here is from genome assembly GCF_000681415.1 of Pandoraea sp. E26. Classification (NCBI taxonomy): domain Bacteria; kingdom Pseudomonadati; phylum Pseudomonadota; class Betaproteobacteria; order Burkholderiales; family Burkholderiaceae; genus Pandoraea; species Pandoraea sp. E26. The sequence goes on from NZ_AYXJ01000009.1 coordinate 728,408, forward strand.
CTTCATCGCCCATCCGCTCACGCACGCGGGCGTGGACATCGAGCCGCTGCACCGCGCGCCCATGCGCTGCATCCTGCCGCGCGGGCATCGGTTGGCGTCCCGCGACGTGATTTACCCGGAGGACCTGCACAACGAGTCGTTCGTCTCCTATCCGAAGGAGTTCGACGGGCGCATGTACATCGACCGGATCTTCGCCGAGCGCCAGATCGACCGGGTGATGTCGGCGGAGTCGCAGTTGTCGGCGGCGATTTGCGTGCTGGTCGAGCACGGCGCCGGCGTGGCGATCATCGATCAGATCACCGCCACTTATGCGGCGCGCCGCGTGGTCGTCAAACCGTTCGAGCCCACGGTGCACTCGGGCTTCTCGCTCGTCACGTCGAACCAGCACCCGCCATCGCAACTGGCGACGGCCTTCGTGGCGTACACGAAGCAGCGCATGATCGCCCAGTTCGGCGCCTGAGACCGACGGTCGATCCGCCGCGGCGTTGCCGTTGCCGATCGGGACATCAGTGGTATCGGGGGTAAACGTTAGTTCCTCCCAGCAACAGAGAAGATGTCAAACGCTCCTAATTGTGCATTTTGTCGGGCACTACCATGACTTCACCGTGAACACGGTTTGCGGCAGTCAGACAAAAATTCTCAGGAGACACGGCATGCTTCACGACCTTCGCGCAACGCCCGAGACAGTGCACTGGGGCTACTTCAACGCGACTCAGAAACCGGCACTGACCATCAAGAGCGGGGACTTCATCCGCGCCGAGGCAGTCACCCATCATGCGGGCGACGCGCCCGATCTGATGATGGACGACGCCGTTCGCGCCATCTACGACAAGATTCCCCACGAGGATCGCAATCCCGGCGTGCACATCATGACCGGTCCGATCTACGTGGAAGGCGCCAAGCCGGGCGACATGCTCGAAGTGCGCTACCTCCAGATGATCCCGCGCTTTCGCTTCGGCGCCAACGTCGCGGCGCACTGGGGGCAGTTGTACGAGGACTTCAAGAAGGAGCGCGTGACGATCTACGAGCTCGACAACAGCTCGAACACCGCCCATGCGTTGTTCGCGTTCGACTATCCGGGCAAGCTCACCACGCCGGGCAAGGTCGTCGATCATCGCGAATGCTGCAAGGAACCGGCGCTCGCCGGCGTGCGCGTGCCGGTGCGCCCGCACTTGGGTACGGCGGGCGTCGCACCCGACGCTCAGGGCCGCGTCTCGACCGTCGAGCCCGGCCTGCATGGCGGCAATATCGACAACTGGCGTATCGGCGCCGGCGCGACCATGTATTACAAGGTCCAGGTCGACGGCGGCCTCTTCTCCATCGGTGACCCCCACATCTCGCAGGGCGACGGAGAGATCAGCGGCACCGCCATCGAGGCGTCGCTCAACGTGTTGTTCCAGGTCGTGCTGCGCAAGGACTTCGAGTTCCCGTCGCCCCTGCTGGAAACACCCGACGTCTGGATCGTGCACGGCTTCCACCAGGATCTTGACGAAGCGGGCAAGAACGCCGCGCGCGACATGATCCATCTGCTCACGGACCAACAGGGCCTGTCGCGCGACGACGCCTATTCGCTCATGAGCGTGGCGGCAGATTTCGGGGTCACGCAGGTGGTCGACGGCACCCAGGGTGTGCACTGCACCATGCCGCGCAGCATGTTCCCGCCCAAATCGTCGAAGTCATGAACGTCGCGGGCGGCCCATCCCCGCCCGCGGCAACAGGAGGTCCTTCCATGCAATATGTCTATGTCGGGCGCAACGAGCTTGTGGCCCTGATCGTCGGACTGGTGACCGGCACGCTCTATTCCTGGCTCGATTTGCCGATTCCCGCTCCGAACGTGCTCGGCGGCATTTTCGCCATCATCTTCACGTACCTGGGTTATCTGATCGTGAACGCGTGGCGCCGCTCGGTCACCTTCGGACGCCCGCCGGCCGACGGCTCGCCCGGCGTCGGTTCGGCGCGTGCTTCGTGAGGAGGCTGCCATGGTCGAAATCACGCTGGGCGCCACCGAACTGCAAGCCGCGGCCGTGGGACTGGTGACGGGGGTGCTCTACACGAGCGTGCGCGCACCGATTCCGGCGCCGAACGTACTCGGGGGCATCTTCGCCATCGTCGGCACATTCGTCGGCTTCGTTTTCGTCGCCGCCATGCGGGGGCAGTTGCACATCGGCTGACACCCTTGCACTATTGACGCCTGAGCGACGTCCCCGGCGCCCGATGTGTGATTGCAGGACGTCGGCGCCGGGGCCGCGTCGCCGGCACTTTCCGAAGGAGGCCGGGTTTTGGATCGCGCGCACTTTTCCACCGAGTCCTACGCCCACGATCAGCGCGGGCCGGCATGGCAGGCACGTCTGCTCGACGCGCGCCTGCACTTTCGCTCGCCCACACCGGGGCAGCCGCTGCATGGCACGTTGCTCACGCATCGCACGCCGGCTGGTATCGAGCTGTCCGTCATTGCGTCAACGCCGCAGATCGTCACCGCGCGCGCGGGCGGAGAACGTGGCTTCCTGCTTATCATGCTGCTCGACGGACAGGCCGAGTTGTCCGGACCAGGCACCCGTGACGGCGAGCGGCTCGCGGCCGGCGACATCGCCTGCATCCCCGGTAACGAAAGCGCCGACCTGGTGGCGAGCACACCGTTTCGTCTCGTCTCGGTACACGTGCGGCACGCGCTGATCGCGCCGCGCCTGGGCAGCGCGCCGCCCGTGCGCACGTGCAAGCTGCCCGCGGGCGTTGCGCCGCTCTTCGGCGGACTGCTCGGCGGACTGGCCGCCAGGCTCGAATCGATGCAGGACGCCGACCCGCATGTGCTCGCGCCGGTCGAGAGCGTCATCCTCGAATGCCTTGCGTCGGCGTTGGCCGCCGTCAAGCCGCAGGCCGCTCCCGGACTTTCGACTTCCCGTGCCATCGCGTTCGAGCGCATCTGCCATCGCATTCAGGCGCGCCTTGCCGAACCCGATCTCTCGCTGTGCGCCATCGCAAGGGACGAACACGTCTCGGATCGATATCTGCGCAAGCTGTTCGAAGGGTCCGGCCACAGCTTCTCGTCGTATCTGCGGCACAGCCGGTTGCAGCGCTGTTTTGCCGACTTGCACAACCCGGCCTACGATCAGTTGTCGGTCTCCGACATCTGCTACCGGTGGGGATTCAACGATCCATCGTATTTCAGCCAGGCGTTTCGCGAGCGGTTCGGGCTCTCGCCGAAAGCCAGCCGCGACCAGGCGATGCGCGCGCGGGCGCTGCCGCAACGTGCGCGCATCTCACGCGGGCATCCCGACGTGCCGGCCGGAATCGCCCAACGCGCGCAGGCTGTCGCGCGTGCCGAACAACGCGTCGGCAACGACGAAGGCGAAGACGTCGAAGCGTCTTGCGCGGCCGATATCGACCCATACCGTGCCGTGCCGCACGACGACGGCCGGCACCATTACCTGCGCGCCACGTGCGACACAGTGCATTGGGGTTATCTGAGCCACGACCTGCCGCCCGTACTGACCGTGCGCTCCGGGGACACGGTGACTGTAGAAACGCTGACGCAGCACGCGACGGACGACTGGGAGCGCATGATCCAGGGCGATCCGGGCGCGCAGAGCGTGTTCCACTGGACCGCCACGCAGAAGAATGTGGATCGTCGCGGCGCCGGCCCGATGGATGCCTCCGTGTACGGACGCGGCGCCGGCGAAGGGTTCGGTGTGCACATCTGCACCGGCCCGATCGCCGTGGAGGACGCCATGCCGGGCGACGTGCTGGAAGTCCGCATCCTCGATCTGCGCCCACGGCCGAGCGCCAACCCCGACTACGCGGGCAAGGCGTTCGGCAGTCATGCGTCGACTTGGTGGGGCTTTCACTACCAGGACATGCTCACGCTGCCGCGCGAGCGCGAAGTCGTGACCGTGTTCGAGATCGACTGTCACGAAGACGGCGACGGCGATGTGGCCCGCGCCCTCTACAGCTTTCGCTGGACACCGCAGCAAGACCCGTTTGGCGTTGTGCATCCGACCATCGATTACCCCGGGGTGCCGGTCGATCACACCCGCATCACAAAGAACTACCGCACGCTCAGGAACGTGGAAATTCCGCTGCGCCCACACTTTGGCGTGCTGGCCGTGGCACCGGCGCAGGACGGCCTGATCGATTCGATCCCGCCCTCGAGCTACGCGGGCAATCTCGACAATTGGCGCGTGACGCGCGGCGCAAGCGTGTTCCTCAAGGTCGCCGTACCCGGCGCGCTGTTGTCGATCGGCGACCCGCACGCGTCGCAGGGCGACGCCGAACTGGGCGGCACCGCCATCGAATGCTCATTGACGGGCAACGTCCAGTTGATCCTTCACAAGAAGGCCGCCATCGAGGCGAGCGCGCCGTATGCCGACCTGACCTACCCGCTCGTCGAAACGCCCACGGAGTGGATCATTCACGGCTTCAGCTCGCCCAACCACCTGGCCGAACTCGGCCAGAAGGCCCAGAGCCAGATCTACATGAAATCGACGCTGGACAGCGCGCTGCGCGACGCCTTCCTGAAGGCGCGCCGATTCCTCATGCAGGTCAAGCGCCTCACCGAAGACGAAGCTACCGCGATCCTCTCGATCGCCGTCGATTTCGGCGTGACGCAGGTCGTGAACGGTAACTGGGGCGTGCACGCCATCATTCGAAAAAGGATGTTCCTCGATCGGTGACCGTTCTCGCCATGGCCACCGGCAAGCGGACGGGAGACCGCCGGCTTCCGGATATTCGAGCGGTCGCTCAACGCTCCCCGCTCGACGCCGCCGGCGCGGTTGCAGGCTCGGCTCTGCCTGTCGGCAAAGTGATCGCCAGCAAGGCCTGCGCCTGCGCACGCAGGTCTTGCGCCGATGGGTGGAACGCGAACGGTACCGCCTGCGCGAGGCCCTGCAACATCTTGCGCGAGCTCCGGGAATACGCCGGGTCGTAGTGCCTGACAATGAGCGCCTCCGACAGGGCACGATGGTCCCCCCGATCGAGCAGCGTCAGCCACTGGTCGATCACGGCACGCCCATGCAAAGGCACCAGCCGCAGCAACTGTGCACGAAAGTAGTCCGGCTGCGCGAGCAGATGGCCATATTCCTGCATCAGGAGATCCACGCGTTCGTCGCGCGCGACGTTCACCTCGATGCACGCCGCCGTGGTGCGCAGCGCGGTCATCAGCGATTCCGGCAGCGAAATCAGACCGATGCGCCGGCTTTCCGCCTCGACGAACACCGGCCGTGCGGGATCGAAGCCGCGCAACGCCGAAACCAATGCCGTATCGAACGATTTCTGCGACGGCTGTGGCCGGTCGGGCACGGCGCCGAGCAACGAACCGCGATGCCGCGCCAACCCCTCGAGATCGAGCGTCTGCGCCCCGGCATCCGCCAGTGCATGCAGCAGACGCGTCTTGCCGCTACCGGTGTGCCCGGCAAGGACAACATAGTCGAGCCGGGGCGGCAGCGCATCGAGCGAAGCCACCACATCGCGCCGGTAGGTCTTGTAACCGCCTTCGAGCTGACGGGCGCGCCAGCCGATCATGTTCATCATCAAGGTCATCGACGCCGAGCGCGTTCCACCGCGCCAGCAATAGATGAGCGGCCGCCAGTTGCGCGGCCGTCCCGAGAACGTCGTATCGAGATGGTGAGCGATATTGCGTGCGACCATGGCCGCGCCGACCCGCGAGGCGTCGAACGGCGAGACCTGCTTGTACAGGGTGCCGACGGTGACGCGCTCCTCGTTGCTGAGTACCGGCGTGTTGATCGCACCGGGAATGTGGTCGTCGTCGAATTCGAGCGGTGTGCGCACGTCGACGATTTCGTCGAACTCGTTCAGGTGCTCCAGCGAAACGCGCAAGTGGTTCATCGTGTACGCCCTGCCGCCGGCGTCGATTCGTCAGCCCCGGCCACCTTCCCACAGCGGGTACCGTACGGCGTGCGCGAAGTTGCCTGCCGCTGGTCCGCGGCGTCGAGACGCGCACGCACCTTCGCGGCCCGGTCGATGATGCGCGCCGCGCCCTCGGCGTCGCCCGCGCCGCCGAGCGCCAGCGCGTAGTCGTCGAGCATTTCGACGTATGCGAACGGTGCATGGCGCGACGCGTCGATGCGATCGAGCGTCGCGAGCGCCCGTCCGAAATATTTCGCGGACTGCGCGAACCGGCGCTGAGTCAGCGACAGACGCGCCAGCTCGATGAGCGCCGGATAGCGATAACGGTTCGTGAGAATGTCGAGATCGTAGGCGAGACTCAGTTCGCGCTCGGCTTCCGTGTAATAGCACGTCACGCCCAGCGCGCGCCCATAGTCGTAATGCATGGCCGCGCGCTGCGAGGCCGGCCATCCGGATTGGTCCGCAACGAGCACTGCCTGCCCGAAGTCGCGGCGCGCGGTGTCCCAGTCGCCACGCACTTCCGCCGCGCCACCCATTGCCGCGTAATCCGGCCCGGGCCGCATGCGCACGGGCGTGCCGCACCCGGCCACGCTCAACAGGCCGCCGAGCACGCCCACCGCCGTCCACCACTTGAAGGATCCAATCATCGGGAAATGCACGTTCGAAGCGCTAATCGGGAATTGAGTTGTCGCGAGACACCGTTGCCTCGCGTTCGCCCGACAGGATACCTCGTCGCACCTGAACGCCCCACCGCCGGCGCCCGGTGAGAAAGTGCCCCCATCCTAGCGCCGCGCCGGCATGGCGCATCAACTGGAACGAGAACGGCTCGAGCACGGCCGCCACGAAGGCCAGCCCGAAGCTTGTGCCGGTGCGGTTTCCGGTCCAGCGCCGGTAAGCGTGGACAGACCACAGATGAAAGCCGAGATCGATGCCGATCTTGCCGAGAATGATGCCCGAGACCGGCAATACCACGCTCGCGTGCCCTCGACAGACGAACGCCACGAGCAGTGCGAAGGCACTCAGCCCATAGATGGGCTGCAACGTGTCGAAGGCCTTGACCGGCAGCATCAGGCGTCCCAGATTGCCGTAGCGCCCGTTGCCCACCATGTCGCGGTACCAGTACTGCGTTTGCAGGAACCCCGCGAACCACCGGCGACGCTGGCGCAGGAAGCTCGCGAGCGTACCGGGCGCGTCGGTGATCGCCTGAGCGGCGCCCACGACGCGCACGTCCCAGCCCAGATCATGATCGGCCGAATAGCGACGGAGCCGGTGGATGAGTTCATAGTCTTCGACCAGGCACGCCGGGTCGAATCCGCCCACTGCCAGGACCGCGTGACGGCGAAAACACGCGAACGCGCCCGAGATCAGCAGCAAGCCATCGACGCGCATCCACGCGAAACGGGAAATGAAGTTGCGAATGTACTCATACGTCTGGAAGAACTGCAGGACACGGGCACCGGGCGAAGTCCCGCAAACCGGCGTGAGCACGCCGGTGGCGGCAACGAGGTACGCACGCCGTACGAATGCATCGTGCATCGCCGCGCATGCGCCCGGCGCAAGCAACGTGTCAGCGTCGACTGTCATCACAATGTCGGTCGTCATGCCCACCCACGCGGCGTTCAGCGCCCGCGCCTTGCCGCCGTGCGGCAGGCGAAGCCAGCGCAAGTTCGGAAATGTGGCGCTGGGGGCGCTCAGACGACCTTCGCCCGGATCGGTCAGCCCGTAGTGCTCCGTAAGCAGCGCGAGCGTGCCGTCGCGCGAACCGTCGTCGGCAATGACGATCGCGTCCGGAACACGCCGCCCCGCCATGAGCGCGCGCAACGTGACTGGCAGCGCCGCCGCCTCGTTGTGCGCCGCGATCACGACCCCGAGCGTGAGTCGCGCGTCGGTGCCGCTGGAGGTCGGCATCGCCATCGCGGCAGCATCGGGATCGGGGCGCATCAGGCGCCACGCCTGATGGAACACGAACGCCAGCAGCACCGTGTCGTACACCACGTAGGCCACCCCCGTTCCCCATGCCAACACCCCCCTGAGGAAGAAGGCCTGGGCGAACAGCAGGCACCACAGGGCGCCCACACCGACATGCACAACACCGCTGGCCAGCGGTGTACGAAGGCGCGCGAAACGAGGCGAGCATCGCGCACGGGCCGCGTCCAGACGCGCGGTATCGATGGCATGCGGCACGCCCATCGCTGCGCCGGCCGCCGCGCCGTTCGGCTCGCAGACGCTCACGGCAACATCCTGCGAAGCACGGAATGACGGTCGATCCACTGATGCTTCAGCGCCGCGCCGATGTGCAATGCCAGCAGTGCGTACAGCGCATATGCGCAATAGGCATGCACGTTCCCCAGCAAATCGTGCCAATAGTTCTTGCTCGCCTCGTTCATGCCCATGAGCCACCCCATGCGGGGAAACGGCACCACGCCGAACAGCACCAGCAGGTGCGTGGACGCCGCCACCCAGGCGGAGTCGTGAGCCCAGCCGGTGAGCGGCAGCGCGAGGATCAACAGGTAGAGCATCCAGTGCACCGCATGCGCCGATGCGCGCTCCCACGAGGCAAAGACTTGCGACAGTGGCGGCGGACGGTGCGTCAGGCGCCAGACGACGCGCAACATCGCCAGGCCGAGCACGGTAATGCCGATGGATTTATGGAGGTCGATCCAGAAACGCACGTCGATCTTTTCGAGGGTGGCGTCCGAGAGCAGCGCAATCGTCTGGCCGATGGCAACATTGCCCAGCATGAGCAACGCCACCGCCCAATGCAGCACCATGGCGACACGCGTGTACTTCTCGTCCTCGTACAACGAGATGCCCGGCTTCGGCACGGACGGGGAAGGCGCGGTTGGAGTGGGGGAATTCACGTCGGACATCCTGAAAAGACAGAGGCTGATGATGGCATAACGCCAATTTAAGCGCGGTTATTCCAACGTTGGTTCAACAGACTGTTACCGGAAGTTACACAGACCTCGCCCAAGCGTCGGCCGCCGCGTCCCACGAATACCGTCGATCATTCGCCAATATCGGAATCGCGTCGGGGCTTGCCTTGCGAGTGCGCCGGAAAACCGCGATGATCGGGCATCTCGAGCGCAGCCCGAACGGCATTGCGCCCCTCCAAGGAGACCCATCATGCCTCGCAGCATTGCCGAAAAACGCGCCTTGTTTCGCGAACTTCATCTGGCCGGTTGCTTTGTCATCCCCAATCCGTGGGACGTGGGCAGTGCCCGGTATCTCGAACACGCCGGTTTCCAGGCGATTGCCACGACCAGCTCCGGATTCGCCTGGTCGACAGGCCGTCCCGACAATGGTGTGACGCGCGACAGCGTGCTGGCGCATTTGCGCACGCTCGTGGAGGCCACCGACCTGCCGGTAAACGCGGACTTCGAGAGCGGCTTCGGCAGCACGCCCGACGAGGTGGCGCACAGCGTGAAGATGGCCGTGGCGACTGGCGTCGCGGGCTTGTCCATCGAAGACTCGACCGGCGACGCCAACGCCCCGCTTTTCCCCATCGACGAGGCCGTGGCACGGCTGAGGGCAGCGCGACGCGCGATCGACGAGACCGGCGGCGACACGCTGCTCGTCGGACGCGCGGAGAATTTCTTCGCCGGCGTACCGGACCTGGACGATACCGTCGCCCGACTGAAGGCCTATGCCGACGCGGGCGCCGACTGTCTCTATGCGCCAGGTATTCAGTCAGCCGAACAGATTCGCACGGTGGTGACGGCCGTCGCGCCCAGACCGGTCAATGTCCTGGTGGGCGCGACCTCGCCGTTCACGTTGCAGGACCTGGCCGATCTCGGCGTGAGGCGTGTCAGCGTGGGCGGCGCCCTCGCCCGTGCGGCCTGGGGAGGCTTCATGCACGCGGCACAGGCGCTCGCCGAGGGTCGCTTCGACGGTTTCGACGGCGCGGCCAGCGGGGCCACACTCAACGGATTGTTCCAGCCGGGCCGGTAAAGACGCGGGGGCGCGGTCTGGCGCGCGGTGCATGACCAGTGACTTTTCGTCGATGGACGGCGTGTTCATCGCCCGGAGACAATGGGTTGCCCTGCCGATGCACCGCGTCGCCGTCGATGGCACACGTGACTCGGCGCCCAGACCCCACGGAGTGACCATGACCCCGCCGCACGATGCCTTTGCCATTCCCACACCGCTCGGTGCCGCGCTGCCCAAGCCGCGCATCTTCGAGACGTTCGACGAGACGCGCGCCGACCGGAAGCTGCGTCTGGCCGTTGCATTCCGGATCTTCGCGCGCTTTGGACTGGCCGAAGGCATCGCGGGACACATCACCGTGCGCGACCCCGAGTTCGCCGACCGCTTCTGGGTCAATCGCTACGCGCAGCACTTCTCCTCGATCCACCCGGACGACCTGATCCTGGTCGACGAAGCCGGTGGCCTGCACCACGGCGAAGGTCCCGTCAACGCCGCCGCCATGGCGATCCACGCCGGGATTCACGCCACGCTGCCCCATGTCACCGCCGCCGCTCATACCCATACGACCCACGGCCGCGCATTCTCCGCGCGCGCTCGCGCACTGGCGCCGATCAATCAGGAGGCCTGCCTGTTCCATGACGACCACGTGCTGTTTCGCGGCGACGTGCTCGTGCTGGGCGCCGAGGAGGGGCGTCGCATTGCGCAGACCATGGGGCACAAGCGCGCCGCGGTATTGCTCAACCACGGGCTGCTCACCGTCGGCTCGTCGGTCGATGCCGCGGCCTACCGCTTTCTCGCGATGGAGCGATGCGCGCAGGTGCAGTTGCTCGCGGAAGCGTCAGGACCGCTCGAAGTGCTGCCCGATGCCGAGGCCCGCGAGGTCTTCCGCCTGCTCGGCTCGGACTATGTGGCATGGCTCGGCTTCCAGGGGCTCTACGAACAGGTGTTGCGCGAAAGCCCCGAATTGTCGGCGTACGCAACGCGGCTAGCCCGATAGGACGCCACCGCGCGACGCAGCCACGCATCGAACTGGCGCAGCGGCGCCCAGTCGCTGCGCTGCGCGGGATGGGAAAAGTAGATCGTCTGCGGATTGGCGAGCGTGTGCGCGTGCGCCTGCACCAACGCGCCGCTGGCCAGTTCCCGCTCGATCAGCACGCGCGGCAGCAATGCCACGCCGAGACCGGCAACCGCGGCGTTGATGGCCATGATGAACATGTCGTAGCGCTGCGCACTGCGTTGCGGCCGAACCTCGGCGGCCTGCGGCGGACATAGCGACGCGAGCCAGTCATCCCATACGCGCGGCAGATCGCGCGCACAGATCCACGACGCGGCGGCGATGTCCTCGAGCGATAGCGACGAGCGGCCGTCGAGCAGACGCGGCGCGGCCACGAGCAGCAGCGAATCGTCGGTGATGAGCGCATTGCCGGGCATGCCGGGCCACAGGCGTGTGCTGAAGTAGATCGTCGCGTCGAACGCGCAGTCGTCGAAGAATACGGGTTGATCGCGTCCGAGGATATGCAGGCGGACGTCGCGCGTGTTTGCGTAAAAGTCGTCGAGCCGGGGAATGAGCCATTGCGCGGCGAACGTCACCCCGACGGCGATTTCCAGCGCCGTCTCGCGGCCCTGCTGCACCACGTCGAGTGTGTCGCGCCGGATCTGGTCGAGGTGCACGCGAATGCGCTTGGCGTATTCGGCGCCGGCGGGCGTGAGCACGAGCCGCTGCTTGACGCGCTCGAACAGTGCCACACCCAGGTGCTTCTCCAGTTCTCCCACGCGCTTGCAAACCGCGCCGTGCGTGAGTGCGAGTTCCAGTGCGGCCTGGGCGAAGTTCTGATGACGGGCGCTGGCCTCGAAGGCCTGCAACGCTGAGAGGCTGGGGACGCCCAGACGCATGATGACTCCTGCGGGATTTCGATGTTGCCCGACAGTCTATGCGAAGCGCCCCGCGCCATCCAGAATCCATCTATCGCCCACGGACCGGCCCGTCGCACCCCTGGCGGGGGATCGACGGGCCGCGCCGGCTGCCACGCGTGCGCCTTACTCCACGTGCGCCACGCCGCCCGCGAGCACCGCCCCACCGGCGACCTCCTTCGGCAGCGCCCACGACATCCAGTGCGTGCGCAGCGCCACGACCAGCACGAAGGCAAGCGCCGCCAGGGCACCAAAGGTCGCAAAGCCCATCTGGTAGCTACCGGTCGATTCCTTCGCAATGCCCATGATCACCGGCAGATAGAAGCCTCCGATGCCACCGGCCGCGCCGATAATGCCCGACATGAGCCCGGTCTTGCCTTGCCAGCGTTGCGGCACGAGCTGGAACGTCGCGCCGTTACCCAACCCGAAGCACAAGTAGACGAGCACGAGCAGGGCGATCCCGGCGCCCTGCGGCGGCATCCATGCAGCAAATACGAAGTCGATCACGGAGATCGCCGCGAGCAGCAGCACGAGCGCGCGCACGCCGGAGATCCGGTCGGCGACGAGTCCGCCGATCGGACGCACCAGGGCACCGAGGAAGGCCAGCAAAGACATGAACAGGCCGGCTTCGATGCGCGGCATGCCGTACAGCGAGATGAGCAGCGTCGTGACGTAGGAGGACATGCCCACGAAGCCACCGAACGTGATGCTGTAGACGAGCATGATCACCCACGTGTCGCGCTCGGTGAGCACGCCGCGATAGTGGCGCGGCAGCACGGCGATGGCGAGCAGCGCCCCGAGCACGGGCAGCAGCAGCACGCCGGCCTTGCCTTCGCCGAACGCACCGGCGTGCACGCAGAGCACGAGCGCGATCAGGCCGAATACCGTAATGAAGAAGCTGGTGAACGCACGCGGAGCACTCCCCGACTTCACGCCCCGATCCTTCGCCCAGAACACCAGCGCCAGCGCGGCGAGCGCAAGCAGCGGCAGTGCCGCGCCGGCGGCGCGTGCCCAGCCGAAGTGCTCGGCCAGTCCCGGGAACATGAATCCGTCGAGCACGGCGCCGACGTTGCCGGCGGCGGCAAGCCCCAGCACCAGCCCCTGCACCTTGGGCGGATAGTTACTGCCCGCCATGGGCAGCGCCACCGCGAAGCTGGCACCACCCACGCCGAGAAACACGCCGAGCACGAGCAGCAGCGTGTACGACGGCGTACCCGGCATGAGCAGCAGCACCACCGATGGAATCGCCGAAAGCGCCAGGCCCATCAGGGCGATCTTGCGACCGTCGCACGCCTGGTAGAGGTTGCCGAGCGTGACGCGCAGAATCGCCGCACCCAGCACCGGGACCGCCACGAGAAAGCCGGTTTGCGCCGGGGTCATCGCAATGTCCTTGCCGATGAACGGGGCCAGCGGGCCGAGCATCACCCAGACCGTGAAGCCGGTGTCGAAGTACAGAAAACACGCAACCAGCGCGCGCCAGTTGCCACTTTTCAACGATTGCGTGAGCGTGCTCATGGGAACCCTCGTGTTCGTGTGCCAAAAAAAAAGCGTCCCGAAGCCGAGCGCCTGACGAACAGGCCTTTGGCTTCGGGACGCCGTTGCCCCGAAATCCCCGCTCTCGCAGGGTCATGCGTGCGGTGCAGAAAATTCGCTTGTCTTCACTCGGCCGCCTTTGGCCTTGCACATGGACTAGCAAATGGCGTGCCAGCGCTGCGACGGGCGGGCGTCCCAAATGGCGTTGCGGCCCTGTCCACGCCGGTCTTCGCGACATGGTCGCCCCTGAGCCGGACCTGCCGCCGCGCGTCCCGGGGCACGAGGCAAGGCGGCATTCGTGTTCCGCTTGAGGGTGTCGTGCCGCATCTCGATGCGGCGGCGCACCAATTGCGTGCGCCATCGATGCCGATCTTTCATGCCGGATTTCGGCGTCTGCGCGATCTCGTGGCGCGCTGGCTGTCCGCCGCCATCGCGCCTCACGCGACGATCCATGCAGCCTTCTGACTCACGAAAGTACCGTCGCAAGTCCTGCTCGACGTGACCTTCGTGGATAATCGAAACGTTCGCACCTTTTCGCTCCGGCGCTGCCCATGAACGCCAAGTTCTTTCCGCATTTGCTGCGCTTTCATCCCCGCCTGCTGATCGCCATCGTCATCGGCGTGATCGCCGGACTGTTCGTCCAGGTGGCCGTGAGCGGCGAATTCACGCCCATCACGCGCACCCTGATCGGATGGAACGCTGGCGCCTGGTCTTATCTCGCGATGATCTGGTTCATGATGGTCACGTCGCCCAGACGCAGCATCGAGCGCTTTGCCGAGCAGGAAGACCAGAGCGCCGCCCTCGTGCTCACGCTGGTCAGCGTGTCGGCCATCGCCAGTGTGGCGGCGATCGTCCATATTCTCGCGAGCGCCAAGGCAGGCGGCTCGCAACACGCCTCCGAGCACGTGCTGTTTGCCGCCGCCACGCTCATCGCCGGGTGGTTCCTGGTGCCGACGATCTATACGCTGCATTACGCGCGCCTTTACTTCACCGATACCGAAACGCCCTACGCGCTCGGCTGGCCCGACCGCGACTGCGACCCGGATTACTGGGACTTCCTCTACTTCTCGTTCACCATCGCGGTCGCGTCGCAAACTGCCGACGTCTCGCTCAAGTCGCGCCGCATGCGACGCGCGGCGCTCGCGCAGGCCATCCTCTCGTTTTTCTTCAATCTCGCCGTGCTGGGCCTGTCGATCAATATCGCCGCCGGGTTGCTCAGCTGAAGCGCCGCCTCGCCCTGCCCGCCGCCATGTGACATGACGTCGCATCCGACGCGCACATAATTCCTTTCAAAAACATACATGTATCGCCGCCGATCGTCGCAGACGGTGGCGCGTCAATGCGCCACATGTGACGACTTGTCACGCGTGCTGCACCGCAGCAACCCCTAATATGCAAGCAAACAAATGGTGTTTGGATGACATAGACACCATACAAGACAGGGTTTATTTGCATACATAGAGCGCAACATGACTGCCGTTTCGGAAGCCCTCGACCTCGCGCGCCTGCAATTCGCGTTCACGGTCTCGTTTCACATCGTTTTCCCCGCCGTCTCGATTGGCCTTGCGAGCTTCATCGCCGTGCTCGAAGGGCTTTGGCTCAAAACACGTCGACAGCACTATCTCGAGCTGTGCCGCTTCTGGTCGAAGGCCTTCGCCGTGTGCTTCGGCATGGGCGTGGTCTCGGGCGTGGTCATGGCGTATCAGTTCGGCACGAACTGGTCGGGCTTCTCGAGCTTCGCAGGGGCGGTGACCGGTCCGCTGCTGACTTATGAGGTCATGACCGCGTTCTTCCTCGAAGCCGGCTTTCTCGGCATCATGCTGTTCGGCTGGAACCGCGTGAGTCCTCGCGCGCACTTCGCCGCCACGCTGTGTGTGGCGCTCGGCACGCTGATCTCCACGTTCTGGATCCTCGCGTCGAACAGCTGGATGCAAACGCCGCAAGGCTTCGAGATCGTCGACGGCCGTGTCGTGGTGCTCTCCTGGTGGGACGTGATTTTCAATCCGTCCTTTCCTTACCGTCTTGCGCACATGAGTATCGCCGCATTCGTGGTTGCCGCCCTCGTCGTGGCCGGCACGGGCGCCTGGCACCTGCTTCGCGGACGTCGCGATCCGGCCGTGAAGACCATGTTCTCAATGGCCATGTGGCTGCTGCTGATCTTCGCGCCGCTTCAGGCTTTCGTCGGCGACCTTCACGGACTCAACACCCGAGAGCATCAGCCCGCGAAGCTCGCCGCGATGGAAGGCCTCTGGGAGACGAAGTCCGGCGGCACGCCGCTCAACCTGTTCGGCTGGCCCGACATGCAGGCCGAGACGACCCGCTACGCCGTCGAGGTGCCGCATCTGGCCAGCTTGATCCTCACGCATAGTTGGGATGGCGAAATTCGCGGCCTGAAGGAATTCCCGAAGGATGAACGCCCCAACGTGCCGCTCGTGTTCTGGAGCTTCCGAATCATGGTCGGCCTCGGCGTGGCCATGATCGCCGCGGCGCTCGCCGCCCTGTGGCTGCGCCGTCGCGGCACGCTCTTCGCCTCGCGCGGCTTCGCCCGCACCATGCTGCTGCTCTCGCCCACCGGCTTCGTCGCCCTGCTCGCGGGCTGGGTCACCACCGAGGCCGGACGCCAGCCATGGGTGGTGTATGGCGTGATGCGCACCGCAAACGCC
The DNA here is from genome assembly GCF_000681415.1 of Pandoraea sp. E26. Lineage (NCBI taxonomy): Bacteria > Pseudomonadati > Pseudomonadota > Betaproteobacteria > Burkholderiales > Burkholderiaceae > Pandoraea > Pandoraea sp. E26. The sequence goes on from NZ_AYXJ01000009.1 coordinate 744,301, forward strand.
ATGTCGCCGGTGAGCGCGCAGCAGGTGCAGGTCTCATTGCTCGTGCTTGTGCTCGCGTACTTCCTCGTGTTCGGCACCGGCGTGTACTACCTGCTGAAGATTCTGCGTGGCGGCCCGGCACTGTCCGGCGACGCATCGAACGAATCGGGCGAGTCCGGCGCCGCGCACGACGAGCGCCGCGTGCCGCAGGCCGTGCTGGCCGCGCCGGCGATGTCAGGCTTGTCCGCACGCCTGGATACCGACACGGCCCGCGCGCTCTGACCGCGCTTCGCACCACCGACGACACTGAACCTTGCGAGACCTCTCATGGATCTGACCTTAGCCTGGGCCGCCATCATCGCGCTCGGCCTCTTTCTCTATGTCGTGCTCGACGGCTTCGACCTCGGCATCGGCATTCTCTTCCCGTTCTTCCCCGACGCACGCGAGCGCGACACGATGATGAACTCGGTCGCGCCGGTGTGGGACGGCAACGAAACCTGGCTCGTACTGGGCGGCGCCGGCCTGCTCGCCGCGTTTCCCATGGTGTATTCGGTGCTGCTCTCCGCCCTGTACCTGCCACTCGTGCTCATGCTGGTGTGCCTGATCTTCCGGGGCGTGGCATTCGAGATTCGCGGCAAGTCACGCCGCACGCGACAGTGGTGGGATCTGGCGTTCATCGGCGGGTCGGCCGGCGCCACGTTCTTTCAGGGTGTCGCGCTCGGCGCCTATCTGTCCGGTATCCCGGTGGAGAACGGACAGTTTTCGGGCGACGCCTTCGGATGGCTCACCGCATTCAACCTCTTCACGGGTCTCGGCCTGCTGGTGACGTACGCGCTGCTCGGTGCATGCTGGCTCATCGGCAAGACCGAAGGCGACCTGCAACGCCGCCTGCGCCAGCTTGCGTGGCCGCTGACGATGACGCTGGTCGCCGTCATGGCCGTCGTCTCGCTGTGGACGCCGCTGCGGGTGCCCATGGTCGCGCAACGCTGGTTCGACGGCCAGTGGTTCTGGCGTTGCCTGCCGGTACCCTTCCTCGTGGCCGGCGCCGCGCTCGTCATGCGACGTGTGCTACGCCGCGCGCACGACGCCACGCCCTTCTGGCTCGCAATCGGGCTGGTGTTTCTCGGCTACAGCGGGTTGCTCATCAGCGCCTATCCGTACGCGATCCTGCCGGGCGTCACCCTGTGGGATGCGGCGGCACCGCACTCGAGTCTGTCGTTCACGATGTGGGGTGCGGCGTTCATCATTCCCGTGATCCTCGGCTATACGATGCTGGCGTACTGGGTCTTTCGCGGCAAGGTGGCTCACGATGCGCACTATCACTGATCTCGTGCGCCCCGACGTGCGCAGGCAGCGCGAGCGAAGCGTCGCGCGCAGCGCCTGGCAACTCGCCATGATTCGCTGGGGATGGTTCGTTGTCCTGTGGTGCGCGGGGGTGGCCGGGACCGCCCTGCTTGCACTACCATTCAAGCTCATCATCGCATCTGCCAAATAGGAGGCATGCTAATGAATGGACTTTGCTCTGCGCATCCGACGCGCGGTGTACGACGCCTGAACGTCGCCGCCGCGGTCCTGGCCGCGACGTTCGCCGCGGGCGCCGGCGTGGCACGTGCCGAGGGAATGAGTGTTTCGTCCCCCGCGTTCGCCGACGGCGGCATGCTGCCGGCGATTCATGCTGGCCTCGGCGATTGCGGCGGTCAGAACGTCAGCCCGCCGATCGAGTGGAAAAACCTTCCGCAGGCCACCCGGAGCGTGGTCGTCACGATGAAAGACCCCGACGGGGCAAAAGGTGGCGGCGTGGTGCATTGGGTTGCCTACAACATTCCGGCGACCGTCTCGTCGCTCGCCGCCGGTGCGGGCAACCAGTCGGGCGATCACATCACCGTGGGCAAGAACGTGAGCGGTGCGACGATGTATCGCGGGGCCTGCCCGCCGGTCGGCGATTCGCCGCATCACTACATCGTCACCGTGACGGCGACCGATCTCGATCCGGGACGTCTGCCGCCCGGACTGGACGCGTCGGGGCTCGCCGTGGCGCTCGCCGGACACACCCTCAACGGCTCGACCATCGTCGCGCGCTATGGCCGATAGTCACGGCCGATAGCCGGACACCGGCGAGTCGCATCGACACATGAAACAAAGCGCCGGCGCACACAGGCGGCCGGCGCTTTGTCTTGTCGAGGTCGTCGGTGCGCGGCGATTACTTGTCGCGAGCGAGCGCGAGAAATTCGGTGCGCAATGCCAGGTTCGGCTGCAACTCGCCAAGCATGGCCGAAGTTACCGTTTCCTCGCCGGCCGTGCGAATGCCCCGGCTTTCCATGCACATGTGACGGCACGACACCACCACCCCCACCGCCTTGGGTTGCAGATGGGTCATGAGCGCTTCGGCGACCTGTGTGGTCAGGCGCTCCTGGACTTGCAAACGGCGGGCGAAGCAGTCGACCAGACGCGTGAGCTTCGAGAGTCCGACGATCTTGCCATTGGGCAGGTAGCCGATGGTGGCCTTGCCGAAGAACGGCGCGAGGTGATGTTCGCAGTGGCTGTACACGGGAATGCCTCGCACGACGATCAGCTCGTTGTACTGTTCGGCACCATCCTCGAAGACCTTGAGCACTTCGGCCGGATCCTGCGCGTACCCCGCCGTCCATTGACGCCACGCCTTTTGCACCCGCGCCGGAGTCTCGTGAAGCCCGGGGCGGTTCGGGTCTTCGCCGATGTGTTTGAGGAATCGCTTCCAGTCGTTTTCGTCGAACGTGTCGTGAGACATATGAATCAAGCTCCTTGCATGAGGTCCGGTGCGCTGCGCCGCTGCCGCTCGCGCGCCCCGTGCGCTGCCGGACATGTGCGCACAATAGCAGAGAGTCCCGGCACGCGCATCGATGCCCCCACGGCGCGCGAGGCGCTCGCTGCGACATGCCTGCGTCGCCACGGATTGCCGTCGCCGCCGATTTTGCGCTAATGTGACATCGAACCATCGCAACCTTGCAATCCCACTTCGCAACGAACCGCAACGCATGAGGCGCGTCATGCCGGCCATCCCCCGCATGTGCACTATCCCGGGCAATCTCACGATCCGCCTTGCCGCGCTGTCCGCGCTCGCTGTGCTCGCCGGCTGCGGCGATCCGGGCAACAAGCCGTGGCAGGGCTACGTCGAAGGCGAGTTCGTCAACGTCGCCTCGTCGCAGGCTGGCACCTTGCAGACCCTTGCCGTATCGCGCGGCCAGCAGGTGAAGGCCGGCGATCCGCTCTTCGCGCTCGAATCCACCTATGAGCAGGCCGCGCAATCCCACGCGCGCGATACGCTCGCCAATGCCGAAGCACAATTGCGCGATCTCGCGACCGGCAAGCGACCCGACGAAATCGCCGTGTCGAGCGCTCAACTCAAACAGGCCGTCGCCGTGCGAGACAAGTCGGTCGCGCAATTCGACCGCGATCAGTCGCAATACGCCGCCGGCGGCATTTCCCGCGAGCAGTTCGACGCGAGCCGGGCCGACGCGCGCAGCAGCATCGCGCGCGTTCAGGAATTGCAGAGCAGCCTGGCCGTGGCACACCTGCCCGGACGCGAGGCCCAGCGTCAGGCGCAAGCGGCACAGGTGGACGCCGCGCGTGCCTCGCTCGCACAGGCCGACTGGCAGCTCGCGCAGAAGCATCCGGTGGCCGGTGCCGCGGCGCGCGTATACGACACGCTGTATCGTGTGGGCGAATGGGTCGGCGCCGGCAGCCCCGTCGTGCGCCTGCTGCCGCCGGGCAACATCAAGGTGCGCTTCTTCGTGCCCGAAGCCTCGCTCGGCGCGTTACGCGCCGGGCAGACAGTGCACGTCGCCTGTGACGGATGCGGCGGCGGCATCGACGCGCATATCACGTACATCGCCGCGCAAGCCGAATACACGCCGCCCGTCATCTACAGCAATGACACGCGCGAAAAGCTCGTGTACATGATCGAAGCCCGCCCCGCCGTGACCGACGCCGCGAAGCTCAACCCCGGCCAGCCGGTACAGGTGAGCCGCCCATGAATCCGAACACCGGTTCACCGGGCATGCCGGACATGCCGGACATGCGGGAATCGCCGGACAGGCATGGCGGGCACGACCTCGCCATCGACGTTCGCGGCCTCGACAAGCATTTCGGCGACAAGCACGTGGTGAAAAACGTCTCGCTGCAAGTCAGGCGCGGAGAGATCTTCGGCTTTCTCGGGCCGAACGGCAGCGGCAAGACGACCTGCATCCGCATGATGTGCGGCCTGCTCACGCCCGACGGCGGCAGCGGTACGTGTCTCGGCTACGACATCGTGCGCGAGAGCGCCCAGATCAAGCGACACGTGGGCTACATGACGCAACGCTTTTCGTATTGGGAAGACCTGACGATTCGCGAGAATCTCGACTTCGTCGCGCGCGTCTACGGTATGGCAAACCGCCGCGAAGCCGTCGATCGCGCCATCGAGGGACTCGGGCTCAAGGCGCGCGCGAAGCAACTGACCGGTTCGCTCTCGGGCGGATGGAAGCAACGCCTGGCCCTGGCCGCATGCATGCTGCATGAGCCTCGGGTGCTGCTGCTCGACGAGCCGACCGCGGGCGTCGACCCCACCGCGAGACGCGACTTCTGGGAAGAACTGCACGCGCTCGCCGCGCGCGGCATCTCGGTACTCGTCAGCACGCACTACATGGACGAGGCCGAGCGCTGTCACAAACTTGCCTACATCTCCTACGGCGAGCTGCTCGCGCAAGGCACGTCCGAGGAGGTCATCGCCGCGCAGCATCTGACCACGTGGACGGTGCATGGCGAGAACCTCGTCGAGTTGTCGCGCGAACTGCGCGAGCAGCCCGCCGTGGCACAGACTGTTGCCTTCGGCAATGCCCTGCATGTGAGCGGACAGGACGCCGACGCGCTTGCGCGGTTGCTGCAGGGTCTCGCGCGTGAGCGCGGCCTGCACGCCGCCCCGATCGACACGAGCCTGGAGGATGTCTTCATCTTTCTGATGAGTCACGCCAGGGACAACTTCGGGGACGGGACATGAGTACGCCGCTGGGATTTTCCATCGCGCGCTGGTGGAGCATCGTGTGCAAGGAGTTCCTGCAATTGCGGCGCGACCGCGTCACGTTCGCCATGATCGTGGGCGTGCCGCTCGTGCAACTGGCGTTGTTTGGCTTTGCCATCAACTCCGATCCGAAACACATGCCCACGGCCGTCATCCTTCAGGACCAGAGCGAATTCACGCGCAGCCTCGTGGCCGCGATGGAGCACTCTGGATACTTCCGTTTCACCGAGACGCTGACCGACGAGGCCGCCGGACGCACGGCGCTGGCGCAGGGCCGCGTGCAGTTCGTGCTCAATGTCCCGGCCGATTTCACGCGGCGGCTGTTGCGAGGCGAGCGGCCCGCGGTGCTCGTCGAAGCCGACGCGACCGATCCGATGGCCATGGCCTCCGCGCTCGGCGCGCTGCCGGCGATCGCGCAATCCGTCGCGCAGAAGGACCTGACCGGCGCGCTGGCGCCGCTGGCGGGCACGCCGGGCGGTTTCGACGTGCAGGTGCACCGCATGTACAACGCCGAGGGCATTACCCAGTACAACATCATTCCGGGCCTGATGGGTGTGATTCTCACCATGACGCTCGCGATGATGACCGGCCTGGCCATCGTGCGCGAGCGCGAGCGCGGCACCATGGAGAATCTGCTCGCCACGCCCGTGCTGCCCATCGAGGTCATGACCGGCAAGATCGTGCCGTACATCGCCATCGGGCTGATTCAGGCGAGCATCATCCTCATTGCCGCGCGCTTTGTCTTTCATGTGCCGTTCGAAGGCAGCGTGATCGCGATCTACCTGTCCGCGCTCGTGTTCATCGCGGCGAATCTGACCGTCGGCATCGCCCTCTCGTCGTTCGCCGACAACCAGTTGCAGGCCATGCAGCTCACCGTGTTCTACTTCCTGCCCAGCATGCTGCTCTCGGGTTTCATGTTCCCGTTCGGCGGCATGCCGGCGTGGGCGCAGGCGATCGGCAACCTGCTGCCGCTCACCTACTTCAACCGGCTCGTTCGCGGCATTTTGCTCAAAGGGAACGGCTGGGGCGACGCCTGGCATGACCTGTGGCCGCTGCTGGTGTTCTCCGCACTGCTCATGGCGGTGGCCGTGAAGTTCTACAAACGAACGCTCGACTGAGGCCCGTATGCGAGTCACACGCGCTTGCCGATGGCCCATACCGCGCCGCCCGCGCATCGGTACCCTCGCGCTCGGATTGAGCGCGGCCCTGTCGGCCTGTGCGGTTGGCCCCGACTTCCGTGTGCCCGACGCGCCCGCCACGGCGCAATACACGAGCGAGAGGCAATCCACGGCAACGGCGCAGGCGCGCGCCCTGCCCACCTCCCAGGGCGAAGCGCAGACGTTCGCCACCGATGTCGACGTGCCGGCAGACTGGTGGACGCGCTTCGGCTCGCCCCCGCTGAACGCACTCGTCGCGCAGGCGCTTGCCGACAGTCCCACGCTCCGGCAGGCCGAGGCGAAGCTGCGCGAGGCGCAGGAGAACTACCGCGCGCAGGCGGGAGCACGCTTGCTGCCGTCGGCGGACCTGAAACTCTCCGGCACGCGTGAACAGGTCGATCTTGCGTCATTTGGCATCACGAGCGTACCGAGCCCCGGCCCATTCACGCTTTACAACGCGAGCGTGAACATCTCGTATACGCTCGATGTATTCGGCGGCAACCGACGCGCCCTCGAATCGCTCGCCGCGCAGGTCGACTATCAGCGATTCGAACTCGAAGCGGCGCGCCTCTCGCTCGCCGGCAACGTGGTCACCACCGCATTGCGGCAGGCCAGCGCCCGTGCGCAACGCGCCGCGCTCGAAGGCATGCTGGCCGCGCAACGGGTCCAGCTCGACATCACGCAAGCGCGTGAGCGCGCCGGCGGCGTAGCCACGCTCGATGTGCAGAATCAAGCGGCGCTCGTCGCGCAAACGGAAGCGCAACTCCCCGCCCTGAGCGCGCAGATCGCCCAGTACGATCATCAACTCGCTCGGTGGCTCGGCCAGCCGCCAGGGGCATTCACCTCACCCACCATCGACCTCGCAACGCTGCAGTTGCCGCGGACGGTGCCCGTTGGCCTGCCTTCGACGCTCGCGCGGCGACGGCCCGACATCCGGGCATCCGAGGCGATGCTGCACAAGGCCAGCGCCGATGTCGGCGTGGCCACCGCCAACCTGTATCCTCAGTTCACGCTATCGGGCAGCTTCGGCACGCAGCGCATGCGCACGGCCGATCTGGGCGACGGTATCAACATCTGGAATATCGGCATGAACCTGCTGCAGCCGCTCTTTCGCGGCGGCGAGTTGCGCGCCCAGCGGCGCGCGGCCGTGGCGGCCTACGACGCCGCGCTCGCGTCGTATCAGGACACCGTGCTACTCGGCCTCGCGCAGGTAGCCGACGCGATGCGGGCGCTCGAAGCCGATGCGGCCACGCTCGCCGCACGCGCAGACGCGGCACAGCGCGCGGAGACCGCCTACCGGATCGCACGCGAGCGCTACCGGGCTGGCGGCATCAGTCATCTCGCGCTGCTCGACGCCCAGCGTCAGGCGCTCGATGCCACACGCGCCCGGCTCGACGCCCAGGGCGCACGCCTGAGCGACACGGCGGCGTTGTGGCAGGCCCTGGGCGGCGCACCGATCACCACGGCAGCCGACGATGCGGCAGTCGCGGCCCCCGAGCCCGCCCGTCCGTCTAGCCCAGCGAGTGCGCGGCCTCGGTGAGGCATTTCATCAGCGTGGCGACCGGTGCGCGCTTGAGTGCCGACTGACGCGCGAGCACCCCCAGTTCTCGCGTGAGCGGCTCACCCGCGAGCGGCAACACCTGAACACCGGTTCGCGTCGGCTTGTCCGCCGCGTTGCCGTGCGAGGGCAGGCCAATGAGCGTGGCCGGCACGATCGACCACCCGAGTCGCGCACGCACCATGCGAAGAATCACTTCAGGCTCGTCGAGCTCCACCCCCTCGCGCACCCACAGCCGGTGACGCTTCAGGTAACGCTCCACAAGATCGCCACCGTACGAGCGTCGGTTGTAGCGCACGAACGGCAATGACCCGGCCCAATGCGCGACGTCGCCACGTGTGCCCTTCGGGGCGATCGCCACGTACGGCTCGCGCATCAGCATGAGCCACTTCATGTCGGCGGGCACGCCGATGCGCGGCCGGATCATGACCGCCAGATCCAGTTCCCGGGCGTCGAGTTGCGCGAGCAACTGCACCGACATGCCCGGCACGATGTTCAGGTGCGGCATCGCCCCCAGTGCCGTCCATCGCTGCACGGCGCCCGGCAACAGCCCGAGCTGCACCGTCAGGATCGCGCCGACGTGAATCGGCGCGAGCGTCGCCTGCGCGTCGCGCGCGCCTGCCTCGCCACGCATGGCCTGATAGCCCGCGATCACGCCTTGCGCCTGTGCGAGCAATCGGCGGCCGTCATCGGACAGCGATACCGCGCGACCGGTGCGTTCGAACAGCGCAACGCCGAGATCGTCTTCCAGACGCTGGATCTGGGCGCTGACCGCCGACTGCGTCAACCCCAGACGCGCCCCCGCCGCCGAAAACGACGCGGTTTCGGCGGCCGTGACGAAGGTTTTGAGATATCGGATCATTGATCGAAAATTTTGTGACTGAGTCGCCGAATTATTCGTTTTTTATTATTTTTATCGATGGATAGAATTTACCGCAAAACCACGTTTCGCGACGAAGCCGGTGGGGATGACCCGCTTCGGCCCCCGCGGCGCGTTTGCGATCCAACCCTACATTGCACGGGAGTCCTTCATGGCAACACCGCTCTTTCACCTTGCGTTCCCGGTCGACGACCTCGAAGCCGCGCGCCGCTTCTATGGCGGCGTGATGGGCTGCGAGGAAGGTCGCAGCTCGGACCACTGGATCGACTTCGACTTCTTCGGCCATCAACTGGTCGCCCATCTTTCGCCGGAGGATGCCGGCAAGCGCATCACCAATCCGGTCGACGGCGACGAAGTGCCGGTGCCGCATTTCGGCGTTATCCTTGACATGCCCGCATGGCACGCGCTCGCCGACCGGCTTCGCGCGGCAGGCACGCGCTTCGTGATCGAGCCGCACATCCGCTTCGCCGGCCAGGTGGGCGAGCAGGCCACGCTGTTCTTTTACGATCCGGCAGGCAACGCATTGGAGTTCAAGGCGTTTGCGGACATGTCGCAGGTTTTTGCCAAGTAATTCGGGGCGCTGTCGATCGGCAGCGCCCATGCTGTTTCATTGGTTGTTGTTTCCGCTTTTGTTGCATACCGGACCCGAGTCTTCTCATGAGCCAATTCGTCATTTCGGCGCCGCCCCAGGCGTCGGTCGCCGTGGCGGGCAGCGATGCCCGCTTTCCCGTGCGCCGCGTGTTCTGCGTCGGCCGTAACTACGCCGCCCACGCGCGCGAGATGGGCAGCAATCCGGACCGCGAGCCGCCCTTCTTCTTCATGAAGCCGGCCGACGCCGTGGTGCCCGCCAGCGGCACGCTGCCCTACCCGCCGCTCACCCGCGAGCTGCATCACGAAATCGAACTGGTGGTGGCCATTGGCGCCCCGGGCGAGAACGTCGACGCGAACCAGGCGCTGTCGCTGGTGTGGGGATATGGCGTTGGCGTGGATCTCACCCGCCGCGACTTGCAGCAGCAGGCCAAGGACACGCGCCGCCCATGGGACTGGGGCAAGGCGTTCGACGCCTCGGCGCCGTGCGGCCCCTTGCACGCTGTCGCGCAGGTCGGTCATCCGAAGGAAGGCCGCGTGTGGCTGGACGTGAACGGCGAGAATCGTCAGACGGGCGACCTCAACGAACTGATCTGGTCCGTGCCCGATCTCATTGCCGAGATCTCGCGCAGCGTCAGACTGGCACCGGGCGATCTGATCTTCACGGGCACGCCGGCCGGCGTGGGACCGCTCGAACCCGGCGACAAGGTGAGCGCGGGCGTTGCCGGCGTCGGTGAGATCGCCTTCACGATCGGCAAGGCACCGGCCGCCTGACACCGCGATGCCGCGGTGCCGCGGTGCCGCACGGCCCGCTCCGGTCTCGTGGCCGGGGCGGGCCTGCCGCGCGGGACCGTCAAGGATATCCACAACATCTGTTGATAACCCTTTGCATAAGTCACCTTCCGACGTCGCAAATGCCCGCCGGCATTGACTGTCAAGTCCATTGCCTAATTTGCCGTCACCGATACGGTATTGCCCTTCTCGCCGCTCGCCCCTTCGGCAATCGAATCCCTGCGATGCAACATCTTCCGCGAGCCGCTCAGGCAGCCTTTCAATCCTGAAACGTTTTCGCGCGCACACTGACGACCCACGCGTTTCGAATGGTGAATTCCCCATTGAATTCATCGGCTTGCATCGATTGGCATGCTTCTCGCATAAAGCATGGGGCAAGCCGTCCGCTCTCGGGGAAGCCTCTTCGCTGAGTCGACTGTCTCGGGAATCAAGCCATGAACGCCACATGGCCCCGGCACGCCCGATGCCTATCCTTCGCCGGGAGCGCCCCGAGCGCGGACGGATTGCACCTCGTGCTGGAAATCGACGGCCGACACCGTCAGGGAGGGGATCATGCAAATGCGCCGAACCGGGCCTTGCGCCCTGAGTCCCTGCGCCCGCTCGCTCTCACCGGCGAGCCCGGCGAGATCGGCGAAATCAGCGAAATCGGCCCGACGCCATCCGCGCGAACGATGCGCGAGCTGGCGGCACCGGCGTCACGATGCCGCCGGCGACCGCCGCCACGTCGCACCGGGCCGGGCGCTGCGCTGACGACGGCGCTTGCTCAGGCGTCTTCCGCCCAGGACTTCGCCGCGCGTACCGCGCGCTGCCAACGGCTCACCGCCCGCGCAATCTCGTCCTCGGACAAATGGCGCGAGAAGTGTCGCTGGAGTTTCCACTGACGCTCGAGCGTGTCGATATCGGGCCAGAAGCCGACCGCCAGCCCCGCCAGATAGGCGGCCCCGGCGGCCGTCGTTTCGATGACCTCCGGCCGCACGACATCCGCGCCGAGCAGGTCCGCCTGCCACTGCATGAGCAGATCGTTCGCGGCCGCCCCGCCGTCCACGCGCAGCTCGGCCACCTGCATGCCAGCGTCCGCCTCCATGGCGCGCAGCACGTCGAGCGTCTGGAAGGCGATGCTGTCGAGTGCCGCACGCGCCACATGCGCGGCCGTCGTGCCGCGCGTGGCGCCGAACAGCGTGCCGCGCGCGCGCGGCTGCCAGTGCGGTGCGCCAAGACCGGCGAAGGCGGGAACGAGTACCACGCCGTCGGCGTCGGGCACGCTGGTCGCGAGCGCCTCGACGTCGCGCGAATGCCGGATGATGCCCAGTCCGTCGCGCAGCCACTGAACCACCGCGCCGCCAATGAAGATGCTGCCCTCCAGCGCGTAGTCCACACGGTCGCCGATCTTCCAGGCCACGGTCGTGAGCAGGTTATGGCTCGACACTTGGGGCTTGTCGCCGGTGTTCATCACCATGAAGCAACCGGTGCCGTATGTGTTCTTCACCATGCCCGGCGCGAGACACATCTGCCCGAAGAGCGCCGCCTGCTGATCGCCCGCGATGCCGGCAATCGGCACCGGCGCGGAGAACAGCGGCGTCGCCGTATGGCCGTAGACTTCGCTCGACGAACGCACGTCCGGCAACATGCTGCGCGGCACGCCGAGCAGCGCAAGCAGTTCGTCGTCCCATTCGAGCGAGTGAATGTTGAAAAGCATGGTGCGCGACGCATTCGATACGTCGGTTGCATGCAGTGCACCGCCCGTGAGATGCCACACGAGCCAGCTGTCGACCGTGCCGAACGCGAGATGCCCGGCCTCGGCCGCGTCGCGCGCACCGTCGACGTTATCGAGAATCCAGCGCACCTTGCTGCCCGAGAAGTAGGCGTCGATCCGAAGACCCGTGCGGCTCGAGACGAGCGCCTCGTGGCCGCCCGCGCGCAAACCGTCGCAGAAGTCCGCGGTGCGCCGGTCCTGCCAGACGATGGCGTTGTAGACGGGCTCGCCGGTCCGACGATCCCACACGATGGTCGTCTCTCGCTGGTTGGTGATCCCGATGGCGGCGATGTCGATCCCGCCGACGCCGGCGTGCGTGAGCGCCTCGGCGGCGACGCCGGCTTGCGTTGCCCAGATCTCGCGCGGGTCGTGTTCGACCCAGCCCGGATGCGGATAAATCTGGCGAAACTCCTTCTGCGCGGTCGACACGACACGTCCGTCGCGATCGAACAGCAACGCCCGTGAGCTGGTGGTGCCCTGATCGAACGCGAGGATGTACTTGCCCCCTGCCATCGTGCTTGCCTCCTGTCTCTTCGCTGGTAACGGCACTCAGGCGGCCATTTCCCTGTGTTGCGCGAACCATTCCCGCACGCGGGCCTCGCCTTGCGGACCGACATGCAGTCCCAGCTTGGTGCGACGCCATAGCACGTCCTGCGCGGTGCAAGCCCATTCGTACTGCACAAGATAGCGCAGCTCGGCGTCGTAGAGATCGCCGCAGACACACTCGCCCAGACCGTCGAGCGAATTGGCTTCACCGACGAGGACGTGCGTGCGCGTGCCGTACGTGCGTGCATAGCGCTGCGCGAGCGTCCGCGGCAACCACGGCAGTTGCGCCTGTAGCGACGCCGCGAAGGCGCCGGCGTCCGGCTGTGCCATGTCGCCGCCTGGCAACGGTGCCGCCGCCGTCCAGTCGCCGTGCGTGAACCCGAGGGGGCCTCGCAAGTGCGACATGGCCTCCTCGGCCAGGCGCCGGTATGTCGTGATCTTGCCCCCGAAGACCGAGAGCAGGGGCGCGCGACTGACCGGGGCGTCGAGTTCGAGCTTGTAGTCGCGCGTGACCGCCGACGGATTCGAGACTTCCTCCTCCATCAGCGGCCGCACGCCCGCGTAGGTCCATACGACGTCGGCCGGCGCGATTGCCTTGGTGAAATATTCGCTCGCCGACTTGCAGAGGTAAGCGATCTCTTCATCGTCGATCGCCACCTTCGCCGGGTCGCCGTGGTATTCGATATCGGTCGTGCCGATCAGCGTGAACTCGCCCTCGTACGGAATCGCAAAGATGATGCGCTTGTCGGGGTTCTGGAAGATGTAGGCGTGATCGTGATCGAACAGTCTGCGCGTGACGATGTGGCTGCCCTTGACCATGCGCACGCGGTGCGTTGCCTGCTGGTGAAGCACATCGCCCAGCAAATGTCCGACCCACGGCCCCGCCGCATTGACGATGGCCCTCGCGCGCACGGTCTGATGCGTGCCTTCCGGGGTTTCCAGCTGGGCGATCCACAGCGTGTCGCCGCGCTCGGCGCCGATGAGTCGCGTGCGCGTGAGAATGGTCGCACCACGCTCGGCGGCATCCTGCGCATTGAGTACGACCAGGCGCGCGTCCTGCACCCAGCCGTCGGAGTATACGAAACCGCGCGTCAGATCGCGTCGCAGCGGCGCGCCGGCCGGATGCCGGCGCAGATCGATGCCGCGCGAGCCGGGCAGGATTTCGCGTCGCGCCAGATGATCGTACAGGAACAGGCCCGCGCGAATCAGCCACGCCGGGCGCAGATTCGGCATGTGCGGCATGACAAAGCGCAATGGCCACATGATGTGCGGCGCCGCGCGCAGCAATACCTCACGCTCTTGCAACGCCTTGCGCACCAGACCGAATTCGTAATACTCGAGATAGCGCAGCCCGCCGTGAATCAGCTTGGTGCTGGCCGACGACGTGTGCGAGGCGAGATCGTCCTGCTCGACGAGCAGCACGCGAAGGCCGCGCCCGGCCGCGTCGCGCGCGATGCCCGTGCCGTTGATGCCTCCGCCCACGATCAACAGGTCGTAGGGCGCGAGCGGGTTGTCCGATGGCGATTGGGCAGGTGTCTGCACGGCGTCACTCCCGGGAAATGGGCGTCAAATCTGTGAAAGTTCGAAAATGTTCGATTGATGTTCGTTTTGCGTTCGTTTTGTGCTCAATTACGTTCACTTACGAACATCAATGTTCGAATTCTAACAGATCACGCGACTTGAGTTTCGGATTCGCGCATTTTGCGGTACCGATGCGCGAGTTCGCGCCGGGGGGTCAGGCGTCGTCTGCCACGTGGACCAGGGTGCCGGCCTCGGCAATCACCTGCGCCATGCCGGGTGGCACCGGGCGGTCGGTGAAAAGCGCATCGATTTGCGACAAATGGCCCAGGCGGACGAGCGCGGGGCGGCCGAACTTGCTGTGATCCGCGGCCAGAAACACCGTGCGCGAATGCGCGATGATGGCCTCGGCAACACGCACTTCGCGGTAATCGAAGTCACGCAGCGTGCCGTCGGCATCGATGGCCGAGATGCCCACAATGCCAAAGTCGACTTTGAACTGTCGGATGAAATCGAGCGTCGCTTCGCCGGTCACGCCCTGGTCACGGGCGCGAACGACACCACCGGTAATGATGACCTCGGCATCCGCGTAGCTGCTCATCATGGCCGCCACGTGCAGGTTGTTGGTGATGACACGCAAGCCGCGATGGCGCGAGAGCGCGCGCGCGACCGCTTCGGTCGTGGTACCGAGGTTGATGAACAGCGAAGCGTGATCGGGAATCTGTTCGGCAAGGCGCACGGCGATGCGGCGCTTTTCGTCGGCGAGTTGCGTTTGGCGGGCGTCGTAGGCGTCGTTTTCCGCGCCGCCCGGCAACCCCACGCCACCGTGATAGCGCCGCACCCACTTGCGCTCGGCCAGGAAATTGATATCGCGACGGATCGTTTGCGGCGTGACGTCGAAACGCACCGCGAGCTCGTCGACCGTGAGAAAACCGTCACGGCGAACCGCATCGAAGAGCGCTTCCTGACGCGGGTTCAGCGAAGCGGGCGCGGCGTCGCCGCCGACAGCGAGCGCCTCGGAGGCACCGGTGGGCGCGACAGTTTCGGCGGATTCGGTATGGGACATCGGAACACACGCAGTAAAAGCCTTCGCACGGCCCGGGCGGCCGCGCGTTTGCCGTCATGATACCCCGCCGTTGTATGGCATGTCGGTGACGGCACCGTGACAGCCGGCGCGGCCATCGGCGTGGTCCGGGAGGCTAGCTCAATATGGCGCGATATCGCGCGACCGGGTGAGGGGTGGCGTGTCGCGCGCGCCGGGCCGGAATCCCCCGGCGACTCGCGAGGACCAACTCAGAGGCACTGACGCACGGCGTCGGCAAGCGATTGCGGGCCCGTGGCGCCCAGATAGAGCGAGCCTTCGCTGCCCGGTCGGTGCGGCGCCAGGTCGAGAATGGCGAGTACGCCGTCTTCGGACGAAGAGAGTTGCAGCGTCTGGCCGGCACCCGCCTTGCTGCGCTGCAAACGCGCGTACGGCAGTTGCTTCTTCCACAGCCTCGCCGTGCAGGCACTCACGCGTACATACGTCTTTTTGGACGATCCCTGCCAGACCGCGCCGTTCGCGCGGGCATCCTCGACCGTGTCGCGATAGGCCGGCAACGTCTCGACTTTTACATTTTCCGGTGCAACGTCGGCGACGCTGCCCAGCGGCGGTTCGTCCTTCGCCACGACGGGTGCCGTCGGTGCGCAACCGGTCAGCCACATGGCCAGCGCCAGCGCCCCTGCAACATTGCGCGTTGCCCCGCGCATCGTCATGGAAATCCTGCCCATTCCCCGGTTCATGCCCTGCTCCACGCTCGCAAACGGTTGCCGCACGCGCCTTGTGCGGCGCCGGCCGCGCGGGCGGGCGCCGTGGTGACGACAACCTGGTATCTGGTCGCGGCGCCCGATGGCTGCGGCCACGCGATGTCTTGATGCATCCGTGTCAGGCCGCAACGCACGCCGTCATGTTCGTTAGTGCTGCCGAATTCGGCACTGGCGCCGCCGGTGTATCGCCTGCCACGCACCGCCAGTTGGCGCTCATCTTACCCGTGTTATTCATAGCATGGCAATTCGCGCAATGCGCGCTGGCCCGAATCGCGTATATTGCTGGTTTCTGTCACACTGCGCCGCTGCGCCTCGCGCACGATCCTGCCGCGAGCCGAAGTGCACCCCGCCCACCGGGCCCCGGATTGACCGTCCGGCCGGTACGCCAAAAGCGACAACGACGCGCGGGCCGAATGTTGGCACCCGTGGGGCGCGCGAGCGCCGCCAATCCGTATCCATTTTTGCGACTGTCCCGATTTCCATGTCCAGCAACGCGCAAGCCCCGATCATCGTCATCGCCCCCGATTCGTTCAAAGGTTCGTTGAGTGCGCCGGAAGTGGCGCGCGCCATTGCCGCAGGCATCGCGCGTGCGTTGCCGCAGGCCGATTTGCGGCTGCGCCCCATGGCCGACGGCGGCGAGGGTACGCTCGACGCCCTGCTCTCGGCCGGCGGACGCCGCGTGCCGCTGTCGGTGCGTGGCGCGGGTCAGGCGTCGGTGACGGCCGAGTACGGCGTCATGCCCGACGGCACCGGTGTGCTCGAGAGCGCCAACGTGGTGAGCATTACCGATCCGGTCGGCATGCAGACGCCCGTGGCGGAACGCTCGACCGTGGGCCTTGGCGAATTGCTGCGCGCCCTGCTCGACACCGGTGCGCGCCGCGTGCTCATCGGCCTGGGCGGCAGCAGCACGAACGACGGCGGCGCCGGCCTGCTCGTCGGCCTCGGTGCGCGACTGCTCGACGATGCGGGCGAGGTGGTGCCGCCGGTGCCGGCCGCCCTGCACCGGGTCGCCTCCATCGATCTGAACGGTCTCGACGCACGTCTGAAGGACTGCGAACTGATCGCCATGTCCGATGTGAACAATCCGCTCAACGGCACGCAGGGCGCCACGGCGATCTTCGGGCCGCAGAAGGGCGTAAGCCAAGCGCAGATCGAACCGCTCGACCGCGCCATCGCGCACTTCGCCGGACATGCGCATCGCGCGTTCAATGCCAACGAGGCGGCCAGCCGTGCTGGCGCCGGTGCAGCGGGCGGACTGGGCTTCGCTCTGCATCTGCTGGGCGCGCAGTTCCGTTCCGGCGCCGAGGTCGTGGCCGAGCGCGTCGGCCTGCCGCAGGCGGTGGAAGGTGCCGACTGGCTCATCACCGGCGAAGGTCGCAGCGACGGCCAGACACTCTCCGGCAAGACCCCGATGATCGCCGCACAAATCGCGATCAAGGCGGGGGCGACGGCCTCGCTGCTGTCCGGCGCCATCGACCGCGGCGCGCTCGAGAACCTGTCGCGCGTATTCTCCGGTTGCTTCTCGCTGACGTTCGGGCCGACCACGCTGGAAAAGGCCATCGCCGATGCCGCCGGCCTGCTGACCGACAGCGCCGAGCAAATGGCCCGCCTGCGCTACTCGCACAAGGCCTGAGTCCCCGCGGCGCACATCGGGCACATCGCGCGCCGCTTCTTGTCGCGCCGTTCATCGCGCCTCGCTTCGACGGCGGCGCGGCGGCACGCTGTCGCGCTCGGCGATCACACCAGCAAATCAACGAACTGGTGCACGGGCATGGCCTCGAGTCGCTGCTGATCGAGCGCAACGTCGAGAATACGCGTCTGCTGTCGCGCGGCGAAGCGCCGCGCGAGGTTCGTCTTGAATTTCTCCACCAGCAGCGGCATGCCCTGCGCCCGACGGCGCCTGTGGCCAATCGGATACTCCACCAGCACTTCGTCGAGCCGGGTACCGTCGGCGAGCGTCACCGTCAATCCGTTGGCGATCGAGCGCTTGTCCGGATCGTGGTAGTCGCGCGTGAACTGCGGGTCTTCCTGGCAGACGATCTTCGCACGCAACGCGTCGATACGCGGATCGGCCGCGACCCCGTCTTCGTAGTCATCGGCCGTGAGCCGCCCGAACAACAGCGGCACCGCCACCATGTACTGGATGCAGTGATCGCGGTCGGCAGGATTGGCAAGCGGCCCCTGCTTGTCGATGATGCGAATCGCCGCCGCATGCGTGCGAATGACAACCGAAGCGATGTCCTGCGCACTGCGCCCCATCGCCTGCAGGCGACCATGCAGCGTCATCGCCGCCTCGGCGGCCGTTTGCGCATGGAATTCGGCGGGAAACGAGATCTTGAACAGCACGTTCTCCATGACGTAGGTCCCGTACGGTCGCTGGAACGCAAACGGCCGCCCCCTGAACAGCACGTCGTAGAAGCCCCATGGCTTGGCCGTGAGCACCGACGGATACCCCATCTCCCCGGTGCGGGCCATGAGCGCGAGACGCACCGCGCGGCTGGTCGCATCGCCTGCCGCCCAGGACTTCCGGCTGCCGGTGTTCGGGGCATGTCGATAGGTGCGCAGGCTCTGACCGTCGACGAACGCGAGCGACAGCGCATTGATCATTTCGTCTCGCGACAGGCCGAGCATTTCCCCAACGACCGCTGTCGACGCCACCTTCACCAGCACGACGTGATCGAGTCCGACCTGGTTGAACGCGTTTTCCAGTGCGAGACAGCCCTGGATTTCGTGCGCCTTGATCATGGCGGTGAGTACATGGCGCATCGTGAGCGCGGGCAGCCCCTGCGCCACGGCCGTGCGCGACAGCCAGTCGGCGGTCATCAGAATGCCGCCCAGGTTATCGGACGGATGTCCCCACTCGGCCGCCAGCCAGGTGTCGTTGAAGTCGAGCCAGCGAATCATCGCCCCGAGGCTGAACGCCGCCTGTACCGGATCGAGCTGATAGGGCGTGCCGGGCACCTTCGCGCCGTTGGGCACGACCGTGCCCGGCACGATGGGCCCGAGCAATTTGGTGCAGGCGGGATAGGAGAGCGCCTCGAAGCCGCAGCCGAGCGTGTCGATCAGACAATAGCGAGCGGTCTCGAAGGCCAGATCGCTGCGGATCTCGTAGGAGAGGACGTAGTCGACAATATCCGTGAGAACCTTGTCGGGTGCGGGGCGCACGTTCGAGATGCCTGAGGACATTGTCCACCTCCGTCAACACATCAGCGGTTCACCTTCAGAACGCGTCCCCCGGAACGCGCACCCATCCTTCCATCAACACGCGCGCGCTGCGGCTCATGATGGCCTTCGTGACCGTCCATTCGCCACCGACTTCCTTCGCCTCGGCACCCACGCGCAGCGTACCCGACGGATGCCCGAAGCGCACGGCGTTACGCGCCCCGCCGCCGGCCGCCAGATTGACGAGCGTGCCCGGAATCGAGGCCGCGGCCCCGATGCAGACCGCCGCCGTGCCCATCATCGCGTGGTGCAGCTTGCCCATCGACAACGCGCGCACCAGCAAGTCGATGTCGCCCGCGTCGACGGCCTTGCCGCTCGACGCGGTGTAGCTCGCCGGCTTTGCCACGAACGCGACCTTGGGCGTGTGCTGGCGGGTGGCCGCCTCCGACACGTCCTTGATCAGTCCCATGCGAATCGCCCCGTGCGCGCGGATCGTCTCGAACATCGCGAGCGCCTTGGGGTCGCCGTTGATCGCGTCCTGCAATTCCGTGCCGCGGTAGCCGATATCCTCCGCGTTGAGGAAGATGGTCGGAATGCCGGCATTGATCATCGTGGCCTTGAACGTGCCCACGCCGGGCACTTCGAGGTCGTCGACGAGATGGCCTGTCGGGAACATCGCCCCGCCGCCGTCACCGTCTTCCTCGGCGGCCGGGTCGAGAAATTCCAGCTGCACCTCCGCGGCGGGAAAGGTCACGCCGTCGAGCTCGAAATCCCCCGTCTCCTGCACCGCACCGTCGGTCATCGGCACGTGCGCAACGATCGTCTTGCCGATGTTCGCCTGCCAGATACGCACGACGGCCACGCCATCGCACGGCACCCGCGCCGGATCGACCAGCCCGCCGCTGATGGCGAACGGGCCGACGGCCGCCGACAGGTTGCCGCAATTGCCGCTCCAGTCGACGAACTTCGAGTCGATCGAGACCTGCCCGAACAGGTAGTCCACATCGTGCCCGGGGCGCTCGCTCTTCGCGATGATGACCGTCTTGCTCGTGCTCGACGTGGCGCCGCCCATGCCGTCGATCTGCTTGCCGTACGGGTCGGGGCTGCCGATCACACGCATGAGCAGCGCGTCGCGCGCCGCGCCCGGCGTCTGCGCCGCGGGCGGCAGGTCCTGAAGCCGGAAAAACACGCCCTTGCTGGTGCCGCCGCGCATATACGTGGCGGGGATGCGGATTTGTGGCTGATGCGCCATCACGTCTCTCCTCAGGCCGCCGCTTGCGACGATTCCAGAAAGTCCTGAGCGAAGCGCTGCAGCACCCCGCCCGCCTCATAAATCGAGACTTCCTCCGCCGTATCGAGACGGCAGGTCACGGGCACCTCCACGCGCTCGCCGTTGCGGCGGTGGATCACCAGCGTCAGCTCGGCGCGCGGCGTGCGCTCGCCGATCACGTCGAACGTCTCGCTGCCGTCGATGCCGAGCGTCTTGCGATTGGTACCCGGTTTGAACTCGAGCGGCAACACGCCCATGCCCACGAGGTTGGTGCGGTGAATACGCTCGAAGCCTTCCGCAACGATCGCCTCGGTGCCGGCCAGACGCACGCCCTTGGCCGCCCAGTCCCGTGACGAGCCCTGACCGTAGTCGGCCCCGGCGATCACGATGAGCGGCTGCTTGCGCGCCATATAGGTCTCGATGGCTTCCCACATGCGCGTGATCTTGCCTTCCGGCTCGATGCGCGCGAGCGAGCCCGCCTTGACCTGACCGTCGACCACGACCATCTCGTTCTTGAGCGTCGGGTTGGCGAACGTGGCGCGTTGCGCCGTCAGGTGATCGCCGCGATGTGTGGCGTACGAATTGAAGTCCTCTTCCGGCAGGCCCATCTTCGCCAGGTACTCGCCCGCCGCACTGTCGGCCATGATGGCGTTCGACGGCGAGAGGTGGTCGGTCGTGATGTTGTCGCCCAGCACGGCCAGCGCCCGCATGCCGCGCAGCGTGCGCTCACCGGCCAACGCGCCTTCCCAGTATGGTGGCCGGCGAATATAGGTGCTCTTCTCGCGCCAGTCGTACAGCGGCTCGGCGCGCTCGCCCTGCGCCACCGACGCGGCGAACATCGGTTCGTACACGCGCCGGAACTGCTCCGGCTTGACGCTGCTGGCGACGATCGCGTCGATCTCCTCGTCTGTCGGCCACAGGTCGGCCAGCCGCAGCGGCTTGCCGTCGGCGTCCACGCCGAGCACGTCTTTTTCGATGTCGAAGCGGATCGTGCCGGCAATGGCGTAGGCCACCACCAGCGGCGGCGATGCGAGAAACGCCTGCTTCGCGTACGGGTGGATGCGGCCGTCGAAGTTGCGATTGCCCGAGAGCACGGCGGTCGCGTAAAGGTCGCGCTCGATGATCTCCTGCTGGATCGCCGGGTCGAGCGCACCCGACATGCCGTTGCACGACGTGCAAGCGTACGCGACCACGCCGAAGCCGAGCTTTTCCAGCTCAGGCAGCAGCCCCGCCGCTTCGAGATACAGCGTAACGGCCTTGGAGCCAGGGGCCAGCGAGCTCTTCACCCACGGCTTGCGCGCGAGGCCGGCGCGATTCGCATTGCGCGCGAACAACCCCGCCGCGATCATGTTGCGCGGGTTGTTGGTGTTCGTGCAGCTCGTGATCGCGGCAATGATGACCGCGCCGTCGGGCATGCGCCCCGGCTCGTTCTCCACCTTGCCGCTGATGCCCCGTGCTGCCAGCTCGCTCGTGGGCACGCGCTTGTGCGGATTCGACGGCCCCGCAATATTGCGCACCACGCTCGACAGATCGAACCGGAGCACGCGCTCGTACACCGCCGTCTTCAGGCTGTCGGCCCACAGGCCGGTCTGCCGGGCGTAGGTCTCGACCAACGCGACGAGCGCGTCGTCGCGACCGGTGAGCTTCAGATATTTGATGGTCTGCGCGTCGATGTAGAACATCGCGGCCGTGGCGCCGAACTCGGGGGCCATGTTCGAGATCGTGGCCCGATCGCCCAACGTGAGATTCGCCGCGCCCTCGCCGTAGAACTCGAGGTAGGCCGAGACCACCTTTTCCTTGCGCAGGAATTCGGTGAGCGCGAGCACGATGTCCGTGGCGGTGATGCCCGGCTGCGGTTTGCCCGTGAGCTCCACGCCGACGATGTCCGGCAAACGCATCCACGAGGCACGCCCGAGCATCACACTTTCCGCTTCGAGCCCGCCCACGCCGACGGCAATCACGCCGAGGGCATCGACCATCGGGGTATGCGAATCGGTGCCCACGAGCGTGTCGGGATACGCCACGCCGTCCGTCACCTGAATCACCGGGCTCATGCGCTCCAGGTTGATCTGGTGAAGAATGCCGTTGCCCGGCGGAATCACGTCGACGTTGCGAAACGCCTTCTTCGTCCAGTTGATGAAGTCGAAGCGGTCTTCGTTGCGGCGATCTTCGATGGCGCGGTTCTTGGCGAAGGCATCCGGATCGAAACCGCCGCACTCCACCGCCAGGGAGTGATCGACCACAAGTTGCGTGGGCACCACCGGGTTCACGAGCGCCGGATCGCCCCCTTGCGCGGCAATCGCATCACGCAGACCGGCGAGGTCGACGAGCGCCGTCTGGCCAAGAATGTCGTGGCACACCACACGGGCGGGAAACCACGGAAAGTCGAGGTCGCGGCGTCGCTCGATCAGTTGCCTGAGCGACTCGGCCAGCGTGGCCGGATCGCACCGGCGCACGAGGTTCTCGGCGAGCACGCGCGACGTGTAGGGCAAGGTGTCGTAGGCGCCCGGCGCGATGGCCTCGACGGCAGCGCGGGCGTCGAAGTAATCCAGCGACGTGCCGGGCAGCGATTTACGGTATTCGGTGTTCATGGACGGCTCAGCGTTGCTCGATCGGTACGAACTTCTGATCTTCCGGACCGGTGTAGTTGGCGCTCGGGCGAATGATCTTGTTGTCGATGCGCTGCTCGATGATGTGTGCGCTCCAACCCGACGTACGGGCGATCACGAACAGCGGCGTGAACATCGCGGTCGGCACGCCCATCATGTGATAGCTCACGGCGCTGAACCAGTCGAGGTTCGGGAACATCTTCTTGACGTCCCACATGACCGACTCCAGACGCTCGGCGATGTCGTACATGGCAGTGTTCTGCTGATCTTTCGACAACTGATGCGCGACTTCCTTGATGACCTTGTTGCGCGGGTCGCTCACGGTATAGACGGGGTGACCGAAGCCGATGATCACTTCCTTGTTCTCGACACGCTTGCGGATGTCGGCCTCGGCCTCGTCCGGCGAGTCGTAACGCTTTTGCACTTCGAACGCCACTTCGTTGGCGCCGCCATGCTTCGGACCGCGCAGCGCGCCGATGGCCCCGGTAATGGCCGAGTGCATGTCGGAACCCGTGCCCGCGATCACGCGAGCGGTGAAGGTCGATGCGTTGAACTCGTGCTCGGCGTACAGGATCAGCGACGTGTGCATCGCACGCACCCACTGATCCGACGGCTTCCGACCGTGGAGCAGGTGCAGGAAGTGCCCGCCGATGCTGTCGTCGTCGGTCTCGACATCGATGCGCACGCCATTCTGGCTGTAGTGGAACCAGTACAGGAGCATCGAGCCCAGGCTCGCCATGAGGCGGTCGGCGATGTCGCGCGCGCCCGGAATGTTGTGGTCGTCCTTTTCGGGCAGCACGGTGCCCAGCACCGATACCCCGGTGCGCATCACGTCCATCGGGTGCGCGGCGGCGGGCACGGCCTCGAGGGCTTCCTTCACCGCGGCCGGCAGGCCACGCAGCGACTTGAGTTTGGCCTTGTAGCCGCGCAGTTCAGCCACCGTCGGCAGCTTGCCGTAGACCAGCAGATACGCGATTTCCTCGAACTCCGAGGTCTGCGCCAGATCCAGGATGTCGTAGCCGCGATAGTGCAGGTCGTTGCCCGAGCGGCCCACCGTACACAGGGCGGTGTTGCCGGCGGTCACGCCCGACAGGGCGACGGATTTCTTGGGCTTGAAGCCGGTGGCGGTCGTCTCGCTCATGCTCATTCCTCCAGATCAGGGATTCGGTTATTTCTGTTGCGCGAACAACGCGTCGAGCTTCTGCTCGTACGCGTGATAGCCAATGCTCTCATAGAGCTCGGCGCGGGTTTGCATGGTGTCGAGCACGGCCTTTTGCGTGCCGTCGCGACGAATCGTGTGGTACACGTTCTCGGCCGCCTTGTTCATCGCGCGGAACGCCGACAGCGGATACAGCACCAACCCGACCTGCGCGCTCCTGAGCTCTTCCACGGTGAACAACGGGGTCGAGCCGAACTCGGTGATGTTGGCGAGCACCGGCACCTTCACCGCATCGGCGAACTGGCGGTACATCGGCAGTTCGGTCATCGCTTCCGGGAAGATCATGTCGGCGCCCGCTTCCACGCACGCGCAAGCGCGGTCGATGGCCGCCTGCAGACCTTCCACGGCCAACGCGTCCGTACGCGCCATGATGACGAAGTTCTCGTCGGTGCGCGCGTCGACCGCGGCCTTGATGCGATCGACCATCTCCTGCTGTGTCACGATCGCCTTGCCCGGACGGTGGCCGCAACGCTTCGCACCGACCTGATCCTCGATGTGCATGGCGCCGGCGCCGAATTTGATGAGCGACTGCACCGTACGTGCAATGTTGAACGCCGACGGACCGAACCCGGTGTCGACATCGACCAGCAGCGGCAGGTCGCAGACGTCCGTAATGCGGCGCACATCGGTCAGCACATCGTCGAGCGTGGAGATGCCCAGATCGGGCAACCCGAGCGAGCCGGCCGCGACGCCGCCGCCGGACAGATAAATCGCCTTGAAGCCGGCCGCCTTGGCCAGCAGGGCGTGGTTGGCGTTGATCGCACCGACAACCTGCAACGGTTGCTCGGTCTTGACGGCCTCGCGGAAGGCGGCGCCGGCCGAACGAATGGTTTGCGTCACGTGAATCCCTCGGTCGTGTCACGCGCGACGAACGGTCGGAAATCGCCGGATCGCGCTGGGTTGAAATGCAGTGGCTTGTTATAGCAATGAGCGTGCCAGACGCCGGAGCAGGCTGATCGCACCGGGCGTCGCACGCGGCGCACCAATGCGTAACGCGTTCATTTATCAAAGGAAATTCTTCGCGCACCTGACGTTTACGTCAAGGCGAACCCCGTGCGCCGCGCTGCGACCACGTCGCAAATCATTTCAATTTGAAACGAAATATGAAACGCGTTGTCGCAATATGCTACGATCATTGCTGTTCCACGCGCCCAGACTGACGCGTCGCCCTCGCTTTTCCACAAGCCGCGCCATGCCGAAACCCAACGCTACCGACCTGTCCGCCCGTGTGCCGATGCCACTGCCCGCCTCCGGCGGATTGTTGCGCACGGCGCTTGCGCAGTCGACCGTCACCGCCGTCAGGAAGCCGGTGATCTGGGCGGTGGGCATCAGCAAGCTCGGCGAACTCTATCGCGACATCGTGCCCGATTACACGGCCGTCGCCGACGTCCAGATCATCGACAAAGGCTACGAAGCCGTGATCGACGCGCTGGCGCGGCTGCCCGCGGGCAGCGTCGACGGTATCGTCGCGGCGGGCTCGAATGGCGCATTCCTGCGCGAGCGCGTCGCACTGCCCGTCGTGCTCGTGAAAGTCACCGGCTTCGATGTCATGCACGCGCTCGCCCGGGCGCGCCGCGCACTGCCCTCGCCATCGCCTGCGTCGCGCATCGCGTTGGTGTCGTATGCACGCCCGGCCGCCGAATTCGAACGCTTCAAGAGCGCGTTTCATCTCGATATCCCGCAGCATGCCTATCACGACGCGCATGACGCCGAAGACCTCGTGCATCGACTGCGCGACGAAGGTATGGAAGTCATCGTCGGCCCCGGCCTGGTGACCGAACTGGCCGAGCGCGCGGGGCTCACGGGCGTGTTTCTCTATTCGCAGGACTCGGTGCGCGCGGCGTTCGACACGGCGCTGGAAGTCGCGCGCTTCGGACGCATCGAAGCGCAGCGGCGCGAGCGTCTCGACACCGTGCTCCGACATCTGCACGAAGGCGTGGCCGCCGTCGACCTCGATGGCCGGGTGGAGGCGATCAATGCGTCGATGGCCGGCATGCTCGGCGTGAATGCGATCGACGCCGTCGGCCGACCGCTCGACGCCATCGCGCCGGCACTGGACATTTCCCGCACCCTGGAGAGCGCGAGCGCCGAACTGGAGGCGATCGTTTCCATGGCGGGCAAGACGTGGGTCGTCAACCGCATCCCGCTGCTGGATCAGGGCACGCTCACAGGCGCGCTCCTCACGTGCCAGGACTCGCAAGCGTTTGCGCGTGTGGACCGTTCGCTGCGTTCGCGTCACCGCCCGCGACACCTTGTGGCGCGCTACCGGCTCGACGATCTGATCGGCGACTCGGCTGCGATGACGCAGGTGCGCGCGCTGGCGCGCCGCTACGCCCAGACGGATTCGACCGTGCTTGTGCACGGCGAGAGCGGCACCGGCAAGGAATTGCTCGCGCAGGGCATCCACAACGCCAGTCGACGACGCGACTATCCCTTCGTGGCGATCAATTGCGCGGCGTTTCCCGAGACGCTGCTCGAGAGCGAGCTCTTCGGCTATGAAGACGGCGCGTTCTCCGGCGCGCGGCGCGGCGGCAAGGCCGGCCTGTTCGAGACGGCCCACAACGGCACGATCTTTCTCGACGAAATCGGCGAAATGCCGATGCCGCTGCAAACGCGCCTGCTGCGCGTGCTTCAGGAGCGCGAGGTGCTGCGGCTCGGTGCGACCGAACCGGTGCCGTGCGACGTGCGCGTGATCGCCGCAACGCACCGCGACCTTCGGCAGCAGGTGGCCGCCGGTCTGTTCCGCGAAGACCTGTATTACCGGCTCAACATCCTGCGCATGGTGCTGCCGCCGTTGCGCGAGCGCATGGACGACCTGCCACGCCTCACCCCGCTCTTTCTGGAGCGCGCCCTCGCGCGCGCCGGCGCGCGCATGAGCGTCGAAGCCCTGCAGGCGTCGCTACTGCCACTGCTGGCGACTTATCGCTGGCCCGGCAATGTGCGCGAACTGGAAAATCTGCTCGAGCGCATTGCGGTCGTCTGCGCCGATGTGGTGGAGGCGCGTGAGATCGATCGCGCACGGCTGGTCGAGATTGCACCGGAACTCGATCCGGCGGGTGGCGCACCCCTGCGCATCGATGCGCCGGCGTCGCCCGATGTTCCCCCCACGCACGGGGGACGGCAAGTCGGCGAGCCCGGAGTGCGACAGACCGGCGCCGCGCCACTGGCGCAGACCGGGCGCGCCCGACGCGCCGCCGAGGAACTGGCACGCATTCGCGCCACGCTCGCGGCGTGCGGCGGCGACCGGGGCGCCGCCTGCGAGGCGCTGGGCATCAGCCGGTCGACGCTATGGCGAAAGCTGCGCGAGCATCCCGGCAACTGACCGGCGGGATGCCAGCGTCAGTGCTGGTGGCGGATACGCTCCCACATCTCGTGCCAGTCGAGTCGCTTGTGATTGGCGGGCTCGTCGTGATGGGTGACCCAGAAATGGTCGACCAGCATGCCGACGGCGAAGCCGACAAGCAATGCCACGAGCATCATCGAAACGTTGAGCATGGACATGGCGCCCCCCCTGCGTCGGAATGACACTTCCATTCTAGTCAAACGCTTTCATGCCAGCGACGTGGTGCACGACGCGTTGCAAATGATGCGCGCATGAAAAAACCGGGACCATGGCCCCGGTTTTTTTGCCCACCGGCCGCGCGGCGTGCAAGTCACGCCACGGCATCGTGGCTTACCACGTGGCGATGAGCGCGCCCTTGAACTGCTTGTCGATGAACTGCTTGACTTCGTCCGAGTGGTAAGCGTCGACCAGTTGCTTGACCCAGGGCTTGTTCGCATCCTTCGCGCGCACGGCGATCAGGTTCGCGTAAGGCCCCTTCAGGTCCTCGATGGCAATCGCATCGCGCTTGGGCACCAGACCGGCCTGCGCCGCGAAGTTGGTGTTGATCGACGCGGCGTCGAGGTCCGGCAATGCACGCGGCAATTGCGCGGCTTCCAATTCCACGATCTTCAGCTTCTTCGGATTCTCGGCGATATCGAGCGGCGTGGCGTTCTTGCCGTCGACGCCGGCACCGGCGCGCAACTTGATCAGCCCCTCTTTCTGCAACAGCAGCAGGGCGCGGTTACCGTTCGACGGGTCGTTCTGGATACCGACCTTCGCGCCGTTGGGCAGATCCTTGAGCGACTTGTACTTCCTGGAATAGAAGCCCAGTGGTGAGACGTAAGTGAGTCCCGCGCTCACGATCTTGTAGCCGCGATCCTTGACCTGGCTGTCGAGGAACGGCTTGTGCTGAAAGCCGTTGGCGTCCAGATCGCCGGCATCGAGCGCGGCGTTGGGCTGTGCGTAGTCACTGAACTCGATGATCTTGATTTCGAGGCCGCGCTTATGCGCGACCTGCTTCACGACTTCGAAGATCTGGGCGTCCGAGCCGGCCATGGTGCCGACCTTCAGGGGCTTGTCGGCGGTCTGCGCGGCGGCGCCGAGCGAAGCCACGGCCAGCGTGGCGCCGAGGATCGCATGGATCAGTTGACGGGACAGCATGTGCGAATTCTCCTTTTGCTTGTCTGGCGCCTGATGGGCGCCCGTTCAGTATCGTGTGAGCCGGGTGGGCCCACGTGGGCCACGCGCGGCCCACTGCCGCCATCGTCACCCAGACCCGCGATGCTGCCACAGATGCGGGTTTACGCGAAATACATAATCGGCATTTCCATATCCCCACTGCTGTCGACGGTCTGCTCACCCCCAAAAAAACGCCCCTTCGGACAACCGAAGGGGCGCATCGCCGGGAGAACAGCCTGATCACGGGCCGGGGGGGTGGCACGGCAAGCGGCGAAGCCGCCAGCCGGTCGCGTCAGGAACCGACGATTAACCTGCAAGATGCCTTCCACAGCGCTGAAGCCCACGCAAGCCTTGCGCGCGACGACAGCCCAATCATTGGCTCAGGGGCACGGTTCCTCACCGTTCTGACCGTTCATCGAACATCCCCCGCCGCCACCGAAACCGCTCGGACCGCCGAACGCGGCCAGTCCGTTTCCGCCCGCGGCACCACCGATACCACGACCGCCCGGGCCGCCGACACCGCCGCCACCGCCGCTGCTCGCACCGACGCCACCGCCACCAGTACCGCCTCCTGTACCA